>NZ_JAXBMB010000004.1:0-195000 GCF_033963905.1 Cognatiyoonia sp. IB215182
AAAACTCCCTCTCTGCGCATCTTTGAGAATTGCGCACACCGCTGCATTCTGAAATTTGGCTCAAAGTCGACATGCGACGGTGCCATGGAAGGTCCGCAGCAAGATGACCCATGTTTGGGCTCTGTCAACGACCCCAGCCAGCCCTGAGCGGACCTTTGTTTTCGGACCGGGCCGGTCGGTCAGCTGACTTTGTTGCCCATCACTGCGGCTATCCCAGTGTCCGGTCCCCGCGACTTGTTGGGCGGCGTGTCACGCCGACCAAGGCTCAAAGAAACCTGCCAATAGCACCACACCCGGAAGCGTAGGTTGCTTCCGGGCGCGATTATCTCCTACGAACTCATGCTTGTAGGTCTTCGCTATCTGATTGGGCACCCGCCACGCCAATTACGATTGCGGCCGTGCCCGAGAAGATGAAATTGACCCCGAGCAAAACACCAATGAGTGTGAGCGAAGCTCCATTCGCCAGGCCACCAAAAACTACGATGCCGAGCAGAATCGATAAGGCCCCGGACGCGATAAGCAGGAATAGATGGCGCGATCTTTCCATCTGCGTAGCCATGATGATGCGCAGAATGCCCTCTGCCATAAACGTGGCCCCCAGTATAATTGTCAGGGCCAAGATGCCGCCAAGAGGGTTTGCCAGGAAAAGGACACCGGCCACGATATGCACGAGGCCAATCAGCAGTTCCCACCACATGCCCTTGGCCTTGCGGTCCATGATGGCGTGCACGGTTGTGAACGCGCCGACAGTGAGAAAGAGACTGCCGGTCAGGAGTTCGACCGCAAGTGTGGAGGTAAGCGGGAAGGCGATCGCCACGATTCCAGTGAGAACGGTCAGAACGCCGAGGGCGATCATCCAGTCGGGCTGGATATTCTTCATCGTCACTGTGAAAGCAGCATCGACACCGTCAACGTTCGTCTCAGAAACTGTCATGGTTTCATCCTCCAGATCGCGTCAGTTTGCGTAGGCGAAGGGCGGCATCGCTTTCAGCGCCGCCTCGCTCGCATCTGCCAAAATGACTTTGCTGTCAGCGTCCGCCTCGAACAGATGGGCTGGCACGGCGACCCATTTTGAGCCGAGGCCAAGGAAACCGCCCACCTCAAGGATGGCCAGGCTGACTTCGCCTTCGACGCCGACAATCAGGTCATGAACTGATCCGATGACCTCATCAGCGCCATTGTGGACATCGGCACCAAGCAACTTGTTGGCGCTGTGCCCATTGGCGTTGATGGTGACGACGTTCACCTCAACCCCCAGCACGGTCTGCCCCGCAATGGGCGTATTGGTGTCGGCTGTGGCGGATGATGCCGCCAGCAGCGCGATGCATGCAAATGCAATCCTCTTCATTTTACTATCCCCCATTTGAGTGGTTTATGCGTCAACAGTTTTGGCGACATGTTCGCGATAGGTCGCGACGGCGGCGTGCAGGGCATCCCAGTGACGCTTGGCCTGGTTATGCGCTTCGGTGACGGCTTCCTCGCCTTCGCGGTCAATCCGCTCAGCCAGATCAGTGACTTTCTGCTTCGCATCCTGAAGATCGGCTTTCAACTTGGCGGCCTGATCCTTGGTCCATGTGTCGGCCGCTTCGCCCGCGTCCTTGATCTTTTGTTCGGTTGCTTTCAGTTCAGCCTCAACGCGGTTGTAGTCGTCTTTGGCTTTCTGGATAAAATCGGAAAAAGTGGTCATAGCGTGTTCCTTTGTTGGGTTTGGATGTTTGCGTTGACCCGCAGCTCCGGGCCACATCGCAAACCTGCCAGAACGCGCCGCTTGCCCTAAGTGAGTCACGGTAACCTTGCGTTAACCTATGCGCCGGAACTAGAATTTGCGGGCAAGGGAGGGCGCCCCCGTGTCAGCGGCCATCACAACATCCATCGACCCCAAAGTGGTTGCTGAACAGCTCAAACGTGTTCTGGCCAGTCCACAGTTTAGCGACACCACACGCACGAAACGGTTCTTGTCTCATCTGGTGAACGAAGCGCTTGCCGGGCGTGCCGACGAACTCAAAGGATACGCGCTGGGTGTCGATGTCTTTGACAAGCCGGATGATTTTGACCCCGGTATCGATACCATTGTGCGGGTTCAGGCCAATAAGTTGCGGACCCGCCTTGATCTTTACTACAGTCAGGACGGGCATGACGACCCGGTCCGCATTCATATCCCGAACGGATCATATGCACCGATATTTGAGATCGCGTTTGATCCTGCAAACTCCGGTCCGTCTGCGGACGACGGCAAAAAACCCGAAAAGCGCACATCGCTGGCCGTTATGCCGTTTGACAATCTGAGCGGTGACAAGGCGCAGGAATACCTGGCCAGCGGATTGACGGAAGAGCTAATCGCCGCCATCGGCCGGTTCCGCGAGGTGAGCGTGCTGTCGCGCCATGTCACTTATCGTTTCAGAGATCGGGCGCGCGATCCGCGCGTTGTCGGGCAGGAGTTGGGGGTCCGCTATCTGGTCGAAGGCAGCATCCGGCATTGGGATGGCAACCTGCGTGTTGTGGCGCAGCTGGTTGATGCCGAAACCGGCGAACAGATTTTTGCGGAGACCTATGATCGTGATCTGAGCGCGGAAAGTCTGTTCGCCGTGCAGGAGGATGTCGCCGCCCGCATCGCAACCGAGATCGCCGATCCACATGGCGTGATCCATCGCACCGGCAGGGCGCTGCGTAAGGCAGAAACCCACGCCTTTGACGCCTACCAGTGCAGGCTTTTGGCTAGCGAGTATTGGCGCCATCCGACGCCGGAACAACACGCGCGTGTTCGCGACCTTTTGGAACGCGCCGTTCAGATTGATCCGGACTATGCTGGCGCCTGGGGTATGCTCGCCATCGTCTATGGCGATGAGTTGCGCGGCGGGTTCAATATCCGGCAAGACCCGCCGCCACTTACGCGGGCGTTGGAGGCCGCCGAGAAATCGGTCAGGCTCGATCCGCTGAACGCCACCGGGCAACATGCCCTGTTTCTGACGCGCTTTCATCTGGGTCTGTTTGAGGGGTATCGCGATGCGGCGCAAAAAGCGCTGAAGGCGAACCCGAACTACGCCGATATGCTGGCTGACATGGCGGCCTGCGAGGCGCTGCGCGGCGATGTGGAACAGGGCTTCAGCCTGAATGCTCGGGCGATCGAACTGTGCCCCCATCCGCCCGGCTGGTATCATGCAGGGACATGTCTTTTGCATTTTCGAACTGGCAATTATGGGGCCGCACTTGCTTGTGCCCTGCAAGTTGGTCGGGCCATGTGGAATGGATCAGAGATGCTGATCCTGATGTGCCTCGGCCAAGTTGATCGGCAGAAAGGCGGAGAGGGCATACAGGACCTTGTTACTGTTTTCCACCAGAAGGTCGGCGACCCCCGACGGTATGTCGATGGAATGTTGCAGATTTGGCAGGTCCCAGACGACATGGCCAAGAGTATTCACACCGGTCTGAATGCTGTTGGCGCATTGTCGGTCCCTCAAACTTCACAGTGACTCACTCATTTTTGCCTTCGCGCTGGCCTATCGTTTTGTCGAACAAGGCAAATCGAGAGAAAAAATGCTGAACGTTACACAACGCATTGACCTGATGAAGCTATCGGTTGATTTGGCTAAAGCCGAAGCGAATGTCATCAAGAACGATGAAATCTCACTCGCGAAAACCGCGACCGAAATATTTGCGGTTCTCAAGGCTGTTCTGGAAGACGGAAATGTGCTGGCAGATACGGATATCGGCGACGTCAAGTCAGTCATGGATGTCGCCTCAAGCCTTGAAAGGCTGATTGAATGAAGCAGGGGGGACCCCCAGACCCACAGGAAGTTCGCTAAGATGACTAACGAAATAGTCGTCACAGTTCTCGGGCGAAACCTGACTTGGCCGGGTGCTTCAATGGCGGATTAGTGTGCCTTGCCTGTCATTGCTGCGGTATGCAGCATTTGGAACTTTGCGCTCGTCATGCACATCGAGACCAGTGTAGCTTTCTTGGGTTATGATGATTTGTCAACTTCAGGTTGCCGATATGGGACGGCATGACGGATCGCAGGATCAGTCACATAAAAACCAAATCTGCCAGCTATTCGCGCGCTTCGACCGGCCTGGAACAAGGGTCGCATCGTCGGACAGAAGCGCCCACTGAAACCAAAACATGTTTGGGCAAACCGCTTTTGGCCTTCATGGTCTAAACGGTTACTGTGGACGCGCAGCTGCCATTCAAAGCTACAGCACCAACGGCAACTCTCACACAAAAAGTGATAATGGGTCCCACCATCGTTACCGCAGTAAGGCCGATTTCGGAGCACAGAACCGCCTTTGACGAACTGGTTGAACTCAGGCACAGGAGTTCAGCATGTCCCGCTTCGATCATAACGCATTCGTCAATTCGCGTCGCGATGACCGCAGCCTCGGGCACAGGTCTACGCGATTTGGCGAGCAATTGTCGCAACATCAATCCTGGAGTACCGTCGTCACTATCGAGATGAGTTGCATGCCAAACAGACGACCATCGAGTGTAGTGCAACGCATGACACACTAGCCTTGCTTTGCGTCGCGCACTTACGTTCAAGCGCTTCTAGCCAAGGCAGAGCTATCAAAAAGTTGCAGGAACAGTGTCCAATTCGCAGTGTGATCCTACGACCATATTGCGATGACGCATCAAACCAATTCGTTCGGATCCTGTGATCAAGGGCCAAAAACTGGATTTCTGCTGCTCGTTTTCAACGAACAAAGTTCTGACCTGACGCCATCTCTTCCTGGCGTTGCGCAGCGCCTTTTGTCGTGCCCGACGATACCTCGAGGGTTTCGAGAAAGGCTGCACATTCGCGCAGTTCGGCGCTGCGGCGCCTACCGTGCTTCTGCATACGCCCCAAATGATACTTGCTGAAATCCGGCCAATCGACACCGGGTAACCAATCCGCGAGGGTTGCCAGAAGCGGCTCGCGCGCGCCGGTCTTTTCGGCCGCTTCTAGCGCTTCGGACAAGACGGCCTCAAACCCTTTAACGACGACTGACCGCAGCAGTTTTGCGGCGGGTGCTGCGCCCCATTCCGTGCTTGCCACTGTCACGTCAACACCAACTTTGCCAAGGTCACGCGCCAACGCAGGCGCGAATTGACCGGACAAAAGCAAGGGGGGCAAACGTCCCTCTGCCGTTCGGCCCATCGCGACAGCCTCGACAAATGACGCGCCTGAGGGCCCTATCGCATCCCGGATGGCCAATTTCGTTTCCGGTGAAACCGAGTTGAGGTCGCAAAAAACCTGATTCTGCTTCAGGTGCTTGGCGGCTTCATGGGCGACGCTGAGTGCCGCGCTGACAGTTACCGTTGAAATCACGATATCCGCATTGGTGATTGCTGCTGCCATGCTGCCGGAATGGCGGGCACCGACACGTGCGGTATGCGCGCGCTGGTCGGCCGCCTTTTCCGGATCAAGCGAGCGGAGGTCGAATGCCGTTACGGTTGCGCCGCCACGGATCATGACATCGGCAAATGCAGGTCCGGCTTCGGAAAATCCGATGAAAGTGATATTCATGCGCGTGTCCTTCCTTCTATTGGCGCCGTTGCGATGGTGGTGGTGTGCGTGGCTTGTTCATGTGCATGTCGGGTCAGGGCCGCAAAGCGATAGAGCCCGTGCATGAATTTGCCGTAGGGCATGGTCAGGAAGAAGGCGAAGACCGTGCCCAGATGCAGCGCCAGCAGCACGCCCATCGCGGGCGTCTCCCGTAGCCAGTAAAGTGCGAGGCCCGTCGCGCCGAGGGCAAGCAAGGTCCATGTGAATGCTGGGCCCATACCGGTTTTGTCTTTGGGCCGCAGCGCATCATCCCGTTTCAGGTCGTACCAGATCAGCCCTGCCGCCCCGATGACCAGACCCAAACCGCCCGGCACGCCCAAGAGCTTTGGTGGCGTCCAGAACCCATAGGGCGCCGGCCAGTCCAGAAGGTAATGCATGATCGTGCCCGATGACGTTGAGGCAAAGCAGAGGAGGAACCCGTAGAAGGTGAAGTGATGGAACACCCGCCGGTGCCGGTCGGGCCGTGTCGATTGGGTCATGCAGCCCATGCCGCCGCCGTCGAGATAGCGCAGCTTGCCCGCGTCGCGCATCGCCTGCCAGAGCGCGCGGAGCGTGACAGGTGTGCGGTTGCCGATGTGGGCGGATTGCCAGAATTGCCGCACGCTCATCCCCATCGCGAAGAGCGAAAACAGGAAGATCGGCCCGAAAAGGGCCACCATCGCGTTGTGGGGCATGACCGCATAGAAATTGCCGCTGGCCGTCAGCGCGCCCGGATCGGACCAGAGCGCGAAGCCCAGAATGAACCCGGCGACCGAGATCATGGAAATGAGCGCGATCCAAAGCCCGTTGCGGGCAAAGATCGGTGCCAAGGCTCGTGGCCACGCAAACCGCGCATAGCTTTCTTCGCGCAGTTCGGTCATCGCCTGCGGCACGTTCACACCAAACTCATGCGGCGGGGCATATTGGCAATCGTAATAGCAGGCCCCGCAATTGTGGCAGAGATTGGCGAGGTAATCCGCATCCGGCCCTTCGAACACACGTCGCAGTTCCATAGCCGGGAATACCGCGCACAACCCTTCGCAATAGCGGCAGGCGTTGCAGATCGTCATCTGCCGGGCGACCTCGTCCTGCGACGCGGTGGCAAGGCTGGGCAGGTCAACGCGGCTCATTCAGCGGCCTTTCTGTTAGTCAGCGATTTAGCGGCCTGTTCCCCGGCGATCCGGCCAAAAACGGTCCCGATGGTCATGCCCAGCCCGCCGAGATACCCCTCGCCCAGGATGTTCCCCGCCATGATTTCGCCGGTGGCAAAGATGTTGGGGGACGGCGCTCCATCGAACAGCACGCGCGCATCGCGGTTCACGCGGACGCCCATATAGGTAAAGGTGATGCCGGGGCGCAGGGTGTAGGCCTGAAAGGGCGGGTCCGTGATCGGCCGGGCCCAATGGGTCTTGGGCGGATCCAGACCCTCGGTACGGCAATCGTCATGCGTGGTATGGTCAAAACTGCCGGGCTGGCAGGCAGCGTTGAAGGCATCGATCGTCTTTCTGACCCGGTCGGTGTCGAGCCCGATTTTCGCGGCGAGCCCTTCGATTGTCTCATCCACGACAGGCGGAAAGGCGGAGGGCATAAACAGATCAGCCGATTTCGCATCGATGATAACATGCCCCACCTGCCCCGGTTGTGCGGCGACCAGCCGCCCCCAGATGGCATAGCGCTTTGGCCAGAAATCCTCACCTTCGTCATAGAAGCGGTCACCGTCTTCGTTCAGCACGATGCCGAAGGGCACGCAATCCAGCCGGGTAATAATCCCCCCGTCGAATTTCGGCGCACGCCCGTCAATGGCGACGGAATGGAACTGATCCACGCTCCCGATCTGGTCGGCCCCGGCATCGAGCATGAGCCGCAGCACACCCCCGGTGTTATAGGGCGTGCCCCGAATGAGGAAGTTTTCGGCCGCCTCGCCCCAGCCTTCCTTGAGCCATTCGATATTGGACTCAAAGCCGCCCGCTGCCGCCACAAAAGTCCGCGCTTGCACCTCGTCACGCCGTGGCGCATTCGTCTCCCAATCGGCCTCCAATGTTGCCCCCAGAAAAAACCCGTCTTCGACCTGGATTTCAGCGACGCGCGTCTCGTAGCGTACTTCGACCCCCAGATCCTCTGCCGTGCGGTACAGCGCGTTCAGCATCGACCGCCCCCCACCCAGAAAGAACGCATTGGTCCGGCCCAGGCTGAGCGTACCGCCAAGCGAGGGCTGGAACCGGACGCCCTGTTCCTCAAGGAAATCCCACACCTCCTTTGAGCGTTGCAGCGTCATCTCGGCCAGTTCGGGATCGGTATTGCCCTTGGTGACCCGCATCAGATCATCCAGATATTCCTCAACGGGGTAGGGGCCGGTCAGGATGCCGTTCCCCTCATCATGAGCAACACGGCAATTGCGCGTGTGCCGCGTGTTACCACCGCGCATGGCCATCGGCGCTGCCTCGGCGATCAGCACTTTGGCCCCTTCCCGTGCGGCGCAAATGGCGGCACACAGGGCCGCATTGCCGCCACCCGCGATCAGCACGTCATAGGTCATGTGAGACCCGAGACGGTGATGAGCCGTTCCTCTGTCATTTCGCGAATGGCGTAGCGCGGGCCTTCCTGTCCGAAACCAGACGCCTTGACCCCGCCATAAGGCATCAGGTCAACGCGTGAAGACGAGGTTTCGTTGATATGCACGCCGCCCACGTCCAACTGCCGTGCCGCATCAAACGCGGCGGTGATGTCGCGGGTGAATAGCCCCGTGGCCAGACCATAGGGCGTGGCGTTGACCCGGGCGACAGCCTCGGCTGCGGATTTGACCGGAATGACGGCGGCGACAGGACCGAACGCCTCTTGCCCCAGATAGGTGTCGGTCGGATTGGCGATGATGGTGGGGGACATCACCGCGCCGTCGCGCGTGCCGCCAATCAGGATGTCGGCGCCCTCGACCATTGTGCCGACACGTTCGGCGGCGGCGACCGAGATCATGGGGCCGACATTGATGGAGGGATCGCTGGGGTCGCCGGGTTTCAGGCCCGACGCGGCGGTGATGTAGCCGTCGAGAAATTCCTGATGCACGTCCTCTGCCACATAAAGCGTCTGGATCGAGGTGCAGACCTGCCCCGCCTTCCGAAAGCTGGCGGCGGCACATTTCCGGGCGGCAAAGTCAAGGTCAGCGTCACCAAGGACGATGGTGGAAGCAATGGAACCCAGTTCCATCTGCGTGCGCCGCAGCCCGGCAGCTGCATGAATGGCAGCGCCCACATTCGTGGAACCGGTGAACGCGTAAAAGGCAGGGCGCTGATCGGCGAGCAGCGCCTTGGCCACGTCGGGACCACCCTGCACCACCTGGACCGCGCTTGGAGGAAAGCCCGCATCCAACAACGCCTCCGCCAGATAGACCGCAGCACTTGGCGTCTTTTCCGAGGGCTTCAGGATCACCGCATTCCCGGCAGCCAGCGCGGGACCAACCTTGTGACAGGGCGTGTTCAGCGGGGCGTTGAAGGGGGTGATGGCCGCGACGATGCCGACCGGGACGCGGATGGTAAATCCTATGCGCCCGGCGATGGCCCCGTCGAAGGGGACCATGTGGCCGGTGATGCGCGTCGCCTCTTCCGCCGACAGGCGCAGGGTGGCCAGCGCGCGGTCAATCTCGCCATCGGCATCCTTCAGCGTGAAACCGGCCTCGACCACCATGGATTTCCGGATCAACTCGCGGCAGGCAGCAATCAGGTCCGCCGCCCGGCGCAGGCAGGCGGCCCGTTCCGGCGGTGGCAAAGGTTTGTAAGCCGCTGCGGCATCGATCGCGTCGGTGACATCGCGGTCGGTCGCGGCGGGCAGCGCCAACGCCTCCGTCAAGTGATATTTGTCCAACACGGGGATGGCGGTGCCATCGCCGCGCCAGTCACCGTTGATCAGGCTCGCAATCTGCATCAGAACTGCGCGGCGTATTGGGCGGGGTCGATCCGCGCGCCAATGACAAGCGGCGTATCGCCCGGATCAGCGGCCAGCGCATCGGCCAGCGCGGTTTCAGTATCGGCCATCACACCATTGCAGCCCATTGAGGCGGCGAGCGTTTCGATGGCCGTCTCTTCGATGATCGTGCCGGTGGATGGAACCTGCTTGGCCATCTGTTTCAACTCGATCCGGTTCAGGGAGTTATCGACAAAGACAAGGACCTTCAGCCCAAGTTTCAAAGTGGCGGCAAGGCGCAGCTCACCCTGCACCATGGCCAAACCCCCGTCACCGGTGAATGACACAACCGGCGCATCACGATGCAGATGCTTCGCCGCGATCCCGGCAGGCAGGCTGAACCCCATGGAACTCAGCCCGTTTGTCATCAGGAACCGGCGTGGCGCGGATGGTCGCCAGCCCTGCCCGACCAGCAGCTTGTGCGATCCCACATCGACACTGGCAATCGCATCGGCAGGCAGCACATCCCGTGCGATGCGGATCACGTCGGACGGGTTCAGCGTGCCGCTCACGCGACCATCATCAAAGGCGGCAGCAAGCCTGTCACGATGGGCGGCGATATCGGCCTCGGGCCAGCCGGGTGCTTCTTCGGCTGCATCCGTCAGCATGGAAAGGGCTTGCCGGATCGGCCCGACAATCTCGGTCTCGGCGGCATAGACCTGATCGATATTGGGCACCTGATCGATATGCAGCACAGGCGCCTTGACGGACCATGGTTTGATCAACTCCACAGGGTCGAAGCCAGCGCAGATCACCAGATCGGCAGATTGCATAAACTCCCACATCACCGCCTGACAGGCCATGTCGAGCGTTCCGGCAAAGCGGGGATGGTTTTCATCAACCGTCCCCTTGGCCATCGGGGCGGCGACAATCGCGGCACCGATCCGGTCGGCAAGCCCAGTGATCTCGGCGCCTGCAGCTTCCTGCATGGCGGAAATCCCGAATAGGATGATCGGGCGTTTGGCCTTGGCAATCATTGCAGAAGGCGGGGTGCCTGCATGGACAAGCTGCGCCATGGTCATGGCCTGCAATGGCGGTGGGGTAATGTCGCCCTCGACCTCTGCGGTGACATGATCGGCATGCATTGTCAGGTGTACCGGGCCGGGGCGCGGGGCCATTGCCAGACGCAGCGCGCGGCGCAAAACCGGGTCGGCGGCGTTGGGCGCCAGGTCGGCCGCCCATTTTGCGACGGGTGCAAACAGCGCGCGTTGGTCAACCACCTGATGGGTAAATGTCGCCACCCGCTGCGTGTCGATCTGGCCCGAAATAGCTACCATCGGCACGCGGTCCAGATGCGCATTAGCCACCGCATTCACAAGGTTGGTGGAGCCCGGTCCAAGCGTCGAAAGTACCGCCCCCGGACGTCCTGTCAGCATACCCCAGGCCTCGGCCATCAGCCCGGCAGTGCCTTCACGCCGGGCTAGAATGAACTCTGTCCCCTCGGTGCGGCACGCCTCCAGAAAACCAACCGAAGGATCGCCCGGATACCCAAAAATGGTTTTGGTTCCAGCAGCTTGCAGCACACGTACCGTGGCTTCGGACAGATTCATGCGGGTGGCTCCTTGTCAGCGATTCTCAGATTGGATACAGATGTATGCAATTTAATGCAACGGAGAGAGTCGATGGATCTGGATTTGCGCGGCAAGGCCGCTGTGGTGACGGGCGGCAATGCGGGGATAGGCCGGGCCATTGGCCGCATGCTGGCGGATGAGGGAACGCGCGTCCTGCTGACAGGCCGGAATGAAGAGACACTGGCCAGCGCCAAGGCCGAGATCACCGCCGCAGGTGGCGAGGCGCACACAATGATCGCCGACCTTTATGATGATGCGGTCGCACAAACGATTTACGATGGCGCGAAGCAAACGCTCGGCCATATCGATATCCTCGTCAACAATGCAGGCGGATCCCGCCCCTTCGGCAAGGACGCGACCGAAGAACAATGGGACGAAGCGATCATGTTGAACTTCACGCGCCCCAGGCAGATCGCCCATGCTTTCCTGAAGGATATGCAGAGCAAAGGCTGGGGCCGGATCATCAACATCACCGGCAAATCCGAACCTGAAGGCGTCAACGGGGCCTTCTGCGCCAAGGCGGGTATTCATTCCTGGTCCAAGGGTCTCAGCCGCGAGGTGGGCAATGACGGGATCACCGTGAACTGCATCGCCCCAGGCCGGATCATGTCCGACCAGATCCGCCGGAACTACTCGCCAGAATACCGCGCCGAACAATCCCGCACCGAAATTCCAGTGGGCCGCTACGGCGAGCCCGAGGAATTGGCGGCACTTGCCGTTTTTCTGGCTTCACCTCTTGCCGCATACATCACCGGCACGATGATTGCGGTGGACGGCGGGCTGAGAAAGTATCAATTCTGAGCGCATGACCAAGACATCCGCCCCGACCTCCGCTTACCAACAGCTTCGCGCGCGCATCCTGAACGGCGAGATACGCCCCGGCGAGCGGCTGCGCGAGGTTGAACTGGCCGAAGATCTGGGCCTGTCCCGCACCCCGGTGCGCGAGGCGATCCGGCGGCTGGAACAGGACGGGATCGTCGAGCATGCCGCGCATAAAGGTGCGGTTGTCCGGCTGCTCGATCAAAGCTCGATCACCGAACTTTATACAATCCGCGAGGTGTTGGAGGGGACAGCCGCGAGGCTGGCCGCCCAGCACGCGTCAGAGACCGAGATCGAAGCGCTGGAAGAGGTGCTGGCCACGCAGCCGCCCGAAAGTGATGATCTGGACGCGGCAGAGGCCAGCCGCCGCAACGCGATCTTTCACGGCGCCATCGGACAGGCGGCACATAACCGCTTTCTTCTGTCCGCGATGGACGGGATCGCAAGTGCGCTGACATTGCTGGGGCCAACGACACTCGCCATGAAAGGCCGGATCGACGCCGCGCGCACCGAACATCAGGCGATCCTGTCAGCCATCGCCGCCCGTGATGCCGATGCCGCTGAGGAAGCGGCCCGCGCCCACATCCGCGCCGCCCACCGCGCCCGGCTGCGGCTGATCTATGATGTGGCTTGACCAAAGACCCGCGGCCAAACAGAAGGCCGCGCGATGGATCTGACGGCCATCCTTGCCCTTGATCCGGTGATCCTGTCGGCGGTTTTAGCCGCGGCATTTGTGACATCGGCAATCCACGGGGCGACCGGTATTGGGGGCGGTTTTCTGATGGCGATCATCCTCGCGCCGCTGATCAGTGTGGTCGCGACCGTGCCGGTTCTTGCGGTGGCGCTGACGATCAGCGGCGTGGCGCGGGTGTTCTTTAACCGCGACGCGCTACACTGGGGCGCCTATCGCGCGGTGATGCTGACAACAATTCCCGGCGTCGTCATCGCCGCCACGATCTATGTCTTTCTGAATGCGACGGTCATCGCCATCATTTTGGGCACGACCATTCTCGCCTCGGTCCCGCTGCGCCACTGGGCGGCACGGCGACAGATCAAGGCCGGGCGGCGGTCACTGATGGGCGCGGGGAGTGTCTATGGCCTTGCATCCGGCGCATCGATCGGGGCGGGCATGCTCCTGATCCCGTTTCTGACGGGCCACGGGCTGAACCGGCGGGAATTCGTGGGGACGCTGGCGGCCATCGCGCTGACCATGAACATCACCCGGACGAGCGTTTATGGCTCGGCTGACCTTTTGGGCGACGGTTGGTTTGCGCTGGGTGTCCTGTGCGGTCTGGCAACGCTACCCGGCAACTGGGTGGGGCAAAAGCTGTTGCGCGGCATGGGCGATGCGCGGCATCAGATCGCCATTGATGTTCTTACAATCTTCGGCGGGTTGAACTTTTTTCGGATCGCGATCATTGGGTGAACCCCGTCTCCTCCAGAAAAGCGTCAGCGCGTTCACGCACAATCGCTTCCAACGCCTTTGCTTCCGGGCTGCTGGGACGCCCGCGCAGGAAGTGCATCCCAAAGGCCATCGGATACCATGGCGTGATGGGCACAACCGCCAGGCGGCCCGGAAAACCGGTCGGCACCATCGGATCACAGATCGTCACGCCCGCACCAAGTGATACTAGCTGACAGGCCAGATGGGTCTGGCTGACCTCGACCGCAGGTTTCAGAACGGCATTGGCATGACCGAAGATTGCTTCGACCTGCCGCCGCAACGCCGTGCCGACGGTCAGCGCAATGAATGGGTCATCGGCCAGATCCTCTACCGTCAAGGCGGTCGCGCCCGCCAGCCGGTGACCAACCGGCAAGACAGCAACGGCGGGCAACTCAAATAGGAGCCGTGTATCGATGTCCGGGTGCTGCGCCGGCAGCGTTGACAGGCCCAGATCAAAGCGCTGCCCGGTGATCCAGGTTTCCAGCAAGCGTCGCGGCTGAATGTCGACCGAAAGCGCCACGTCGGGATGCGCCTTCTTGAATGCAGCGATGACCGGGCCGGTGATCGCCGTGCTGAGACGTGGCATCGAAATCAGCCGCAATCGCCGCCGCGCACCGGCGCGGATCTCATCGGCGAAATCGGTGATGCGCCGAAGCCCGGAGAGGATCGGTTGCACCTCTTGCAGGAAGGCACGTCCAGTCTCGGTTGGACGCAATTGGCGCCGCGACCGATCAAAAAGAACAAGGTCGAGCTCTGCCTCCAGCGCTGCGATTTTGCGTGACAGCGCCGGTTCAGAAAGGTTCAGAACCCGCGCCGCCGCATTCAATGAGCCAAGCTCAACCACTGTTTCAAAGGCACGCAGCGCATCAGGTTTCATGCCGTCTACCTTTCTTGCATTTTGCGCAAGAAAAACCAAAAACTTAGCAATTGTAAATGGGTTGGTGGCATGTAACCCTCTAAAAATCAGGCATTGCGCACCCAAGACGCGGCCTGCAAGGGAGTATCAAGAATGAAGACTTTTTTGCTTTCAACAGCAATCGCAGCCATGACAACTGCAGCTTTCGCAGACTATCCTGAACGGCCCATTCGCCTGATTGTCGGCTTTTCTGCTGGTGGCGGCACCGATACATCCGCCCGCGGCTTCGGATCGTTTGCCGCTGAGGCGCCGAGCATGAATGGCATGCCGATGGTGATCGTCAATCAACCCGGCGGTTCCGGCCTGCAGGCGGCGCAAACCGTCGCCGATGCCGATCCCGACGGGTACACACTCTACATCATCAACAACGGCACCATGTCGGGGGCGTCCCTGTCGACGCCCGAGGCGGAATTCGATCCCCGCGAAAGGTTGGTAAACCTTGGTTGCATGACACAGCTTGTCACTGGTCTGCACATCCCGACCGAACACCCCGCGCAGACAGCCGCCGAATGGGTTGAGGCGATGCGCGCAAATGGCGAAACGGTGCGCTGGTCCACCTCGGGCGCGGCCACCATGCATGCGGTTGTGGGCCATCTGTTCATGAACGCGAACGGGATCGACCATCAGGTCGTGCCGTTCCGTGGCGGATCAAACGCGCGCAATGCGCTGGTCGCTGATGACGTCACCGCGAGCTTCAATGGCAACCAGCTGATTGAAGGATTCGAAGAGGATATCAAGGTGCTCGGTGTCCCATCGCTTGAACGGGATCCGGCCAATCCCGATGTGCCGACCTTTGCCGAACAGGGGCTTGATGCGCTGAACGTCACGGGGCCAATGTGCCTTTATGGCCCGGTCGGCCTGCCGGATGAAGTGGTCGGGGATGTCTCCGCCGCTGTCGAGGCTGTGGTTGAACTGGAAGGCTTTGGTCGGTTCATGGGTCGATCCGGCCTTGCCGCGATGCATCTGTCCCCCGAAGATGGGACAGAAAACCTCAACCGCCTGATGGAGACCTTTGCGCCTGTCATCGCCGAGATCGCAGAAGCCCAGGAATGATTTCTCCCTGGTGTCCGGGCGCCCTTCGGGGCCCCGGCACATTTTGATTGTTCGAAATATCATGAATTATCGCAGCCGTATCGACCTTGGTGTCGCCGCCACTGTCATGACCGTCGGTGCCGTTTTCGCAGTGGAAGCCTGGCGCATTGATCCCGCATCATACGAGGCAATCGGGCCAAGGGCCGTGCCTGTCTTCCTTGCCTGCCTGATGATGGGCCTTGGCGCGCTGATCGGCGTTTCTGCATTCGGATCCCGCCAGCAGACCGAGCAACTGGAGCCGGCCGATTTCGGCTTCCGCAACAGCGATGTCAGCCGTGTTCTTGCCGTTATCGGCGCAGGCGCGGTCACCACGTTTGTATTCTGGGCAGCCGGTTACCTGGTCGCGATGATCCTTGGCACTTTGCTGATGTTATGGGTATTCGGGGTGCGCTCCCCGCTGGTGCTGATCTTTGCGGCGCTTGCCGCTGG
This sequence comes from Cognatiyoonia sp. IB215182, assembly GCF_033963905.1. Taxonomy (NCBI): domain Bacteria; kingdom Pseudomonadati; phylum Pseudomonadota; class Alphaproteobacteria; order Rhodobacterales; family Paracoccaceae; genus Cognatiyoonia; species Cognatiyoonia sp. IB215182. Next base: position 15,745 of record NZ_JAXBMB010000004.1, read on the forward strand.
TGTGGTGTATCAGTTTGTCTTCATGGGGCTGATGGGGCTCCTGGACCCGCGCGGTGCACTGATTGATCTGCGCTGGCTATCGCGCCTGATCACCCCGGGATCCTGATTATGGAGGCATTTGCAGACCTGATCGGCGGCTTTCAGATGCTTTTCAGCGACCCGCAGGCGATCTTCTTCACCCTTCTGGCAGCCTTCGTCGGTATCGTCTTTGGCGCCCTGCCAGGTCTGACGGCCAGTGCGGCCATCGCGATGCTCCTCCCACTGTCATTCTACCTCGGCCCTCTGCCCGCGCTTGCGTTCCTCTACGTGATCGGCAAATCCGGGCGCTACGGCGGGTCTATCGCCGCGATCCTCTTCAACACGCCCGGGACGGCGGCCAGTGCGGCCACCATGATGGACGGCCACCCGATGGCAAAACGCGGGCAACCAAACCGCGCCTTGCGCACAGCGACCGTGGCCTCCGTTTTCGGCGACTACACCGGTGAAATCATCCTGATCTTCGGTGCGGTCTGGATCGCCCAATACACCCGGACCTTCGGCCCGACCGAATACTTCGCCATCTACCTCATGGCCTTTGTCGTTATCGGATCGGTGGTAGGCAAATCCATCGTCAAGGGGCTGTTGTCCACCATCCTTGGCGCGCTGGTCGCACTGATCGGAACCGACGTCATCACCAACACCCCCCGGCTGACCTTTGGTTCGCAGGATATGCGCGACGGGATGTCACTGGTACCGCTATTGATCGGCGTTTTCGTGATTTCCGAGATCATCATCCAGGCCGAACGCATGGGGAAGGAAACGCTGGTCGATGCCGGTCTGGCCGATGAACACAAGAATGATCGGCTCAGCTTTGCCGAGGTGCGGCGCCTCATCCCGCTCATGTTCCGCTCATCGGTCATGGGATCGTTTATCGGGATGATGCCGGGGCTCGGGTCCTCGGTGGCCTGTTTTGTCGCCTATGGCGAAGAAAAGCGTCGTGCGGCCAACAAGGACAAATGGGGCAAAGGCGTGATTGAGGGGATCGCCGCACCGGAATCGGCCAATAACGCCGTCTCCGGCCCGTCGATGATCCCGCTTTTGACCCTCGGCGTCCCCGGATCAACCGTCGCTGCGGTATTGATCGGGGTCTTCCTGATCCACGGTATTCAGGTCGGCCCGCTTCTGTTCAGTGACAGTAACATGATCATCACCGATACGGGTGATTTCTTCTCATCCCGCGAACTGGTCTTCGCGCTTTTTGCTGCGGGCCTCCTGGGCATCGCCGCCTATGGGATCATGGGGTTCTGGGGCGGGCCGCTGATCGGCAAGACCATCGCGCGCATTCCACCCAACTACCTTTACCCGTTCATCTTTCTCACAGCAGTCGCCGCCAGCTACTCGGCCCGCGCATCCATTCTGGATGTTGCCATCGCGCTTCTCTTCGGCGTGATCGGCTATGCTATGCGGCGGACCGATTTCGCACCTGCGGCCTTTGTCATCGCCTTCGTGCTCGCCCGCCCGATGGAAGAAAGCTTCCGCCAGGCGCTCCTGCTCAGCGATGACGGCGCGCTGATCTTCCTCAAGGAACCGGTCGCGGGCGGCTTCCTCGCTGTCGGCGCGCTGGTCGTCATCCTGCGGATCATCGGGCAACGCAGACAGGGACGCACCGTCGCTGCATGACCACAGACGCGACACATCAACCGCTCGCCGGGTACAGGGTGATCGATTTCACCCATGTGCTGGCCGGTCCCGCCTGCGGCTATATGCTGGGGCTTCTGGGGGCCGAGGTGATCAAGGTCGAAAGCCCGCGTGGCGACGCCATGCGCTGGCGCGGCGGTACTGACAAGGAGGCAGCTTCAGAAGGCCGCTCGACCGCGTGGCAAACGCAGGCCGCCGGGAAACGGTCTATCGTTCTTGATCTCGAAACCGATTTTGGAGGCCATGCCATGGACAAGCTCTTGGCTACAGCCGACGTGCTCGTGGAAAACCATCTGCCGCAGACGCTGGAGCGGCTTGGCCTCGCAGACCTCGACCAACGGTTTCCAAAGCTGATCCATTGCGCGATGACCGGCTACGGTCGTGGCGGCGAATTGGAAAACGCTCCCGCCTACGACGTGAATATTCAAGCCGCCAGCGGTCTGATGACCATGACGGGCACTGCGGACACCGGCCCACTCCGCGCCGGCGCGCCAGTGATGGACTACGGCACAGCACTGGCCGCAGGCTTCGCCATTTGCGCAGCGCTGCTGCAGCGAGAGCGCACAGGACAAGGCACATTGGTCGATGTCTCCATGTATGAAACAGCCATGGTCCTGATGGCTTCGGCTGTCACAGACATGACCGCAACGGGCCGCGTTCCAAAACCACGGGGGAACGCGGCGAACTCCAGAAGTCCCACATCCGGCACCTTTCCCTGCAAGGACGGGTTGCTTTCGCTCGGCGTCAACGAACCTCATCAGTTTAATGCACTTGCTACAGCGCTAGATCAGGCTGCGTGGCTGGATGACCCGCGTTTTGCCACGGATGCTGGCCGGTCTTCCCATGCCGCAGAACTGGAACAGGCGCTGCTGACCGCCTTGCAGAATGATACGGCGGAAAACTGGGAAATCCGATTACGAAAGGCAGGTGTCGCCGCAGCCGCCCTGCGGGGGCTGGACGCCGCTGTCGCCGTGCCACAACTTGAGGCGCGGGGGTTTTTCTGTGATCTGCCAGGGGGTGGACGGGCGCCTACCTTGCCCTTCCGGATTGGCAACACGGCGCATCATCCACAGGATCCGCCCAGGGACCTTGGCGCGGATACGGCGGCAATACTGGCAGAGCTTGGGCTCGAACCACCCGGCGACCGCTGAAATGAAAATGTCGGGTCCAAGGACCCGACAACTGCGTTAAATGGAGCAGGGTTCGCAGAACGCGGCCCTTGCACTTAGTTGAACGGATCAACCGTCGCGTTGATTTCGACCGCTGCATCGATCAACTCACCGCCAATGGACGACCGGAACTGATCCCAGACAGGCAGCATCTCCGCCCGCCAGATTGCCAGTTCTTCGGGCGTCAGGGTAATGATCACCCCGTCATCGTCCAGAATATCCTGACGGCGCGCCTGATTGATCTCGAAGGCAAAGCGGTTCCGCTCATGTGTTGTCAGGTCCATTATGTCGATGATGGTCTGCCGTGTTTCGGGATCCAGACTATCGAGGAAGGCCTGAGACGTGACCACCAGATAGCCGATATAGGTATGGTTTGTCTCTGTAACGGCGGCCTGTTCGAGATAGAACTCCTTGGTCTGGATATTGGCCCAGGTGTTTTCCTGGCCCTGCACCTCACCCGAGGCCAACGCATCGTAGACCTTGCTGAAGGACAGCTTCACCGGGGTCACATTCATCCTACGCAGCACTTCGGCGGTGACCGGCGAACTGGAGGACACACGGAAACTCAGACCACTGGCATCGCTGGGCAAGCGCATCGGGACAGACGCGGAATATTGCCGCATCCCGTTGGCCCAATACCCCAGCCCGACAAAGCCGTCATCGCTGATGCCGGCTGTCAGACTTTGGGCCATGTCGGTTTCCAGAAAGGCCATGACCTGCAATGGGCCGTCAAAGAGGAACGGTAGATTGAACAGCTCAAACTGGTCGGTATAGGGCTGGAACTTCGCAAGACCGGGGGCGGCAAAATGCACGTCGCCGTCCAGCATGGCCTGGAATACATCGTCGTCATTATAGAGCTCACTGCTGCCATAGACCTCGACGCACATGATGCCATCAAGCTGTTCATTGACCTGCTCGGCAAAGGCCAGGGCGGCTTCGCCTTTGGGATGGCCCTGAAGAGATGTCACAAGGCTAAAGCGGGTGACCTGTTCACCAGGGTCGCAGGCATCCGACTCTGCCATCAGCGGCGCAGGCAGTACGGTCACCGCCGCAGCCAGTAGGTTTCGTAGAAATTTCATCGTTATGTCCTCATCTGGAAGGATGCTGGACGGATATCGCGACACTGATATGTCAAATCCGTGAAGTTTTGCGTGCAGTTGGGTGACCGCCGCATTCAGTTTCTGGCAACGACATCACGAACCCAGACTTCGACGCGGCGGTTGATCCGGCGGCCAGTATTGGTCTCGTTGCATCCCAGTGGGGAAATCTCGCCATAACCGATAGTACGCAAGGCGACATTCTCTTGCAGGTTCGGGTTTTCGTCGAGCAGGGCTTGTACCACCTGCCCAGCACGGCGTTCCGAAAGCTGTCGGTTCAGTTCCGGATCACCAACCGAGTCTGTGAAACCAACGAACACCGCCTCTGTGTTGCGATAGGCATCACTGCTGAGCAGCTTGGCCAGACGCACAATGTCGTCCTGCGCGCGCGCATCAAGCTGGCTGGAGCCGGTCTCAAAACGGAATGTTGTCGACAACCGGTCAGAGCTGATGAGCTGGCTCATCATCTCTTGCAGTTGCGGGAATGTCGAAAAGTCGCGGTTGGCGACCACGGCTGATGCGACGCGCAGGCCCTGACTGTCCACCGATGCCTGGCGGATCGTCTGGTCGATAAAGCCTGCATCGGAAATCAACGCCTGTGCGTCCTCGGACAGCGCATAGTCCAGCATGCCTTTGGCATGAACGGGCAGACGCTCATCAGCTGTGTACATGTAAAGCAGGCGGGTCAGCGGGTATTCCTCGGTCTTGATCGTAAAGGCGTTTGGCGGGGTCTGCAGCCCGCAGACACCTTCGATAGCTAGCGCCTTGGCCCCTTCGCCATCGGCAAAATTCGTAAAGCCCAAGCCATTGGGATCGTTCGCCACGACCTGTGACAGAACTTCGTCACTTTGGATCAGTGTGACGTTGCGGCCAATCTGCAGTCCATTTGGCCGCATCAAGAGGTTGTCGAAAACTTCGCGAATGCCGGAATCGGTGTCCCGGACATAGATGTTGATCGGTGCGTCACGACCGCCCAGTTCAGCCCAGTTGGTGATCCGTCCGGCAAAGGCCAATGCGGCGTTCTGTTCGGTGATTGCGCGGACCGGATTGTCGGGCGAGGTCACCAGCAAAAGCCCGTCAAGGGCCACGATATGTTCGTTCTGGGGCGCGCGGATATCGCCAAACCCCGCCTCCTCAAACGCGCGGGCTTCACGGTTGCGGGCGGGACGCGATGCCAGCGCGATCATTGCCTCACCTTGTAAGAGATCTGCAAGACCGTCTGTCGTGTTCGACACCCCAATGTCGACCGCCGCAATCTTGTCACCCGCAATGTCCATGACTTCATAACTCACGGCGCCGCGTTGGCCGTTTGATTGGGTGACGGAAGCAAAGGCGTCGATCTTGCTGGAGCCATAGGCGCTCAACAAACCGGGGATCAGATCCTTACCCAGTGTCGGTGAGCCCGATATCCGGAATTCAGAAATCTGCGCCGTAACCGCCGGACAGGCCTCTCCGTCACAGCGCACCATGCTGGCGTCCAGTTCCAGCCGGCCCAGAACGGTGCTTATCGTGTAGCTGTTGCCATCGAATGCCAGCAACTCGCCCGAAATCGTCACATCCCCATCCAGCGCTGTCAGACGCACATCCTGCGCCCAGACTGATGTCGCCAAAAGGGACATCGCCGTCCCGATAAGCAGATTTTTTCTTTGAAGATGTCGCATTTTACTGACTCCTGATGACCTTCGACACTGGCCACAGGAATTCTGGCCAAGTGTCGTGATCACTTCTTCTCCGAGCCAATTCTGTTTCAATTGTGTCGAAAAAAATGAAATAATCGAGCGGTTAATTGCAAGAAATGCAAGTGTAGTGTAACAGATCGAAACAGTAGGCGAGGCGGCGAACCCTAGCTTCTTCGTAAAAAAGCTCCGATTTGATCGGAGCTATGTCGCTAATCAAATTCTCTCAATGAGCGGGAGGATCACATGCTGCGCTAGATCGATCAATTTTGTCGATCTGACGGGCATCTACGCTAATCTCGCCGTCAGTCGTTAGGGGTCTTTCGGAGAGTATACGGAGGTCAGTCTAAGACATCAGGTGGCGATGGCGTGCTCCCATCGTGCGACAAGGAGACGGCCCAGAGCCGATATCTCAACAGGTCACCGATGCTGCGGGCGGCCCGTCGTACTTGCCATTCGCTGCAGGCGGGAAACATGGCGCTGCACGAACCGGAGGTCTGCGGGACTCAATCGTCAATCAGTTTTGGGTCTTCGCTAACGCAGCGCACGGTCGCACGCGTAATGCATTCTTCGTCGTCTGGGCGTCCAGCAACGATGGCGCCTGAACACTCTTCATAGGGTGTCGCGGCACTTCGATCAACGGAGCATGACATTTCGCATGAGAGGGGCTCGCGCGCTGCAGATTACCCGACCGGCCAATCGTCCGGCATCAACTGATCGATGATTGCGAACCCGTCTGAGGTTGGACGCGTGATGACGGCCTCTCCCTCAGCAAGTGAAACATTGGCGACCTCACCAATGTTAGAGCGGTGGGCGACGATGATACGGTTCAGACCCGCCGCAGGAGGCGTTTCCAGCTTCTCCCGCAAATACGCAACGCGGGCAGCGCGCCCTGCATCATCGGACAGCAAGCCAAGCAACTCCATCCGCTCTTCTACGCGGCCAAAGGCGATTTCGGCCATGTCGCGACAGCGGGCAAAAGGGCTTGCGATGACCTCTCCAACGGGAATCTGCGCCTGTGCAAAGGCCTGCCCGATCCGTTCGGATTGCGCGATGCCGTCTGCCGACAAAAGGCGTTGGCGTTCGCGCGGCCATTCAATCCGATCAATGCCCGACCACGTAGTGGCGGCGTGCCGAAAATAGATCACATGGCCGCCGCCCTGCAGTTCGCTGATCAAATTGCGATCCTGCGCGTAACCAAATGGCGCAAGGAAAGTGCTGCCAATGGTCAGTTTCAAAATGTGCCGCCGGTTGAACTTTGTTGTCATGAGCCTTCTCCTTTGCTTTGCGGTGTCAGAAAATGACGTACAACAGGGCCGTCGGGATTTGTGTCAAACGCCTTCACCCTTGATTGCAGGTCAGCATCGGCTTTGGTGACGCGCGCATGCTGCTCAAGATGCTCGGCCCAGCTTGGCAGATGAAACGTCTCGATCCAGATCTCAGGGTCTTCGACATTCTGGTGAATATGCCAGCGTGACGCACCGTCTCGCAGACGTTCTTTGGAAAAGTCATGAAGCGCTGCAAGAAAGGCATCGGTATTTTCAGCGGCGATGCGGTACTCGACGCTGACCATGGCGCCACGATCCATGCTGTCGACTTGCTGCAAGTCAGGTGCCTGAGGCCAGATCGACGCCGCAGTCAGGTCCAGCGTTTCACCCTGTCCGACCGAGTATCTGGCCGTTGCAAACATGCCCAGGATCAATCCCGCAGCCGCTGTCAGCAAAGCCACGGAGAGCGTTGTTGCCGCTGCAAGCTGTCCCCACAAGACCGACCCAAGGGCCATCGATCCGAAGAACCCCATCAGAAAGACGGCAAGCCCCCGGGCGCGTACCCAATTCGGCAGGGCCATCTGCGCGGACACATTGAAGGAGGTGAGCACCGCAATCCAGCTAAGCCCGCCAAGGAATGCCGCCCCCATCAGCGCCGTTGGCGTTCCAAAGATGGCCATCGCCACCAGCGATAGCGAAGTACCGATGGTGCCTGCCCGCACGGTCTGGTCCGAGGACAGCACATCTTGCAGCCTTGGCAAGAGCAAAGCGCCGGTCACAGCACCCACCCCAATCAGCGCCATCAGCGTGCCATAAAGCTCTGACCCACCGCCATCCGCGTTTCTGGCGATCAGCGGCAACAGCGACCAATAGGCCGATGCAAAGATGAAAAATGCCACCGCGCGGATCAATGTGGCCACCATCGGCGGGTTATGCCGCACATGCCGCAAGCCGGTTGCCATTTCAGACAGAATAGGTCCGTGGTATCGTGGCGTTGTTGTGATTGCAGGACGCCAAAGCAGGAGTGCCGCTATGATCACGACATGGCTTGCCGCATTCAATGCAAATGGGGCGGCCAGGCCAACGCTCGCAATCAGCAAGCCCGCCAAAGCCGGGCCGATCGCGCGGCTGATATTGATCCCCATGGAATTCAGGCTGATCGCAGGCTTTAACACGTCGCGCGGCACCAGTTGCGGGACAATGGACTGCCATGCAGGCGCCATGAACGCGGCACCAGTTCCGATGGCCAATGTGAACAGGATCAGCAAAAGCGGTGTCATCAATTCTTGCCAGACCAGCACGGTCAGCGCCGCGATCACCGTTGTCAGAATGACGTTGATGGTGATCAGCATACGCCGCTTGTCCAGCCGGTCGGCCAAGGTGCCGGCAAAAAGCGCAAACAGAAAGATGGGCAGCGTTGTCGCTGCCTGCACCAGCGTGACGACAGCGGGGTTCGGATCAAGCGTGGTCATCAACCAACCCGCGCCAACATCGTGCATCCATGTGCCGATGTTGGAGATCAGCGTGGCGATCCATAACAACGCAAAAGCCCTGTGGCCAAATGGCGAAAAAGCGCCCGGTTTGCCCGCTACTTCACCACTGGATGACATCGGATGTCTCCTCTCGCCTTTTATCGGCATAGCCGCGCACAAAGGGGCAGAGCGGCACGATCCGCTGGCCGGCCGCGCGTGCATCGGCAAAAAGCCGTTCGGCCAGGGCTGCGGCAACGCCCATGCCACGCATCGTGTCTGGCACGGCGGTGTGATCTGCGATGATCAGGGTGTCTGACACTTTCGACAGCGTCAGTTCGCCTGCGCCTTCGACACCGTCGATGGTCGCTGTGTAGCTGGCCTTGGTGTCGGTGTCGGTGCGGGTAATCGTAATCTCTGACATGGGAGTTCCTTTGGAAATTTTTGATGCGGGCCATAGCTGGCCCGCTTGGTTTGTTTTTGCGTCAGGCAGGCGCGAATGCATCCGCCGGCTTGGGCGCGCCAGGGGCGCCAAAAACCGGGATCGGGGACCAATCGGGCAATTCGGCAAGTGGCGCTGGCGCGAGATCGGCAAAGTTGCCCTTGGCATGTACGATCTTGCCGCCGGTAAAGGTCAGGTCAGCTTCGACATTGACGATGTCATCTTCGGAGATCGCAAAGTAATCGCGATCCAGCACTGCCAAATCGGCGAATTGACCAGCCTTGATCTGGCCCTTCTTGCCCTGTTCGCGGCTGAACCAGGCACCCGCCGCCGTCCAGTGGCGCAAGGCGTCTTCGCGGCTGAGCCTGTTATTCGCCTGCCAGATAACATCGCCGCCACGACCCTTCCCGGACACAGCCCAATGGATGGCCAGCCATGGATTGTAAGAGCTGACCCGTGTTGCGTCCGTCCCGGCGGCAAGCGGCGTGCCTGCGGCCATCATCTTCTTGACCGGCATCACGTCGTGCAGCGCATCCTCACCATAGCGGTCGCGATAGGCACTTGCCTGAAACGCGATGCGGTTCTGGTAGCTGATCCCGCCACCAAGACGGGCAACCCACTCCATCGTCGCCTCGCTAACCGTTTCGCCGTGATCGAAGATCCAGTTCAGTTCTTCCAGGCCCTTGTCGCGCCCGACCTCTTCAACGACGCTCAGCAACCGATGCGCGCTCTCCTCGTAGGTACAGTGGAACCGGATCGGCCAACGGTTTTCGAACAGGAATTCAAGCACCGGGCGCAGGTCGCCCTCCATTCGTTTGGACAGTTCAGGGCGTGGATAGCTGAAATCCTCAAAATCATAGGCTGACGCCACCAGCATCTCGCCCGCGCCGACGCATTTGAGGTAATCGTCACCTTCGTCGGGTTTCACGATGTCATTCCAGCGCTTGAAGTCGTCCAATTCGAACATCGGGCGCTGCGCAAAAAGCTGATAGCCGATGCGCACCGTCTGCTCGCCGCGCTTGTTGAGTTCGGTAATGACGCCGTAATCATCCGGGTAGTTCAGGAACCCGCCTGCGCAGTCAAGCGCTGACGTCAGGCCGAGGCCATTGAGCGCTCGGAAATAGTGCTTGGTCGATGTCACCTGCTGCTCAAAGTCAAGCTTTGGCGCCATGTCGAGCAGCGCGTAAAGCGGCTGCGCGTTCGGGCGCGCCATGGCAAGACCCGTTGGATTGCCCTGATCGTCACGTTCCAGACGGCCGGACACGAAGGGTTCGTAGAAATGCTTGTCGATGCCAAGCGCGCGCAACGCGGCCTTGTTCAGCCAGGCGCGGTCATAGAGGTGGAGGACGTAGACCGGCACATCAGGGGCGACCGCGTTGATCTCGTCCAGCGTGGGCAGGCGTTTTTCGGCGAACTGATCGGCGGACCAGCCGCCCACAACGCGAATCCATTGCCCTGCAGGCGTCCGCTGCGCCTGTTCCTTGAGCATACGCAGACCGTCCGCCAGCGACGGGACATGATCCCACCGCAGCTCCATGGCGAAATTGTTGCCCTGCCGGATGATATGAGTGTGGCTATCGATCAGGCCCGGGATCACCCGCTGGCCGCCAAGGTCGATGACCTTGGTCTCAGCCCCTTTCAGGCGCAGGATATCGGTGTCCGAGCCGACCTCTGCGATCAGCCCGTCTTTCAAGGCCACAGCCGTCGCTTCCGGCCTTTCGGGGTCCATCGTGGTGATCTTCCCGTTATACAGAATCGTGTCGGCCATCGGTGCCGTCCTCCATCATCTAGGTGGTTTTTTGGGGAAGGTCGCGCCCTGTCGACGGGCGCGACCTTTGTTGTTTTTATTCAGCTGCGACGGGCGTGTCGGCAGGAACAGGCGCCTGCGTCTCGCCGGTGTGCTTGGTCCGGGCGGGGGCCTTGTGAACCATCGTATAGGCGTAGTCGACACCCATGCCGTAGGCGCCCGAATGCTCCTGCACGAGGGCGATCACGGCATCATAGGTCTCCTTGCGCGCCCAGTCGCGTTGCCATTCCAGAAGCACCTGCTGCCAGGTCACCGGGATAACACCAGCCTGTACCATGCGGTCCATCGCATAGTTGTGGGCATCAAGAGATGTCCCGCCCGAGGCGTCAGCGACCATGTAGATTTCATAATCGGTGTCGTTCATCGCACTCAGCGCAAAGGTCAGGTTACAAACCTCAGTCCACAGGCCGGACACGACGATTTTCTTACGGCCTTCAGCGGCACCCTTGGCAAGCGCATCACGCACTTTCTGGTCATCCCAAGAGTTCATCGAGGTCCGCTCCAACAACGGCGCGTCCGGCTGAACATCCAGAAGCTCTGGGTAGGTATGACCCGAAAAGCTCTCGGTTTCGACGGTGGTGATGATGGTCGGAATGTTGAAAATCTTGCCAGCTTTGGCCAGCGCCACGGTGTTGTTCTTGAGCGTCTGGCGATCAATGGATTGGACACCAAATGCCATCTGCGGCTGATGATCGATAAAGATCAGCTGGCTGTTGTCAGGTGTGAGAACTTCTGTTTTTGACATGGGTCGTATCTCCGATAGTGGGGTCAGGTTTTCGGGTTTTGGTCTTCATCATGGCGGCTGGCCACTGAGAAGGATTTGAGGTGAAGGGCCTCTGTCACGGCACCGGGATGACCGCGCAGCCACTGCACAGCGGCCTCACCAGCCAGCATGCCGAGCAATCCAAGAAGCGCGATGATCGGTGGTGCAGGCGACCGGACGGAAACAAGCCCGTAAAGAACGCCGACAGCAATGCCCGCAGCAAGCGACAGCAGATAAGGCATCCAACTCATTGTGCATCTGCCCGGGCCGCGTGCGGCCCTTTGTTTCCGGCCTTTGGTTGATCAGGTCTGGACATGAAAGAACCTCCTTCGAGCGGGTTTTTGCGACGTGTTCATTTGCACGATGTGTCGGTCTCACCCGCGATCAAGCGGATGAGAGGATTGTAAAAAAGATTAGGCGTATTCGCTGGTTCAGGCCCCGATGGGCTGCGGCGCCTGGGCAAACTCCTCTTGCAGGGCAACCGCCTCTTCGGGGCGCAGTTCGTGACCACCCTCATGGGTGACAAGCCGTACCCTTGCACCCTGGGCATGCGCCCAGTCAGCAAGCGCTTTGGTCCGTGGCAGCGGCCCGATCGGATCGCGTTCGCCGGCGGTGATCAGTATCCGGGTGCTTGCCAACGCCGGGACAGGTGCGGGATCCCAGGGGATCAGGGGATGCATCAGACCGACCCGCGCGAAGAGGTCGGGACGGGCCATCATAACCGCGGCCAGAATGTTCGCACCATTCGAATAACCGAACGCATAGGCGGGGCTGCCCGGAAAGGCCGTTTTCCAGTCTTCAACAAACGCAGCCATCTTGGCGGTCGCCCGGGCGAGGTCATCCATATCGTAGACGCCCTCACCCGTCCGGCGAAAGAACCGCGCAGCGCCCATTTCGGACACGTCCCCACGGGGTGATATCACGCCCGCACCCGGCACGAGGCCTTGTGCAAACGCAAAGAACTGATGCTCATCCCCGCCTGTGCCGTGCAAGGCAAAGATTAATGGCGCATTTCCCGACGGGGCCTGCATACGCGTGTGGTAATTCTCGCGTGACATGGTGTTATCTCCTTTGAGCCAGGACCGGCAACGCGCTTTCAATCCGCGAGCGATAGGGTTGATACATGGCGGGCAGTTTCAGTGCCTCGCCCAGATGTGCAGTGTCCTCATCCCGGTCAAAACCGGGTTCATTCGTGGCGATTTCAAACAGAATGCCGCCGGGCGTGCGGAAATAGATCGCATGGAAGTAATCCCGGTCGATCACAGGCGTGACCTGATAACCGGTGTCCAAAAGCGCCTTGCGCATCTCATCCTGTGCAGCGCGGTTTTCGACCGCAAAGGCAATATGATGGACCGATCCTGCGCCTTGATAGGCACTGCTGGCGCCGGGAAGTTCTTCCAGATCGATGGTTCGGGCGGCATTGCCATCCTCAATCCGGTAGCGCGTGACATTGCCGTCGGTTTCGTCCTTTTCATATCCCATGAAGGTCAGAAGTTCGGCCGTCGCCGCAGCATCATTCAGCCTAAAGCGCGCGCCGTGAAAACCAAGGATGCCCGTCTCTTCGTCCACACCGGCAGATGTCCATGCAGTCCGGCCGGACCGCTCTGTCTCGACCAAGGCAAATCCGTCGCCGTCGGAGCCGTCGAATGCCAGCCTGTTCTCACCAAGAAAGGTACTGCGAGACAGGCCCGTGACACCTTGTTCCGACAGTCTGTCCTGCCAAAATCCAAGCGTGTCTTTTGCGACCGCAAATTCGGTGACGCCGACCTCGCCATTGCCGCGTTTGCCCTTGGGCATCTGACCAAAGGGGAAATACGTCATGACTGAGCCGGGGGTACCTGTCTTATCGCCGTAATAAAGGTGATAGGTCCCAGGATCATCGAAATTGACGGTTTTCTTCACACGGCGCAATCCGAGCGTTTGTGTAAAAAACGCGTTGTTCACCTGCGCGTCGGCCGCCATTGATGTGACGTGATGCAATCCTTTTATGTGCTTTTTCATGATGGCCTCCTGCGTGCCGTGTTCCGATGACAGCAAAGATGGGGCCTTAATTGGGGATATGAATAATAATGAACTTGCATAATCTATTGTCGCTGGCGCAATAATAGGTGATGCAGGATATCAAGCCGGTTCGCGTTTTCCTTGAGGTTGCCGCGCGCAAGAGTTTTTCTGCCGCCGCAAAGTCACTTCATATGACACCAGCCTCAGTCACGCGCATTGTGGCGCGGCTTGAGGCCGATCTTGGCCAACAACTCTTGCTGCGCACGACACGGCAGGTGTCGCTCACCTCTGCAGGGGCGCTTGTGGCTGCACGCTATCGTCCCCTGATCGAAGCGTTGGATCAGGTGAAAGACGATCTGGACCGGGATATGCAGCCACACCGGGGGCGATTATCCATCAACGCGCCGATGTCATTTGGTCTGCGTGTTCTGCCCAAGCTGATTGAAAGCTTCTGGCTGGCATATCCGAACATCTCATTGAACGTCCAACTGACGGATCGATTGGTCGATGTGGTTGAGGACGATTGCGATCTGGCCATCCGGATTTCGGATCCGCCCGCGGACAAATCGACCATCTGGCGCAAGATATGTGAAGTGCCCCGGTGTGCCGTCGCTGCACCGTCCTTGTTTGAGCGGTATGCAAGGCCAGGGCAGCCTGACGCGCTCGACCCGCATTTGTGCCTGTCCTATGGCGGCAGTGGCAGCGAAACCTGGCGCTTTCGGAAGGGTGCCATTGTCCGGGATGTCAACGCGGGTGCGCGGGTGAATAGCAACAGTGGCGATATGTTATTGGAGATGGTGCAAATGGGCGTAGGTGTGGCGGTTCTTCCAGAGTTTTTCGTTTCGAAAGCGCTTCAGGACGGGACGCTTGAGCAGGTCTTGCCGGAATGGCAGGTGCCGCCCTTATGGCTGTCACTCTTTTACCCGCCGTATGAGGCGCTTCCACCGCTTGTCACGACGTTCTCGGACTATTTCGAAACCTATCTGACTGAACGGGACGGGTTCCATTTTGGCTGAAGACTTGGGCAGTCGCGTGTGTGCCGGGCATGGGTCAAAAGATGTCAGAAGACCGGATCATACTTCATCTATGACCTGAGGCCGACGATTAGTCGCAGCGTGTTGCGGATCAGAACTCCGTCGCATATTTTCATGAATGAGAAAGACCAAAGCCGAAAGTATTCATAACGGATACAATGACTTATATTATCCAGAACAGTCAACTGTCTGAGCCTGCGCCACGTATCCCTGAAATGCCGCAAGAGATTGATCTGGATGGCATTCGCCTGATCCTATTGCCCCCGGGCAGATGTGATGTTCACCTGAAGTTATCGGTGGCGACCTTTGATGTGAACCTCGGCACGTCGCCTTATGAAATTGCAATCAACTCGGATCGCATTTCGCAAGAGCGGTTTGTAGCGGAAACGCTGGCGTTTTATCCCAAAGGAACCGATTTTTGGGCGCGTGTGGATAATCCGCTGCCCGGTCTGGTCCTTGAAGTCTCCGATGACGTTCTGTCAGGCTGGGGTGAACTTGATGAATTGTCTTTGTCACCGCAAAATCATGTCACTTCCTATCGCCCTGATGCCGTCGCCGCAGACCTAGGGCGTGCGGGTATTCATCACCTGATGCGCGCGGCATGGTCCGATACGAAAGCAGATCGGCTGACCGCAGAAGGTATCGCGCTGGGTCTGGCAACTCGTGGACTGGCCCAGATGACGGCCAAGGACGGAAACATCACCGCAGAAATCGACACCTGGCCACGACGATCAAAACGGACGGAGATTGATCGTGCCATCGACTTGCTTGAGGCGCGTTTGTGCGACCCGACGCTTTCTATTGCAGATCTCGCCAACGCCTCGTGTTTGTCATCCTCGCGGTTTTCATCTGTGTTTAAGTCTATGGTGGGTGAGACGCCATATCGGTTCATCCTGCGCCGGCGGGCAGAACACGCGCGGGATCTGATCATCGGTACCCGCCGTCCATTGGCGCACATCGCATTCGACGCTGGCTTTTCAAACCACGCACATATGACGGTGGTGATGCGTCGCGTGTTCGGGGTGACGCCTTCAGCTATGCGAAGCTAACAAGGCGCTTTATCCCAACCACTTTTTGATTTCGGTACTAGCAATTATGGAAGGGTAGGCCGTCTTTCGCGATTCGAAGTGACTGATCCATTCCACCTTTGCTTCAGTTCTGGTTCAAAACGAAAGTCAAACCACCCGCTTCAAGAGCAAGTTCACCTCCCTAGAATTTGGAAAGCTCTCCATCTTCCTATGCAGGAATATGGTGGAGGTGCGGAATTACTCCCTCTGTTAATTCCAGTTCTGATTGGCAGCTTTATTTGGATACTTACAACGAGCTTTAAAATTCCTCCTTCGGCGCGAAGAACAGATCCAAGATTTATCACCCATTTCAACGAGATTGATGCGATCAAGAAAAAGACGGAATTCGATGACTCAATGCTGACGGCGCTAATCAACCTCAACCGAGTTTGCCCAAAGGCTACGTTTCAACCGACCGGCCTCGCTTGAGCTCCGCAATGGCTCCGCTCAGCCGGTCTTGACCGCAACCCTATCAACAGAAAGAAACAGGAAAGGATTCTACACGCGAACGGCCCGGATCAGGGGGCAACGTCAGTTGTGCTGGGTCGGGGGTTCAAACAGGGGTCCGGGTGAGTGACCCATGAAAATAGCCTATAACTACAAGGCTTTACGAGAAGGAGTGGTGCCCAGGAGAGGACTCGAACCTCCACGTCCATACGGACACCAGCACCTGAAGCTGGCGCGTCTACCAATTCCGCCACCTGGGCAGGTCACGTGAGGGCTGGCTTTAAGGGCGGTTCATCTCGCTGTCAATGCGATTCCCGCGTCAAATCCGAGCGCTAGTGCAAAAGCCGGGCTTTGCGCCTTGTCTGGGCTGAGGTGCAGCGATAAACCAAGCCCAGCATTGAACGAGGCCTGATCCATGTCCCAGCTTGTCACTATTTTTGGCGGTTCCGGTTTTGTCGGGCGCTATATCGCGCGCCGCATGGCCAAGGAGGGCTGGCGTGTCAGGGTCGCGGTGCGCAATGTGAATGAGGCGATGTTCGTCCGGCCTTATGGTGTTGTCGGACAGGTGGAGCCCGTCTTTTGCAACATTCGCGACGATGCGAGCGTGGCTGCTGTGACCGATGGGTCGGATGCAGTGGTTAATTGCGTCGGCGTGCTGGATGAGGTGGGTAAGAACACCTTTGCCGCCGTGCAGGCCGAGGGAGCCGAGCGGATTGCGCGGGTTGCTGCGTCCCTCGGTGTGGGGCGGATGGTGCATGTCTCGGCCATCGGTGCAGATGCGCAGGCGGCGAGCCAGTATTCCCGCACCAAGGCGGCTGGTGAGGCGGGGGTCATACAGCATATGCCGGGTGCCGTCATCCTGCGCCCCTCCATCATTTTTGGCCCGGAAGATCAGTTCTTTAACCGCTTTGCCGCGATGAGCCGCCTTGGCCCCATCCTGCCCGTTGTTGGGGCGAATACGCGTTTTCAGCCCGTCTTTGTCGATGATGTGGCAGCGGCTGCGGTCAAAGGCGTTCTGGGTGAGGCTGAGGGCGGTATTTACGAACTCGGCGGGCCAGATGTGAACAGTTTCCGGGAATTGATGCAGCAAATGCTGGTGATCATTCGCAGGCGGCGTCTGATCATGAATATCCCGTTCTGGGCGGCGCGGATGATGGCGGCAGGTTTTACTTTGGCGCGCGCGCTGTCGCTTGGACTGATCCGCGGGCCGGTGACCGCTGACCAGGTGCGCAATCTTGCGGTGGATAATGTCGTGTCCGCCGAGGCGAAGGGTCTCGAAGATCTCGGCATTCGCCCGACGGCGATGGAGGCTGTGCTGCCGGATTATCTGTGGCGGTTCCGGCCTTCGGGTCAATATGACGCGATCAAGGAATCGGCTAAGAACCTCAAGGCCTAGGTATAGGCGACCCACAAAAGCACGATGCCGAGAGCAACCCGGTAGATCACGTAAGGCGTGAAGCTGACCGTTTTGAGAAGCCGCATCATCAGTGTCAGGGCCAACAGGGCAGCTGCACAGGACATGGCGATCACAAGGGCGATATCGCGTATGGCGCTGGCATCGGCGGTGCCCGCGACGTCGATTCCGATCAAGGTGCCGGAGGCGATGATCGTTGGGATCGACATCAGCATTGCCAGACGCGCGGCGTCGCTGCGGGTATAGCCCAGCATGCGGCCTGCTGTGATCGTGATGCCGGACCGCGAGGTGCCGGGGATCAGGGCGATGGCCTGCCAGACGCCCATCTGTAGCGCGTCTTTCAGGGTCCATTTTTCCGCCGTTTTCGTGGTTGGCCCGGTCTGGTCGGCCCAATAAAGGATGATGCCGAAGATGATCATCGTCCAACCGATCAGGGCGATGCCGCGCATCTGATCGGCGAGGCCGGTGAGTTGCAGGAAGAGCCCAAAAATGATCACGGGCACGGTCGCGATGATCAGGCAGAGTGCGAGGAATGCATCCTGGTTATCGACCTTGCCGCGCGTCAGGCGCAGGAAACCGGCGAAAGCGCGTTTTACGTCCGCCCAGAAATAGGCGATGACCGCGATCAAGGTGCCCACATGGGCCGCCACATCGATGATCTGGCCCTGATCTTCGAAACCTGACAGATTCGGCAACAGGATCAGGTGGCCGGATGAGGAAACCGGCAAAAACTCGGTCAGGCCCTGGATCAATGCGATCAGAAGAAGATTGAAAGTGGACATGCTGGCCGCTTGGTTGATTCGCTGCCCGCAACCTAAACCGTTGAGATTCAGGGGGAAGAGGGGATATAGGTCACGAACCGGTCCTAATTATTAAGGATTTATGACAGTCAGACGGGTTGCCGATTTCAGTTTTTGCTATATAGGTCAGTAGTACTGCCTTTTCATTTGCCAATGCGCGTTTTAAAAGGCGGCTCGCTTTGAATTTCGGGAGGAGTCCGCATGGCTGGCCAGAAGATGCTCAAGTTTACGGCTGTGGAACGGGAAATGCCCGAGAAGCGCCCGCCGAATTTACGCAAAGAAGACTTTGGGGAGATTTACGCAGAGTACGCACGCGAGAAGGCTGCCGAGCAGGCCAGCCGCTGCAGCCAATGCGGCGTGCCCTATTGTCAGACCCATTGCCCGCTGCACAACAACATCCCCGACTGGCTGCGCCTGACGGCTGAGGGGCGCCTGCAAGAAGCTTATGAGATCAGCCAGGCGACAAACACATTCCCCGAGATTTGCGGGCGCATTTGCCCGCAAGACCGTCTTTGCGAAGGCAATTGTGTGATCGAACAATCGGGCCACGGCACAGTCACCATCGGCTCGGTCGAGAAATACATCACCGACACCGCGTTTGAGCAAGGCTGGGTCAAGCCGATCCGCCCGCATGCGGAGCGCGGAGAAAGCGTTGGGATCATCGGTGCTGGTCCGGGGGGCCTCGCTGCCGCTGATATGCTGCGCCGTCAGGGGGTGCAGGTAACGGTCTATGACCGTTATGATCGCGGGGGCGGACTGCTGACCTACGGCATCCCCGGTTTCAAGCTTGAAAAGGATGTGGTCATGCAGCGCATAGCGCAGCTTGAGGATGGCGGCGTGCAGTTCGTGCTGAATTGCAATGTGGGTGAGGACCTGTCGTTCGATGCCATTCGCGGCAAGCATGATGCGGTGCTGATCGCCACCGGCGTTTACAAGACGCGCGACCTGCCGGATGCGAACGCGGATGGGATCGTGAATGCGATTGATTATCTGACGGCGAGTAACCGTAAGAGCTTTGGCGACGATGTGCCGGAATTTGATAGCGGTGAGCTGAATGCCGACGGCAAACGCGTGGTCGTCATTGGCGGCGGTGATACGGCGATGGATTGCGTGCGGACGGCCGTGCGGCAAGGGGCCACCAGCGTGAAATGTCTTTACCGACGCGACCGGGCCAACATGCCCGGATCGCAGCGCGAGGTGCAGAATGCCGAGGAGGAGGGCGTTGAATTCGTCTGGCTTTCTGCACCTCTGGGTTTTGAAGGTGATGCCGTTACCGGCGTGAAGGTGCAAAAAATGCGCCTGGGCGCACCGGATGCGACTGGTCGGCAAGCGCCGGAGGTCATCGAAGGTTCCGATTATGTCGAAGGCGCTGATCTGGTGATCAAGGCGCTGGGCTTTGAGCCCGAGGATCTGCCCAAACTCTGGGGCGTGGATGGGCTGGAAGTGACCCGTTGGGGTACGATCAAGGCCGATTTCAACACGGGCGCGACCAGCCTGGAAGGCGTCTATGCTGCAGGCGATATCGTGCGCGGAGCGTCGCTGGTCGTCTGGGCGATCCGGGATGGGCGCGATGCGGCCACAGCAATGTTGGAATATCTCGGCCAAGCGGCGACGGTCGCCGCCGAGTAAACCGACCTCTCAAGCTACGTCAATAAAACTGACCTACAGGTGAAGATATGATCAAACCTCTGACGATCCTCAGCGCGCTTACCCTTGCCACGCCCGTTGCGGCACAGCAGAGTTTTTCCGCACCCGAGGGCTGTGAGGCCAAGCTGACCGTACAGCACAAGGGCTGCGTTCTGGTCAATGTCTGGACCTGTGAGGCGGACGATCCCGGCGATCAATGGCTGGCCGTCTTCGGGCAAGGTGGCCTGTTCAGCGTTCAGAAGGTGGATCGGGAGTTTCAGTGGGTTGAGGCCTACAAGATCAGCGGCAATGAACGCCTGCAGATGCCAGCCGATGATCCGGCATCACTGACAGAACTATTCGCGGCACAGGTTGATACCTGGGATTTCACGCTGGAAACTGAGGAAGGCATCGAACGCAATGTCGGCTTTGACATGCTGACGGGTGAAACGATCGAAATCGATGGCGAGACGCTCTTGCGCACCGAATATACCGGCCAGACCCTTGATGGTGACGGCAATGTGCTCGACGACGGCAGCGGGCGGCAATTCGTCAGTGAGCGCCATCGCCTGTTCTTCTTCGGTGAGAGCTGGAGCGCCGATGATCCGTCGGATGTGATCGATATGTCGCCGGTCGAATTCATTTATCCAGATGAACCGGGCTTCTTCTCGGACCAGCCAAAATATGAATGCAACCTGTTGGACGCGGGGTATCGCCCATGAGATATGCCGTGATCCTAATCTGTCTGGCGGGTCCCGCCGTGGCCCAATCGGGCGGCAGCACGGTTGAACTACCGACCGGCTGCAACGCCTATCTGACCGTGCAAAGCGAAAGCTGCAGCGTCGACCATCACTTCACCTGCGAAGGCGACCCGGCGGGGCATCAGCGCCGCGTGAGCATGGATGAACAGGGTTTGACCTATGTGGGCGAAATCGATGCGGAGACCCAGTGGATTAGCAGCTTCCAGGTGCTCAGCGGCCATCGTGAACGGCTGGAAAGTGACCCAGCCGAGCCTGCCTCACTGTCGGACCTGATTGAATACGGCGTGGACGATTACGATTTCCGGACATTGTCGTCTGAGATTGGTGACACACGTTATGTCGGGCAAGACACGCTCACGGGCCGTCAGATCACCATCGACGGCGTCACCCTTGATGAAACGACCTATGATATCACTGCCTATGACGAGGCCGGCAACGAAATCTGGTCGGCGCAGGGCAATGAGTTCATCAGCCGTGACTGGCGCATGTTCATATCCGGCACAGGGACGGTCACCACTCCCAACGGCAGCTTTGAGCGCGCGAACCGCCCGGTTGAATTCATCTTTCCCGGTGAGCCGGGTTTTCTAAGCCCCAATCCCAAACATGGCTGCGGCGTGGCGATTTCGTCCGCTGATTTTCTGAAGGAGAACCATCATGACCATCTATGATCAATCCTGGGTCGCAGCAGAGGAAGCCAAGCGTCAGTGGATGGCGGAAAACGGTCTTTACCGCGATGAGGATGAGCATGCCTCGTGCGGGGTTGGTCTTGTCGTGGCGATTGACGGGACACCGTCGCGGGATGTCGTGGAAAAAGGCATCGATGCGCTCAAGGCTGTCTGGCACCGGGGTGCTGTGGATGCGGATGGTAAGACGGGGGATGGCGCCGGTATTCACGTGCAGATCCCCGTGCCGTTCTTTTACGACCAGATCCACCGGACTGGCCACGAGCCTGATCAGGACAAGCTGATCGCCGTCGGTCAGGTTTTCCTGCCGCGCACAGATTTCGGCGCGCAAGAGCATTGCCGCACGATTGTCGAGGCCGAAGTGCTGCGCATGGGCCACTACATCTATGGCTGGCGGCATGTGCCGGTGAACAACGATTGTCTGGGCGACAAGGCCAATGCCACACGGCCCGAGATCGAACAAATCCTGATCCGCTGCGAAAAGGAGATGGATGAGGAAGCGTTTGAGCGTGAGCTTTACATCATCCGCCGCCGGATTGAGAAAGCGGCAGGTGCGGCAGGAATCGGGGGGATGTATGTCTGCTCACTCTCCTGCCGGTCGATCATCTACAAGGGGATGATGCTGGCCGAGCAGGTGGCGGAGTTCTATCCTGACCTGACGGATGCGCGGTTTGAAAGCGCCTTTGCCATCTATCACCAGCGCTATTCCACCAACACGTTCCCGCAATGGTCGCTGGCACAGCCGTTCCGCATGCTCGCCCATAATGGTGAGATCAACACGCTGAAGGGCAATGTGAACTGGATGCGGAGCCATGAGATCCGCATGGCCTCCAGCGCGTTTGGCGATAAGGCAGAAGACATCAAACCGATCATCCCGTCAGGTGCGTCGGATTCGTCAGCATTGGATTCAGTCTTTGAAGTACTGGTGCGCGCGGGCCGCAGCGCGCCCATGGCCAAGACGATGATGGTGCCAGAGGCGTGGTCAAAGCAGGCGGTCGAAATGCCGCAAGCCTGGCAGGACATGTACAGCTATTGCAACGCGGTGATGGAGCCGTGGGACGGCCCCGCAGCGCTCGCCATGACCGATGGCCGCTGGGTTTGCGGTGGCCTCGACCGGAACGGGTTGCGCCCCTTGCGTTATGTGGTCACAGGCGATGGTCTGCTGGTCGCAGGGTCCGAGGTTGGTATGGTCCAAGTGGATGAGGCGACTGTTGTTGAAAAGGGCGCGCTGGGCCCCGGCCAGATGATCGCGGTGGATATGAAAAAGGGCAAGCTGTTCCACGACACCGAAATCAAGGACAAGCTGGCAGCGGCACTGCCCTTTGGCGAATGGGTTGGCAAGGTCGTCGCGTTGAACGATCAGTTGCGCGACATTCCTGAAACGGCGATGCATGAGGGTGAAGAACTGCGCAAGCGGCAGGTGGCCGCTGGGTATAGCATCGAAGAGCTGGAACAGGTCCTCGCGCCCATGGCCGAGGATGGCAAGGAAATGATCGCCTCCATGGGGGATGACACGCCGTCGGCTGTACTGTCGAAGACCTATCGCCCGCTGTCGCATTTCTTTCGTCAGAACTTCTCTCAGGTCACGAACCCGCCGATTGACTCGCTTCGTGAAAGCCGGGTGATGTCGCTGAAAACCCGGTTTGGGAACCTCAAGAACGTGCTCGATGAGGATTCGTCGCAGACGGAGATCCTCGTGCTGGAGAGCCCCTTTGTCGGCAATGCTGAGTTCGACGAAATGGTCCGCCATTTCGGCGACCGCGTCGCGATCATTGACTGCACCTTTGCCCCCGGACCGGGAGCGCTCAGCGCTGGTCTGGCCCGGATCAGGGAAGAGGCAGAGGATGCCGTGCGGTCAGGTGCCGGCCATCTGGTGCTGACGGATGAGAACCAGTCGGCGACGAAGATCGGTATGCCAATGATTTTGGCCACATCTGCGGTGCATTCCGGGCTAACCAAGCAGGGCTTGCGGACGTTCTGTTCGATGGCTGTGCGGTCGGCGGAATGCATCGACCCGCATTACTTTGCCGTACTGATCGGCTGCGGTGCGACGACGGTGAACGCTTATCTGGCGCAGGACTCGGTCGCTGACCGCGTGCGGCGTGGTCTGATTGAAGGGTCATTGACCGACGCGATGCGGCGCTACCGTGCCGCGATTGATGCGGGGCTGCTTAAGATCATGTCGAAGATGGGGATTTCGGTCCTGTCATCCTATCGCGGTGGTCTGAACTTTGAGGCCGTGGGGCTGAGCCGCGCCATGGTCGCCGAATACTTTCCCGGTATGCACAGCCGCATTTCCGGCATCGGCGTCAGCGGTATTCAGGCCAAGCTGGAAGAGGTGCACGCGAAGGGCTGGAAAGGCGGTACGGATATCCTGCCAATCGGCGGCTTCTACAAGGCGCGTCGGTCGGGCGAGAAACACGCCTGGGAAGCGCAGACCATGCATATGATGCAGGCTGCCTGCAACAATGCTTCGTATGCTTTGTGGCAGCAATATTCCAAATCCATGCAATCGAACCCGCCGATCCATTTGCGCGATCTCTTGGCGATCAAGCCTTTGGGCAAGCCGGTTCCGATTGAAGAGGTGGAAAGCATCACCGCGATCCGCAAGCGGTTCGTGACACCGGGCATGTCGCTTGGCGCCCTGTCGCCTGAAGCACACAAGACACTGAACGTCGCGATGAACCGGATCGGGGCGAAGTCGGACTCTGGCGAAGGCGGCGAAGACCCGGCGCATTTCAACCCTGAACCCAACGGTGACAATCCGTCTGCCAAGATCAAGCAGGTGGCTTCTGGCCGCTTTGGGGTGACGGCGGAATACCTCAACGCCTGCGAGGAGTTGGAGATCAAGGTTGCGCAGGGTGCGAAGCCCGGTGAAGGTGGTCAGCTGCCGGGGATGAAGGTCACCGACCTCATCGCGCGGCTGCGGCATTCGACCAAGGGCGTGACGCTGATTTCGCCACCGCCACACCACGATATCTATTCCATCGAGGATCTCGCACAGCTGATCTATGACCTCAAACAGATCAATCCGCGCTGTAAGGTCACTGTGAAGCTGGTTTCCAGTTCAGGTGTTGGAACGATCGCAGCAGGGGTCGCGAAGGCCAAAGCAGATGTTATTTTGATCTCTGGCCACAATGGAGGCACAGGTGCATCGCCCGCGACCTCGATCAAATATGCGGGTCTGCCGTGGGAGATGGGCCTGACCGAGGCGCATCAGGTGCTGGCGATGAACAACCTGCGTGAACGCATCACGTTGCGCACTGATGGCGGTTTGCGCACGGGCCGCGACATCGTCATGGCCGCGATGATGGGGGCCGAGGAATATGGGATCGGCACTGCAGCTCTGATCGCCATGGGCTGTATCATGGTGCGTCAATGCCAGTCGAATACCTGCCCGGTCGGTGTCTGTACCCAGGACGAGAAACTGCGTGAGAAGTTCACCGGCAATGCCGACAAGGTTGTGAACCTGATCACTTTCTATGCAACCGAGGTGCGGGAAATCCTCGCCTCGATTGGCGCCCGGTCGTTGGATGACGTGATTGGCCGGGCCGATCTGCTGACGCAGGTGTCACGTGGTTCGGCGCATCTCGATGATCTGGACTTGAACCCACTTCTGATCACCGTCGATGGCGCATCCAGCATCACCTATGATCGGAACAAGCCGCGCAATCCGGTGGATGACACGCTGGATGCGCAGATCGTGAAGGATGCCGCGCGCTTCCTCAATGATGGTGAGAAGATGCAGCTTGATTACGCAGTGCAGAACACGCTGCGCACCATCGGGACGCGAACGTCGAGCTATATCGTGAAGAATTTCGGGATGCGGAATGCGCTGCAGCCCGATCATCTGACGGTGAAGCTGCGCGGCTCTGCCGGGCAGTCATTGGGGGCTTTTGCTGCGCCGGGGTTGAAGCTGGAAGTCTCTGGTGATGCCAACGATTATGTCGGCAAGGGTCTGTCGGGTGGTACGATTGTCGTGCGCCCGCCGATGGTTAGCCCGTTGGTGGCGGCCGAGAATACGATCATCGGGAACACGGTCCTGTATGGCGCGACATCGGGGTATCTGTTCGCGTCCGGTCGTGCGGGCGAGCGGTTTGCGGTGCGCAATTCTGGCGCGCATGTGGTGATCGAAGGCTGCGGGACCAATGGGTGTGAATACATGACCGGCGGTGTTGCGGTGATCCTCGGCTCAGTTGGTGCCAATTTTGGTGCGGGCATGACCGGGGGTATGGCGTATCTTTATGATCCCGAAGGGACCTCTGCCCCGCTGATCAATATGGAAACACTGGTGACGAACCCGGTCACTGTCGATCATTGGCATGATCAGCTGAAAGGCCTGATTGAGCGGCATCTGGAGGAAACGGGCAGCCGCAAGGCTGCGGATATCCTGCAGCATTGGGACCTTGAGAAAGGGAACTTCCTGCAGATTTGCCCGAAAGAGATGCTGGTGCATCTGCCGCATCCGCTGAGCGTTGAGGATACGGCGATCCCGGCTGAGTAAAGGCAACGCCCTCGCGTAAAAATTGCGCGAGGGCGTCGCGCGTTCTTGACCCGTTAACACTGCCCGTGGCTTATGGGGCCGATGGCAGAGCGTAGCACAGCGAAGAAGAAACCGGCCCGAAAGCCGGCAGCGAAGAAGCGCAGCAGCAAAAAGCAACGTCCCGTGTTGATGACGCGGATGTGGCTTTCGCTGAAGCGTCTGTTTTGGGGTGCGATCTTTGCGGTGGCGGGCTTTGTCTTGCTGGTCACGTTGATCTATGCGCTGATCGCACCGCCGACGACGCCCTACATGGTGTCCGAAAGCCGCCGTCTGGGTGGTGTGACCTATGATTGGGTGCCGATGGATGAGATCGCGCCGGTCATGGCGCGCTCCGCCGTTGCGGCGGAGGATGCGAACTTTTGCCTGCATTGGGGGCTGGATGTGAAAGCGATCCGTGAAGCGGTGGATCGCGGGCGCGGCGGGGCCTCGACGATTTCGCAGCAGGTCGTCAAGAACGTGTATCTGTGGCACGGCCGGTCCTGGACGCGTAAGGCGATTGAGGCGCTTTGGACACCGCTGACCGAGGCCGCGTGGAGCAAGCGACGGATATTGGAGCTTTATCTGAATATTGCGGAGTTTGACGAAGGGGTGTTTGGCGTCCAGGCCGCATCGCGGCATTATTTTGGTGTAGATGCAGCGGATTTGACGCCGACCCAGGCGGCGCGGCTGGCGGCGATCCTGCCGTCGCCGAAAAACCGGTCTGCCGCGAACCCCAGCAATTTCACCCGCAATCGTGCTGCTGCGATCATGAGCGGGGCCGCGACGATTGCGGCAGACGGGCGGGCGGATTGTTTTGAAGCGTGAGAGGGCAGACTTTTCGTGACGAAAAGTCTGCTGTGGGGCATTTTTTTGGTCAAAAAATTGCGGGACCCCAAAGGCAGGGCTTTGCGCATGACCGCCTGCCCCATTGATCCGGGCAGCCCGATACGGCATGAGGGTTGAAAAACCGGTGCGCCATCGATGAACACGCTTTACCATTACCCCCTCTCGCCCTTTTCGCGCAAAGTGCGCCTTTGCATGGCTGAAAAGAAGATCGAGGTTGGCCTGGTCGAAGAGCGGTATTGGGAACAGGGCCCGGATTTTCTGCGGCGGAACCCGGCGGGGAAAGTGCCTGTGCTGAAAATGGGCAGCCGCACGATGTCTGATAGCACTGCGATCTGTGAGTACCTTGAAGAGACGCATCCCAACCCGCCGCTTTTGCCCAAAAATGCCGAAAGCCGGTGTGAGGCGCGGCGTCTGGTGGGGTGGTTTGACGATAAGTTTTATCACGAAGTCACCACCAAGCTCACGGGCGAGCGGGTGTTCCGTAAAGTCATGGGCTCGGGCTATCCTGACAGCACGAATGTGAAGGCGGGGGCGAAGGCGATCAAATACCACCTTGATTACATGGCCTATCTTTTGGAGGGGCGCAGGTGGCTTGCTGGCAATGATATGACATTCGCGGATTTTTCAGCAGCCGCGCAATTGTCTTGTCTTGATTACACCAGCGATGTCGATTGGAACCGGCATGAGGCGGTCAAGGATTGGTATGCGAAGATCAAATCGCGCCCGGCGTTCCGGTCCATCCTGGCTGATGAGGTGCCGGGGTTCCAACCGGCGGCGCATTATGCCGATCTGGATTTTTAGGGGGTTTCACCCCCGTCCCTGCGGGACTCCCCCAAGGTATTTGGGAACATGAGAAATGAGGGCGTGAAGGCAGAGCTGATCTCGTTCGCGCATGAGGCGGGATTTGCCAAAGTGGGTGTCTGTCGACCCGATGCGGTGTCGGAGATTGCGGCACGGCTGGCGGCATTTGTGGATGCGGGGTTTCACGGGCAGATGGGCTGGATGGCGGAGCGGATGGCATGGCGCGGTGATCCGACGGCACTTTGGCCTGAAGCGCGGTCAGTCATCATGCTGGCGGAGCCTTATACGCCCGATCATGACCCGCTGGAGGTTTTGGAGCAGTCCGTCCGCGCCGCGATCAGCGTTTATGCGCAGAACCGGGACTATCATGACGTGGTCAAAAAGCGCCTGAAACACGTTGGGCGATGGTTAATCGATCAGGTGCCAGGGGCGGAGATCAAGGTTTTTGTCGACACTGCCCCGGTTATGGAGAAGCCACTGGCACAGGCCGCCGGGCTCGGCTGGCAGGGCAAGCACACCAACTTGTTGGGCCGGGATCTGGGCAACTGGTTTTTTCTGGGGGCGATTTTTACGACCGTAGACCTGCCGCCGGATCAGGCGGAAATCAGTCATTGCGGCTCCTGCACGGCCTGTCTGGACATCTGCCCGACAGAGGCATTCCCCGCGCCTTATCAATTGGATGCGCGGCGCTGTATCTCGTACCTGACGATTGAGCATAAAGGGCCGGTTGCGGAAGAGTTGCGTGCCAAGATGGGCAACCGGATTTATGGCTGCGATGATTGCTTGGCGGTCTGTCCGTGGAACAAGTTCGCGACTGCGGCGCGCGATACGCGCTATGCCGCGCGCGACGATCTGCGCGCGCCGCCTTTGGCCGAACTGGCGACGCTGGACGATGCCAGGTTTCGGGCGCGGTTTGCGGGATCGCCCATCAAGCGGATTGGCCGGGACCGGTTCGTGCGTAATGTCGCATATGCGATCGGCAATGCGGGCGATCCCGCGCTGGTCGAAGTCCTTTCACCTTTGGTTGATGATCCAGACCCGGCGGTGGCCGATGCGGCACGCTGGGCTATCTTGCGGCTGAAGGAGGACCGATCATGATCCGCATTCTTTCCATCAGTGCCGTTATCATTGCCGCAGGTGTTTTCGCCTATGCACAGGTGCAGCAGGGCCGGCCCAATGCCGATTTTGCACCGGCATTTGAGACACAAAGCCGCGCGCCCGCATTGCCGTCAACACCTGTCTCCGTCACGGTCTTTGCCGATGATCTGGAGAACCCGTGGGGGATTGCGCCCCTGGGTGGTGGCCAGTTTCTGGTGACAGAGCGGCCCGGACGGATGCGGGTGATCAACGCGGATGGCTCGATCAGCGCGCCGCTGGCGGGTCTGCCGGAGATCGCGGCGCAAGGGCAGGGCGGTTTGCTGGATGTTGCCGTATCACCCCGTTTTGCGCAGGATCGGGTGATTTACTGGACCTACTCTAAGTCGGTGCGTGGGGGGCTCGTCACCGCAGCCGGGCGTGGTGTGCTGGAACAGAACGGGCAGATTACGGGTGCCACCGACATTTTCGTGCAGGACAACCCGGCGCGAAACGGGCGGCATTTCGGCAGCCGGATTATTCCGATGGATGATGGGACCGTGTGGATCACAACAGGGGATCGCGGGGCGGGTGACACAGGCACGCTTGTGCAGGACCCGGAGACGACCCATGGCAAGGTGATCCGCGTCAATGCCGATGGGTCTGTGCCGTCAGACAACCCCTTTGTCGGGCGCGCGGGCAATGATCTGGTCTGGTCATCGGGGCATCGCAACATTCAGGGTGCTGCCATTGGTCCCGGTGGTCTGTGGACAATCGAACATGGGCCACGCGGTGGCGACGAACTGAACCAGCCGCAGGCGGGTCTGAATTATGGCTGGCCGATTGTCAGCTACGGGATCAATTACCGGGGAAGTGATATCGGCCAGGGGATCGCGCGGGCGGAAGGGTTTGAAGAGCCTGTCTATTACTGGGATCCCGTGATCGCGCCGGGGGGCATGATGTTTTACGATGGCGATTATGCGGATTGGCAGGGCGATCTGCTGATCGCATCGCTGAACCCTGGCGCGCTGGTGCGGCTGAAGATGGAAAACGGTCGCGTGGTTGGGGAAGAACGCCTGCTGACCGACGTGGGCCGCGTGCGGGATGTTGAGGTTCTGGAAGACGGTAGCGTGCTGATCCTGACGGATTCCGGGCGCGGGCAGGTTTTACGGGTCACGCCCGGATAAAGGTTAGACGGTACCGCCGAGCGAGCCTTCGAGGTCTGCAAGCTCCTGCCCGCCGGCCATCATGTCCTGCAGCTCTTCCGGGGCAATCTCACCTTTTTGGGCGGTGCCGAATGTCTTACCTCGGTTGAGTACGGTGAACCTGTCACCCACGGCCATCGCGTGCCGCACATTATGGGTGATGAAAACGACGGCAATTCCCTGCTTGCGCACCTTGTCCACAGTCGCCAACACATTCGCAGTCTGGCGGACACCCAGAGCTGACGTCGGCTCATCAAGGATCAGCACCTTCGCTCCAAAATGCACGGCACGGGCGATGGCGACCGTCTGACGCTCGCCACCGGATAAGGTGCCAACCGCCTGATCAGGGCCGCGCAGATTGATGCCCATCTGCCGCATCTCGGCCATCGTGATCTCATTGGCATAGTCGTGGTCGAAGAACGGGATGCCAAAGCGTTTCCTGACCGGTTCGTTGCCCATAAAGAAATTCCGGCTAACCGACATCAACGGGATCATCGCGAGGTGTTGGTGCACAGTGGCAATCCCGGCTGCGATTGCATCGCGCGGATCGGCGAAATCCAGTGGCGCGCCTTCAAAAATGATCTCGCCCCTCGTGGGTTTGTGCACGCCGGACATCGTCTTGATGAAGGTCGACTTTCCAGCACCGTTATCACCGAGCAGGCAATGGCATTCGCCGGGGAAGATGTCGACCGACACACCGGCCAGCGCGATGACAGAGCCGAAGTGCTTTTCGATGTTCTTCATCTGGATAATAGGGTCGGCCATCTTAACGCTCCCCCGTGATGATGCGGCGGATATAAGTGTTGAGGATCACCGCAAAGAGCAGGATGACCCCCAGGAACACCCGGAAAAGCGAGCTTTCGACGCCAGCAAAGAACAGGCCCTGCTGCACGACGCCAAAGATCAGCGCGCCAAGTGCGGCTCCTATGACCGACCCGTAGCCGCCAGTCAGAAGCGCACCGCCGATGACAACGGCAATAATTGCCTCGAATTCCTTCAAAAGACCGCGATCCGCCCCGGCAGAGCCGAACTCCATCACCTGACAGACGGCGAGAACCGTCGCGCAGAAGGCCGTAAACATGAACATCAGGATCTTAACGCGATTGACGGGAACACCGGAGTTGCGCGCGGCATCCGCATCGCCACCCGCCGCAAAGATCCAGTTGCCAAAGCGTGTGCGCGTGAGCAGCACATGACCAAAGATGATCAGGGCGATGGCCCAGACGATCAGCATCGGGACGCCGTCCACCACCGGCTGGCCCGCGCGCGAGCCGCGTTCAAAAACCGCGATCACACCCGTATCGCCCAGCCATTGGAAAATCGGCTGGCCGATCTTGCCGCCAAAGATCCGGGCGAGCCAATCGCCCTCCGCCGCGTCGCGAATGCCGCCAATGATGGTTTTGTTCTCGACCGTTTGCGGGATGTAGATGGTGAAGCCACGTAAGATGAACAAAAAGGCCAGCGTGACGATAAAGCTGGGCAAACCCGTGCGCACGACGATCCAGCCGTTGAGCGCGCCAAGGGTGACGCAGATTGCGAATGTGACTATGATCGCCAGCCACATCGGCCAGGCCAGAACGACGCCGAAAACGGCAATCATCATGCCCGCAAAGCCGATCATCGAACCGACCGACAGGTCAAACTCGCCCGCGATCATCAAAAGGCAGGCGCCCACGGCGATGATCATGAATTGCGCCGACACGGTCGACCAGTTCATGATGCCCTGCGCATTGAACATCCCGCTGTCGAGCGCAAAGAGCAGGAAAAGCGTAAAGACTGCAACGGTCCCGACAATACCGCCCAATTCAGGCCGGATCAGGGCGCGGCGCAGGGGCGAGATGTCCTTGATCCGCTCGTCAATTTGCGAGGTCTCAGCCATCTTGGGACTCCTGATTTAGTCGCGCAAGGCGGCCCTCGAGGTTCAAGGGCCGCCCTTTGCTTTCAAGCGCTTAGCGGTACTCGCCGGCGAATTCCTCAACCTTGGCCAAGGCGTCCTTGGTGACAAAGCCGGGGCCAGAGTTGATGTTGTTGCCGGGCAGCACACCGTAACGGTCCCAATTGGCAAGGATCACAACGGGCATGTAAGCCTGCAGAAATGGCTGCTGGTCGATGCCCCAGTTGATGATGTCGGCCTTGATGCCGCGCACGATTTCTTCGCCGAGGTCAAAGGTGCCAAAATGGATGTCACCGGCCATCCCGTTTTCCTCAAGCGCGGCAATCGTGGGGTCGGCCGAGACTGGGCCGAGCGTCAGGATACCGTCGGTTTCGGGGTTCGCCGACAGATAAGCCAGCACCTTGTTCTTGATTTCTGCCGGGTCGGTGCCGCTATCCATCATGGCATTGCCCAGTTCAACACCGAGCGCATCGGCGTAACCACGGCAGCGCTCACCGACAGTTGGCTGTTGGATGGCGTGGTTCACGCAAAGGAAGCTCGTCACACCCTCGGATTTTGCGCGCAGCCCGGCGGCATAACCGGCATCATATTCGGGCTGACCCACATACATTAAGGCACCCACCTCGCGCGCTTGCTCAGGTGTGCCTGTGTTCATGATGATCACATCAATGCCCTGGTCCACGGCTGCGGTGATTGGCCCTTTGAGCACGTCAAAATCGGCGAGGGTCGTGATGATCCCGTCAGGGTTTGATGCTGTCGCCTGTTCAATAATGCGGGCCATATCGGCGATATCACCGGTTGGTGGATTGCGATACTCCACCTCTGCACCCACTTGCTCGCCCGCCAGCGCGATGCCGTTCTTGATCGTGTTCCACCAGCTATCGCTGTCGGGCGCATGGCTGACAAGAATGTAGGTTTCCCCCTCTGCGGCTGCGCTTGTTGCGGTCAGCGCTGGTGCTGCAACAACTGTCGCCGCAACCATCAGGCTTTTCATCAATGATGACATGGTCTTCCTCCCAAAGAATTCCGTTCGTATTGGCAAAGGCGGACGTTGCGCCTCCCGTCGGGCAGCAAAGCACGAAGCTGATCATTTTGCAACCGGTTGCAAAAGAATCTGATCAATCGGATACTGCACTGAACCGTAAGGTGCGATATCTAGATAAGGTTCAGAACAGGAACTGCTGCAAGACCATGGCCGCCACGCTCAAAGATGTTGCTGCTCGCGCGGGCGTTTCACGCTCTGCCGTCTCTCGGACATTTACCGACGGCGCATCCGTTTCGGGCAAGATGCGGCGCAAGGTGGAAAAGGCGGCGGCTGAGCTCGGGTACAGTCCAAACGTCCTTGCTCGAAGTTTGACAACACGGCGCACCAAGCTGATTGGCCTGATTTCAAACAACTTTCACAACCCCATTTTTCTGGAAGTGTTTGATCTCTTTACCCGAAAACTGCAGGAGCGAGGGTTGCGGCCCCTGCTGGTCAACCTTTCGGATGAAACGGACCCCGAAAACTCCGTGCGGATGCTGCGGCAATATTCGGTTGATGGCGTGGTCGTCGCCTCATCAACCCTGCCGCCCGGCTTTTCCAAGGCTTTTCGAGATGCGGGCATGCCGGTTGTCAACAGCTTTGGCCGTTACTCATCCACGCCGCAGGTGCATGTAGTGGGGATCGACAACCGCGAATGTGGCCGCATGGCTGCCCGCGCACTGGTTGAGCGCGGCTATAAGAACGTGGCGTTTTTGGGCGGCCCCGAATCGGCCACCTCAACGCAGGACCGTTTTGCGGGGTTTCAGGAAGAAATGGCAATGCATCCTGACATTGCCGTCTCATACTCTTTCGCCACGGCATATTCCTTTGACGCGGGCCGGGCCGAAATGCAGCGTCTCTTGGCGAGTAACCCGCAGACCGAGGCGTATTTTTGTGGCGATGACGTTTTGTCCATCGGCGTGCTGAGCGCCGTACAGGATGCAGGATTGCGTGTGCCTGAAAATGTAGGACTGATCGGCCTGAACGATATGGAAATGGCCGGGTGGCAAAACATCAACCTCACGACCATCCGCCAGCCCATCGCCCAGATCATCAACTCCTCGGTGGAGCTAATGGTCGCCATGCTGGATGAGCCGGACCGCTATCCCGAAGCACGATTGTTCCCTTGCGAAGTGGTCGAGCGCGGAACCTTGCGTCCTCTACCTACCTGAACATTGGAGGGCGGGCATCGCGCCATGCGCCATCGGCCTTGCCCGACTCCGCCACTGCATAGACGGCCGCCATGGACCGCAAGCCATCCTCTGCCCGTGGGTAGAGATTGGCTGCTGGGTCCATCACCCGACCCTCTTTGCGGGCAGAAATCGCCTCGGCCAGATCAGTGTAGATGTTGGCGAAGGCAAGCGGCATACCCTCGGCATGACCAATGGTCACGCGAGTGGTCCGATCCGCTTCAGGTGAGAGGTTCGCCTCGCCTCGCTCAATAATCTGCAGCCGTTCGTTCAGGGGCATATAGTAAAGCTGATTGGGGTGTTCCTGGCTCCAGCGCAACCCGCCCGTTTCGCCAAAGACCTGGATCGTCAGCCCGTGCTGCCGCCCGATGGCGATGGAACTGGTCCAGAGCCGCCCGACCGCCCCGCCATCCATGCGAAAATTGACCATTGCGTCGTCTTCCAGCGTCCGCACATCGATGCAAGACACTGTATCTGCTGACAATTTTTCAACCTCCTGCCCGGTGACAAAGCTTGCCATATGCAGCGCGTGAATACCGCAGTCGGCGAACTGAGCCGAGACCCCGGCCTGTGCCGGATCGTAACGCCAGCGGACGCGCGGGTTGTCGGCATCGGTGGCATCTGCGTGATGCCCATGGGCAAACTCCGCCTTCACCAGACGGACCCTGCCGATATCGCCGCGCGCGATCATCGCCTTCATGTGGCGCACCAGCGAATAGCCCGTGTAGCCATAGTTCACCGCACAGATATTGCCGGTCTTCTTGGCGATTTCGACGATCTCTTCCCCTTCCTCAACGGTCATGGTCATCGGCTTTTCACAAAGCACGTGAAACCCGTTTTCCAAGAAGGCCTTGGTGATCTCGAAATGCGTCGCATTGGGGGTGGCTACCGTGACCAGATCGACCCTGTCATCGCGCTTTTTCTCACCCTCCAGCATCTCTTCCCAGCCGCCGTAGGCGCGGTCGCCAAGGCCAAGCCTTTGCCCATAATCGATGCCGTGTTCAGGGCGGTGATCAAGCGCCCCGGCGGTAAATTCAAAGAGCCCGTCAAGCCGTGCACCCAGCCGGTGCGCCGGTCCTATCTGGCTGCCTTCACCGCCGCCGATCATGCCCCATTTGAGCCGTGTCATCGCATCCTCCCTTGGGCCTTAGAACCCGATGCTTTCCAGATAGTGCCGGTTCGCTCGCGCGTCTTCCAGCGGGGTGCCGGGCAGGGATGGGTCACAATCCTGTTCAACCGTGCACCAGCCTTCGAAACCGGCGTCCAGCAGCACCTGCCGCACGGCGGGGAAATCCACATCGCCTTGACCGAGATTGCAGAAAATACCCTGCCCGCAGGCTTTGTAGAAATCCGTGCGGTTGGCGACCACATCGGCCTTCACGATCGGGTCGATATCTTTGAAATGCATGTAGCTGATCCGGTCGATATGCCGCTTCATGAAGGCCACCGGATCATAGCCCGCATAGGAATGATGACCGGTGTCAAAGCAGATTTTCAGGATGCTTTCATCCACCTCGTCCAGCAGCCGTTCGAGTTCCGGCTCGAAATCGAGGAAGCCCGCCGCATGGGCATGCATGCCGACGGTCAGCCCGTATTCCTCTGCCCCCATTTTGGCGATGGTGGCGATCCTGTCGCGGAAGGCGGACCATTCGGCGGCGTCCATCTGCTCGGCCTCATCCGCGCGGCCGGCGGTGGGTGCGCGGCGGGGTGAGATACTGTCGATCAGCACCAAATGTTCGGCACCATGGGCCGCCAACGCCTTGCAAGTGCGCACCGAGGCATCCATGACATCGTCCCACATGGCAGGGTCGTGGAAGGCGCGGAAAACCACGCCGCCGATGATGGACAGGTCATGCTTGTCCAGTTCTGCGCGCAGCACGGCTGGATCTTCGGGCATGTAGCCGATAGGACCCAGTTCAATGCCTTTATATCCCGCCTCGGCACATTGATGCAGCACCGATTGCCAGGCAGGATAAGCCGGGTCAGAGGCGAATTCGATACCCCAGGAACAGGGCGCGTTGCCAATTTGGATGGTCATATGTGTCCCTTAGAAATCGCTGACATTGCGCCAGGCTTTTGCGGCGGATGAGGCATGCGCGGCGGCGATGATTTGATTAACTGCCAGCCCGTCACGGAACGTGGGCCAGACGTTCTGGCGTGTTTCAATCGCACGCAGGAAATCCCGCGCTTCGATGATGATCTGGTCTTGATAGCCAGTGCCGTGGCCAGGCCCCTGGCAGAAGGGCTCATAATCGGGATGGGCCGGGCCGGTCAGGATCTTGGTGAAGCCGCGCTGCGCCTCTGGCCCCGTCGCTTTGTAAAGATGCAGCGCATTCTGGTCTTCGCCGTCAAAGCGGATCGCACCTTTTGTGCCCGTGATTTCATAGGCATAGCCCATCTTGCGCCCGGTCGCGACGCGGCTGGCATAGATCGATCCCAGCACGCCGCTTTCGAACCGGACGAGCATATGCGCGTGGTCGTCATTGGTAACCTTGCCGCCGGGCCGTTCTTGATGGACGGTTTCGATTTCTGCCAGAAGGCTGTGGATTGGGCCCATCAGGCGCAGGGCGCAGTTGATGGGATGCGGGGCAAGATCGCCCATCGTGCCGTTCGCCGCACCTGCAGTCCGCCAGCTTGTTGGGGTCTGGGGATCGGCGAGGAAGTCTTCGGTATGCTCGCCGCGAAAGCTAGTGATCTTGCCGATCTCACCGGACTGAATCAATTGATAGGCATATTGGCTGGCGGGCGTGCGGATATAGTTGAAGCCGACCATGTTGATATGGCCCTCGGCGGCGGCAACCATGGCGCGGCTGTCATCGACATCCTGGCCGAGAGGCTTTTCACAGAAGACCGGTTTACCCAGGGCGAAGGCTTCTTCGGCCACGGGGCGGTGCGTGTGCTGCGGGCTGGCGATGATGACAGCCTCGACCTGCGGATCATTCACGAGCGCCTGCCAGTCGTCGGTGGCCCGGGCAAAACCATAAGCCGCACGATAGCGGTCGGCGGATGCGGCGCTGGTCGCACAAACCATCTCAAGCCGGGGTCGCAGTGCGGTGTTGAAGACGGTACCGACAGCGGACATGGCCACCGCATGGGCCTTGCCCATGTAGCCGCCGCCCACGATTCCGATGCCGATCTCGGCCATTCAAGTTCCTCCCCCGAAAACCGTTTGCAACCGGTTGCAAAATTTGTATCCTTGGATTCGAAAACACGCAAGCGGCAAAAGCGCCATCCCGCGCTTTGGGGGGAGCCATCAGATGAGCGATACGACCATTCGCCTGACAACGGCGCAGGCGATCATCCGCTATCTGGACAACCAGTTTATCAGTATTGATGGACAGGAAATGCGTGTTTGCGGCGGCGGTTTCGGCATCTTCGGTCATGGCAATGTGACCTGCTTGGGTGAGGCGCTTTATGCCCATCGTGACACGCTGCCGCTTTATCGTGGGCAGAATGAACAGGGGATGGGGTTTGCTGCGGCGGGCTATGCCAAGGCCTGGCTGCGCCAGCGGTTCATGTTCTGCACCGCGAGTGCCGGTCCGGGTACGGCGAACCTGCTGACCAGTGCAGCGTTGGCCCATGCCAATCGCCTTCCGGTTTTGATGCTCTGCGGCGATACGTTCCTGACCCGGCTGCCCGACCCGGTGCTGCAGCAATTGGAGCATTTCGGCAACCCCGCCTATGGGCTGAACGATGCCTTCAAGGCGGTTAGCCGCTATTGGGATCGGATCACGCATCCGGCACAGATCATCCAGTCGCTGCCTGCCGCGCTGTCGACGATGCTCGACCCCGCCGATTGCGGCCCCGCCTTCATCGGGCTGCCGCAGGATGTGCAGGGCTGGACCTATGATTATCCAGAGGCGTTTTTTGCCAAGACGGTGCACCACATTCGCCGGATAACCCCGGATCAAAACGAGGTCGCTGCCGCAATGGATGCATTGCATGGTGCCCAACGCCCGCTGATCATCGCTGGTGGTGGCGTCCAATATAGCCGCGCGGTCGCCGAGTTGACTGCTTTTGCCGAAGATCACCAGATCCCCGTTGTCGAAACCATTGCCGGGCGGGCAAACATGACGGCGGATCATCCGCTGAATATCGGCCCGATTGGTGTCACGGGATCAGACAGCGCCAACGCGCTGGCGGAACGGGCTGATGTTGTATTGGCGGTCGGCACGCGGCTGCAGGACTTTACCACTGGTTCCTGGACCGCCTTTGCCAAGGACGCGCAATTCATTGGGCTGAATGCCGCGAGGCACGACGCGATCAAGCATATGTCACTGCCCGTTGTCGGCGACGCCAAGCGAGGATTAGAGCTGTTGCAGAGGGATAGCTACAGCGCGCCAAAGGCTTGGGTTGATTTCGCCAGGGCGGAACGGGCCAAGTGGGATGCCTATGTGGCCGAGAATGTGGCCCACGGCAATCGCCCGAATTCCTATGCGCAAGCGATTGGCGTGGTGAATGATCTCTGCGATCCGCGCGACCGGATCGTCGCCGCTGCGGGCGGATTGCCCGCGGAAGTGACGGCCAATTGGCGGACGCTCGATATCGGAACGGTTGATGTGGAGTTCGGCTTTTCCTGCATGGGCTACGAGATCGCGGGCGGCTGGGGTGCGCGGATCGCGCAGGCTGAGCAGGAGCCGGATAAGGATACCATCGTGTTCACAGGGGACGGATCGTATCTGTTGATGAATTCGGACATCTATTCATCGGTGCTAACAGGCAAAAAGCTGATCGTTCTGGTGCTCGACAATGGTGGCTTTGCGGTCATCAACAAGCTGCAGAACAACACGGGCAACGAAAGCTACAACAACCTGATCGCTGATACGCCGACCGCAACCTCGCAATTCGCGGTAGATTTCGAAGCCCATGCAGCGGCAATGGGGGCTACTGCGGAGACGGTGGCCAATCCGGCCGAGCTTGGCGATGCGTTCAAGCGCGCGAAGGCGAGCGACAAGACTTATGTGATTGTCATGCAGGTTGATCCGTACGAGGGATGGACGGACCAAGGTCACACTTGGTGGGAAGTCGGTACGCCACATGTGTCCGAGAATGCCAAGGTGACTGCCGCCCACAAGGACTGGGAAGCCACCCGCGACAAGCAGCGCAAAGGCGTCTGATGGACATCTTCGCGGGCGTCAAAAAGAACAATTTTCTGGTGGTCGGGCGCGTCGGCCTTGACTTGTTTCCTGACCCGCCAGGCACGGCGATCGAGGATATGTCGGTGATGCATGCGGATATGGGCGGATCCTCTGCCAATATTGCGGCGGGGATCGTAAAACTCGGCGGTCAGGCGGCCCTAGTCACCTGCGTGTCGGATGATGCGGTCGGACGCGCCTGCCAGAAAATGCTTGAACGTTACGGCGTCAATGGAACCCATGTGCGGGTCGTAGGTGGCGAGGCGCGGACCTCGCTTGCGATGTATGAAAGCCGCGTCGTGGATCATCAATCGGTTATCTACCGCAATGGTGCGGCGGATTTCGATATGACTGAGGATGATGTGGCGGCTGTTGATTACAGTCAATTCGGTGCCCTTGTGACGGCGGGTACGGTCTTTGCCGCTGAACCGTCGCGCAGTGCAGCGTTCAGGGCCTTTGCATTGGCGCGCGCGGCAGGTTTGCCCGTGATCTTCGACATTGATTACCGCCCCTACTCCTGGCCCTCCGCAGAGGTCGCCGCAGATGTGTTGTCGCGCGCAGGCGCATTGTCCGATATCATTGTCGGCAATGATGAAGAGTTCGGCTTCATGGCAGGCGGGATCGACAAGGGACTTGAGAAGGCGCGCGAGCTGGCCGCCACAACCGCGAGCCTGGTGATCTACAAAATGGGTCCTGAAGGCGCCATCACCATCGACCGGGCAGGCGAGACCCGCACAGGCATCTATCAAGTCGATGCGCTGAAACCCACCGGGGCGGGTGACAGTTTCATGGCGGGCCTTCTGACCGGCATCGCCGAGGGGTTAAGTGTGCCAGACGCAGTGATGCGCGGGTCGGCCTGTGCGGCGATTGTCGTGGGCAAACCGGGCTGTGCGCCCGCCATGCCCTACCCCAACGACCTTGCCGATTTTCTGGCCCGCCACCCCGGCCCAACCACCCCGTCATAAAGGAGCTTTCCGATGCATATCCCCCCTTTTGACAACCAGAATAAACCCATCGTGGATGTGGATGACCCCACGGTGCCGCTGAACTACTTCAACATCGTGAAGCTGAAAAAGGGCGAGGCGTTCACATATTGCGTGCCGGGCTACGAGACCTGTATCGTTCCAGCGACCGGCACAGTGGATGTCGATATCGAAGGGTTCAAGGTGGGCGCACTTGGGCATCGTGTTGAAGATGTCTGGGACGGAGAGCCCGAAGGCGTCTATGTGCCGACCGCCGCCAAGGCCGAGATGGTTTGCCAGTCGGACGAGGCCGAGGTGTTCATCTGTGGTGCGCGCTACGACAAGGTGCTCGAGGCATTCGCCGTGCGAGCGGACGAGTTGGATCTGGTCCAATACGGGTCCGACGACACCAAGACGCACCGTAAGATCAAGCATATCCTGGGTACCAAGTATCACGACAAGGTGGGCCGCCTGCTGGTCTCGGAACTCTTTACCGTCGGTGAAGGCGGTTGGTCGGGTTTCCCAAGCCACAAGCATGACACCGACCGTCTGCCGGACGAGACGCGGCACGATGAGACCTACAATTTCCGGTTCAAGCCCAACCATGGTTCGGGGGTGCAGATGCTGCAACGTGAGGATGGCAAACCGGGCGACGCCTATCATATCGTCGATGGCTCAACGATCTGCCTTGATCGCGGCTATCATCCCTGCGCAGTGCTGCCGGGGTATCAGATGTATTACTTCACGATCCTGGGCGGGCTGTCGCAGCGGTCGTTGATCCAGTATTTCCAGCCCAGCCATGCCGATCAGCTTGAGACGATCCCCGGCATCAAGGACATGATCGCGAAATTCAAATGAAGCGCTCCGCCAATCTGAACATCTTCAATCAACGCCGCTGATCATGCCGCTTGTCTCGCTCGCCGATGTCCTGCAACCTGCGCTCAGCGATGGCTATGCCGTTGCCGGGCTTGTCACGCTCGGTTGGGAAGACATGCACGCCTATATCGCCGCCGCCGAGGCCGAAGATGTGCCGGTGATCCTGCAGGCGGGGCCATCGTGCCGGGCGCATACGCCGCTGCCGATCCTTGGCAAGATGTTCAGGCATCTGGCGGAAAACGCATCCGTGCCGGTCGTCGCCCACCTGGATCACGGCTATACGATGGAGGAATGCCGGGAGGCCCTGGAAAGCGGATTCACTTCGCTCATGTTCGATGGATCACGCAAGCCGCTGTCGCAGAACATCGACGAAACCGCCGCCATCGCCGAAATGGCGCATGATGCGGCGATCTCTTGCGAGGGCGAGATTGGATTCGTTGGCTACGCAGATGGCGAAAAATCTGCGGGAACCGACCCGGACGAGGCCGCGACATTCGCCCGTCAGACTAGGGTCGATGCAATGGCGATCTCCGTCGGGAATGTGCATCTGCAACAGGATAAGGAGGGTGGGTTGGACGAGCCGCGCATTCGCGCCATCGAAGCGGTGACAGACATCCCGCTCGTCATCCATGGCGGCTCGGGCGTGCCGGTCACGCAGCGGACTGCGCTTGCCCGTGGCTCTGCCATTTGTAAGTTCAACATCGGGACAGAGCTGCGGATGGCATTTGGTGCCGCGCTCCGTATAGCGGTCAATGCAGATCCCGGTCGGTTTGACAGGGTTCAAATCCTAAAGGACACGCATGATCCGCTTGTTGCAGCAACGCGGAAGGTGCTGCGCGCGTTCAAGGGGGAATGACATGATCCGTATTGGTCTGTTGGGATGTGGACGGATCGGGCAGGTCCATGCCCGTTCAATCCTGCGCCTGGACAATGCGAGCCTGGTTGCCGTGGCGGATGCCTTTGCCGGAGCCGCCGAGGCTCTGGCAAGCGCCACTGGCGCAGAAATGCGGGAGAGTGATGCCATTATCGCAAGCGACGATATCGATGCAGTCATCATCGCCACCCCGACCGAGACCCACTCTGATCTGATCCACGCGGCGGCAAAGGCCGGCACGGCGATTTTCTGCGAAAAGCCCGTGGATATTTCAGCGGATCGCACCCGTGATTGCATGAAAGTGGTCGAGGCGGCGGGCGTCCCGTTCTTGACCGCCTTCAACCGGCGCTTTGACCCGAACTTTGCCACTCTCGAGGCACATATCCGGGCTGGCGAAATTGGCAATGTGGAAATTGTGACGATCCTGTCGCGCGATCCCGCGCCGCCGCCGATCAGCTACATCAAGGGCTCTGGCGGGATTTTTCGCGACATGATGATCCATGATTTCGATATGGCACGGTATCTCTTGGGCGAAGAACCTGTACAGGTTTACGCAGTTGGCGCAGCACTCGTTGATCCGGCAATCGCAGCGGCAGGCGATGTGGACACCGCCGCTGTCACACTGACAACCCAAAGCGGGAAAATCTGCCAGATCTCAAACTCCCGCCGGGCCACATATGGGTATGATCAGCGCATTGAGGTCCACGGATCAAAGGGCCTCTTGCGGGCCGAGAACATCTTGGACAACAGTGTTGAAATGGCCAATGCGGCCGGTTTCAACCGTGCACCGGCCAAGCATTTCTTTCTGGAACGCTATGAGGCGGCGTATCTGCAAGAGATCTCGCATTTCGTGACCGCACTTCTTGAGCAAACGCCGCCGTCGCCGGGGATTGAGGATGGCCTACGCGCCCAACTTCTGGCCGATGCGGCATCGGAGTCTCATCAAACTGGGTTGCCTGTCCGGCTTTGAATGTCAAAAGATCGCAAGCAATGCCGCGTTCCGAAGCCTTGATGAAAGGAATGTTTGCCTTATCGCGCATTCAAGGCAAGTTTGGCCTTAACCATCCAAGTTGAACTGCATAAGTCTATGCCTGTGGTGCAAAAGCGACCAACCAGAAACAAATATCAACTCGCTTCACTCCCGCGCGAGGCGAGGTTTCGGTGCGAGACGTGGCTCTGACGATGGGTTTAGGGTGCGCGCACCACAACAAAGGATTCCCCTCATGAAATGGCTCATCACCTCCGCACTTTTGTCAGCTGCCGCAACGACAGCTTTTGCGGGCGACCAGTATATCGACGAAACGGGCTTTGCCGTTTCGGGCTATGACGTCGTCGCCTATTTCGACCTGGAACAAGCGCCGGTCGGCAGTGCGCAACCCGCTGCCGTCCCTGGCGACCGGAGCATCACGACCGAGTATAACGGCGCGACCTTTGCCTTTGCGACCGAAGCCAACCTTGAGACGTTTCTGAGCGATCCGGAGCGTTATGTGCCCCAATATGACGGTCATTGCGCCTATGGCGTGTCCCGCGGCGGCAAGGTGCCCGGCAACCCCAACCTGTGGCGCATCGTCGATGACCGGCTTTACCTGAACATCACC
The DNA here is from genome assembly GCF_033963905.1 of Cognatiyoonia sp. IB215182. Lineage (NCBI taxonomy): Bacteria > Pseudomonadati > Pseudomonadota > Alphaproteobacteria > Rhodobacterales > Paracoccaceae > Cognatiyoonia > Cognatiyoonia sp. IB215182. Next base: position 58,947 of record NZ_JAXBMB010000004.1, read on the forward strand.
GAAAACGTCGTTGGTTTCTGGGAAGAGGATATTCCCGGTAACATCACGCTGGCTGAGGGAAACTGGGGCGGCATTGAAGCAGCGCCTGCCTCCACCAATACGATCCCCAATTTCTCATCCCCTGCACCGGTCAACTGATCCGGCCCGGCGAGTACTGAAACATGAAACTGCGTTCACGCCGATCCTTTCTGGCACTGGGAACAGGAGCCATCGTAATCGGCGTGGGCGCTTTCGCGGTCACGCGACCTGCCTTGCGTGCACAGACCGCGATGACCCTGACGCCGCCCGAGGCGCTTGTTGGGGCTCAATCCGGCGAGATCCTTTTGGTGGATATCAGGCGCCCTGATGAGTGGCGGCTGACCGGTGTGGCCGAACCGGCAGTCACCATCGATATGCGCGCGCTGGATTTTACCGCCCAGTTACAGCAACTGCGGCAATCGCGTAGCCAACCGGTGGCTGTCATCTGTGCGCGCGGGGTCCGGTCCGCCCGGCTTTCCCGCCGTCTGGAAGAGGCGCAACTTGGACCCATTCTCGACGTGCCCGAAGGCATGCTGGGGTCATTTGCCGGTCCGGGCTGGCTGAAACGCGACCTACCGGTTAGAGAGTATTCATAAGGCATAAGGTAGGTAGATCATGCGGTTATGGCTTTCGCTCGCCTCACTTTGCGGCATGCTTGCATCGGGCGCGGCCCATGCCTGTTCGCAAAGCACCCCATGTACCGTTGGAGAGCGTGACTATTACATCGCTCTGCCTGAAACCGGTTCCGAGGCAATGCCCAGCGTCGTCTATATCCATGGCTGGGGCGGCAGTGGCAGCGGCGCGTTGCGCAATACCGGCATGGTTTCAGCGTTTCTCGAACGGGGCTATGCGGTGATCGCACCAGACGGCGTGCCGCGTCAGGGCGCGAATGGTCGGACATGGGGGTTTCATCCCTTGTCGGGCCGCCAGATGTCAGAGGTCGCATTTCTTGAGGCTGTCCGCGATGATGCATTGGGCCGGTTTGACCTTGACCCGGACCGTGTCATGCTCGCCGGGTTTTCCATTGGCGGGTCAATGACGGCCTATACCGCTTGCCTTTCGCCTGACAGTTTTGCCGCCTACGCCCCGCTTGGCGGCAATTTCTGGCGCCCGCACCCCACCGAATGCGCAGGCCCCGTGCGCATGTTGCACACCCATGGCTGGAATGATGGCACCGTCCCGCTTGAAGGGCGGGCGGTGAATGGCCTGCCCGCCGATGATCCGGAAGCCTTCGTGCAAGGCGATATCTTTTATGCGCTCAGCATCTGGCGCGCGGCCAATGGCTGCCAATATCTCAAGGCGGATCGCTTTGTCACCGATGGCCCGTTCTGGCGACGCATCTGGGATCGCTGCAGCGATGGCTCAGCACTGGAATTCGCGCTCTATCCCGGTGGCCATTCGATCCCGGGCGCTTGGCCGGAACTGGTCGTCGACTGGTTTGACGGTCTGCAATCTGAGTAGCGGCGGAGTGCTGACATGACCCTGGTGATCACCATGACAATCGCCGCGCTGATCCTAGGTGCTCTGCTGCCATTGCGCTTTGGCGCTGTTGGCTTTGTCGCTGCGACAGCATTTCTGTTCTTGGCTCAGCTTGCCGTCAATACAGCAGGCGGGTTTGCCAGGGCGAGTATTGAGGAAAGCCTGCTGCTTTTTAACGGATCCTACATAGCTTACGTTGGTTTCAACATGCAGATCACCTACCGCGCCTTTGCAGTGCCGGTCTTTGCCTTGGCGCTTGTGGTGATCATCCGGCTATTCCGCCGCGATCGCGTCACCGGCGCTCAGGACTGATTTCATCCATGCGCGTTCGTTACGGGCGGAACGCACGATCAAGGGCTCATCAAGGCTGTGCGGCGTGTCGAGCCGCAGGACGCGAGGCCCGACATTCGCCACAGGCCATGCGCTCAACCGTGATAAAGGCACCGCAAATGCGAGGCTGACCGCAATCGGCAGGATCAGGACCGAGACATCTGCAAAGATAATCCCGCCCATCAAAGTCAGCCCCAGCACCGTTTCAACCCAATGAAACTTCAGCGTTGCCAACCAGCCATAGCTGCCTTGCCCCCGGTTTTGCGGCAGCCAGGACATGTTGCGTCCCAGAAGCGCCGATAATGTCGCAATCGTGTGCTGCACCATCATGATCGGGGCGTAGAGGACCGACAGGACCAGTTCCACAAGGATCGATCCGACATACATCGCCGTTGAGCCATAGGCCACGCGCGTTGCACGTTTGAACCCGAAAAGTAGCGCGCCAAAAAGCTTTGGAAACAAAAGCATCCCGTAGACAAAGAACAGATAGACCCAGGCGATGTTCAGCTCCTGCTCTGGCCAGACCGGCAAAAGCGGATTGGCCATCGAGAAATAGCTGGCAGGCACCTCGCGCCCTACGCTCAGGAAAGACCACAGGATCACCACCGCCAGCCAGACCGGAGACATCAGAAAGGCCATCGCCCCCTGCAACAGGTGAATGCGCGAGATCATGTGGAAGCCGCGCGTCGCCAGAAGACGCAGATGCTGCATGTTGCCGTGACACCAGCGTTGATCGCGCAGGATGTAGTCGATCAGAGTCTGGGGTGTCTCCTCAAAACTACCATCTACCTGTGGCAAAAGCCGCACCGTCCAGCCCGCCCGCCGCAACATGCCCGCCTCGACGAAATCATGGCTAAGGATCAGTTGTTCGCGCCCGCGCCACCCCTTGAGGTTCGGCAACCGCGCGCTTTCGGCAAAGGCTTTCGTGCGGATAATCGCGTTATGGCCCCAATAATTGCCCTCGTGCTGGGACCAGCTGGCCAACCCCTCGGCCAGAAGCCATCCATAGACCGAGTTTGAGAATTGCTGGACCCGACCAAAAAGCGTCTGCGCCCCGATCAACATCGGGCGGCTTTGGATCAGCCCCGCATCGGGATCAGCGGCGAGCGCGCGGGCCAATTGCTGGATGGCCGGACCGCTCATCAGGCTGTCGGCGTCCAGCACGATCATCGCCTCATGCGCGGCACCCCAGCTCTCGATCCAGTCGTAGAGGTTGCCGATTTTCTTATCGGTGTTCTCAAGACGGCGCCGGTAGTGCACGGCGACGCGGGGGTGCCTTTCAAGCTGCAGCGCAGCGAATGCACGCTCTTCCAGCGCCGCGATGGTGGGATCGCGGGTGTCGCTGAGGATGTAAAGCGTATAGCGATTGCCATCGGCGCTCTCGGTGAGTTCCTTGAGCATCGCAGAGGCGTTGCCGAAAACAGCCCACGGCTCTTCATGATAGATCGGCACCAAAAGGGCGATATTTGCGGGCGGTGGGTCGGTGGAAGCGGTCTCGTCACCGCTACGGCTGAGTGCGACGCGAATTATGCCAAGGCAGGCCGTGTTCACCGAAAATGTCAGCCAGACGAATGTCAGCGCCACGAGGGCGAGTACGACCCCTTCCAGCATCATCACCCCATCGCGCCCCAAATAGTTGTTGATCGAGACGCACACCAACGCGGTCAGCATGATCGTCGGGATAAAGGCTGCAAGCCGCCAGATCAGCCCGACAACACCGGTGGATTTATGCAACGCACGCCGTCCCGGCACCTGCGCGAAGGTCTGCGCGGGCATGTGAAGCGGCGCGCGGTCCGGCATAAAGGAAGCGGCGTAGCGGGTCATGCGGTCCACCGGTAGAGCCAGACTTCGCTGAGTGGTGCATCAGCCAACTGCAATTGCGCGCGAAACTCAATCAGTGTTGCCTCGCCTGGGTAGAACTTGAATGCGAGGCGCGGCCCACCCGTTTCAGGGTTACGTTGCAGTACGCCGCCCGACACTTCGCCCGCGCTTGACTGTGTGATGATGTCGATCTCGTTCAGATCGTCGGGCACTGTTGCTCCGGCCTCAAAGTCGATCAGAACGATCATGCCGTTATTGTCAAAGGCGCTGCCGATCATCGTGTTCAGCACGGTCAACCCCTGCCCGTAGCCGGGCGCATCTCCCCAGGTCAGCCGGTAGGAGAACCGGTTTTCACTCCCGCGTTCGACACCGCCCGAGGGCCGCCAATAACAGACGATATTGTCGAAGATTTCTGACGGCGTTGGTATCTCGATCAGTGCGACCGAGCCGCGCCCCCAATCCTCTTTCGGTTCGATCCAGACACCTGGGCGACGGTGATAAAGCGCCTCAAGATCGGCAAAATCGCTGTAGTTTCGCGCCCGCTGCATCAGGCCGAAACCTTTGGGATTGTTGTCAACAAACGCGCTGATCTGCAGCTCTTTGGGGTTGGCCAGTGGGCGCCAGATCGTCTCACCCGCGCCGTTGATGATCTGCAGACCATCGGAATCGTGGACCGCGGGCCGGAAATCGGTGAACCGGTGCCGGTTCGTCTGATCGTATTGAAACATCGAGGTCAGCGGCGCGATCCCGATATTGTCAATGTCCCGCCTAGCAAAGACATGGGCGTCAACATCCATGACAAGCGGCGCGCCGGGTGTGATCGCGAAACGGTAAGCCCCCGTACAGCTGGGGCTGTCCAGCAACGCATGCAGCACGAATGTGTCGGCACCGGGCACGGGCTTCTCCAGCCAGAATTCGCGGAACTCTGGAAATTCCTCGCCCGTAGGTGAGGCCGTATCCACCGCAAGGCCACGTGCGGAGGCGCCATAAATGTCACCAGTACCGATGGCGCGGAAATAGCTGGCGCCCTGGAACACGGTGAATTCCTGATAGATGCCTGCCCGCTCCAGCTCTGCACGTAACCGCAGACCCGAATAGCCGAGGCTGTCATCAATCGGTAAATCAGGAAACTTGTCGGTCTTGTCAAAGACACCCATGTCAAAGCGCAGGGGCTTTGCCATGCCATTCTCGACCATCGCTATTGAAATTGGCGTTGGAAAGTAAAGCCCCGGCGCGAAAACATCCATCCGAAGGGGCGTGTCAGCCTCATCGTTCCACAGCGCGTTGCGTCCGTCAAACCAGATGGCTTGATAATCGTCGTAGCTGATGCTGGTCCAGGCTTCGGGAATACGGCGCGGTTCCTCATATGCGCTTTGGCTCAAGGCACGGGCGCGTTGGGTCACGAAGTCCGGGGTGAAGGGCGTCCCCGCGCCAACCTGCAGCCCCGGCTCTGCCGGGGTTTGCGTGGTTTGTGCGAAGGCGCCCGACGCAACCAGTGCCGCAAGACTCGCGACAAATTCACGGCGCAGCATGTGCAGACTTCCTTTGCTTCCACGGCTGCGACTTGATCCAACCCACCCCGTAGGCCAGCGCGATGATGATCAAGGCGCCAAGGATGTTCACCCACGCCATCGAGAAATGGCTCCGCCCCACCTGATCAAAGAGCGCGCCCAACAGACGGGCGAGGAACATCGACGAGACAAACACAACCAGAGACTGCTGGCCGACCTTCAAAATGGCGTTCAAGATCACCTGCCAGATCCGGGCAAAGAGACCGCCCGTTTCGCTGGGCAAGATGCGCGCACCTTTCGGTCCGACAAGACACCAGGCGATGTAGGCCAGCGACAGGAAGTGGACATATCTCAGGATGCCGAAATCGGTCTTTGTGAACAGGAACCGCCATTCGCGGCGCCATTCGAGGAACCACTCGACCTCGTTATAGACCCGGAAATAGGCGAAGGGGACCGAGACAAGGACGATCAGGACAGCGACCGCAAAGAGGCGCCAATCAACCGGAGGTGCCGGGATCCAGCCCGCCATCAGGGCAAATCCGGTGAAGAACACAAGCTGCCAGCCGAGCGGGTTAAAGAACCATTGCCGCTCTGACCAGGGTTCGGCTGGGAAGTTCAGGTCAAACACTGAAGCGGAAAGCCAGATGGCGATTAGTACCGCTGCAGCGACCCACCGATTGAAACCGACGAGGGCGATGACAAACGGCATCATCGCCAAGATCACCAGATACATTGGCAGGACATCGAAGTAATTCGGCACGTAAGTCAGCGTGAGCAGCCCGACGAGGTTTTCTTGGGGTCTGTTGAAAAACGGATAAAGGTTCAGCTGACCGACATAATCACGCCCATCGGGAACGAGGTTGTTCAGAACAACCATCGCCGCTGCCACCGCGAAGAAGAGCCCGATATGCGCCCAGTAAACCTGCCAAACCCGGAACGCGACGCGTACGCTGCCCATCATATGGCCTTGTTCGCGAAAGACTTTGCCAAAGGCAATCGCGCTGGCCATGCCTGAGCAGAACACAAACATCTCGGTCGCGTCAGAAAATCCGAACCGCGCCGGAATCCAAAGGGTCAACCAGTTGCTGGGGATATGGGCGATCAGGATGATGAACATCGCGATGCCGCGAAAAAAATCCAGCCGCACATCACGTGCACCTACACCCGCCCTGAGCGGTGGCAAGCTTTTGGGTTGTGCTAAAGCCATAGGCGACTCTGCAAGGGCCATCGTTTACTCGGCTGCTGTAGAGGATACGGAAAGCGATTGCAGCTTTGAAATCTCTGCCATCCGGCGGGCCGCAAATGCGTCTTCATTGCCGTCCCGCTGTTTTGTCCGCGCTTGCAGCAACGCGCCCGTTTCGGTCAAACGTCCAGCACGCAGACCAGCCTCGATCGTCAGGCGCTCAAAGACATCGCGCTGGGCATGGCTGCCGCCCATCTTCTGAAAATGCGGTTGCGCGGCTTTCAGGTGGGCAAAGGCGCGCTGGTAATCAGCCGCGCCAAACGCGGCGAGCCCTTCCGATGTGGCGATACCCGGAGAGGTCATCACCGCCGCCATATCATCGTCGCCTGCGGCATGTTTGGCCACATTCGCGTTCATCCGTGCCGTGGCATCGGGGCGGTCATCCCCAATCAGCGCCAGCATATAGTGCATGTCAGCAAAGGTCAGGCACCCATCATCGGCGCGGGTCTCGGCCAATTCCGCCAGTTCAACCCATCGATCACCGATATCGATCCCTTCCAACTCAAGCCGCATCAGTAGTGAGCTTGCATTCGAAAAATCACGGTAGTCATCCGTCTTTTCGTCGCGCACCTTGGTGTCATAAAGATGCAGAACCGTCTCAATGTCACCCTGGTCAAGATGCAGCAGGGCCTTGTGCCACCAGACATGGAAACGAAAGTTGTTGCAGTGGTTCCAGGCATCCGCATTGTCATCGATGATCGCGATGCCCCGCGCCGTCAGGTGCGTCATATCGTAAACATGCGCCACGGCATGCAGGCCCCAGGCATCATCGGCGGCAAATTCCAAACCGTGCAGACCGACATGTTCGGCGCGGGCGTAATAGCCCCGCTCCTCAAGCGCGAAGGCATGACAGCCCAGCGCGTAGCCATAAAGCGGATGATCGGGCCCGTGTGCGGGGATCACCCGTTCAATAGATTGCAGCATGCCCTGATTGTCACCCAGCATGAAGCGGATGCCATGCGACAGTTTCATGCTGATCGTATCGGCGGGATTGAGATCAAGGGCAGCTTCCATGCGGCTGACCGATCGTGTCGGCGAACCGTGCAGCCAGTCATCAAGCGCCATGCACCACAGCTTCTCGCGCTGGGTTGCGCCGCCAAGGGCGAGGGCGCGTTTTGCTTCCTTGTTGGCATCTGCGGCAGCGGCCACAAGCTCTCGCCGGCCCAGCATCAGGCAGGCCAATCCTTTCATCGCGTGGCCCATGGCAAAGTCGGGCGCAAACGCGATCAAACGGGTCAGATGGTCGCCAGTGGCTTGTCCATGCGACAGGACACCATGAATAACGCCATTCCACGCGGCGATGGAGTCTTGGTCATTTAGGCTTGTCTCACAAGTGCAGGTATCTGTAAGCATGAACTGGTATCTTTCTGCTACGCCCGCCTCGCGCGGACATGAAAACACCTATACGATGTGCCGAGCCGCAGGGTGGGGGGCGTCAAAGTTGTGATCAATTCTGAACCTATCGTGATGAGGTCAACGCGGCTTGCGGCCCAGAAGCTCTGCCAGCTTTTCTGTGTCCTGACCAAAGCGCGGTGGTGATTTTGCGTAAACAACGGGCGTTTTTGACAGTTTCAGCGGATTTCCGAGCAGCTTGACGACACCGGCGGCGGTACTTTGCTCAGGAATCTCCACAACAGCATTGCGCGCGACAGCCTGATCGCTGGTCAGCGCCTCTGCGACGCCATTGATAGGGCCGCAGGGCACACCAGCCTTTTGTAACAAAACGAGGATTTCGTCCCGCGTCATGTTCGCAAATGTTTCAGAAATCGCGGCCTCAATGGCCTCCCGATGCGTGATACGCAGCGGATTTGTGGCAAAACGCGAGTCTTGTCCAAGGTCATCGCGGCCAATCGCGGCGCAAAAATCCTGAAACTGCGTGTCATTACCCACGGCGAGGATGACATGCCCATCCGCGCATGCAAAGACGCTGTAAGGCACGATATTGGGGTGGCCATTGCCGCGCCTGACCGGGGATTGGCCAGAGACGAGATAATTCGTGCCTTCGTTGATCAGCCAGGCCATTTGACTATCCACAAGGGCCAAATCGATGTGCTGTCCTTCGCCCGTCGCCTCGCTGTGGCGCAAAGCGGCCAGAATGCCGACGGCGGCATACATGCCGCACATGACATCCGCGATGCCCACACCCACCTTCATCGGCGGGCCATCGGGGTCACCGGTCAGGGACATCAGGCCACCAAAACCCTGCGCCATCAGGTCATAGCCTGGCCGCTCTTTGTTTGGGCCGGTCTGACCGAAACCGGAGATCGAGCAATAGACAAGGCCCGGATTAATCTCGCGCAGGGCAGGATAGTCGAGGCCGTATTTGGCAAGTCCGCCGGGCTTGTAGTTCTCGACAACGATATGCGCCTCAGCGGCAATGCTTTTGACGAGCGCCTGGCCCTCGGCTGTTGAAAGATCGGCAGAAACTGAGTATTTGTTGCGGTTCGCCGCTATGAAATACGCGCTGAGGTCGCTTTCACCGTCTATCGTTTCGACATAAGGCGGCCCCCATGTGCGCGTGTCATCGCCACCGGTTTTGGGGTTTTCGATCTTGATGACGGTTGCACCGAGGTCACCCATCAGTTGCGTGGCCGTGGGACCTGCCAGAATGCGCGACAGATCCAATACGATGACGCCGCTCAGGGCGCCGGCTGTCGTTGCGGCGTCAGGGGCATCAGAATGTGCCATCATAGGCCTTCCGATCAATCTCCACCGCGATGACGCTGAATGTCTCAGCGACTTGCGCCTGGGCGAGTGCGGTGCGCAGTTCATCCGCTGACCGGGCCGTAAATCCGGCACCGCCGAAAGCGCGACCAAGCGCGGCCATATCCGTTGGTGCAAAGTCAACGCCCACATTCGTCATCTGACGGCCACGTTGCTTGAGTTCGATCAGCGCGAGCGAGGCATCGACGAAGACAACAAAGATCGTGCGCAATTTCTGCTCTGCCGCCGTGGCGAGTTCGCCGACGACCATCAGAAATCCGGCATCGCCACTGAAGGACACAATTGTCCGGTCGCGTTCGACCAATTGCGCGCCCATGGCGAGGGGCACAGCGCATCCCATCGTGCAAAAACCCGATGATTGCGTCAGCGCGCGGGGAAATCCGCAGGTCCACATCTGGCTCAGCAAGATGCGGTGCGCGCCGCTATCGGCGGTGGCCAAAGTGCCAGGCGGCAGGACCTCCTGACAGACCGAGATTGCCTGCGCAGGTCCCCATGCATCGCCAGGCGGAAAGGCCTTGGCCAGCGTCGCTTTGACGGCTTTGACCTCGGCCTCCGGCCAGCCGTCACCAGCTGTTTCGGGCAAAATAGCCGCAACCGATGCGGCACAATCGCCCACGAAATTGTAGGTCGCCTGATGCATGTAATGGTGATTGGCTTCGGCCGTGATATCGATGACAGTCTGCGCGGTCGGATCCCAAGGGGTCAGCCAGCCGATCCGCATTTCAATCGGATCATATCCGATGGCGAGGATCACATCGGCTTGCTTCACAAATGGTAGTAGGACGTCATCGGCCTTGGGCGAGAGGCCTGCTCCGCCAAGCGCAAGTGGGTGATCCTCTGGCAGCAGCCCCTTGGCCTTGTAGGTTGTGATGACCGGTGCGCCGAGGCGTTCTGCGGCGACTTTCACCGCCTCCGCCCCACGATCCGACAAGGCGTCAACGCCTGCAATGATCAGGGGGCGTTTTGCCTGCGCCAGCGCGTCCCGCGCTGCGGTCAGTCCGTCACCTGCGGGCGCCATGGGCAATGCCTTGGGTCGCAAGACGCCTTCACCCGTGGCCTCGGCTTCAGCCACCGCAATGGGGACATCAATATGGACCGGACCCGGCCGTCCTTCTGTCGCGATCCCGATGGCCTTGTCGATGATCACATGCGCCGCACCTGTGTTCAGGGTGAAACTCGCCTTCGTGATACCCTCAAAAACACGCGTCTGATCAAGTACTTGATGGGTGTAGACCTGTGCCGTCTCGGGGTCGATGCAGCCCGTCAGCACGATCATCGGCACCCGGTCCTGCCGGGCATTTTCGACCACGTTGATCCCATTGAGCGCGCCCGGCCCAACCGTCGCCAACAGGATCCCTGGCGCTCCGGTCCGGTGATAGGTGCCTTCGGCCATAAACCCTGCAGCGTTCTCGTGACGGCAAAGCACAAACTGAATGCCGACCTTTTGCAAAGCATCCAGAAGCGTCAGAACCTCACCACCCGGCAGGCCAAACGCCCAGCGGCAGCCCTCGTCATAAAGCCGTTTTGCAATCACATCTGCCGCGCGCATCGTGCCCCCGCTTTTCACTTGGCGGAGTGGTCCTACGAAATTCCGAGGGGCGCAAGCCGACCAACGAAAAAGTCATCGACTGACACACTACTCAGGTCATCAGGCTTGGCCCGGCACAATGCACTGATGTGTACCGGCTTCAAAGAAATGCGCACGGCACGCATCGACGAAATGCTGCACAATGCGGCGTGGCCGCGTGCGGTCGTAGGCAATGGCAAGCGTGAGTGGTGGAAGTGGATCGGAGATCGGCACAGCCACCACGCCTTCGCCGCCATAAGAGGTCGCGGTCAGCGGCCGCATGTTCAGCACCGCACAGCCATGTCCTGCACCCACAAGGCTGCGCACCATCTCGGTGGAATTTGCAAATGCGGCAATGGTGATGTCGGGCGCAAAGCTTTCAAACAGGCGCTGGTAGTAGGCGGCGACAACGGGGCGGTCCAGCACCACCAGCCGTTCCTTTGCGATTTCGGCGAGACTGACTGAGGTTCTGCCTGCCAATGCGTGATCCGTAGGGAGCAGGCAATAGGGCGGCGCCTTGATCAACACGTCGAAGTCAATCGCGGCCTGCGCACCTTCTGCGACAAACAGGATGACGTCGAAATCACCCTTTAGCAGCCCATCCTGCGCGGTATCGTTGTTACATTCCTGCAAATGCAGCACGGCGTCGCTGTCGCCCGGAAGGAATTGGGAGAAGATGCGCGGCAGAAAGGCCGGTGCGACCGGCGCATAATAGCCAACCCGTAAAGTGCCACTGAGCGACTCCTTCAGTTCTGCCCCATCAGCGAGGATTGACTGATACTCCTCCAACAGGCGTGCGAATTTCTGGGCGATCAGTCGACCGTTCGCATTGGCCGTGATCCCACGCGACCGCTGCCGCGTGATCAGCGTGAGCCCGAATGCGTCCTCAACCTGCGCAATCGCTGCCGACACTGCTGAAGCCGCAATGTTCAACTCATCCGCAGCCTCCGCAATGCTGCCGCGCGCGACGGCGAGGTTGAAATAACGCATGGCTTTCAGGGACACTGACATTCTAAAGCTGTTTTTCCGTTGTAATTCATCATATCATTCTGTTTGTTGCATGAAAGGCGATGTGTCAATCTCTGCCCATCACAGGGGAGCATGGCGCGATGTCTGAAGAGCAACTCAAAGGATGGAACCACCTGCCAGAGGTGCCGCTAAAGACGTCTCCCTTCTTCATCTGGCCGCTGAACCCGGTCGAGATGGCCAAATGGGTTTGGAACTCCTGGTTTCTGATCACCGAAAAGCTGATCATCCTTGGGATCGCTGTTCTTTGCTACATCTGGCTCCTGCCGCCGCTTGAGGCGATGCAAAGCTTCGAGCTTGGTTGGATCGTACAGATTTATGCACGCAACATTGTCCTGACCCTTTTGGTCGCCGGATCATTGCATCTGTGGTTTTACACCTATTCCGCGCAAGGCCAGAAGCTGAAGTTCGACCCGCGCCCGCTCATGGTGAACGGCAAGCAATTCACGCTTGGCGGGCAGGTGCGTGACAACATGTTCTGGACGTTGGGGACCGGCGTTCTGATCTGGACCGTTTTCGAAGTGATCATGCTCTGGGCGCTTGCCAATGGCCATATGCGGCTTATCACCTTTGAGGCCAATCCGGTCTGGTTCGTCGCCATCTTCCTGCTGATCCCGATCTGGGAGAGCTTCTATTTCTACGTGATCCACCGCGCGCTGCACTTTCCGTTTCTCTACAAACACGTTCATTCGCTGCACCACCGCAACGTCAATGTGGGCCCGTGGTCGGGTATGTCGATGCACCCGGTTGAGCAGTTCATTTTCCTCGGCTCAGTGTTTGTGCACCTCCTCGTCGGTGCGCATCCGCTGCACATCCTCTTCCACCTGCAATACTATTTTCTAACCGCGATCACGACGCATACCGGCTTTCAGGGGCTTCTGGTCAATGACAAGAGCCGCCTGGCGCTGGGCACGTTCCACCATCAGATGCATCACCGGTATTTTGAGTGTAACTATGGCAGCCTTGAGATCCCGTGGGACAAGTGGTTCGGGTCTTTCCACGACGGCACGGTCAAGGCCAACGAACGGATGCAAGAGCGGCGCAAGAGGATCATGGGGCGTTAACACCAGCTGGGATAGCCCCTCGTCCCTGCTTAACTTTTGTGCGTGACGGACGCCAACGGATGCTGCAAGACTGACCATGAAAGCACCGTGGCCATTGTCTTGCGCCGTTGATCCAAGCATTGGCACCAGCGTGCTTGTGAAATGCAAAAGACATCAAGGATCGGTCATGTTCCGCTTTCTCACAATGCTTGCCGTCGCCGCCCTGCCACTTAGCACCCCACTCATGGCACAAGAGGACGTCGTGCGCCCCGCCAAGCTAATGGTCGTGGGGAGCAACACCAACGGGATCACCCGGCAATTCTTTGGGCAGATTGTGGCACGCCAGACAGTTGATCTGGCCTTTCAGGTCTCCGGTCAGATTGTCGAATTTCCCGCGACCGAGGGTGAGGTGACAACCCAGGGCGGCCTGATCGCCAAGCTCGACACCGAACCCTTTGAGCTGCAACAGCAACAAGCCGTGTTGCAGGTCGAACAGGCGGAGCGGTTACTCACCCGCCTCAACAACCTTGGGGATTCAGCTTCCGAAGTCTCAAAACAGGACGCTGAGACGCAGCTGGCGCTGGCCCGCGTTGATTTGCGAAATGCTGAATATTCACTGGAAAACGCAACGCTGACTGCACCGTTTGACGCCCTCGTGGCGAGCCGCAATGTCGCGAATTTCACGACCACAAATGCAGGCACACCCGTCGTCCGGTTGCATGACATGTCAGAGCTGCGCATCGATATCGACGTGCCTGAGGTTTTGTTCCAACGGGCCGGTCAGGACGCTGCCGTCTCGCTTTTAGCGCGCTTTCCAACCAGCGATGAAACCTATCCGTTGGAAATCCGGGAATTCAATGCAGAGGCATCATCCATCGGGCAGACATTCCGCCTCACGCTGGGCATGGAACGGCCTGACGGCATCAATGTGCTGCCGGGCAGTTCGGTTGTGGTGCTTGCAACTTTGAACGAAGGGGTGCCCCGTCTTTTGGTGCCAGCCACCGCGATCCGGATTGGCAATGATGGCATAACCAGCGTGCTGCAGTTTGTCCCCACAGACGACGAAAGAGGCACAGTAAACGAGGTGGCGGTAGAGGTGACAGCCACCCGCGACGGCGAATTCATGGTCACATCAGGGCTTGAGCCGGGCACCGAGATTGTGCGCACCGGGGCGCAGGTTCTGGCGGACGGCGATACCGTGCGCCGCTTTGCCGGCTACGCGAACTAGGCGGGCCGATCATGAACATTGCACGCGCATCCATCGACCGGCCGATCTTTACCTGGATCATCATGCTGATTTGCCTTTTTGGCGGCATCTGGGGCTTCAGCGCCCTTGGCCGCCTTGAAGACCCGGCGTTCACCATCAAGCAGGCGGTCGTCATCACCCAATATCCCGGGGCCTCGGCCCAGCAGGTGGCCACTGAGGTGACCGAACCGCTTGAGGCCGCCATTCAGCGTATGGCCGAGGTGAGCGAGATCAGGTCCGTCAACCGGCCCGGCGTTTCACGCATTGATGTGCTGGTTGAGGATACGATCAACGGTGACGATCTTCCTGAGATTTGGACGGAACTGCGCGAACGCCTGCAAAATGTCCGGGGGGAGTTGCCAAGTGAGGCAACGACGCCCGTTGTTGATGACGGGTTTGGCGATGTCTATGGCATCTTCTTTGCGGTGACATCCGAAGGCTTTACGGATGCCGAGCGGCACCAGCTCGCCACGTTCCTGCGGCGCGAAATCCTGACCGTTGACGGCGTGGCGGATGTGGATATCGCCGGACTTCCGGAAGAGGCGATCTTTGTGGAGCCCGATCTGGCGCTGAGCGCACAGCTTGGGATCGACCCGCAAATCATCGGTCAGGCGCTCGCCACGTCCAATTCCATCACACCCGCCGGATCGGTCAATGCCGGTGAAACCCGGACCCAGATCCAGCCTGCCGAAGGCTCTGACTCCGTCAGCGAGATTGCGGCACTCACCATCGGGATTGGCGGCGAGCTACTGAACCTGATCGACATATCAGAGGTGAGCCGGGGGCGACAGGATAATCCCGCACAGATTATTCGTTTCAACGGGCAGCCCGCCTTTACCCTTGGCGTTTCAGGCGCCAGCAACGAAAATATCGTCGATGTGGGCAACCGCGTTGACGCGCATCTGGTCGCGCTTGCCACCGAAATCCCCTACGGTGTCGAACTGCACCCGATCTATCAGCAACACGTGGTCGTGGATGAATCCTCGACCGGATTTCTGATCAACCTCGCCATGTCGGTCGGCATCGTAGTGCTGGTTTTGGCACTTTTCATGGGACCGCGCGCCGCGTTGGTTGTTGGCGCGACGCTTTTGCTGACGGTCGTCGGCACCCTGCTTTTCATGGCGATCTTCTCGATTGAGATGGAGCGTATCTCGCTTGGCGCACTGATCATCGCAATGGGCATGCTGGTTGATAATGCAATTGTGGTGGCGGAAGGCATGCAGATCGCCATGGCGCGCGGAAAGTCCTCGCGCGATGCAGCGGATGAGGCCGCGGGAAAAACGCAGATCCCGCTTTTGGGTGCGACCATCGTTGGCATCATGGCCTTCGCGGGCATCGGTCTTAGCCCGGATTCGACCGGTGAGTTCATGTTCTCGCTTTTCGCGGTTATCGGCATTTCGCTCCTGCTCTCCTGGGTGCTCGCGGTCACGGCAACGCCGCTCCTTGGGCATTACGTCTTCAAGCAGGGCGGCGAGAGCGCTGGCGATCCTTATGGCGGTCTTGTCTTTCGGGGCTACGCCGCGATGTTGCGGGGCGCACTGCATATAAGGTGGCTGGTCCTCGCCGCGCTGATTGGTGTGACTGCCGCCTGTTACGTCGGCTTCGGGATGGTGAAACAGCAGTTCTTCCCCAATTCCAACACGCCGCTTTTCTTCGTGCATTACACCATGCAGCAAGGCACGCCCATTTCCGCCACAGCAGAGCAGATGGAGATTGTTGAGGCTTATCTGGCGGAACATGAGGATGTCGTCGCCGTCTCGACATTTGTTGGACAGGGCGCCACCCGGTTTCTGTTGACCTATGGGGCAGAGCCGCCCAACCCCGCCTACGGCCATCTGATCATCCGCACGGAGAACCTTGATCAGATCCCACCGCTGCAGGCCGAACTTGAAGCCTTTGCCGCCCAGAACCTGCCTGAGGGCGAGTTCCGCACGGAACGGCTGGTCTTTGGTCCCGGCGGTGGGAGCCCCATTGAGGTGCGATTCTCTGGTCGGGACCCGGAGGTGCTGCGCGACCTCTCTGATCAGGCCATCGCTTTGATGACAGACGCCTCAGCCAACATTCTGGCACCACGGATCGATTGGCGGGAGCAAGAGCTTGTCCTGCGTCCGCGCTACGTCACCGAACGGGGGCAAGCGGCTGGGATCTCACGCGATGACGTGGCCGATATGATCCTATTTGCCACCGATGGTGTGACCGTCGGCACCTATCGCGAAGGCGACCGCGCTATTCCCATTGTCGTGCGCGTCGCACCAGATTCTGACGCGGGCATCATGGATCAGGTCCTTGGCACGCAGGACGGATCATCGCTGTTGCCGATTGAACAGATTGTCGATGGCTTCGCGTTGGAGCCTCAGAACACTGTCATCCGGCGCCTCGACCGCGTGCCAACGATCACCGTGGGCGCCAGCATCCCGCCAGATATGACGGCGGCACAAGTCCATGCCGAAATCCGCAGTGTGATCGAGGCGATGTCGCTGCCGATTGGTTACAAGATGGAATGGGGTGGAGAATTTGAATCTTCCGCCGACGCCAATGCCAGTTTGGGTGCACAATTGCCGATCACCATTCTGATCATGGTGCTGATCACGGTGCTTCTTTTCAACGCCGTCCGCCAACCGCTGATCATTTGGCTGTTGGTTCCGATGTCGGTCAACGGAGCCGCCATCGGGCTGTTGGGCGCGGGCTTACCCTTCACATTCACAGCACTCCTTGGCCTTCTCAGCCTGTCAGGCATGCTGATCAAAAACGGCATCGTGCTGGTCGAAGAGATCGACATCGTCCGCCGCGAAGGCACCGCCTTGCGCGAGGCGATTGTGACCGCATCCACCTCGCGTTTGCGACCTGTCCTGCTCGCGGCGGCAACCACGATCATGGGAATGATACCTCTGCTGGGCGATGCCTTCTTTGTCTCGATGGCGGTAACGATCATGGGCGGCCTCGCCTTCGCCTCAATCCTTACTCTGGTCGCGGCACCCGTCCTGTATGACGTGTTCTTTGGCGGCGCCAGACAGGCAAAGATGGCGGCAGCACCCGCTTGACCGGGAGACATGGAAAGGGCGGGGTGAGGGTAAAACCCTCGCTCCGCCCACGCAGCCCTAGTCTGCACCGCGCACTGGCACCGCAACGCCTTCAGCGCTCGGGCGGAACACCTTCTGGATCGCAAAGACCGCAGCTGCCGTTCCGAGGCCGATAAGATCACTGACAAGCCCACCTTCGATCATGAAAAGCGCCGCCGCAAACAGCGCGACCCGCAGATACCAGACCGATCGCGCGCCAAGGAACCAGCCTTGCACACCCGCACTCAAGAGGAAGACCCCAAACGTCGCGGTGACGCCAGCGCGCAGGATTTCGAACGTGGTTCCATCCATGAGGATCGCGGAATTGTAGAAGAACATGAACGGCACGATGAACGCGGCGATGCCGATCTTGAATGAGGCGACGGACGTGCCCATCGGGTTCGCCCCACTGATGCCCGCCGCCGCGTAGCTCGCGAGGGCCACGGGCGGCGTAATGGCCGAAACAACTGCGAAGTAGAAGACAAAGAAATGCGCCGTCAGTTGCGGAATACCCAGCTGGACAAGGCCCGGAGCGACGACCGAAGCGGCAACTGCATAGGCTGCTGTCGTCGGCATGCCCATACCCAGCAGGATCGCGATGCACATCGCAAAGACAAGTGCCAGAAGCTGCGATGCAGCTGCCAGATCAAGCAAAACGGAAGAGAACCGCGCGCCCACGCCTGTCAGGCTAATCACGCCCACGATGATGCCCGCACAGGCGCAGACCGCGATGATCTGGATCGACATGACACCAGCCAGCTCGAACGCTTTCAAGATCGATCTGATCCCCATCCGGTGCGGCGTCAGCCAACTGACCACAGCCGCGGCCACGGTCGCAAGCGTGCCAGCGCGGATCACCGAATAACCCACAAACAAGGCGACGATCAGAATGATGATCGGAATGAACAGGTAGACCTGTGCGAGGAGCCGCTTGAAGTTCGGCAGCTCATCTTCGCGCATGCCGCGCATACCCAGCTTGGCGGCCTCAAAATCGACCATGAAGTAGATGGAGGCGAAGTAGAGGATCGCCGGGATGATCGCCGCGATAGCGATCTCCTGATAGGGGATGCCGGTAATCTCCGCCATGATGAAGGCGCCAGCGCCCATGATCGGCGGCATGATCTGCCCGCCTGTCGAGGCCGCAGCTTCAATTGCGCCAGAGGTCCGTTTGTCGTAACCGACCTTCTTCATCAGCGGGATCGTCAGGGAGCCTGTGGCGACCACGTTGCCCGCCGATGTCCCGTTGATCATGCCCATCAGCCCGGACGCAAAGATCGCGACCTTTGCCGGCCCACCGCGTGCGCGGCCCGCGGCAGCAAAGGCGAAGTTGACAAAGTAGTCACCCACTTTGGACGCCTGCAGGAAGGCCGCGAAGATGATGAAGAGGATAATGTAGGTGGATGAAACCGCCGTTGTTGGCCCCAGAATACCTGCATCCGAATAGACATGGCCGAAGAAACGCTGCCAGCTATAGGGGTTCTGCACGGCCAGAATCCCCGGCAACAGATGGGCGGTGAATGTATAGGCCAGAAAGACACCGGTGATGATCACCAGCGCCAGGCCGGCAACGCGCCGGGTCAGTTCGAGGATCATCGCACTGCCCGCTGTGGCGGCGAAGGCCACACCGACCGGCACAAAAGGCGTGCCGACAGAGTTGCGGGCGGCCGTCCCATAAATTGTCACCAGATAGATGGCCACCGCGACGGCAGCCAATGACAAAACGATGTCGGACGCGGCGATGCGCCCGCGTTCCCGTCGCTCTACCCAGCCCAGCACAATGGCGCCGAGCGTGGCGATCAATAGCGGAATACCGAACCAGCGGACCTCGGTCGTGTAAATCTCGGTACCAGCGAAGGCGGGCCATGTCGTGAGGCCCCCCATTTGCGGCAGATCGCCCGATGCGATTTCATTCGCAAACCCGATGGCGGTGACGATGCTGACAGCGGCGCAAGCCGCCAACAGTGCTGCCACGCCAGAAAAGATGTAACCTGAACGGCCTTCGCCCTCGCTTAGAAAAGTGCGAGACGAAAACAGCAAGAAGCCCAGGATCAGCGCGCCCGCGATGTGAACGATGCGGAAGTTCCATGTCTCCAGCGGGAATTGCGGCAGGAAAGGAACCTCAATCCCGGTCAGGGCGGAGATCGACACACCGTTCAGCGCGGCCATGTGAAACAGCGCATAGAGCGTGGCGACAGTCGCAATCGCGATCTGCGTGCCTCCCGAAAAGATGCGGCGATTGCTTTCGACCGGTTCGTCGTCAATACCCTCGGCAAGCACCGTATCGGTCTGCCCGTCCGCGCGATTGGCGTCCGTCATGGTCTTCCCTCCCTGAAAGCGCCGCCCGATCATTCAAGCGCCGGGCGCCGCATAAGATTTGCCCCGCCGCCAAGTCCTGGCGCCGGGGCATAAAGCAGATCAGCCGCCGAAGATCATGTCGGCGGGGATATCCGCGCCGGCGTTTTCGGTGAACCATTCAGCCGCACCAGGATGCCACATCAGAACGCCGTTCTTGTCCCAGTTCTCGGGCAGTGTGGAACGTGCCGCACGGTGAATGTTCACCATCCGCTCATTGTCCGACATCACCACTTCAACCGCGGCTTTCACAAAGCTCGCGGGCAGGTCGCAGTTCGCAATTGCGAAGTTCCACATGGAAACAGAGCGTGCATCAGCCTCAAGCGTTGTGTAAGTGTCTGCAGCGATTGAGAAATCCGCAACCGGGAAGGCCGCGAGGATTTGTGCCTGTTCGTCTTCCGTGAACTCGATGATGTTCACATCCGTTTGCACCTCAAGCTGGCTCACGGCAGGTACCGGAACACCGGCAGCAAAGGCGATCACGTCAAGCAGGCCGTCCTGCAACTGACCGCCAAGGTCAGACCAACCGCCGTTACGACGTTCAAAGTTCACGCCAAGCTCTTCCATCATGCGCGGGAAATAGGTGTCGGATGTGGACCCGGCAGGGCCAAAACCGATACGCGCACCATCGGGGATATCCGCGATGGATGTGATGCCCGACGAGGAAAGTGCGGTCACCGAGAAAGGCGTCTGATACATCGGGAACATCGCGCAGGCATTGGTCATCTGCAGACCGGGCGCGATCGGGTTGGTCCCTTGCAGCGATTCAGCCGCCGGTCCCATTGTTGTCATGCCAAACTGCGCCTCGCCAGTATGAACCAGCGCCATATTCTGCATCGGGCCGCCGGTGACCTCACCACCGCCGGTCAGACCAAGCTCTTCTGCCACAAGATTGGCCCAGCCAGAGCCATAGGCAAAGTAGGTGCCGCCCTGTGATGCCGTACCAACGGTAAAGCTTTCCGGCCAACCTGTCCGGTCTACATGACCGTCTGCAAACGCGATAGAGCCGCAGACCGTCACAGCGACGGCTGCACTAACGATTGATTTCATGGTGTCCTCCCAAATGGACTTTACTGTTGTGCCCGTACCAATGGGTCGGACGCGCGTCATAATGGGTCTGCAATCGGCGGGGGCAAGGGGCCGCACGGTTTTCTGATCGGCTGAGAACGGTTTTTGCCGAAGAATGGGTGAAGACGGTGATTCTGGATGCACAGGATGTGTAGAATTCTACACATCACCGCCGTCAGAGCCGAAAGGACGCGTCAATCCATGACGCTTCATCTTGTCATAAAGCGTTTTTCGGGACACGCCGAGTGCTTCGTAGGTCTCTTTCAGACGCCCGCCATGCGCAGCAATGGCCGAGGCGATCAGCCCGCGTTCGTAATCGGCCAGCTTCACCGCAAGGTTGCCAACGTCGTTGCTCACGGCGCTTTCGCCAATGCCCAGCACCAGACGTTCCGCGAAGTTGCGCAACTCCCGCACATTGCCCGGCCATGCCCGCCCAGCAATGTCGATTTGCTGTTCAGGCGAGATATGCGGGACGGGCTTGTCATGGCGCGTCGCAGCCTGGTTCAGGAAGTGCGCAAGAAGTGCGGGAATATCCTCGCGCCTTTCGGCCAGGCTTGGCATGTGCAGTGTGACGGGATTGAGCCGATAAAGCAGATCGGGCCTGAAACGACCCTGTGCAACAGCCGTCTCAAGCGGGGTTTTGGAAATCGTGATCACCCGCAGGTCAAGCGGAATGGGCTCATTCGCACCAAGCCGTGTGACGTGGCGGTTGTCGAGTACGTTGAGCAGCTTTGCCTGCAAACTGAGCGGCAGATCGTCGATTTCATCAAGGCAAAGCGTACCGCGATGCGCATGCTCAACCCGGCCAATACGCGCGCGCATGGCACCAGGATAGGCGCCCGCCTCGTATCCAAAAAGCTCACTTTCAATCAGGGTTTCCGGTAGGCCAGCACAATTGACGTGGACAAATGGATGGGCCGCCCTGTCACCGGCAGCGTGGAGCGCGCGTGCGGCCACCTCTTTACCCGTGCCTGTATCGCCGGTGATCAGTATATCCGTTTGCGTATGTGCAACTTCAGCCAGCCGCGTTCGCAGATCACGCATGACTGCGCTGCGGCCCGGCAGGCGCGCGTGGATGGCATCGCCGGACGTGATCTGTCCTTTCAATGCGCGGTTCTCCAAGGTGAGCCGCCGGTGATCAAGGCCGCGCCGTACGGAGGTCAACAGTCGTTCAGCTGCCCATGGTTTTTCGATAAAGTCGTATGCGCCGTCCTTCATGGCCGCGACCGCAAGTTCGACATCGCCATGCCCGGTGACCAAAATGACGGGCAGTTCTGCGTCCATCTGCTTTATCGCATGTAACAACGCCAAACCATCCATACCGGGCATGCGGATATCCGTGACAACAACCCCCGCATATTCAGGGGAAAGCGCATCAAGTGCCGCGCTTGCCGTGGAGTAGCAGGCGCAGCTCAAGCCATCGAGATCAAAGCTCTGTGCTGCGGCAAGGCGCAGATGTTCCTCATCATCGACAAAGACGACATCCATCGGCATCACTCTGCAATCATCGCCGCAGGTTCGGCCCGATTGAGGCTGATCGTAAACTGCGCACCGCCGTCCGGGTTGTTCGTGGCACTCAGCTTTCCACCAAAATCCTCAACGATATTGTACGAGATCGAAAGGCCTAGCCCCAGCCCGGCACCGGGAGGTTTGGTTGTGTAGAAGGCGTCGAAAGCCTGCTCCATCTGCGCTGTATCCAGACCGGCGCCGTAATCCCGGACGTGAAGCGCAACGGTCGTGGCATTCTCTTCTATGGTTACGATAACATCCCTTTTCACAGCTCCCTCTGCCGCGTCGATGGCGTTGCTAAGGATATTGACCACCACCTGTTGCAGCCGCAATCGCCCGGCCATGACGGCAGGCGATCTGTCGGGGGGGGCAAAATGAATGGTGGCACCCGCCTGCCGGGCACGCGGTTCGATCACGGCAATCGCGTCTTCGATAACGTCGGCGATGGGCACGGCACTCAGCGTCTCACCCGGTTGTCGGGCGAAGTTGCGCAGGTGCTTTGATATCGCGGCGACCCGGTCAGTCATATCCGAAATCCGCGCCACGTTCGTACCAACCTCTTCCAGACGCCCGCGTTGCAGATAGGTGGCAGCGTTATCGGCATAGGATTTAACGGCGGCCAGAGGCTGGTTGATCTCATGAGAAAGTGCTGCGGACATTTGCCCCAGTGCGGCAAGCTTGCCGGCTTGCACCAGGTCCTTTTGGGTCCGGCGCAGGATGTCTTCGGTCGTGCGGCGCTCTTCGATCTCACGCTCCAGGCTTTGGTTCGCGGCACCAAGGGCGGCCGTGCGATCGCGCACCAGCGCCTCCAACGTATCGCGTTGGCCTTGTTCCGCACGTCTACGTTCTGATGCGCGCAGTCGCCTTTGGATCAGGATAAACGCAATCAACGCGACCACGGCGATAGAGAGACAAAGCAACACGATGGTTTGGAGCGTCTGTGCACGGACGGGTTCCAGCGGGCTTAGCACGATTGCATGCCAGCCGGGCAGGTTCAGCGGCTGGCTTTGCGATAGGAATTCCAGCGCATCCTCGTCATCGCCAAGCGTGACCTGCACCGCCCCTTCGCCCAGCACATTTGCAGAAAACGGGATGGGTTTGACGGCCTCCAAGGGGAATTGCCGTGTTTGCGCGATTTCTCTTAGATTGGGGGCGGCAAGCGGGGTCAACGCCCGCATTCGATATGCGGGTTGACTCGATAAAAACGCGATGCCCAGCGGGTCGGCCACAATGATTTCGAATGGTGCTTCGGCCCACGTGGTCTCAATGGCATTGACCCGCACCTTGACCACAAGCACGCCAATAATCTCAATCCCGTCCAGCACGGGCGCAGAAAAGTAGAACCCGCGTTCAAGGGTGGTGGTGCCAAGCGCATGGAACATCGCGGCCTGACCCGACAACGCGTCCGAGAAATATGGTCGAAATGCAAAATTCCTGCCGACGAATGACGTGTCTTCGCGGTAATTGCTGGCCGCAATTGTCAATCCATCTGTATCCAGAATGTAGATTTCAGCTGTGCCCAGCTGGTTTTGCAGATTGCGCAGCTTTTCGTTCATGAATGGCACGACACCGGACGAGGCACTGTCGCGTAACAGCGCAATAAATCCGGGATCGCTCGCAATCAAAGTGGGAAGGGGCGAGAAGCGCGCGAGGCTTTGATCCATCGCCTCTGAGACTAGGCGTAGTGTCGCGGCACCATCGTCCTGACTGCGCTGCACTTGCGCGGCAAAGATCCGGGGAAACAGTACAAACGCGATGGACGCGATCAACAACGCGCAACCCAGAAAGGCCGCGATCTGGCCGAAGCGCGTTGATCGATAAGCGTGTCGTTTCATGCTGACCGAGAATATGCGACGCCGCGCAACTTGCAAATCCCGGCAAGCATTTGCCAGTGATCTAGAAGCTGCGTCGCGCGAAGATATCGCCGGAATTGGCTTTCGCGGGCAGGCCCATCAAATCGCGTGTGACCGTCCCAGATCCAACCCAATCGCTGTAGATCAGGGCATGTTCCTCGCCCAGGCTGAAGTTGAACACATAGTCGCCCAGGTCTTGCAGCCGTTTCAGACATCGCAGTGCAACATCTCGCTGGATTGTCGTGAACTCAAATGACAGTGCAGGCAATGGCATTGTCAAACCGTCCAACACATCGGCTTCGAACCCTTCAACATCGATTTTTACGAAATCTGGGACGCCATGCTTTATGATGAGTTGGTCGAGCGTCGTGACAGGCACGTTGATCTTGCTGTCCCAAACCTGTCCCTGCCATTGGGCCGAACCGCGCGCGGCTTCGATGAGATCAGGCGACGCGGTGGTGATGGTTGGGTTGTCTGAATTGACGAAGAGGTCGAGCGTACCGGGCGTCGCCCCAACGGCAGCACATTCCAATGTCACGTCATCTGTCTTGCCGTAAAGCAGGCGTAAGGCCCGGAAGACGCGCGGTTGCGGTTCAACCACTACAACGGACGCGCCCAGCCGCAGAAAGCTGCCGGTACGGTCGCCGATATGGGCACCAATGTCGAATGTCAGGCTGCCGGGATGCACAAACTGCGCATTCAACCGGTCCATGCGTCGCGTTCGTTCGGCATCGCGGTAATAGACATCGAAGGATCGCGAGAGTGTTGTTTTCGCGCTTTGCGGGGAACGGGAAATGGTTTGGGTCATGCCTGCACCTGCTTTGGTTCTGAAAAATGCTGCTTCAATAAATCTGAGAAAATCATCGCTGTATCGTGCCAACCGGGGCGGGTCTTGCCGAACATGGCGGAGGTTGACGCGCAATCCTGCCGCGCCTGTTCGTCGGTCAAAAGCGCTCTCAATGCCGCGGCAAAGGCGGCTGGTTGGTCGGGCGGCACAAGGCGCCCGGCACCATTTGGCACCGTGTCGGCCACAGCCCCGGCATCACAGGATACGATCGGCAACCCGTGCACAAGCGCCTCATCAAAAACGATACCGTAGCCTTCATACCGGGTAGCGAGAGCAAAGATACTGGCCTGCTGGTAAAGCTGACCAAGCGGCTCTTGTGCTACCTGACCCGCAAGAGTGACCCGATCTTGTAGGCCCTGTGCGAGCATCAGCGCCTGCAGTTGTTCCGAATACGCCTGATCCAGCGCGGCGCCGACGATAGTCGCGCGCCAATCAAGATCTCTGATCTGGCCGAGTGCGCGCAACAGCACGTCATGCCCCTTGCGCGGCAATTGGATGCCAACTGACAGGATCAGCGGTGGCGTCGTGGGCTGCCTTTGCCCTTTGGGCTGATCAATACCCGGTCTGGCAATGGCGGTGCGGTCCGCTGGAACGCCGTATTCCGTCGTGAGGATCTCAGCCGTATGCGGGCTGGGAACGAGGACACCCGCAACCTGGGAAAGGTTCGCGCGTTCGCTTGCGAACAGGGCATCGCGCATCTCCGGGTCTAGGCCGCTTTCCTTTGACAGTGGGTGATGCACCAAGGCGATGATCGGAGCTTTGATGCCCGTCACCCCTGCGGGGTCCAGCGCACCGAAGGCGAGCCCGTCGATGATCACCGGGCAGTCGAAGGGCAGGTTTCGCAATTGCTCCAACGCGTCGGCCATCTCTTGGGCGGTGGGGTTCGGGAAGCCTGCGGGCAGCGCAATGTGATCGACCTGCCAGCCGAGATCGCGCAGTTCCTGCATCACGCGACGGTCATAGATATAGCCGCCAGTGAGCGTCGTCAGATCACCGGGTACGGCAAACGCAATGCGACCCATCATCGTTTTGCAATCATCGCCAGAAACCCTGGCGTCACGGCGACGAGAAGTGCCAGACCGAAGAGGATGCTTGCGGCCACAGACTCGGCCACCGGCACACCGGCAATGGGCAAAAGGGCCGCGGCACCCGTTTCGCGCGCACCCCAACCGCTGACCGTCAGCGGGATCAGCATCGTGAACAGGATGAGAGGGACAACGGCCAACAGCACGCCCAGTTGCAGATGCTGGCCCACCGCCCACGCACAAAACCCGAAGGCTGCCAGGTTGCAGGTCGCGATCATGATGCCAAGGGTGACTTGCGCGGGCAGTACATCACGCGATGCCAGTGCGCGCAGCCCCATATCGATCCAATGTGCGACGGACGGTTTCAATGCGCGGATGGGGCCGCGTAGGGCAGCAAGCCCAATAAATCCGAGGGCGATTAATCCGATGGTGAGGCCAATGGGCCCGGCATAGCTGGGCGGCCAATCCAGCCCGCCCGCTGTAAAGTATGTGATGACGAATGCGCAAGCGAGGCCGGTAAACATGATGATCTGCCCGGCGAGTCGCTCCAGCCCGACCGCAAGACCCGACACGGCAAGGCCAACGTCTGCGCGAGCACGCACTGCCCGCGCCGCATCGCCGACACAGCCGCCGGGCAGGGATTGGTTGACTGCCTGCGACAAGAAGTACTCGTGCACCGCTTTGCTGAGAGGCAGCGTTTGACCCAGCGCTCCGGCAGTGACTTTCCACCTCCATGCCGACAGAATTGTCTGAAAAACCAGCGTGATAACAGCTGCAGCGACCCAGCCGGGATGTGCACTGCCAAGCGTGCGCGCAATAGCGGCGCCGTCTGCCGCCGTCCAAAGCAGAACGATGAGCGCGCCAGTCAATGCAAACTGCCCGATCCGCCAAAAGATGGGAGGAATGGGGACTGCGATCATATTCATAATCCGGCCTCTGCCACTTGAGCTGACGAAAGCGATTGCAACAAATGCGCCCGCATATCAGCCATGGAGCGGATATGTGCCTGATCCCGCGGGATTAAGCCAGAAGTGAAGTCCTTATCAGACAAAGCATTTACCAAGTGTTGTGGACCGATGACATGCATTGGTACATGGGGACGCTCGTCCATCGCGACAAACCCTGCCGCCTGATGATCGCCGATGACGATCAACAAAGGGGGGTCATGCGCATGCACGGCCGCGTAGTCGAACACGACCTGCAGTGCATAATCGACGGCCAAACGGTATTGGGCGCGCACCCGATCATGATCCTTCCAGACAACACTGGGGGGGTCACTAACCTCAAGCAGTTCGTCAAAAATGGTGCCGTCGCCCAGTGCGTCCCAATCCATGAGTTCGGGGATGGGTACCCAGGGCGCATGCGACGATCCAAGGGCAACTTGTGTGAAAAGATGCCTTTCGTCGATCACTCGGCGCGGCAGCAACCGGTCCATCGCAGCAAAGGTGAACTGATCAGGCATCGTCACCCAATTCAGCGCCAAACCCTCATAGCCCAGATCCTCAGCAGCCAGAATAGTGTCAAATCCCATGAACTGCGCTTCGGGCCAATCCAGGGTAATCTGCGGCATCACGGCTGCGGTGTGAAACCCTGCCTGTGCTGCCAGATGGAACAGCGTTTGCCGCCCGCTACTCAGCACCGCGCCATAAGCGGTCTGGTTATCGACCCAAAGACCGTTGGCGAATGTCGCATGCGCAAGCCAGCTTTGCCCGCCTTGTGTGGGTGATGTCAGCAATGTCGATGCCATGGAAAGGCCGAGGCTTTCCAATTCTTCCTCTGCCGTTTCCAGGGTTGCGCGGTGCAGGTCGGCATAGAAGGGCGTATCAATGCTCGTCCGGCCATAGCTTTCGACAAAGACAACAATGACATCCCGGTCG
This sequence comes from Cognatiyoonia sp. IB215182, assembly GCF_033963905.1. Classification (NCBI taxonomy): domain Bacteria; kingdom Pseudomonadati; phylum Pseudomonadota; class Alphaproteobacteria; order Rhodobacterales; family Paracoccaceae; genus Cognatiyoonia; species Cognatiyoonia sp. IB215182. Next base: position 86,545 of record NZ_JAXBMB010000004.1, read on the forward strand.
ACCAGATCGAAAAGGTTGGGCTGATTGGCAAAGGGGTCCTCCTGCGCGGCGCGGCGGAAGGCACGCAGATCGGCCAAGGTTTTATTGGCCATCTCGATCCGCTCAACACCCACACGCGCGGTGAATGCCGTTGCGGGCAGGTTGTAGGGTAGCGCCCAGCGTCCCATTTTTTGGCCGACATCGGCGATTACAAGGCCAGAGGCCACAACCGCGCCAAGGCCAGCGAGCGACGCGACAATTGTTGGCCGTCTCAGTGACGACCAGAACCTGCATGCCCACCACAGGGCAGCAGCAAGCGCGATGATTGCCAGCACAAAACCCGCAAGAGCTGCGTTTGCAGCGACCCTGCCAAACGATCCGACAATCAGATCATGCAGTGATCCGACCAGAGGCAGATCAGCAACGGGGTTAAACCCTCTGCTGAGGCTCGTGAACATCACGAAATCCGCAACCTTTAGCGTCGCGATCAGGGTTAGTGAGGCGACGATGATGAGCCGAAATAGGGCACCAAGCCGCCGGTTACCAATCGCGATCAACGCCAGGACAATGGCCGGCAGCTCCAGCGGAACAAGCAGCAACGCATCCCATGCCATGGCACCGGGGTGGTTGGGCTGGATCAACACCAGATGCAACAACCCGGCCGAGAGCGCGGCCAGAAAGACGGCGCGCAACGGCATATGTTGCCAAAACTGCTTCATCGCGCGTGACGCCACAGCCAAAGGATGTCGCGTCCAAAGGACCAAAGCAGCGCCGCTGTGACAGCCAAGATCACCAGATCAAGCCGTCCGTCCGCCAGAAACGGCACCTGCAGCGCGATCAGGGCGGCGATCTGAAAGACGCAGACCGCTTTGCGCGCGAAGCTGTCGGGCAGTGCATGACCCAGCCATGGCCAGGCCAACCGCGCGGCGCCAAAAAGATAATAGGGCAGGCCCAAGAGCACGACATATACCCCCGCCGCACCGTTGATCGCCGCAAAGATCGCCAGGACAAGTGCAAAGGCCGCATCAACCTCTACATCAAAGCGGGCACCGAAATCTGAAACGAGGCCCTGCTTTCGCGCAAGCCAGCCATCTACGCCATCAAGGCACAAGGCGATCACGGCCAGTGCAAAGGTGACCCATGTGGGTGCCAGCCCCTGCAACAACGCCGTCAAGAGGATGCCGACGATCACCAACCGGCCCAGTGTTGCGATGTTGCAAAGGCCCAGTGCTGCATGGGGGAAGTCAGTCACAAGGCTGCGCGCGACGAGGATGGTCGCCATGAGATAGGCGGCGAGGCCAATGACCACCGCAGCTGTCGCACTCCCGATCATCAGAACGCTGCCCAGCAGCACAACCACACCGCCCGAAAGGGCGGCCACAAAGAATGCGCCAAGCGGTGACGAGACGCCATGGCCCTGCCCGGCAAGCCCAGCGTCCTTCGAAGAATATGCGCGTATCGTTTTCATAGCGTGCTCTTTTTTGTCCGTGTTCGAGAATAATACGCCCGGCCCCCGCGTATTATTCTCGACGCTGGAAAGAAAAGGAGCGCAAATCATGACCACGACAACAAAAAAGTACAGCGGAACGTCCCGTTTGATCCATTGGATCATGGCCGTTCTGATCCTTGGCATGATCGTCGTGGGCTTTCTGATGGTGCAGGAAGGCTGGAGCCGTCCGGTCCAGAACACCATGTTCATCAGCCACAAGAATATCGGTGTCCTTCTGCTGATCCTGATCTTTGTGCGCCTATTTAACAGGTGGCGGAACCCGCCGAACCTCGCGCCGGTAGAACTTGACCCGATGCAGGAATTCGCGGCCCGCATGGCGCATTTCGGGCTTTATGCGTTGCTCTTGATCATGCCGCTGGCAGGCTACATCCGCGTCAGGGCGGGTGGTTTTCCGATCGAGGCTTTGGATGCGCTGGGGATACCAACATTAGTGCCACGCTCGGAAGCTTTGGCAGAAGCGGCGAAGATGGTCCATTTCTACGGGGCTTACGCGATCACGGCCCTCGTCGTGATGCATATCGGGGCTGCCTGTTTCCACGGGCTGGTGCGCAAGGACGGCGTGTTCTCGCGGATGTGGCCACCGGTCGGCAAGGGTGCGTGAGGTCTTCCGAAGCTGAGTGATTAATGGTCGGTGCGAGGCTTTCTGGCGCACTGACAAAGGACAGAGTGATCAGAGGATTTGAACGTGTCGGTTGTCGAACACATCACCAAAGCGCCACTTGATGCACGCAGTCTGCGTATTTCGCCACGGTTTGCGTTTATCGGGCTGAACTTCGCAATCGCGTTGGCAGTCTTCGCGGCCTTCGTCCTCTCGGTTGATCACTGGAATGCGGCGGCTGTTCTGATTTCGCTTCTGACGTTGATCAATGCGATCTGGATTTCGGGCGGAGCCGCGACTGCGATTTTGGGCCTCTTTGTCCCTACCAAACGCAAGATTGCAGCACCTGCGACGTGGCAGCCGCAAGGCAAGACGGCGGTCCTGATCACGCTTTGCGGCGAAGCACCCGCGCCGGTTGCCACTTATCTGCAGGGTTTTGCCAGTTCTCTCTCCAAGGCTGATCTGACCCGCCAAACGGAGGTTTTTGTCCTATCTGATACGCGCGGTGACGAACGCATCCGGATGGAAGAGGACGCACTGCGGCCCCTCATTGATGCGGGGCTTGTCACCTATCGGCGCAGGCAGGTGAACACAGGCAAAAAGCCCGGCAACATCGCTAACTGGATGAATGCCCACGGGGAGCGTTTCACCTATATGGTCGTCAAAGATGCCGACAGCCGCATGACTGCCGGCAGTATCAAAGAGATGATCTGGCGGATGGAGCAAAAGCCCCGCCTTGGCCTTTTGCAGGCTGGCATCGCGCTGATCCCCGCTCGCACCCGTTTCGGCAAACACCAGCGCATTGCATCGCGGCTTCTGGCGCGCAACTTTGGCCGGGGCTTTGCGGCCTGGGCGGGTAACACGGCGAATTACTGGGGGCATAACGCGATCATCCGGGTCGCCGCATTCCGCGAGGCAGTCCCGCTGCCTCAGCTATCGGGTACTGCGCCGCTCGGCGGTGCGATACTCAGCCATGATTTTGTCGAGGCGGCCTGGATGCGCCGAGCCGGATGGGACATTGAAGTCGCCCCAGACATCGAGGGTAGCGCCGAAGACGCACCGCAGACACTTGGCGAATATTTCCGCCGGGACCGGCGGTGGTGCCAGGGCAATCTGCAGCATTTGCGTCTTGTAGGCCAACCGGGCCTGCATTGGCTCAGCCGGTTTCACTTTGTCACCGGGATTTTCAGCTATATCGCGGCGCCGATCTGGCTACTTCTGGTGGCGCTTCTCAGCACTGGCGCCGTCTCGGTATCGGGTTTTGCGCCGGTTCTCTTGGTGGCATCGGCCTTGCTGGCGCCAAAGATCTGCGCGCTGATCGACCTGTTGCCAAGGGCCCGGACTTGGGCGCGCCGCGCAGTGATCTTGCGGGCATCTCTGGCGGAACTTGTTGTCTCTGCGCTGATCGCCCCCTTGATCCTGTTGCGTCACGCCATGGCCGTCTTTTCGATCCTGATGGGCCGGGATTGTGGTTGGAAGTCGGGGCGACAAGCCCGCCTGCATATCCCGTCTGGCTGGGTCGAATGCGGCGTCGGGTTGCTCATTTTCACCTTTGCGCTGACAAGCGGTATCGCCGGCGCGCCATGGCTGGCATTGATCTATCTGCCGCTGATGAGCGCGCCAGTTCTTGTACCTTCAATGGATCGGATAGTGTCATGAAACGTCGTACATTTCTCAAAGGCACTGCCGCAATCATTGCGTTGGGGACGCAGCAGGCGATGGCGCAGGACGCCACCGATCTGTCCTTGCTGGAAGCGGCGCGCGTGCTGCGCGACCAGCCTTATGTGCCCAACACCACCCCGCTTGCGGCACCTTTCGCCGATCTCGACTATGATGCCTTCCGCGGCATCCGCCCGATTGAGGGTGTCACCGCCGGTTTGCCGCATGGAGACCGGTTTGCGGTCGACTTGCTCCCGCCCGGTCTTTACTTTCCCGATCCAGTCAAAGTGGATCGCGTGACGACTGACGGGCTGCACGAGATTGCCTTCAGTCCGCAGGTTTTCAGCTACGAGCCGCGCTATTTCGACGATATCCCCGAAACCAGCCCCGGTGCCGGGTTTACGGGGATGCGCCTGCGCTATCCGTTGAATGCCCCGGACCGCATGGATGAGGTGCTGGTCATGCAGGGCGCGAGCTATTTTCGCGCGATTGGCGAGGCGATGGTTTATGGCCTCTCCGCCCGTACGGTGGCGGTTGGCACTGGCGGGCCAGAGGCCGAGGAATTCCCGCGCTTTGTGCAGCTGCGCCTGCATCCTGCTGATGGGGATGCAGTGCGGGTAGAAGGCGTGATCGACAGCCCCTCACTGACGGGGCATCTCGACATGACGCTTTATCCGGGCCGAAATACGGAGATGGAGATTTCCACAACGATTTTCCCACGAGTGGACATCGCCGATATCGGGATTGCGCCGCTGACATCGATGTACCTGAAGGGGCCGATGCTGTCGGCTGTGTCCGACGATTTCCGCCCGCGCGTGCATGACAGCGATGCGCTGGTGATCCAGAATGGTGCTGGCGAGCATCTCTGGCGGCCCATTGCCAACCCGCGCAATGTGGAGACTTCGGCCTTCGGGGATGTATCGCCCAAATCCTTTGGCCTCTATCAGACGGCGCGGCGTTACGAGGATTTTCAGGACACCGAGGCCCGTTATCATGACCGCCCCTCTGCCAAGGTGACACCGCAAGGTGATTGGGGTGCCGGTGCCGTGATGCTTGTGGAACTGCCCACAGGCGATGAGTTCATGGATAATATCGTCGCCTTCTGGCGTCCGCAGAATGCTTTGCTGGCGGGCCAGGAATACCGCTTTGACTACCGCTTGACATGGACCCGTGATCAACCGGATCTAGGACATCTGCCCGCCATCTTGCAGGCGCGCAGCGGGCGCGAGCACAATCGCCCCGGTTTTCGGCGCTATGTCATCGACGTGGCTGCGCCTGCTGATGATACGATGCTCGTAGCCTCCACCAACGACGGAGCCGAGATGACCGGGGAGAGCACATTTGCCTTGCCAGGTCAGAGCGCCACGCGCCTGACATTCCTGTTCTCACCCGGCGACCTGCAGTCTGCCGAAATCCGCGTGAGCCTGCGTGGTTCCGACGGCACCCCGCTGAGCCCTGTCTGGCTGCACCGCTGGACGCCCGCGCGGGACGGGGGCGTGTGATGAGGCGCGTTTCAAACCGGCAGTGCGACTTCCGCGAAAAGCGGGCGGTGGTCCGAGGCCATGCGAATGCCCGGGCCGCCCAACACGCGCGTCGTCTGGACCCTCGCCGGGTCGGTGGCAAGCACGCGGTCAAGTGGCAGGAATGGGCGCGAGATCGGGAAGGTTGCCTTGGCCGGCCCTTTGAACGCACTCCCCAGCAGGCGCGGCGAGAGGGCCAAACCGCCCCAAGGACGCCATTCGTTGAGATCGCCAACCAGTATCGCAGGCATTGGCGTTTGCCGGAAGACATGCTGACTGATCGTACGCAGCTGGGCCAGCCGCAGACCCTGCCACAAGGACAAATGCGTGCCGATCAGCCGGAATTGCTGCGCCCCACGCACAAGATCAACAACAACCGCCCCGCGATGACAATGCCCGGGCAGATCAACAAGCGACATCCTTTGCACCGCGATATCCGGGTGCAGGAACATGATTACACCCAAAAAACCGTGGCTACCGGTAGCCCAGCGCTGTTCAACCGCGCCATGGGCGTAGCGCAGGCCCGTCGCAGCCTCGACACCCGCAATATCCAGAAGCCCCGCATGGGGCGGGCATTCCTCGTCCGCTTCTTGCAGGATCAGGGCATCAACGCCGTCCTGCCAGACCTCATCCGCCAGCACCTGCAGGGTCCGGGCCGGATCAAAACGTCCATCATTGCCGCGACAGCGGTGAATGTTCCAGCTGATGCAGGAAAAGTTGGCGTGTTGCGCCATGATCAGGCCCCTTGGAAAACATCTCCGATCAACGCGCATCCGCCGTCGGTGCAATGATGGCGCGCAAATTACAGAAGGAAAGAGATCGTACTATGTTCAATTCAAATCAAAATGTTGGAGTGGCCCATGTTTGCCGTTGAAGTCCGAGATCACATGATGATCGCCCATTCCCTGCCATCGCCCGTCTTTGGTCCGGCGCAGGGCATGCATGGGGCCACATTTGTGGTGGATGCCGCGTTTTTTACTGAAGACCTCGATGAAAACGGGCTTGTGGTGGATATTGGCCTCGCAACCGAGGCATTGTCAGCGGCGCTCGCCCCGCTGAAGTATGCCAATCTGGACGAAATCCCGGATTTCAATGGCAAGATCACCACGACCGAATTCCTCTGCCACCATATCTGGCATCAATTGCGCGAGGCTGTGTTGAACACCGGGCTGGGCGGCGGCGGGCGCGTGCGTCGTATCAAGGTCTCGCTTGAGGAAAGCTATATTGCCCGTGGCTGGTACGAGGCGGATATTTAAGATGGGGTTTTCGGCTAACTGGCTGGCGTTGCGCGAACCTGTCGATTTGGCGGCACGCGACGATGCGCTGCTCGCACGCGCGGCGGCGTTCGCAGGGCAGGATGCTGTTGTGCTGGATCTGGGCAGCGGCACCGGGTCAACCGCGCGCGCCTTTGGCGATGTCCGTGCCACCTGGCGGTTCGTTGATGGCGATGCAGCGCTTCTAGATATCGCGCATGCGCGGCATCCAGCCTCTGAATGTGTCATGATGAACCTGCGCGACATCGATGATCTGCCGCTTGATGGGGTGAGCCTCGTGACAGCTTCGGCCCTCCTTGATCTCATGCCGACAGAGTGGATGACCCGGCTTGCGGCGCGCCTGCAAGAGGCGATGATCCCGTTTTATGCGGCACTGAACTATGACGGTGTGATGCGTTGGTCGCCCGCGCTTGATGTCGATGCCAAGATCACGCAGGCTTTCAACCAGCATCAGCAAACCGACAAGGGGATTGGCCCGGCGATGGGGCCGCAATCGGGGCAACTTGCCGCGCAAATTTTGCGTGCGCACGGGTTTGATGTGAATTTGGCTGACAGTCCGTGGCAACTTGGCGCCGCAGAAGCGGATTTGCATGACGAATTGATCACGGGCATCGCCGAGGCAGCACAGGAATGCGGCAGCCATCAGGCGCCAGACTGGGTCGCCAAACGCCGTGCAGACCTTGTGCGGTCGAACGCCGTCATTGGTCATACGGACTTGCTCGCAATCCCCCAAAAGCCGCATTGATGCGGTCAGTGTCAGAACTTTCCTGAAAAAAGGGAGAATAAAATGCAGCAGGTAGACGTAACCAAACGAGTCTGGAAAAGGATACGTGCTGTGAAATCGGGAAAATTGACGCTCGCAGCGAGCAACTGGACCCAAGCAGAGATGCAGGCAAGCGCCCTTTACGGCGCTTTGACCGCGCCTTGTGATGCACCCATCGTCTTTGCGCAAATCGGGCAATCGCTTGATGGCCGCGTCGCGACCGAGACTGGGGATGCGCAGGATGTCTCTGGCCCTGATGGGCTGGCGCACTTGCACCGGTTGCGCGCCATCGCAGATGCGGTTGTGATTGGCGTGAAGACAGCGCTCCACGACGATCCGCGCCTGACCGTGCGGCTCGCCGATGGCGACAGCCCTGCGCGCGTGGTTATTGACCCTGATGGCAGGCTTCCGAACGATGCGAAGCTCTTGCGGGATGCGTCGGTGCGCCGGATCATCATTCAGGCTGTTGATAAAGAGCGCCCAGAGGGCGTGGAGGTCATCACGCTCGACCGGGCCGACTGGATTTGCCCCAAGTCGATCCTTGCTGCGCTGACTGTGCGTGGTTTTAAGCGCATCCTAATCGAAGGTGGCGGGATCACGATTGCTCAGTTTCTTGAGGCTGATTTGCTGGACCGCCTGCATATCGCCGTTGCGCCACTCTTGATCGGATCAGGGCCGCAATCGCTCACCACATCGCCAGTCGGCACACTCGCCGCCGCGCGCAGACCAAAGATGCAAGCCTACAACCTCGGGTCGGACATCGTGTTTGACTGCGAACTGAAACCGCAAGCGCAAGTGCATGCCCGTGGCCACCTGGCCGCGATTGGTGCCTGAAGCCGACTGAAAAGGACAAGACCATTGCTTAACCACACAGCCGCAAAGGCACTTGCACCCACACCGCGTGAATTGGTCGCCCGCGCCACGGGGGACCTGCGTATGGGCTTGCCATGCCTGCTGCGCCATGCCGAAAAACAATATGTGGCCGTCGCAATTGAGACGCTTGACCCCGCACGGTTCGACGCATTGATGGCACGTTTTGGCACCCCGGAACTGGTCATCACACCGCGCCGTGCCGCGACCGTGATGACAGCGGCGGCGGCATCGAACATCGCCGAACAACCGGTACGCATCCGTCCGCCAGAAAATGCGGAGCTTGGTTGGTACACGCGATTGGCCGACACGCAATTCGACAAACCCGGCGCGCTCCTTGGCCCGCTGCATGTTGTGCGGCAGGGGGACGATACAATTCCGCGACTGGCGGTCCAGCTGGTCAAGATGGGCGAACTGCTCCCCGCCGCCCTGCTGTTTGATGCAGGTGGTGACCCGCTTCACGGTCTGTCACTGATCCCGTTGGAGGCGCATGTCGCCCTGCAACACCTGGCCCATGCACCAGCGCTGGCACCTGTCGCGGCGGCCTCCCTGCCGCTTGAGGCGCATGATACGACCCAGCTTCATGTATTCCGCGATCCCAATGGCCGGGCGGAGCATTACGCGATTGAAATCGGATATCCTGATAGGTCGAAGCCTGTTCTCTCACGTCTGCATTCGGCCTGCTTCACGGGCGACGTCCTTGGCAGTTTGAAATGCGATTGTGGCCCGCAATTGCAGGCGGCCCTGGCGCAGATGGGCGCTGAAGGGTCGGGCGTGCTGCTCTATCTCAACCAGGAAGGACGCGGGATTGGTCTGGCCAACAAGATGCGGGTCTATGACCTGCAATCGCAGGGCTTTGACACGGTTGAGGCCAACCATCGGCTGGGGTTTGAGGATGATGAGCGCGATTTCCGGGTCGGTGCCAGCATGTTGCGCACCCTCGGCTTTCACAATGTCCGCTTGCTGACGAACAACCCTGCCAAGGTCGGCGTCTTCGCGGCGAACGGTATCACCATTACCGAGCAAGTGCCGCTGCGCGTGGGGCGGAATGTGCACAATCAGAACTATCTGTCAGTCAAGGCTTTGAAATCGGGTCATTTGTTGTGAGGCAGCCCCAAGCCCTTTGGATCACGGGGCCAGAGCAGGTGGAGGTCAGGGATGTTGTCCCTGACCTCCAACCCGATCATGTTACGGTCCGGACACTGTTTTCCGGCATCAGTCGCGGCACCGAACGGCTCGTCTATCGCGGACAGGTTCCGGTCAGCGAGCACGACACGATGCGCGCGCCGTTTCAGGAGGGCGCGTTCACCTTTCCGGTGAAGTACGGCTATGCCGCCGTCGGTGAAATTGAGACAGGACCGAGAGCCGGAGAAAGGGTATTCGCCCTGTTCCCGCACCAGACGCGATTTGTGATCCCTGAAGAGGCGTCAGTCCGCGTGCCCGCTGATGTGCCAGCCGCGCGTGCGATACTTGCGGCAAACATGGAAACGGCCCTGAATATCACCTGGGATGCGGGGATCAGTATCGGTGATCGGGTTGTGGTGATTGGCTGCGGGGTCGTTGGAGCCTTGGTGGGTTATCTCGCCGCGCGGATTGTCGGAACCGAGGTGATACTGGCCGACATTGACACCAAGAAACGAAATCTGGCCGAGGCGCTGGGCTGTACATTCGCTTTGCCGGGGGAAATCGAAGAGGGCGCCGACGTGATCGTGCATGCCTCAGCCAGCGGCGCCGGACTTGCTAGGGCCATCGGCGTTGCAGGGATCGAGGCCAGAATTGTCGAGGCAAGCTGGTACGGGACCCAAAGCGTCGAAACACCCCTTGGTGGGCGGTTTCATCAGCGCCGTTTACAACTGATTAGCTCGCAGGTGGGCCGCATCCCCGCCAATCATGCCGCCCGTTGGACCTATCGCCGCCGACTTGGCAAAGCATTGTCTCTGCTGACCGATCCCTGCCTTGACGCTCTGATCTCGGGCGAAACTGCGTTTGACGGTTTAGCAGAGGATTATGGCGACATCCTCAACGATCCGGCAACGCTCTGCCACCGGATCCGCTACTAGGATTTGCGCTGTGGCAGCATGCGTCGCAGCAATCCGTCTTTCATAAAGAACTGATGGCGGAACACCACGAACAGATGCCCAAGTACCGCCGCCGCCAGCACGTAGCCTGAGACGATGTGTATCCACTTGGCGATGAACGCGATGCTTTCGATCTTGCCAATCGGGTTCGGCATCCGCCAGACCTCAAAAAGGTGCACCCCAAAACCACCCGCCATCACGTAGAAATACCCGCTGATCGGCATGACGAACATAGCGAGATAGAGAAGCTGCTCGGCACGGTGAATGAAGGTTTTTTCACCCGTCGTGAGCGTCGGCGCCCATCCGGGCAGCTGACCGACCTGACGGTTTAGCAATCGCAAAATCGCAATGGCAAGCGCGACAAGGCCAATCGACTTGTGCCAGTTGTAGTAGTTGTTCTGGTTGAGCCCAGCGACAATGTCACCCCGCTCCATCCCGGTCATGACATTGCCGCTGAAATACTGCCAAGCAAACATCACCACGATCAGCCAGTGAAATATCTTGGTAAACGACCCGTAACGTTCACTGGTATTGATCAGCGCCATGCGTTGAACCCCTCTCTGGCTTGATGTCAGTCGGCAACTGTAGCTACCAGCTTTGCTTATAGCGGCCATGGCGAATAAAAGAACAGATATTTCAGGTATCTAGGCCACAAACGATCAAGTTGATCAGCAGGCCAGACCAAGGCCCTCCAGATAAGCAAAACCGCGCGGGATGTCTGATTTGTTGCGCAGTTCGAGCACCAGATGCGGCGCGCTTTGGCAATCGGCCAGCGCCTCAAAGACGGCGCGCCAATGGATTTCACCATCACCTGGGGCCCAGTGCCGGTCGGCATGGCCGTCAAGGTCTTGCAGATGAACATGCTGCAACTGATCGCCTGCGTCGCGGACGAAGTAATCCACCGGCGGAGCGCCTGACATGCGCCGCGCCAGATGGGCGTGACCGGTATCGATGGAGACCGCGATGGCCTCTGACCCAAAGCTGTCGATCATCGCGCGTCGCCGCGAGGGGTCTACATCCAGAATGTTCTCGATCACCAAGGTCACCCCAAGCTCTTCGGCCTTTTTCACCACCGGCACCATGACCGCATGGATCCGTTCAAGCACCCCGTCGGCGTAACCCGGATAATTGTGCAGGTTGTTTTCATACCAAAGATCGTAAGGCGAATGCATCACCATCTGCCGGGCGCCGATGCGGTCAGCGGCCTCAAGCGACTTGAGAAAGCGCGCGGTGATCAGGCCGCGCAATTCCGGGTCTTTGTTGTCCATATCCAGACCATCAAAGGGTCCATGCATGCCAACGCGACCCTGATGACCGTCAAGTGCGGCCTTTGTGGTCGCGATGCGATCCTCAAATTCGGTGGTCAGCGCCGCATGGCTGAAGAATTCCTGTATCTCGATGTCGCGATCAGCATCGAAAAGCCAGTCGCGGTGATCGGCAATCTCACTAGCCGTCAGGCAGGCACCGATTTTCAGCGGGGTCATCGTGCAGTCTCCTTGGATCCGGGATCAGGGCATAGGTGGCCATTGCAACAATCAGGCAAAGGGTCATGGCAAAAAAGCTCCACCAGCCGCCAAAGGCTTGCGTCAGCCAGGCAAAGACAAAGGGGGCCGAAGCGTTCACGCCCATCGACAGAAACGAAATCCAGCCGAGCCTGGCGCCATAGCCACGCTGTCCGAATAGCGCGAGCGGCAGCGTACCCCGGGCAATGGTCTTGATCCCGTCGCCCATGCCGTAAAGGGCGGCGGCCAGCATGATCCCCGGTACCGTGAAGCCCACGACCAGCAGCGTGACAAACCCTGCCAGCATCAGCCCCATGGCCAGGATGTAGGTGACGAGCGGATACATGTTGCGGCTCAGCACCATCTCGAAAAACCGGCCCACGGTCTTGAACGGACCGATGACAGCGCCCGCGATAGCGGCAAGCGCTGCGCTATGCCCTAGATCCTGTACATTCGTGACCCACAAGGTCATGACTGCGCCAATCAGGTAGCCTGAGAAAAGAAACGACACGACCATCCACAACATACCGCGCTTACGCGCTTTGCCCTGCAGTTCTGGCCAATCAACACTTGCGGCCTGCTTAGGCGCGTCAAGGTCGCGCAACGGGCCGCGGAGCCCGTAGTAGTGCAAAGGGACAGAGATCAGAAGCGTCGCGATGCCGAGGATGACCCACGACACCTCCCATCCAAAGCGGGTGTAGAGCCACAACGTGAGCGGCCAGAAGATGGTCGATGCGACGCCGCCAAAAAGCGTGATGATCGAGATCGAGCGTTGGGTAGGAACCCTCAGGTCAAGGCGCGCGATAGCGGCAAATGCGACGTTGTAAAGCACGCACATGGCGGCGGCCTCGGCCAGCAGGATCGCGAAGAACAATCCGTAGGGGCCAGTGACAAAAGAGAGCAGGATCAGCGCTATTCCAGCCACAAGCGAGCCGACCGTCATTACCAACCGCCCGCCGAACTGATCGGTCCAGCGCCCGGCAAGCGGGGCCAGCGCGCCGCCGAAGAAAAGGCCCAGCGACAGGATGCCAAAAATGGCGGTCAGGCTCAGCCCCAGATCGTCGGCCATCTCTGGCAGCAGGATCGCATAGGCGTAGTAAAGCGCGCCGTAACCCATGATCTGCGTGATGCCTAGCGCGATGGCGGGGCGGTAATCAGGGTTGAGCGGCCAAAGCCTCACGCCGCCGGCAGCCCGCGATAGGCGCAGCGGCCCGCAACCCAGGTGCCGCGGATGGCGGGGCGTTGGCCTGCGGGCCAGTCCACCAGTACCAGATCCGCGCGTTTGCCGACTTCGATGCGTCCTCGGTCATTCAGCCCCATGGACCGGGCCGGACCTTCGGAGACAAGTGACCAGATTGCGTGCCTTTCCGCCCGCCTCTCGGCGTCCAGTTTGGCGACTGCCGCCAGCATCGCGGGATAGTAATAGTCCGAGGCCAGCGCATCGCACAGTCCGGCCTCAACCATATCGCCCGCGCCGAGGGATCCGATATGGCTGCCGCCCCGCGCGGCATTGGGGGCGCCAAAGATGATTGTATCGCCGCTCTCCCGCGCCGCCTCTGCCGCGGCGAGGACCATGGGAAATTCGGCCACTTGTGCGCCCAGATCACGGAAATACGCTCGGGTTTCGGCGCGCGTATCATCGTGGCTGAGCATCGGGGCACCCGCCTGTTTCCCGGCCTCGGCCACTTTGGCGATGGCCTGCGGCACGTCACCGCGCCGGTCCCAGACATTGCGCAAAAGATCGAGATAAGTGTCTTCATCAAGCCCGGCCCGCTTCGCATGCCCTGCCGTGCGTTGCCGCAGGCGGTCATCGTCAAGCGACGCCGTTGTGAAATCGGGGCTATGCTCAAACGCGCGATCCTGAATGGCCGTATCAAAGGCGCGCATCGTCATTGAGGTGTGATCGTTGAAGGCGATCGACGGAGTCAGCGGGGCCTGCAAGGCCCGTTCGATTGTCGCGAATGCTTCGTCAAATGCAAAGGTCTCCCACCGCAATTGCACACGGTTCTCAACGGTGAGGCGCGGGGCCAGATCAACCAGCGCTTCGATGAACGCCGCCCCGCGTGCGACAGCGCGTAATCCCGGCTCCCACCCGAGCGTCACCGCATGATAGGCCGTCGCAATCCCGTTGGCCGCCAACTGCCTGTCCGTGTCAAAGACGGCGACATCAATAGGAAAAAACGTATTGGGGCGCGGCATCAATTGTCGCTCGAACGCGTCGCCATGCACATCGATCAGCGCGGGCGCCAGGATCCGGCCGGTTGCGTCAATGACCTCTCCCTGTTCAGGCCCGCCGACCTCAACAATCTGCCCGCCCGCAACAGTCACGTTTGTTTCGACGATCTGATCGGGCAGATAGACCGTCGCACCCCGAAATGTGAATTCCATCAAAGCCGTTCCAGTACCAGATGCCAGTGCCACGAGCCTGGCTTTTCATGTTCCTGATCTTTCAGGCGCAAGACCTCAAAGCCAGCGAAAAGCGCAAGCAGCTCTGCCGCATTGCAGAAATAATGCGGGTGGATCTTGTCCGTACCCGGCGCGTCAAAGACCCAGGCATTGCGGCTGATCTCGCGTCCGGGATGTTTTGCCTTTTCGTGCGGCAACCGGCGTTTGGACAGCATCGTACCCAGATAGGTGCCACCCGGTTTCAGCACGCGGCGGATTTCAGCGATGGTGCGCAGCAGGATATCCTCATCCCCGTGATAGATCACATTCCAGCTGAGCACATGGTCAAAGCTGGCATCCTCAAACGGCAATTGGTGCATGCGCGCCTCGACGGTTTCGACGCTGCCGAACCGCGCAATTTCGGCGAGGCCTTCGGGTGCAGCATCCAGCGCCATGACCTGATGCCCGCGCTCAGCCAGCCAAAGCGCATGCCGCCCGACACCGGCGCCAAGGTCCAGAACGCGCGATCCGGGCGCAAGCGCTTCGGCCCATGTCGTCACATCCGGTTCAGGCTTCAGCCACTTGCTGCCAGCTTCGATATTGGCCCATTGATCGTTCCAATGGGCGTCGGCGGTATCCGTTTTCAACGCTGCTCTCCGATGATTTTTGTGCGGGCCCAGCCGCTGAGTTGTTCGATGGCGATGACCACGACAGCGATCATCAAGATCACGGTCATCGCGGTGGGATAGTCGAAAAGATCGAAGCCTACTTTGAGTTCAATGCCGATACCGCCCGCGCCCACAAGGCCAAGTATAGTGGACGAGCGCACCGCTTTTTCCAGAGCGAAAAGCGAGGTGGAGATGAAGGCAGGCATGGCTGCGGGGATCGTTGCACAGGCCACAACGTCGATTTTGCGCGCGCCGGTGGCGGTCAGGCTTTCGGCTGGGCCTTTGTCGGTCCCTTCCATATCGTCCGCAAAGAAGCGGCCGCAAAAGCCGATTGTGTCAACGGCAATGGCCAGCATGCCCGCGAAAGGCCCAAGTCCGACGGCGACGACAAAGACTAAGGCCCAGGCGATATCCGGCACCGCACGGATGAAGCCAAGGATGTTGCGCACAATTTGATTGACCCAAACACCCGCGATCAGCCCGCGTGCAGCCAATAGGGCGACAGGTATCGACAGGATCACCCCGATCACCGCACCAGCAACGGCGATCTGCAAGGTTTCCACCATCTTCCATCCCAGCCGGACCAGCGTCTGCGGATCGGTATTGGGCGGAAAGGCGCGATCCAGAAAATCGCCAAAGCGCGGCGGGGCGGTGGCCATCTTCTCAAGCGAGAACCCGGCACCGGCAAGGCACCAAACGATCAGCGTCAGCCCAAGCACATAGCCAATAAAGGCAAAAGCAGAGGGGCGTTCGATCCGGGTAGGTGCGGCAAGGCTAGTCATAAAGCCCTCGCAGATCTGACGCGCTGAGCGACGCGGCAGTGGCGTCCAACATGATCGACCCCTCCGCAAGGCCCAGCACGCGGTCCCCATAATGCAAGGCATGTTCGATATTGTGCGAGGTGAAGACAACGGTGACGCCTTCGTCGCGCGCCAGCTTAAAGAACAACTCCATCACATCTTCGCCCGCCGCAGGGTCGAGCGAGGCGCAGGGTTCATCGGCGACCAGCACTTCCGGGTTGCCCACGATGGCACGGGCGATAGCCACCCGCTGCGACTGACCGCCAGACAGCCGGTCGGCCCGCCTCATGGCGAAATCACTCAAGCCCACTTTCTCCAGCGCGCGCATCGCCGCATCGCGCGAGGCAGCGGGGGCGAAAACATGGCTCCAATGCCGCACACCCGGATTGCGTCCCAACAGGCCATGGCAGACATTGGACAGAACGTTCAGCCGGGGCACCAAGTTGTGCTTTTGCGAAACCAGCCCAATCCGGGCGCGCAGGCTGCGCATCGCCTTGCCGTGCAGGCCGCTCGTGTCCTGACCCAGCAGCACGACTTTGCCGTCACTCACGGGGATCAGCCCCATCAGGCAACGCAGCAGCGTAGATTTTCCCGTGCCGTTGGCGCCCACAAGGGCGACGGCCTCACCCCGCGCCAGACGAAAACTGACATCCGAGAATATGCGAGTCTCACCAAAGGATTTGGCAATCCTCTCCGCTGCGATATCAACGGCAGGCACCGGGAAGCTGACCTCCCCGGCCACCACGGGCCGCGCAGGCGCGACCGTCTTTTCTAGCAGATCAGTCACCGATGAAGTTGTCGAACTGCGGGTAACCTGCATTGCTGTACATGGAGCGCACATAATCATAGGCGCTGTCCTCGATGGCCACGAGGTCCATGCCGACATACTTGTCGTTCTCTTCATGCGCGGTGATGCCCGCGATGATCGCCTCCTTGTTTTCAAGGATCGCGGTTTGGACCAGCTGCGCTGCTTCCTCGGGCACGTGAGCGCCCACCATGATCATGTCGTTGGGCAGGTCACCCGAACGGCCGATCATCTTGAAGAAGCCGTAGGGCAGGTCGGTTTCCGCATTACGCACATTCAGCCAGCTGCCCGCGTTCGACCCGATCGCGTCAACTTCGCCGTTCTTCAGCGCCTCATGGGCGATGTTGCGGCTGGTGTGGATTTTTTCGATGTCGTTGACGGGGTCCACGCCATGATCGGCGAGAACCTGCATCGGGCACAGCATGTTCGACGTTGATCCGATATCACCAAAGGCAACCGTCTTGCCAACAAGGTCCTGCATCGTGTTGATACCGCTATCGGCGCGGGTGATGATGGCGCAATGATAGTCGGGACGGCCCAGTCCGATCAGGGGTGTGGCATCGGTCAGCTTGTTGATCACAACATATTCGGCCGGGCCGGAGACGACGAAATCAACCGTTTCGCCGCGCAATGCCTCGGCTGCAGCGGTGCGTGAGTTGACGGCATAGAATTCAAACGTCTCGCCTGTCGCGGCTTCCAACGCGTCCTTGAACGGACCCCATTCAAGTTGCAACCGCTCCATCCCTTCCACATCGGTCACCGCAATTGACCACGTGTCGGCCAGAGCAGCGACAGTGGATGCGGTTGCAAAACCCAGGCCCAGAACAATAGATTTGAATTTCATGACAGCCTCCATTGAAAATTCATTCGAATGAATCATCTTAGGTGTGGCAGTCGAGCGAAGCTTTTGTGAAACATTTGTGAAGACCGTGTTCGCGGGGAATGTGACACAGGACTGTCACAGAGCCGGGTTACTTGAAATTCATTCGGATGAATCAAGATGCAACGAGATAAGTGGCGCGACATTCGCGCAGAAATTGAGCGTGACATCATGGATGGTGTGCTGCAACCGGGAACAAAGCTCCCCACAGAGCCAGAGCTCACCGTCGCGTATGGCGCGGGGCGTCACACCGTGCGGCGTGCGGTGGCCGAGTTGGCCAAGGACGGTTTTCTGAGCGTGGAGCAGGGGCGCGGCACCTTTGTGCAGCCGCATACGCTGTTGGAATACACGATCGGTGCACGTACACGGCTGCGTCAGAATCTTGGCGCGCAAGGCGTGGATGTGTCGGGTGAAAGCCTCGGGGTGGAGCGGATGAGTGCCTCAAAACGCATCGCCGCCAATCTCCAGATTGAGGAAGGTGCGCCTGTTGTTGCCACCAGCCGCTTGACCCACGCCGATGGCGTGCCTGTCTCATTCGGTACGCTTTATCACGACGCCGCGCGCTTTCCCGATTTCCCCGAGCGCCGGCAGGCGATGGGATCGGTCAGCGCGGTCTACAAATCCTACGGCATCCCGGATTATCTGCGGGGCAGCACCCAGATGCATGCGCGACCCGCCCGTGCGGCCGAAGCGCAACAACTACGCCAGCATCCCGATATGCCAGTCATTGTCGTACGGGCAGTCGATACTCTGCCCGATGACACGCCCATTTCCTTCAGCCAGGTCATCTGGTCCGCCGCGCGCGTCAAGTTCACCATTCCCAGATCAGAGGATTAGACCATGCCCGATCCGCAATCGCTTGACGCTTATCCCCACGAAACGCTGCTGAGCGTGTTGGCCAGGGCGGATGCGGACCGGCTAAAGGCATTCGCCGAAACCTTGATCGCGAAGCTCGACACAATTGATGTCCTCGAAAACCGGACCGGGCTTGTGATGCTGCCAATGCAGGACACCGCGCAAGGCACCAACTTTCATTTGGGCGAGGTTCTGGTCAGCGAGGCGCGCATCGCGGCCCTTGGGCAAGAAGGCTACGGCATGCGGCGGGGGCGAGATCTTGAGGCGGCGATGGCGATGGCGGTGATCGACCTCTCAGTCGCGGCAGGCATCGCCCATGGCCCGTGCGCCGATTTCGTCACCGCAGAACAGGCCGCGCAAGTGCAGGCCGATCACGACGTTCTGCGCCGCGTTGAGGCAACGCGTGTGGATATGGAGACATTCTGATGAGCCACCACCCGTCACCCTCTGATTTCGAGGCGCGCACGAATGCCACCTACGACGCGCTGATGTGGGCCCTGTCGCGCCCCGGCAAGATACGGCAACTGCCGCAGACCGGACAGGCCGCATTAATCGAGACGCTGATCGACCGCGAATGCGCGGTGTTTGCAGAAGATGACAGGCTCCGCCAGTTAGCCAGCCGCACCGGCGCGCATTTGGTGATGCCCGACAAGGCGGATCATCTGTTTTTGTCCGCCGTGCCCACTCCTGCGTTCCTGCGCGATGTCCGGCAGGGCAGCGATCTTTACCCCGAAGATGGCGCAACCCTTGTCATGCCAGCGACATTTGGCACAGGCACCGCGTTGCGGCTGACAGGGCCCGGTGTGGACGGCGCGTTGGACGTCCGCGTTGGTGATATCCCTTCGGCATTCTGGGCCGAGCGTCAGCTTGTGATGCGCTATCCGATGGGGTTCGAAATATTCCTTCTGGACGGCGATCAGGTCATCGGCCTGCCGCGTTCGACCGAAATCGAGGTGCTCTGATGGCCTATGTCGCGACACGGGGTGGCGAGCGCGCCATCGAACAGTCCCAGCGGCTTTATCGCGAGGAGATAGGGGCCATCGCCCCGGAACGGGTCGCCGAAATCCGGCGCGCGATGCCTTATCTGATCGATCGCGTGATGGGCGAGGCCTCTCTTTATGATGAAGACCTCGCTGCCCTCGCTCTGACCCAGACGGGCGGGGAGCTTTATGAGGCGATCCTGCTTCTGCGCGCTTGGCGAACGACGCAGCCCCGCCTTGCGGTCGCCAATCCGGTCACGCAGGAAGGGCTTTTTACCCATCGTCGCATCTCTGCCGCGTTCAAAGATATTCCCGGCGGGCAGGTTCTTGGCCCCACGCTGGATTACGCACACCGCATTCTGGCGACCGAGGTTCTGTCGGGTGAGACCCACGTGCCCGATCCGGTCACACCTGCGGCCCGGCCAGCCCCGGCGCGCCAACCGTCTGTCGCCGCATGGCAGGCTGAGAATGACCTTCTGACGGCGGCCAAACCAGACGACACGCTTGGCAATGACATCCCCGATGTGACCCGCGAACCGCTCTTGTTCCCCACAAAGCGCGCCCATACGCTGCAAAGCCTTGCGCGGGCAGAGACCGGTGGTGTCCTCGCACTCGGCTATGCCGCGCAGCGCGGCTATGGGCAGGCGCATCCGACCGTGAACGAATTGCGGCTAGCTGAGGCGGAAGTGATGGTCACCCATCCACGCGGCACCAAGTTCAGCGCGGGACGGGTGAAAATCTCTCAGGCGGAAGTGATCAACAAGAAGGGCACGCAGCTTGAGCTGGGCTTTTCAGCGACGATGGGCTGGAACGAGGTCAAAGTGATCGCGGCAGCCACGCTTGATCTGAACAGCACGGGCGCGCCCAAAGGCTCCGCCACTGAAGAGGAATTTTTCCTCTACCACACCGAAGGCGTCGAAAGCTCCGGCTTTTGCATCCACTTCAAGCTGCCACATTACGTTACGTTCCAATCGAGCCTTGATGCGATGCGCGACGCTAAAGCGAAGAAAGCCGCCAAACAGAAAAGCCCGGAGCCAGCGGAATGAGCCTGCAATCCCTCACCAAAGACTGGGAGCCGATGGCCTACGGCTTCCTTGATGCCTCGGCCAAACGCGAAATCCGGCGCAAGACGCTCAAGGCCATCGCGGTGCCCGGCTGCCAGATTCCTTATGCGAGCCGCGAGGTGCCGATGGCGCGCGGCTGGGGCACCGGTGGCTTGCAGGTCTCTTGCACACTGATCAATCCCAAAACCACAGTAAAGGTGATCGATCAGGGTGCCGATGACAGCGTCAACGCCGCCTCGATCCGGCGGTTTCTGGCGCGGGTGTCAGGCGCGCCGACGACGATGGACACGCTCAAGGCGGATCTGATCCAGTCGCGCCACCGCATTCCCGAAGAGAAGCTGCGCGAGGATCAGGTGCTGGTGCTGCAGGTCCCAAACCCCGAACCCTTGCGCCCCGTGCAGCCGAATATGTCCATCGCCCGGCAGATGCACGCTGATGCCGACTACGGGCGTATGTGGCTGCAGCTTTACGAACAGATCGTGCGCTCTGGCCGCGTCATGCAGGGTGCCGCCTATCCCAGCCTTGTCCACGGGAGGTTTGTTATGACGCCGTCGCCCATCCCACGCTGGGACGTGCCCAAGATGGACATGGTCAAGCACCTGACAATCCTGTCGGCGGGCCGCGAAAAGCGTCTGCATGCGGTGCCGCCCTTCACCCGGGTTGAGCCGCTGGTCTTTGACGATGTGCCCTACAAGGTCGAGGATCACGGGGCACTGACCTGTACCCGCTCCGGCGCGCGGGGCTTCTTCATGAACGAAATCCCGCAGGATGACGGCACCTCGACCTATGAGGTGTCCGACAGCGAGTTGGGCGTCAAAACCATTCAGCAGCGGGATGGCGAGCACGTCCAAATCGGCGAGACCTGGTATCAAAACGGGGAGATGCCACAATGATGGACGCACCCCGGATCGTCAAAACCCGGCCACTCCTGATCGCGCGAGATGTCAGCAAAAACTACGGTGACGTGACCGCCTTGCGCAACGTCTCAGCCACCGTCTATCCGGGCGAGGTCTTGGGCATCGTCGGCGAAAGCGGGTCGGGCAAATCCACCTTCCTGCGTTGTCTGAACCTAGAAGAGCATCCCGATACGGGCAGCTACACGCTTGATCTGCCGGATGTGCAGGGCAACCTCTTTGATCTGGACCGTTACGCGCGGCGGATGCTCTGCGCGACGCGGATCGGGATCGTCTATCAGAACCCGCATCTGGGGCTGCTGATGAAGCATTCCTCTTCCGGGAATGTGGCCGAGCGTCTGCTGGTGGCCGGTGAGCGCCGCTTTGCCGTGCTGCGCGATAAGGCCCGTGATGCGCTGGATGCGTCCGAATTCCCGCTCGACCGGATGGACGCGCCGCCGATTGAGCTTTCGGGCGGCATGCAGCAACGGGTGCAACTGGCCAAGGCGATTGCGTTGGAACCGGCGCTTTTGCTGCTCGACGAACCCACAACTGGGCTGGATGTCAGTGTGCAGGCGCTGGTGCTCGACACGCTCAAGAAGCTCCAGCAAGAACGCAAGATCACAATGGTGATTGTCAGCCATGATCTGGGTGTCATCCGCACGTTATCTGACCGG
Source organism: Cognatiyoonia sp. IB215182 (assembly GCF_033963905.1). Lineage (NCBI taxonomy): Bacteria > Pseudomonadati > Pseudomonadota > Alphaproteobacteria > Rhodobacterales > Paracoccaceae > Cognatiyoonia > Cognatiyoonia sp. IB215182. Next base: position 108,305 of record NZ_JAXBMB010000004.1, read on the forward strand.
GTGATGGTCATGCGGCGCGGCGAAGTGGTTGAAGAAGGTCTGGCCGATCAGGTGTTTCAGGACCCGCAACACGCCTATACGCAACAATTGGTGCATGCAAAGCTATGACTGTTCTTGACGTCCGCGACCTCTCCAAAGGTTTCACGATGCACCATCTGGGCACGCAGATGGGCGCGTTCTCGGATATCTCTTTTAGCCTGAAGGCGGGTGAGTTCCTGCTGCTCAAAGGACGGAACGGTGCGGGTAAATCCACCCTGCTGCGGACGCTTTATCGCAGTTATCTCGCCGGGGCTGGCGAGATCCTGTTTCACTCCAATCACGGCGTTATCGATCTGGCGCGGGCCGCGGATGTGGATATCACCCATCTGCGCCGGACGGAGATCGGGTTTGTCACACAGTTCCTCACAGCGCGGCCTCGCGTTAGCGCCGAAGCGCTGGTTGCGGAACCTTTGCGCCTTGCTGGGCGGACGGCAGAACAGGCCAGGCGCGAGGCGCGGCATTGGCTTGATGCCTTCGGCGTGAAACAAGAGCTTTGGGCGGCCTACCCGACCACGTTTTCGGGCGGCGAACAGCAAAAGGTGAACCTGGCCCGCGCGCTGATCCTGCCGCAACGACTGCTTCTCTTGGATGAGCCGACCGCCTCACTTGACGTGCAGGCCAGGGCAGCGCTGGTGAACCGCCTTGCGGAACTCAAGGCGCAGGGCACCGCAATGATCGGTGTGTTCCATCATCCAGGCGATGTTGCCACGCTGATTGATCGCGAGATTGACCTGACACCAGGCGCCGCCCCAGAAGAGGACCGCAAAGATGTGGCTATCTGATTTCACCCTTGTCTTGCCAGATCGCGTGGTGCCCGGTGGTTCTGTCCTGATCGAGGATGGTGTGATCGCTGATGTCAAGGAGCATGCGGTCGCGGGCGGCCTGCAGGGGGATGGGAAACACCTGTTTCCCGGTTTCATCGACATGCATGGCGACATGATCGAGCAAGAGCTTGAGCCGCGGGTGCAAGTGGACTTCCCGATGGATGTCGCGCTTGGCCACCTTGATGCGCGGCTCGCGGCAAGTGGCGTGACCACCGCCTACGCGTCCGTGTCCTTTTCGCGCGGGGCCAGAGACGGTGAGCGGCGCTCGTTTGAGCACACCTGCGGGATCATCCGCGCGTTGAAAGCGGCAAAGGATCACATGCGCGTCGATCACAAGATCCACGCGCGGTTCGACATCACCTTCACTGCCGCCATCGACGCGTTGGGCGATCTACTGGATGACGATCAGGTCGATCTGGTCTCGGTCATGGATCACACGCCGGGACAAGGACAGTACCGCAACCTGGAACGCATGATCGAATTGAAGGCAGCACGCGAAGGCAGCACCGTGGAACAGGCGCGCGCCGATGTGGAGGAGCGGTTGTCCCATAGGACGCCAGAAGATGAGGTGCTTGCAAATCTGCAAACTGTGTCGGCCCTGTGTCGTGCGCATCGCGTTGCTTTGGCCAGCCACGACGACGATACTGTCAAAAAGGCAGGACTGATGGCCGATATCGGCGCAGTCATCAGCGAATTCCCGGTGACGATGGAGGCTGCCGAAGCCGTTGTTGCACGCGGGCTCATGACAGCCATGGGCGCACCGAACGCGATGCGCGGGCAGAGCTATTCCGGCAATCTGTCCGCCCGCGACCTGCACCGCGCGGGTATGCTTCATATCCTCGCTGCCGACTACCACCCGGCTGCGATCCTGCCCGCGATCCGCGTTTTGGCAAAGACCGATCCTCAGGGATTGGCCGGTGCAGCACGCCTCGCCACCGCCAACCCGGCCAAGGCGCTGGGCCTCGCTGACCGGGGTGAGATTGCGGTCGGCAAACGCGCTGATCTTGCGGTTGTCGACGCTAATGACCGCGTTGTCGAAACGCTGAAGACCGGAGAGATCGTTCATTCCAACGGAAGCATGACAGGTATCGCCGCCTGCCTGCGGACCGTCGCCTAAGCGTTAACAAAACTGTCATCGAAAGGACTCGGCACTGTTACCGAAGGGCCGCTAAATCGGCTCATAAAATTCATTCGGATGAATCGGCATGGTCGCACCTCTCACCCTTTCCAACGTCAGCCGTATCTTTGGCGAGACCACTGCCGTCGACAACGTTTCGCTCGACATTGCACCAGGACAGTTTGTGGGCGTCATCGGACGTTCGGGGGCTGGCAAGTCAACAATGCTCCGCCTGATCAATCGCCTCATCGACCCCTCTTCGGGGTCGATTTCGTTTCAGGGGTCCGAGATCACGGCGCTGAAAGGCAAGGCCCTGCGGGCCTGGCGGCGCGATTGCGCGATGATCTTTCAGCAGTTCAATCTGGTTGAGCGGCTGGATGTGCTGACCAACGTGCTGATCGGGCGTTTGGCCGAGCATGGGTTTCTGTCGTCAATGGCGATGCGGTTTACCGATGAAGAGCGGGCGATGGCGATCGCCGCCCTCGACCGGCTCGATCTGGTGCCGCAGGCGCTGCAACGCGCAGGCACTTTATCAGGCGGACAGCAACAGCGGGTCGCGATTGCCAAGGCCTTGGTGCAACAGCCGAAAATCATGTTGGCGGATGAACCAATAGCCTCGCTCGATCCTGCCAACGCCACCCTCGTGATGGATGGTCTGAAACAGATCAACGAAGAGGACGGGATCACCGTTCTGGTCAACCTCCACACGCTCGACACCGCGCGCGCCTATTGCGACCGGATCATCGCGATGCGCCAGGGTCGCATCTTCTTTGATGGCACCGCCGCACAACTGACCGATGGCGTGGTCCGCGACATCTACGGGCTGCAGGGCCTGCAGCAATTTAATGAGGCCGTCACCTCCACCGCCGTGCGGGAAATGGCCTGACGCAAACGCAAATTAGGGAGATCAATGATGCGTTTTCTAACCACAACCGCGCTTTGCGCACTTGTTGCCACGCCGGCACTGGCGTGGAAAGAGGATTATGCCGTTCTGAAATTTGGCATCCTGTCGGGCGAGAATGAAAAGGACCGCCTGATGCGGAACGAACCGCTGCGCGCGTTCCTTGAAGCGGAGCTTGGCGTCGAGGTCGAGATCTTTACCGCTGGCAACTATGACGGCGTGATCCAGGCCATGGCCGCTGACCAGATCGAAATCGGTCGTTTCGGGTCGTCCTCCTATGCGGCTGCCTACACTGCGACGAATGGCGGCGTGATCCCCACACTGACCACGCTGAACCAGGATGGGTCGACCGGATATTATTCAATCGTTGTGGCGCGTTGCGACAGCGGTATCGAAAGCCTCGCCGACGCTGAAGGCAAAGTGCATGCCTTTGCCGACCCGGACTCCACCTCTGGCTACGCCGTGCCTTACTTCAACATGATCAACGTTGAAGAAATCATCCCCGAAGAGTTTTTCGGCACCGTCACCTTCTCGGGTAGCCACGAGGCCGGCGTGCAGGGTGTCTATAACGGCACATTCGATACGGCTGCCACCTGGATGGATAACCCGCAAAGCTCTGTCTACACGCGCATGGAAGACAAGGGCATGATCACCGCCGGTGAGATCTGCACGATCTGGGAAAGCCCAGAGATTACGTCTGGACCATGGACGTTCCGCTCCAACCTGCCGGAAGAGCTGATCGAAGACGTCACGACGGCCATTCAGGCCTTCCCGACGGCGGACCCCGAAGGCTACAAGATCTATTCCTCGTGGACCGCAGATAACGAGAACCCCGAAGTCGGGTTTCAGCGCGTGAACCACGAACGCTATCAGTGGATCGTTGATATGCGCGAATGGATTCGGGACCAGCGCCGCAGCGGCTGATCAATACGGTTTGAGGGGCAGGCCAGCCGGTCTGCCCTGACGTTTCCAGAGGTTCCCGATGACAGCCATCACTGATCCCGCCTTTGCGGGCCAAAGCAACCCGCAGATTGACGCGTTTGAGGCAGAATTTGCGGAAGCCCGCAAATCGTCGCGCCGCGCATGGCTAATCGGATCGGTGATCTTTTTCATCGTCTTCATGGTCACCTCGTGGCTTGGCGACTTCTTTCGGGTCACCCAAGTGACCATGCCCGATGGCTCGCGCGAATGGCGTTGGGTTATCGCGGCAGGCATTCCGCGACTTGGCGAGTTCATCTCGCAAATGATCCCGGTCCTGCGCTGGGAGACCCTTGGCACCGATTTGGCCGAGTGGTTCTGGCGCTGGCGGACCTGGCTGGAACTCCTTTTTGAAACGATCCTGATCGCCTACATGGCGACCGTTCTGGGGGTTATCGGCGGGTTCCTGCTATCTTTCCCCGCGTCCCGCAACCTTGCACCCAACAAATGGGTGCTCTGGATCACGCGCCGCTACCTGGAAATCGCGCGCACTGTGCCAGAGCTTGTCTGGGCGATCATCTTTGTCTTCTGCTTCTCGGTCGGGCCCATGGCTGGTGTGCTGGCTATCGGGCTGCACGCGACCGGCGCTTTGGGCAAGCTTTACTCCGAAGTGAACGAAAACATCGATATGGGCCCGCTTGAAGGGGTCAAGGCGGCGGGCGGCACCTGGTTTGATCAGATCCGCTATGGCGCGGTCCCGCAGGTGATGCCCAACATCATCAGCTACACGCTCTTGCGGTTCGAGATCAACGTGCGCGCCTCATCCATCATTGGCTATGTCGGCGCCGGTGGTCTGGGTCAGGAATTTCGCGTCGCGATGAGCTTTCAGGAATACACCGATCTGTCCGCGCTTTTCGTAATCATCTTCGTCACCGTGATGATCATCGATTACGGCTCCGAAAAGCTGCGCCACCGGATCATCGGCATGGAAGGGATGCGCACATGACGCCAGAGCAGATTGAGGCGGCAAAGACCCGCGTGCCGCTAGCATTCCGCGATCCACCGGCGGTGCAGGCGCGCAAGATCGGGCTGCGTGTCTTTATGGTAGGGCTTTTCTGCTATTGCCTTTGGGCGTTTGAATTCACGCCAGAGCGTATCTGGACCGGGTTGGAGCGGTTGGGCACAGTCGCAAGCTTCATGTTCCCGCCCTATATCTGGACGTCTTGGGAAGAGTTTTCAGAGATCATGAACGGGCTCGGTGAAACGCTTGCCATTGCCTTTCTTGGTACTGTCCTGGGGGCTGTCGTTGCATTCCCGGTGTCATTCCTCGGTGCCAAGAACATCAACCGCTTCACCTTCTGGCGGCTGACGGCGCGGCGCGGTTATGACGTCATCCGCGCGTTTGAGACGCTGATCCTTGCGCTGATTTTCATTCGCGCCTTCGGTCTTGGCCCCCTTGCAGGCATCCTCGCCATCGCGGTGAGCGAGGTTGGCACCTTCGCCAAACTCTTTTCCGAAGCCATTGAAAACACGTCAGAACGTCCCGTGGACGGTGTAAAAGCTTCGGGTGGCTCGCGGCTGCAGCAAATCCGCTTTGGGATTATGCCGCAGGTCAACCCGGTGATCCTGTCGATCCTGCTGTACAACTTTGAATCCAATGTTCGTTCCGGCACGATCCTGGGCATTGTGGGCGCGGGTGGCATCGGCTTCCTTCTGTCCGACCGTATCGCCGCTTACCGCTGGGGCGAGGCGTGGTCGATCATCTTCCTGATCATCGCGATGGTCTATCTGATCGACTGGCTGTCCGGCCTGATCCGCCAACGCCTGATCGGCAAGGCGGACCTAGCGAAATGAGCGGCGCAGGCTCCAAGAAGCATCTGAGCGAAGCACCGACCATCCACCCCGAAGCCACCGTCACTGACTGTGAACTCGGCGTCTGGACCGAAGTCGGCAAGGGCACGATGATGAAGGAAGTCCAGATGGGAGACTATTCCTACATCACGCAGCATTGCCACGTAGTCTGGACCACCATCGGCAAGTTCTGTTCCATCGCCAATTCTGCGCGCATCAACCCAGGCAACCACCCCACATGGCGCGCCACCCAGCATCATTCGGTCTACCGGGCCGAGGCCTATGGGCTGGGCGAGGATGACCACGACTTCTTTCAATGGCGTAAGGATGATTGGGTCACGATTGGACACGATGTGTGGATCGGCCACGGCGTCACGATCACTGCCGGTGTGACGGTGGGTGATGGTGCAGTGATCGGCGCGGGCGCTGTCTTAACGAAAGACGTCGCACCCTACACGGTCGTTGGCGGTGTGCCCGCCCGCTTCATCAAACGGCGGTTCTCGGAAGACCAAGCCAATGCCCTACGGCGCATCGCGTTGTGGGATTGGCCCCGCGAAAAGTACAAATCAGCCCTGCCAGATGTCAGGTCGCTGAGCATTGATGCGTTCATTGAGAAGTATCGCTGACACGAAGATCTGAGGGCGAGGTTTGGCTGGCGGGTATGCGGAGCCAAAATGGTGCGCCCCGTAATCCGACTAAATTTGTCGGATTGACATATCTGATTAAATCACTCAGGATTGCCTCAAGCGTCTAGCCACCCCGCTCGCCTTCCGGGGAAGCCCGATCATCGTCAGATAGAAAGGACTCTCCCGATGCGACAGACACCCGAATATCCAAGTCCCGCAGCGCAAGTTGATGCGCCGACATTGCCAAGCAAATCAGAGATTATTGCTGTCTTGCAAGGCGATGGCGGTCGCGCCGGTTTGCAATTGGAGTGGGTGCTGGACCACTGCACCGCACGTCAAGGAGCATCAAGATGACTATGCATGCTGTTGTTCAGACCACCAGATTCACGCCGCCTGAATTGCCAACATATAACGCAGAAGATCTGACCAAGAATGGGGATCGTGCGCAGATTGTGCTTGGCGATCAAACCTACGTTTTGCGCATTACCCGTGCTGGAAAACTGATCCTCACCAAATGAGCGTCCACATGCAAATCCGTGGCGGTACTCCGGTCGGGATGATGCGCGATCTATGCCCGATCTCGGCTGCGGCAGTGACGTACCTGCGCCTGTGGTGTGGCGGACCCGATCAGCAAAGCCAAGTCTGGAACGCGCTTGCAAGCGCGCTGGGCACAGCAAGGGGGCGCCGGGCGCTGCAAGCATTTGAAGCCCTGTTCGGCATCTGCGCGGCACATGGGCGCAGGCCACTGATCCGACATGCCCCACAATGCAAATGCGTTGGCTCGGACGAGGCCTGCTTTGCGAATTTCATCGCAACAGCGGCAGATGGTGCCAGAGAGGATGCGCTGCTCATGGCGACCCTACTTGTGCGCACAGATATGGCCCCGGTACTCACGTCCTTGGCAACTGACTTTGGTCTTGCGCTGAAGCGGATAGATTTCGCCGCACGGCCAGAGATGCCAGAATCCCGACCTCTTCACACGACACTCCACTAAGCAGGGAACCTGAAATGAAACTCCATTTGACTACGTCAACGGCGCTAGGCTTAGCCGTCGCGATGCCAGGATTTGCGGCGGAAAAGGTTGATGTGCTGACGACATATGCCGACATCGCCGCCGCCAAATACGGCGATAGTCTGGTCACTGCACAAGTCCTGCAATCGGCTGTGAATGCATTGGTCACCGCCCCATCTGCCGAGAACATGCAGGCAGCAAGGGCGGCCTGGCTAGCGGCGCGGGTCCCTTATCAGCAATCGGAGGTCTTCAGGTTCGGCAATGCGATCGTTGACGATTGGGAGGGGAGAGTGAATGCCTGGCCGCTCGACGAAGGGTTGATTGACTATGTTGACGCCTCCTACGGCGGGCCTTCGGATGAGAACGGCTTTGCGACGCTGAATGTCATTGCCAACCCCACATTCACGCTCTCCGGAGAAGAGGTCGATGCTGCCGCGATTACCCCGACCTTGCTGCAAGAGACGTTGCATGAAGCGGATGGTGTGGAGGCGAATGTCGCCACCGGATATCACGCCATCGAGTTCTTGCTATGGGGCCAGGATTTGAATGGTCACGGCGATGGCGCTGGTAACCGGCCCTGGGCCGACTATGCGCAGGGAGATGCCTGCACCGGTGGCAATTGTGACCGGCGTGCGACCTATCTGGTGGCGGCGACTGACCTGCTGGTCGAGGATCTGGCATGGATGACCGCGCAATGGGGCGCTGAAGGCGATGCGCGCGCTGCCCTCATGGCCGATGAAGACGCCGGGATCGCGGCGATGCTGACTGGCATGGGCTCACTTTCCTATGGCGAAACCGCGGGCGAGCGCATGCGCCTCGGCCTGATGTTGAACGACCCGGAGGAGGAGCATTCCTGTTTCGCCGACAACACCCATAACGATCATTTCTATAACGGCATTGGCGTCCAGAACGTCTATCTGGGCGAATATGTGCGGATTGATGGTACGCGCGTTTCCGGCCCATCCCTGTCCGACTTGGTTGTCGAACGTGATGCGGAATTGGATACAGAAATGCGATCCAAACTTTCAAACACGATCATGGCACTTGGCCGGATCAAGGCCGCGGCAGAGGCTGGCTTTGCCTATGATGAGATGCTGGCGCGCGGCAATGCTGGTGGCGAAGAGTTGATCATGGGCGGCGTCAACGGCTTCATCGATCAAACCCGTTCGATTGAGCGGGTCGTCACCACGTTGGGCGTGGCTCAAATATCGATTGAAGGATCAGACAGTCTGGACAACCCTGATGCGGTTTTCCAATAGGCGTGACGCAAAATTACCTCTGTCGGGCACGCCTTGTGCCTTGCAGAGCATGATATGGACGTCACCGGCCGCAGATGATCATGTGCGCGACAGCTGTTCTGCAACGCCCTGGATCAGGAACCCGATATGGCGTTGATGCGGCTTTGGCACACGAGAGCGGATCAGAAAAGTCAGGCTGTCCAAGTCGCCTGCATCCACGGCTGTAATCGCACGCATCAACCATGCTTCGTCGAACGAAACCTCTTCAACACCGGGGCGATAGAAGACGGGGCGCCGCGAAATCGCCTGGCGCATGCATTTGAACAGGACCCGCGCATGGGCATCGCGGGCGGTGCTTTTCTTGTTGGACAAGACAGCGCAGGCTTCAAAGAGATCCGCTTGCGCCGCAGAGCGGCAATCAAGCGCAATCACACGCAGGACGTTCAGCGGTTCGCGCCAACCAGATGGGATGGTGGGATCCGGGTGCCGATCAAGCGGCTGGTCTTTGGGCAAAGCCAATGAGGCCATGTCGCAATTCTCACATTGATCACAGCGAAAGGGGACTCGCCGTTTCTTTCCTGACTGTAATTATAGGATTTAACACGAAATGAAAGATGCATGAGAAAAACTATGGTAAAAATGCCGTTTTTCGGTCTGGTCCTGGTGTCTTCTGCGGTCTGGGCTGACATCTTGGATGATGTGCATCTCAATGTGATCCCGCGCACGGAAGCGGAGAGCGCACGCATCGCGGAGGTGACTGAGCCTACCACGGACTTCTCCGGCGTTGCGCGCTTTGAAGAGTTGTCGGCTGGCGCCGCAACGGTGCGCGCAAGCCGCACGGCTGACGCGTTTTCGCAGGCATCCGGCAACATGCAATTCGAGGACGAACTGACCTTCAAGGTCGGTAACGGGCTGTTTCGCAAAATCTGGGTTTCGGCACCTGCTTCAACGCTTGCATCAGATGGTCTGGGCCCTCTTTTCAATGCGCGGTCTTGTCAACGTTGCCATATCAAAGATGGGCGGGGGCATCCGCCGGAATCGCGTGAAGATAGCTCTGTGTCCATGTTTCTGCGTATCTCGATCTCTGGCGGTTACGACGACAAGATCGCCAATATCGAAGGATACATCGCCACGCTGCCCGATCCGGTTTACGGCAATCAATTGCAAGACTTTGCGCTTCCCGGCCATGCCGCAGAGTATGAGTTGGAGGTCACGTATGAAGAAGAGGTGATCGCGCTTTCAGATGGCGAGACGGTCAGTCTTCGCCACCCGACCTACCGTGCTGCAGGTCTTGGCTATGGCCCTTTGCACCCCGACGCGATGTTAAGCCCGCGCGTTGCCAATCAGATGATCGGGCTTGGCCTGCTTGAAGCTGTTCCGGCAGCCGATATCCTGGCCAATGCCGATCCGGACGACGAAAATGGCGATGGTATCTCTGGCCGCCCGAACATCGTTTGGTCCCATGAGTTTGACCGCCCCATGTTGGGTCGCTTCGGACACAAGGCTGGCAATCCCACCATCCGTCAGCAATCTGCCGCAGCTTTTGCAGGCGATATCGGTATCTCCTCGCCGCTCTTCCCCAACGGCGCTGGCGAGTGCACCGAGGCACAGACAAGCTGCCAAGACGCGCCGCATGGCGACGGGGATGAGCGGGTCTTTGAGGTTGATGACGAAATCCTTGATCTGGTGACGTTCTATAGTCGCAACCTGGCCGTGCCTGCGCGCCGCGATGCAAATTCCCCTGAGGTCTTGCGCGGCAAACAGGTCTTTTACGACAACGGGTGCACGGCCTGCCACACACCGAGTTTCGTGACACATCGATTGGAAGATCAGCCCGAACAAAGTCTTCAACTGATCTGGCCGTATTCTGACATGCTGTTGCATGACATGGGTGAAGGGTTAGCCGATCACCGGCCAGAGGCGCGCGCGAATGGTCGCGAATGGCGAACGGCCCCCCTTTGGGGGATCGGATTGACGCAGCAGGTCAGCGGGCACAGCTATTTCCTGCATGACGGGCGCGCACGCTCATTGCTCGAAGCGGTCTTGTGGCATGGCGGCGAAGCACAAGCGCAGCGTGACGCGGTGATTGCCATGCCGAAAGTGGACCGCGATGCGCTCATCACATTTCTGGAAAGCTTATGAAACCCATCCTAAGCGTTCTTGCAATCCTCGGCACCACTTGCATGGCGACGGCGCAAACCGAGGATATCGTCAATGACCACATACTGCCGGGCATGGCGGCACTTGCCGAAACTGGCGCGGCACTTTCGGACGCGGCGCAGGCGGATTGTTCGGTGACATCAATGTCCCTGCGAGACGCCTATCATGCGGCGTTCGATGCCTGGATAATGGTAAGCCATCTGCGTTTCGGCCCCAGCGAAGTCGATGATCGCGCCTTTGCCCTGGCGTTTTGGCCAGACAGCCGCGGCGCTACACCGCGCAGCCTTGCGGCGTTGATCCGCGACGAAGACCCGATTGCCGAAAGTGTCGCCGCTTATGCCGAGATGTCGGTCGCCTCGCGCGGCTTTTACGCCATGGAGTTTGTGCTGTTTGACGAAACGATCAGTGCTCCGGGCAATCCGACCTATCGTTGCCAATTGGTCCAGACGATTGCCGGCGACATCGCGGCAACGACGGCTGCAATTCATGACGGATGGGTGGCCGACTATGCCGCCCAAATGACCAATCCATCTGACATATACCAAGATGATCGCGAGGTTTTGCAGGAGCTTTTCAAGGCGCTTAACACCGGACTGCAATTCACATCCGAAAGCAGGCTGGGCCGTCCTTTGGGCACATTCGACGCGCCAAGGCCACAACGCGCCGAGGCCTGGCGCGCAGGCCGGTCAGCGCGCCACGTGACGCTTTCATTGACGTCCTTGCGTGATCTCGGCGCATTGTTGTCTGGCGAAGATGAAGCGTTGCTCGCCGCTTTTGATGTGGCGTTGGCGCGCCTGCAGGAACTTGATGATCCTGCCTTTGCCGGTGTGGCAACGCCACAAAACCGCCTTGAGATAGAGATAATTCAACAGAAAATTGAGGAAATCCGCACAATAGTATTGCAGGATATCGGCCCAACACTGGGTGTTTCTACGGGGTTCAACGCGCTGGACGGGGATTGATAATGGATCGACGGCAGATATTGGCGGCGCTTCTGGCGACGGGGCTGGCCCCGCGCGCCAGTTGGGCTGACGCGGGTGCACCTGCCTTTCTAGCCGCCGCCGCACGCGGGGACGGTCGATTTGTTCTCTGCGGGATTGCCGCCAATCGCGAAATCGTCTTTGAAGTCCCGATGCCCGCGCGCGGCCATGCCGCCGCAGCCCACCCTCAGAAGCCAGAGGCGGTGGCCTTTGCCCGTCGCCCCGGCACTTTCGCCATTGTTCTGGATTGCATGACAGGTCGCATCAAGGCGATCCTTGACGCACCACATGGTCGTCATTTCTACGGACACGGCGTGTTCAGCGCTGATGGCAGATGGCTTTACACCACTGAGAATGATTATGAGGCGGGGGTGGGGCGCATCGGCCTTTGGGCCGCGAGCCGGGGCTATGCGCGTGTGGATGAATTCAGCAGCGGAGGTGTTGGTCCCCATGATATCAAGCGGTTGCCCGGCAGCGATACGCTGGTCATCGCCAATGGCGGTATCGATACGCATCCCGACAGCGGCCGCACAAAGCTCAACATCCCCACGATGCAGCCCAATCTTGCCTATCTTTCAGATGGATATGTGACGGACACGGCGGAGCTGCCAACGGATTTGCATAAGAACTCAATCCGGCACCTTGCTGTGGCGCGCGATGGTCAAGTGGCGTTCGGGATGCAATGGCAGGGCGATGGGGCCGCGCCGCCGCTGGTCGGTGTCCATCGCACTGGCGCGCCTATGGAATTGCTGTCAGCAACAGACGAGGCACTGCAACAGATGCAGGGTTATGTTGGCAGCATCGCATTCTCTGATAATGAGGATGAAATCGTTGTCACGTCGCCAAGGGGCGGCGTTGTCCAGACCTACGATCTGAACAATCGCGCACTGTCGGGGATGCTCGACCTCAGCGATGCGAGCGGCGCGGCACCGGCAATGGGCGGCACGCTTATCTCATCCGGGACCGGCGCGCTGGTCCATTTGCGCGGTAATGCAAAGGTCACGCGCCAGATGCGTGGGTTGCAATGGGACAATCACCTTGTGCGGCTGGCCGCCTAGGCCCGCAAGGCCTGCGCCGCTGGCCTGGGTGCGGCAATCATAACGAATGCCTATTGACCCCGCCTGCAACTTTCATTTCACTGCCAGCGATGGTTCTTGGACGCCAAAGCTGCTGACAAGATGAAAAGGGAACACGGTGCGGCGTAGCCATAAGGCACCAAATCCGTGACTGCCCCCGCAACTGTGAGCGGTGAGCGACCCCAAAACACCACTGGACCAAAGGTTCGGGAAGGTTGGGGCAAGCATTGACCCGCAAGTCAGGAGACCTGCCATCACCGGTGCAAAACGCGCTGGCATGTCAACACCCATCAGGCGGGGTGCCTGGTCTGGAGCATATGATGGCAAAGCGGTCCGACTACCCGCGGCAACATGGTTCTGTATTCCTTGCCCTCGCCCAAGGCGGAGGGCCTTATGGAACATCGTATTACAATCTGCACATCTTGCCGGCACAAGGGCACGGAATGTCGCCCGGGCTATGAACTGATCGATCGCCTGCGCAAGGCCATGGCGGCGGCGGGCGACGCTGTCACCGAAGACTTTGAGATCTCAGGCGTCGCGTGCATGGCCGGATGTGACCGCCCCTGCACTGTGGCTTATCACGGCACGCGCAAGGCCACGTATCTTTTCGGTGATATCGACCCTGATGCGGATATCGACGATCTCGTCGCCTTCGCCCGGCAATATGCCTATCTGCATGACGGCTGGTGTTCGTCCGTGGACAGGCCCGGCAAGCTGCGCAATTCGACCCTCGCGCGCGTGCCTGCCGCGATTGTGGCGATTCAGGAAAGCGAGGTGCTGGCGTCGTGACTGCTGCCCACCTTTCCGTGCACGACCTTTCGTGGTCGCCGGGGCGGGGGGCGCCGCCGATCCTGCATGCGACCAGCTTTGATCTACCCGCTGGTGGCGTGCTGGGCATCGTGGGGCCGAACGGGGCGGGCAAAACCACGCTCCTGCGCCTGCTCTATCGTTTTCACCGGCCGCGCACTGGAACGATGCAGGTCGATGGCGCCGATATCTGGACGCTTAGCGCCAAGGAAGCCGCGCAACGGATAGCCGCCGTTTTGCAGGAACAGCCCAGCGATTTCGCCCTGACGGTCCGCGAAATCGTCACTTTAGGGCGCACCCCGCACCGGCGTGGCTTTGGCGGCAGTGCCGGTGCGCATGATGCGGAAATCATCGACAGCGCGTTGGGTCAGCTTGGCCTGCGGGGATTGGCACATCGCCACCTTGGCACGCTATCGGGGGGTGAGCGTCAGCGGGTCATGGTGGCTCGTGCCTTGGCGCAGCAACCGCGCCTCTTAATCCTCGATGAGCCGACCAATCACCTGGACATCCGCCATCAGCTTGAGGTGCTGGACCTGATCCGGCACCTGCCGCTGACGATCGTGATCTCTCTGCATGATCTCAATCTCGCTGCCGATATCTGTGATCACATCCTGCTTTTGCAGAACGGGCGGCCCGTTGGGTTTGGCGCACCTGATGAGGTGCTGTCCGAAGCAGCCGTCTCAAACGCCTTCCATGTGCAAGCGCGGCGCGAACATCTCGCGCCCAGCAACACTAATCACCTGACCTTTCATCTTCAGACCGAGGAAACGATATCATGAAGAATGCAATCTACGGCGCGACAACACTCGCCCTGATCGGGGGCTTTGCGCAGGCCGAAGTGGCGGTGCAAAGCTGCAACCGCACCGTCACCTTCGATGCGCCGCCTGAACGCGCCATCTCAAACGACGTCAACCTGACCGAGATGATGCTGGTCCTCGGCCTCGCCGACAACATGGTGGGCTATACCGGCATTTCGGGCTGGAAGACGCTGGATGAAGAGATGCGTTTCGGTATCGATGAACTGCCCGAACTGTCCGCGCGTTATCCGTCGAAAGAAGTGCTTGTGGGCGCCGATGCCGATTTTTTCTTTGCCGGGTGGAATTACGGCATGAAAGTTGGCGGCGAAGTGACGCCCGAAACGCTGGAGCCATTTGGCATCCAGGTCTACGAACTCACTGAATCCTGCACCCATATCATGGACAAGGAAAAGGCCAGCATCGAAGACATGTATGCCGACCTGATGAACCTTGGCCGCATCTTCGATGTTGAGGATGCGGCGACGGAGCTGGTCGATGGATACCGTGCCGATCTTGCCGCCTTCACCGAAACGCTTGAAACGGGCGAGCCGCTGCGCGTCTTTGTCTATGACAGCGGCGAGGACACGCCGTTTACCGCCGGGCGCTACGCTATGCCGACCGCGCTGATCGAGGCGGCGGGTGGCACCAACATCATGGATGATTTTGAGAAAAGCTGGGCCACCGTCACATGGGAAGCGGTGGTTGAGCGGAACCCCGAAGTCGTCGTCATCGTGAATTACGGTGAGGTCACTGCCGAGGAAAAGCGCGACTTCATGATGTCGAACCCGGCCTTCGCTGACATTGATGCGGTGAAGAACGACCGGTTCGTGACGCTGGAATATGTCGAGGCCACACCAGGCCCGCGCAATATCCGCGCAATCAAGACACTCGCGAACGCCTTCTGGGGCGAATAGAGGGCATGAGCGTGGTCATCGACGCGCACCCGCAATCACATCGCTTGAACCGGACGACGGTGTTCGTCTGCGGCGGGGTTGCGGTGCTTCTGGCCTCGCTCTCCCTTGCGATTTCGGTTGGGGCTGTACCGGTTCCGCTCGGCACGGTCTGGGGTGTCTTTGCCAACAAACTCTCACCGGGCCTTGTCGAACAAACATGGTCGCAGGGCCGCGAGGCGATCGTGTGGGAGATCCGTTTTCCACGCGCGCTTTTGGCCATGATGGTGGGCGCGGGCCTCGCCATGGTGGGTGCCAGCCTGCAGGCGGTGACGCGGAACCCGCTGGCCGACCCGCATCTGCTCGGCATCTCGTCAGGCGGCGCGTTCGGGGCCATTCTGGCGCTTTTGCATACCGGCTTGTTCATTGGCCTTTTGACCGTACCGCTGCTGGCCTTTCTCGGCGCACTCGGCGCAACGGCCATAGTACTGGGCGTGTCCCGCTTTGCCGATGCGACAAGCGCCGACCGGCTGGTGCTGGCAGGCGTCGCGGTGTCGTTCATCATCATGGCCGGGGCAAATGTGCTGATCTTCCTCGGCGATCCGCGCGCGACCCATACGGTTGTGTTCTGGATGCTGGGTGGCCTCGGCCTCGCCCAATGGGGGCAGTTGATCTATCCGCTGGTGATCTTGGCTGTTTGCGGTGCATGGCTGATCGCGCAGGCCAGCGCATTGAATGCAATGACCATCGGCGATGAGAGTGCGGCGACCCTGGGTATTCCCGTCGCGCGCTTTCGTCTTGCTGTCTTCGTTGTCGGCGCGCTGATCACCGGGGTTATGGTTGCGTTTTCGGGCATCATCGGTTTTGTCGGGCTGATGGTGCCGCATATCGTGCGCATGCTTGTGGGGGGCGATTACCTACGGGTCCTGCCCAGTTCGGCACTTGTGGGCGCGATCTTCCTGCTTTGGGCGGATATCGCGGCGCGCACTATCATGGCGCCAGAGGATATGCCGATTGGCATCGTCACAGGGCTTATTGGCGGTCTGTTCTTTGTCTGGCTTCTGGGGCGCAGGCGCGGTTGAGCCGCTACCGCTGGCTTTGCCCGCGCCAACCGAGCGTGCTGAAGATGGCAAAGACAACAGCGGCCACACAAACGATGGAGGGCCCGGCGGGCGTGTCAAAGACATAAGCTGCCCGCAATCCGGTAACCGCCGATCCCGCGCCAATTGCCGCCGCGATCAAGGCCATCGCCTCAGGGGTGCGGGCCAGACCGCGCGCGGCGGCGGCGGGGATGATCAGAAGCGCGGCAATCAACAGGACACCGACAACCTTGATCGCCACAGCAACCGTGATGGCCAGCGACAGGGTCAGGATCAGCTGCTCGCGCTTGGGATCAAGGCCGCTGGCATAGGCGAGTTCCTCGTTCAACGTTGCGGCCAAAAGCGCGGACCACCGCCACGCGATGAGCCCCACGACCATCGCGGCTCCGCCCCAGATCACCAAAAGATCCATGCGGGATACCGCCAGAAGGTCGCCAAACAGGTAGGCCATCAGGTCAAGCCGAATGCCCGACAGGAACGACACCGCGACAAGCCCGAATGCCAGCGCGGAATGGGCGAGCACACCTAGCAGCGTGTCCATCGCATAGCCGCGCCCGGACAACAGCGTGACCGTCACGGCCATGATTAATGCAACCGCCATCGCGCCGACAAAGATCGACATCTGCATCGCCAGCGAAAGTGCCACACCCAGCATCGCGGCATGGGCCGTGGCATCGCCGAAATAGGCCATGCGTCTCCAGACAACAAAGCAACCCAAAGGGGCCGCCGCAAAAGCCACGCCGACACCCGCAAGCGTCGCGCGCACCATGAAATCGTCCAGCATTACTCGGCGGCCTCGTGATGGTGGTGGTGATCGTGATCATGCCGGTAAAGCGCCAGCGCACCTCCGGTGCCGGTACCAAAGAGCGCGCGGTATTCAGGGGCAGAGGCGACAACGGCGGGCGTGCCCTCGCAGCAGACATGACCATTCAGGCAGATCACACGGTCAGAGGCGCTCATCACCACATGGAGTTCATGGCTGATCATCAGGATCGCACAGCCTGTCTCGGCCCGCACCGCCTCAATCTGGCGGTAAAAGGCGGCAGAGCCGGGCTGGTCGAGACCTTGGGTCGCCTCATCCAGCAGCAGGATATCGGGCTGGTTGATCAGGGCGCGCGCCAGAAGCACACGCTGAAACTGCCCGCCGGAAAGCTGCGACATCTGCCGGTTAAAGAGGTCCGGCACACCTGCGGTTTCCAGCGCTTTTGTGCATGCCTTCCGGTCCACCCGGTCGGTCAGCCTCATAAAACGCCCCACCGTGATGGGCAGGGTCGGATCGATGTGCAGACGCTGCGGGACATAACCGATGCGCAGATCAGGGCGCCGCGTCACCTCTCCTGCGGCGGGTTGAAGCGCGCCGATAATGGCTTTGAGCAGGCTGGTCTTGCCAGACCCGTTTGGGCCGACAATTGTGACGATTTCACCGGGTGCGACATGCATGCTGACATTCTGCAGCACGGCATTTGCGCCGTAAGAGACGGCGAGGCCCTTCACGCTGATCAGGTTCATGGGTCGGCCTTGTCTGCGCAGGCCGGGCAGACGCCTTCGGCTTCGACAACGGTGCGCTCAATCTGAAACCCAGCAGCGCGCGCAGCCGCCCCAAGCGCACCCTTGCTGGGGGTCGAATGGGCCTCTGCCACCGCATCGCAAACCCGACAGATCATAAAGGCGGGCGAATGATTTTCTCCCGGATGGGCACAGGCCACAAATGCATTCAGGCGTTCGACCTTGTGGACGAACCCATTCTCAACCAGAAAATCAAGCGCGCGATAGGCGACGGGCGGTTGCGAGCCGAAACCGGCATCCCGCAACAAATCCAATATCGTATAGGCCCCAAGCGCGCGATGTTCCTGCAGCAAAATCTCAAGCACCTTGCGACGCACCGGTGTCAGGCGCAGGCCCTGTTCAGCACAGCGCTTTTCTGCCTCGGCGAGTGCTTCGCTCACGCATATGTCGTGATCATGCTCGTGAAAGCCCAAGGCTGGCGCTTCCTTGTCAGACAGGGATGCGAGGTCGCTTGTCATGTTATTCCATATCATATATGCCGCTGCTAATGTTATAAGATCACATGAGATATCCAATGTCTAGAAAGCTGCTCCCCCTCTCGGTCACCGCAATTCTGATGGGCGGTACGGCCATGGCCGATGTACCGAATGTCGCGGTCGATATCGCACCAGTGCATTCGCTGGTGGCCCGTGTGATGGAGGGGGTTGGAACACCCGATCTGATCGTCCAGCCTGGCGCGTCGCCCCATGAGTACAGCCTGCGCCCGTCAGAGGCCGCGGCCTTGCAGAACGCTGATCTTGTCTTTTGGATCGGCGAGGATCTGACGCCATGGATGGAAAATGCCGTGGAGACGCTGGCTGAAGGAGCGGCGGTGACAACTTTGCTTGAGACGGGCGGCACAACACTGCTCGATTTCCGCGAAGATGCGTTGTTTGAAGCGCATGACCATGGTCACGATGAGCATGAAGACCATGACGCGGCAAAGGAGGCCAGCGATCATGATCATGACCACGATGACCATGATCACGAAGAACAGGCTGATGCCGACGGGCATGATCACGACGATCACGATCACGAAGAACATGCCGAGGCTGAGGCGCATGACCATGATCACGATCATGAGGAACATGCCGAGGCTGAGGCGCATGACCATGATCACGATCATGAGGAACATGCAGAAGCCGACGCGCATGATCACGACCACGACGATCATGGCCATGATGATCATGCTGGCCACGATCACGGCGAACATGACCCGCATGCATGGCTTTCCCCAACAAATGCCTCCACATGGCTGAATGTGATCGCCGCACAGCTTTCGGCGGCTGACCCTGACAATGCTGGGGCCTATTTCGCCAACGCAGCTGCCGCGCGGGCCGAGATGGAGGCCTTGTCAGCCGAGATTAACGCGACACTCGATCCGGCACGCGGTGGAAGTTTCATCGTCTTCCACGATGCCTATCAGTACTTTGAGGCGAATTTTGACTTCCCGGCTTCGGGTGCCATTTCCATTGGCGACGCAACCGACCCCAGCCCCGCGCGGATCGCCGAGATCCAGGGCCGTATCCGCGATGAGGGTGTGGATTGCGTGCTTGCCGAACCGCAATTCAACCCCGGCCTCGTCGCGACTGTTCTGGAAGGAACCGAGGCAAGCATCGGCGTGATCGACCCGCTGGGTGCAGAGCTTGAACCGGGTGCGGCACTGTACCCCCAGCTTTTGCGCAACATGGCGGCGACACTGGCAGAATGCCTTTAGACTGAACTACCTGATGGACGGCGGCCAAAGGCGACCGTCCATCAGTCTCTTAGCTTGTCCCAAAGCCGCTTGTCCCGTAGTGTTTCAGGCGCTGTTCAACGATCTCGAAGAGCGGTTGAGAAGTAGTCCACAATAGGTCGCGTCATATATTCAATTGGCGTCTGCCGCTCTGTCTGAATAAATGCCGTTACGCCCATTCCGTTGATGATTTCACGCGACACAGTCTCTGCCAGCATGTTTTCAGGGACCGAGATTGTGATGGCGTAGTAGTTCTTGCGCGTGACGGGATCGAAGGTGATATCGGGTGCAATCGCCAAGACCTCTCCAGTGACAGAGGGCAGCGCCCGCACATTATAGGCGGCAAATCGCAGGATGGCGGTTTGTCCCAGATGAACCTGATCGATGTCGCTTGGCGATACACGCACATTGGCCCGCATCGCGCTATCGGTCGGAACAAGTGTCAAAAGCGGCTGGCCAGCAAGATGGACAAAGCCGTCACCCATGATTTTCAGGTCATGGACGACGCCGCTGATTGGTGCGCGAATGTCGAGATAGCGCAGTTCCAGCAGCAGTTCGGCGCGACGCCCGATGAGCGTAAGGATCTGCGGCGCGATACGGTCGAGTTCGTCTTGTGCGGCTTTCCGCGCCGTATCGTCAACAGCCAGCGCGGCCAGTCTGAGCTCTGCCAGTCGTTCTTCCAGTTCCGCGCGCCTTGCGCGCAAGCGACCGCGCTCGCCGGATTTGGCAAAAAGGTCACGCCGATTTTGCGCAATTTCCTCGGTTCTAACCAACCCGCTAACCTGAAGCGCGGCCTGCCGGTCGCGTTCCTGTTGGAACACCGTAATCTCACCGGTGATGCCCTCGATCTGGGCATCAATGCCGCGTATCTGCTGTTCGACCTGTAGTGTGCGCTGCATCTGAAGTGCATGTTCCCTTTCCAGCCGTTCCCGGGCTGTGACGAGCACTACTTCTTCCGTCATAACGGTTGACTGCAAACCCGGAATGGCTTGGTCGGGATGGTCCGCAGCTATGGCCATGAGCGTGGATTGGCCGTCTCGCATTGCTTCCAGTCGCAGATGTCGGGCAGTAAGACTTGCCAACTGCCGCTCAACCGAAGCTTTCTCTACGACCAGAAGCGATTGGTCAAAGCGTGCCACCAGATCACCCGCCTGAACGGCGTCGCCGTCATCAACCATCACTTGGGCGACGATGCCGCCCTTGGGATGACTGACCACATGCGGGCTGGTCGTGGGCTCGATACGTCCTTGACCAATGATTGCGCCTGAGATCTCAGTTGTTGTGGACCAGATCCCCATACCGGCGCCGAAAACGGCAAGCGTCACAATCCCAAACCAGAGCGGCCATATGCTCGTGGACGGCTTCATCATTGTGCCGCCATCCTTGCCGCAACCACCGGAGTGATCGTCTTCTGCGGCATCTCAGGTTGTTGCTTCAATATGCCTCGGTCGAGATGATAATGGCGGCAGGGTACATTCAGTTCTAGCAGGTGACGGCCGATCAGGACGACGCTGCCGCCTGATCCGATGAAACGCTTAAGTGCGTCCTCACCTTCAGCCGCAAATGCCGAAACAAGAGCTTTCGCAGGTTCGTCAATCACCAATAAGGAAGGGCCCGAATAGATCGCCCGCGCCAACGCCAGCAGATGCAGGTCGCTGCGTGACAAAGGGTGGCCCATTTCGTCAATTTGTGTGGCATAGCCAAGCGGCAGACACATCAGACGTTGATGCAAAGAGGCACCAATCGCAGCGCGCTCCACGCGATCAGAACATCCATGCTCGGCCAAGCCAGAGATATTGGCGGCAATCGTACCTTTCAAGAAGGCCAGGCGTTCCGGCACATAACCGATGTGCAGACCCAGATCCTCGCGACTTAGCGCTGACAGTCGGATGCCACCGGCAAGGACCAAACCTCTGCAGGGCTTGCGCATACCGACCATTGCTTCGCTTAAGAGCGTCTTGCCCGCGCCAAAATCACCTGTGATTTGGACGATTTCGCCCCGTTCTATGGCGAGTGTTGCGCTTACGATTGGAGGTTGCTCATCCAGATCGCCGCTGACCTCAACATCACGCAACTCCAAGAGCGGGCTCTCGGGGTTCAAAACCCGGTTTTTGGTGCCGTCCGCGCGCTTAACGTCTTGCAGACGCCGCCCGATTGCCTGCCAGTCGCTGATCGCGTCCTTGAGGTTTGGCAACGACTTGAGGAATGCGACAAAGGGAAAATAAAGCCGGTTCATCAGAATGACGCTGGCGACCATCCCGCCGATTGTCATCTGGTTGGCAAGGACCAGCCCCGCGCCCACGGTCAAGACCAGGACCGACATAATCCAACGCAGTGTCGTCAGCGTGACATCAATGGCCGTCGTGCGGTCTGCGGCGGAAATAACGGTTGAGCGCGCCGCATCACGGCTTGCAATCAGCTGCTTTTTGGCAGCGGCCCCAAAGCCGAGACCTTGCAACCATTGTGCGGCGCGCGTGGCTGCATTGTAGTTCTTCTTGGCATCACGCGTTGTATGTCTGACTTCGCGCAGGCGGTGTGAACTGATGACCCAACCGAAGGCATAAACGCAACCAATCGCAATAAGGCCAACCACCGCAAGCCATCCGATCTCGGGGCTTAAAAGGAACACCGCGGCCACGAAAATCGGAAGCCACGCAACATCAATGATGTGCCGCAACGCCCCGGAATGGATGAAGCTGCGCAACCGGTCGAGGTCCTTGGTGCCTTCAGCGAGGCCGGGGGCATGGGTACGATGCGAAGGCTGGATTGGCAGCAGATCGTCTTCCAACTGTTCCTGCAGCCGTGCGCCAAACCGGGCCAGCAGACGCCGCCGGACGAAATCGAGTATTCCCATCGCAATGATGGCCCCGAGCGCCAGCAAACAAAGCACGACAAGCGTTTCCTGCGACCGGGCGTTGAGAACCCGGTCATAGACAAGCAGCATGAATACCGGCAGCGTCAGCGACAGGCAGGCCATGCAAAAGCTGAAGAATATGGACCAATTGAACAACCATAAGTTGTTCCAGAGGGCACGCCAATGGGTCAGCACATCCTGGTTTTCCGAGTTACTCATTTTTCATCCAACAATGGTGAGCAGATGAACGCGTGTCGCGTTCAGGACGCGTGTGATTTTGTCTTTATCTGATTGAGGTTGAAGCTGATGATCACACGCTCACCGGCAGAACCTTTCTGGGTTGTCAGATTGGGCGATACGCCGTGATAAAGCCAACTGGGAAAGATCAGCATCTTGCCTGCGGTCGGTGTAAAGTTCACCTTGGTCCAGCACGTCCGGGGACGTTTTTTGTTTGGTTGGTGGCGCGCAGGTCTTACAAGGTTTTCGGTGCGTGGATCGATAAACTCAATATCGCCGCAATCCTCGGGTGTTTGGACATAATAGACGCCGCTCCACAGGCTGCCAGGGTGGATATGCGCGCGGTTTGAACTGCCGGGTGGATTCACAATCGACCACATTGTCCCGATCTCTAGCGTGGCACCTTTGTGATATCCGTTGCGCTCAGAAATGAAACAGCAGGCACTGCCGATCAACTGCACAAGCGGCTGGTACGGCGCCTCATTGTGCAGGTGGTTGTGGCTGTGCCAACCGCCAAGACCGCGAAAGTTGGACCGCTGTATACCCTTGGCATCCTTTGCGCGTTCGGCAGAGATCGCATCGAGAAGCATGGCATTCGCATCATCCAGATAGTCGCTTGGCAGCTGGAACGAAAAAATCTGCGTCGGAAAATAAAGGTTTTCTGACATTTCGATCCGATCCGGGATCGCAGCGAATTCAGCCTGTTGTGCGACATCATTTTGTACATTCATCGTGCGTCACTCCGTGTGAAAGTCTGGCTTAGTGGTTGGTAGGGTTAATCGCATCGCCCTGATCGACGAAGCGCTGAACATATTCGTCGCATAGGGTGATCAGGCGATTTGTTCGGTTCCAGTAGGCGCCTTCGCCGCAATGATCGAAATGCAGGGTGATCTTCTCCGGCCAATCAAACCGCCGCACTTCGTCAGCGAACGCATCGAACATGCCCGATGCCTGCATCGCAGATTTCATCGGGCCTTCACCGTAGATCACCTCGACCCTTTCGGAACGTTCGCTGGCTGGGAGAAGATGTGGTGCGATGATGGCTTCCCACCCAGCGATCTGATCCGGAGCAGTGTCGGAACAATCGGCAAGATCGGTTTCGGGGAATTCGAGCCACGCAACATGTTCGCTCCATTCCGCCGGATCTGCGCCATAAAGCAGGCAGGCGGTCTGATAGGCACGCCGAATGTCGAGGGGATGCTCACTTTTGAAATCATAGTCTCGTGGCGACACTTCAGACGCCTCATACATCCATGATTCAATGCGCGGCAGGATGAGCGCAGGTGCTTCGGAATAATGCTGCGAGATAATCCAGCTTGTCGCAAATGTGTCGGCCATCACCTCTTCATTTGCCAGAACCGGCAATTGGAATTCGCGAATGAGCGCGTGAGCCAATTCGTGATAAAGCACGTGCCGTGTGACGGCGATTGCAAATTCGCCGTCGAATGAGGCTATGACAGGCTGTTCCACAATAAGCGGCAGGGAGTTCAACACGGGCTCTAGCGCGGCGATGCTGCTGAGTATCGCCTGGTCAAAAGCGCCATCACCGGCATGTGGGATAAAGCTGTCAAGCAATTGCGTGCGGATTTCTTCGCCGCTTGCATGGTGAATGCCAGGCAAGGTCTCGTAGGTCAGTCGCTTGGCCGCCAAATCCACCAAAAGCAGAAACGGTTTTTCAATCTCAGGCTCTTTTTCGCGCCATACCTCGAAGACCGATTGTGCATAAAGATCAAAGCTGGGCCGCTCTGACCAATTTCGAAAGTCCTGCGTGATCTGAACGCGCAACGCGAACCCTGTAGACGCTTCAAACGCCTTGATCGCATCAAGAACCTCCGTTTCGGACGACGTTGGAAGCGCGTCTGCCTCATCAACGAGGTCCTCGCTCAACCACTCAAATGGCGATGAAAGAAGTGACGTTGTTGAGGTTACGCAAAGTAGTGCGCAAGTGGGAAGGATTGCGGACAGACGCATTTCTTGCTCCTTGAATGGTCTGCTGGCGCCAGATCAGGCGCCAGCAGGATTTCAGGTGTCAGAAACTAGGCAACGTCCCACTGGTTGCCGTTTTCGTTTCCTTCATCGTCCTCGTTACCTTCGTCACCCTCATTACCCTCGTTACCTTCGTTCCCTGTGTTGGTGCCATCGCTGTCACCCCAACCAAGGTGGGACTCGTCGCCCTCGTTACCCTCATTGTCTTCGTTGTTCTCGTTGCCCTCGTTACCTTCGTTGCCCTCGTTACCCTCATTGCCTTCGTTACCGCCGCCACCACCACCTCCGCCGCCGCCTCCGCCACCGCCAAGGCTGATGCGTGGATCCAATTCGGCGATCATGCGTTCCAGATCCTCTTCAGAGGGCACATTCACAATTGTCGAATTTGAGTCAGTCATTTGCTTTCTCTCTTCTCTCATATTTTCGCTTTTGCGTCAGGGATGACGCGCGTTGTGAGAACCGCATGTGCTTGCCCTCCGTGTTTTGTGCGCTGCGTGACATGTCGTCGACGCGGCGATTTTGATGCCGCTTGCACCAAAATCCGAACCCTTGTGATCTGTGCTATTGCGCCGGTCGCGCCCGATCCATTGGTTCACCCGCCTGACGCTGCCGTCAGGGTTCCGCCTCAGGCTGCTGGCGATTTGATCGGGGAAAACCGCGCCGGTCATTTCGGCCATGAGGGGTTTCATGGCTTGCCGGGTTGCGAACCAGTCGTTGAAGAAAAGGTGCGGGCCGCTGTTCCATTCGCTCTCGTGCATGGCGCGGCCTGATTTGTGCAGATCATCGCGGGTGCTTGTGCTGATCCAGGCCCAGGTGATGCAGCCAACAGGCGCGCAAGCCTCATCCACGTAAAGATGAATCTGTCCGCGCGAGAGTGGCGGCAGAATTTCCGTGGGCAGGTAGTAGGACAGATCGAATTGGCGATGGTAATCAGAGGTCGCCATCTGCTGCAAAAAGAGGCCCAAGGTGCTAAGAAGATCGGGCCCGGGCGGTTTCTTGCGATCCAAGGCCGGACCGGCGGACGCCAATTTCGCATATTTTTCAATGAAGTCCTGGGGCGTTTGCTGTGCCGCTTTACTTCCGAGTGCGCCGAGCGCCAGCGCGCCTAAGGAGCGCCAATAGATCAACTGATGAAACTGATCCTCGTGTAGGTCGTTGATTTGTCCATCCGTTGCGACAACGCGAATAGTCGCGTGGCCGCCAATGGTGGGTCCGGGCAATCCGCCAGATAAGAACTGATAAAGCGCGGGTTGTGATACGCCTGAGAACAGGTCGCAAACACGCGGGTCCGCTTCAAACAACCCTTTTGTCCGCAGTCCGCGGCCTAAGCTTTGCGCCATTGCCGCTGCAACCTCATCGGCTTGATTGCCGGCAGCAAGGCCTACAGCAATACCAGAGGCGATAAGATCAGTATCCTCAGCTTCCTGCAGACGCCCCACACGGAGGATTGGCGTTTTGGGTGCTGCAGGGATGACCTGCACCTTCCCAAGGTCAAAGAAACTGAGGTCAACAATCATTTCATCGCAGCGGCGATCGATCTCATCACCGTTGCCTGGAAATCGTTCTTTTAGGAGGGTTACAGCGTCTTGCCACGCTAACAGATCCGCATGATCTCTTGCTGTGAGGAGATCCCTTAGCCCGGACAACGCTTCATCAGTGCCGCCGGCATAGATGGCCATTGCGGATTTCTGTTCGTCTTGCACGAGACGAAATGCAGCGACGCGTGCGGGAGGGTAATTGAGGCGGTAGTGATAGGCCCGATCGGGATTTGCCAGAGCCGCCCGCATCTCCTGCAGGTCGCCTGTCAAATATACCTCTGTCTCGGCATGCCAGACCGAAGCAAGTGCCTGATGCAGTTTGGGGTCGTGCAGGTGCGCCCATTTTAGGACTGCCAGCTCGCCCAGAAATGCACAGATTTCGCGAACAATGGGTGGGGAGGCATGTGTTTTGCACCACAAGAAGTTCAGGGCATGACCCATTTCGTGTGCGAGGCACATAAGGTCTGCAGTTGTGCCGTTCCATGACATTTGTATTTGAATGCGGTTCTGTCCGGCATCAAAGGTAAATGGTCCAGAAACCGGGGATGCGCCGTTGCACGTTGAGAAGCTAACATCAGCCAGTTTTTCAACGGGCGCCCCCAAAACACCGAATTCCGCGGCAAAGGCGGGGAGTATGTAAGTCTTGATGCAGACGTCTCGTTCACCCCAATGGGCTGTTTCTCGCGCATGTGCGACACGCGCGACTTCCGCAATTGGCGCGCAGAGCGCTTCATGCCAACGCGACGACACCTGCAAAAGGTGATTGCTGCTAAGGTCATGACAATTAAGCCAATCTTGAACGCTGTATTGTTTGCCGAACAAGATACCGCCCTCAAATGAAAAGATCTGGTTGGAAACGGTTGATGTGATTTCGACTGAAGTTCTTCAGCGACCATCTTCGTACTGATTACGCTTCCAGTTGTGCTGTAATCCGCACCAAAAGCACGATATCAAACGAATTGTAGCGAAATAAGACGAAGCGGCGGGGGGTATATGCGTGATAAAAAACGGAAAATATTTCGTTCCTCCCACAAGCGACAATAGCAATTTCAAGGAATTGTTCGCGCGTCTCGCAGCCTCTGGCGCCGGTCGACCTGTGGACAAGGACGGATTTCCGGATGGCGCGTGGACGCCCGATCTTCTGGCCGAGGAAATTGGGCAAATCGCCACCAATGATTCAGGTGCCGATCTACGCACCGTGCAGCTGTGGTTTCAGGACAACGACAAGGGCATCAGCCGCGACAACATTCGTTGGTTGGCGCGGATTTTTGGGTGCGGTGATCCTGAAGCGGCCAGCGCATGGCAGGTGGAGCTTAGCGCGGCGCAGTCGCGCCTTGTCGCGCAGCGGCGCGAAAGGAAGCGGTGTGAAGAGAGTGAT
Source organism: Cognatiyoonia sp. IB215182 (assembly GCF_033963905.1). Lineage (NCBI taxonomy): Bacteria > Pseudomonadati > Pseudomonadota > Alphaproteobacteria > Rhodobacterales > Paracoccaceae > Cognatiyoonia > Cognatiyoonia sp. IB215182. Next base: position 135,914 of record NZ_JAXBMB010000004.1, read on the forward strand.
GTAAACACTGACATGGCTGTCGAGGAGGTAGTTCTAACCGCGCCAGCCCCCACCTTATCAAGCGCCGATGAAAAGGGGGCTATAAGGGGTTTCAGCCTGGCGAGACGATCAGAGGCGATCTTCAGCCATGGATCGCCACTCAACCTGCCCGCCACGGTCTTTGCGGGCGCAGTTGCGCTCGGGTTTCTGTCCTATTTCATCGGCATCCATGACATCGTTTACGAGCGTGCAGACGGGGTCACAAAACAGGTGGGATTCATCTGGGCACCCAACTGGACGCTTCTTTTCATGGTGTTCATGCCGCTCTTTTTTGCATTCGCAATAGAGCTGATCGCGTATTGGAAAGGAGACGCGCGCCCGACACTGGTCGCGGCTGCGAACGGCGCCCAAATCGGTGAAAGCTGGAGAGGTATGGTGCAGGCATCGTCTTTCACCTTTTGGGCGGTGTTCCTGATCTGTCTTGCTTTTGCGGGCTTGTTTCAGTGGATTGGAGTGCGGTTGCTGCCATTGCTAGCTGGCGGCGGTGACTATGCAATCGACTGGGGGTCAGTGGCGATCATCCGGCCAGAGGTGATCTCGATCCCCGTCGCAATCGCATTCACGGGTCTGGCTTATCTCTATATGTGCCTGACCTTTTATCTGCTCTATGCGGGGCTGATCCTGCTTTACACCGTTGCGCACGATCTCTGGAAGCTGACAGAAACAACCCAGTTGGGGAAGAGCGCCGAACGCGACTGCGCATTGCATGCAATTGGACTGAGGGTCATGCGGGCGATCTTCCGTTGCAGCGTTTGTGGCGTGTTGGTTGCGACATGCATGAAGCTGCAAAGTCTTTATCTGACATCGACAAGCCCGAATGTGCTGGCCTGGCTGATTGGCGATTTCCAGTCTGTCCTTCGTGGTAGCGACCGCGCGACCATCGATCTCGACTACAGCATGCCGACGCATTACACGAGCCTCGTCGTCGCAATCTCGACCTGCATTGTCTTCGTATACGGGGCGGCCAGACTGGGATTTCGGGGCGGGGTGAGGGGGCCGCTATTGATCATGACCGCTGCCCTGGGACTTGTCGTCTTGGCCTACGTTCTGATCGGCGCCTTTCCCGGCTTTTCGATCCTTCTTGGCGTCGCGACATGTGTGGCAATGTACGGGCTTTTTGACCCCGGATTTGGCATGCGCAGATCGCGTCACATATTGGAGGTCACCGGTGTATCATAGGTTGCTTGACCGCTGGGATGAGCGTCGCGCACAGCGTGGAGAGGCGGTAAAAGAAGTGGTGCCGTTCGAATGTGGCGCGGCGCTTGCCTTTCCGGACTTGGCCGAAAGCGCGGGGATCGCTGCGTTTCTTGAACGAGCAGAAGCAGCGGCAGCTGATCACGCATTCTTTGATCCACCGGACAACGAGCACCTGCAAGTGGTCCGTGAGGGAGAATGGATACGGTTTCCATCGGCTATGCAGACCGAGACCGAGGAGAACAACGTTGTTGTTGCCAAGATCACGGAAGGCGGGGCCCCGGACCAAGCGCTTGTGATCTTTCACCATTGGAATGCCAGCGCGCAACAAAGCCAGATAGCCGGGTTTTTCGCAAAGTGTGGTATCACGGTCGTAGAAATGGCGCTGCCCTACCACTTTGACCGCACTCGACCGGGGTCGACCCACGCCGATTACATGCTTGGCGCAAATATCGGCCGAACGTTGCGGTCCGTGCGGCAGGCCGTTTGGGATGGACGCATGCTGATCGGCTGGCTCAAATCCCAAGGCTTTGGCGAAGTTGCTGTGCTTGGCATGAGCCTTGGGTCCTGGGTGGCCGGCCTGATCGCCGCTCATGATAAGTCGGTGACAAAGGCGTCGCTGTTTCTCACAGCGGGTAGTCTGGCGGATATGGTTTGGACCGGTCGTGCGACCAGGGCAATTCGCGAAAGCCTTGATGGCAGCATTGATCGGTCTCAGCTTCAACAGGCATGGGCGCCTATCGATCAGACAAATCACGCGGCAAAGCTGGCGCGGCAGGATCTGGAATTGCAGATCATCTTGGCCAGACGGGATAAGGTTGTCTTGCCAGAGGTGTCCCAGCCATTTCTCGACAAGCTCGCGCATGTTGGTGCGAAGCCGGATATCGTCAGGCTGAATTGCGGTCATTACTCGCTGGCGCTTCCACCTTACATTCTGTTTGCTGGAATGCGGCTAAAGCGATTGTTGGCCGGCTAACCAGACATCTTGGTATCAGAAATCGTCACCAGATGTTGCCACAGCATTGCGTTGGCGGAATTGCTGCTACCAGCGACACGAACGGCAGTGACGTCCAGATTGATCGAAGGCAAGGTGCTAGACAAATCGACCAGTTGATCATTGTTGATGTGTCTGTAGGCCAAAGACGACGGCACCCAAGCGACGGCAATACCCATAATGGCCAGCTCCGTCGCGGCCAGCGTCAGTGCGGTCTCAACCTTGGGAATGGGGCGGACCATCTGGTTCAGGGTGGGCAGAATGTCCTTGTCGAGGATCTGCCCCAGAAACACGTCGCGCGGATAGGCCACCACGGGTAAAAGCCCTGATTGATATTGTTCGTTCAGGTCGTCTGACATGGCTTGCGCAAAGACCGGGATAAGACGGTCCTGTCCCAATGTCAGTGTTTCTATGAAATCGGCCTCAATCGGGTGCTCATCCCCTGCGGCACGGTAGACAAATGCCAGATCGGCTTGACGCGACAGCAGAAGGCCAAAGCATTCATCCTGATTTGCCGATCGCAACCGGACATAGACATCCGGCGTCTGCGTGCCAAGCCAGCGCAACAGATCAGGCGTGAGCGAAGTGGTCAGCGCGTGCTGACTGGCAAAAACAACGCGGTTCTGGCTGGCCTCACTCCCAATACGCAGGTCAGAGACCAGTCGTTGCATTTCGTCGGCAAGCTTAGCGATCTGATCACGTTGGCGCAGGGTTGTGGGGTGCATCTGCAGCGGTTTTCGCCCACGATCGAAGAGCGGGACGCCGACATAATCCTCGATTGCGCGGATGCGCCGTGAAAAGGCCGATTGCGTCAGATTACGCCGATCCGCCGCCTCGGACAAAGACCCGGTTTCTGCAACTGCCAGGATATCATTCAACCATTCCAAACGCATAATTGCAGCCTAACATGCAATTCTTGCATGTTAATAGGTGTTTTTCGAATTTGAATTCTTCGATCAACGATGGCAGCGTAATGCAGACGTGACATCTCTGGGGGTACATTTTCATGCATCTAGCGCGTTTTCCGCGGCTTAAATTTGCCCATCTGCCAACTCCGTTGGAACCACTGCCACGGCTCAGCAAGGAACTCGGTGGGCCGGAAATCTGGATCAAGCGGGACGATTGCACCGGGATCAGCAGCGGCGGCAACAAGACCCGCAAGCTTGAATTCCTGATGGCAGAAGCCGAGCAAATCGGCGCTGATGTCGTGATGACGCAGGGTGCAACACAGTCGAACCACGCCCGGCAGACTGCGGCCTTTGCCGCCAGGCTTGGTATGGATTGCCATATCTTGCTGGAGGATCGGACGGGCTACACCGATCACAACTACAACCAGAACGGCAACGTTCTGCTGGATCACCTCCATGGTGCGACGACGCAGAAATATCCCGGCGGCCATGACATGGTTGGCGAGATGGACAGGACCGCAGACGCTGCACGCGCCAATGGCAAGGTGGTCTATGTCATTCCGGGCGGTGGATCGAACCCGACCGGCGCCTTGGGATACGTGAATTGCGCGATGGAACTTGTCGGGCAGGCAAATGATATGGGCATCGTGATTGACCATCTGGTCCACGCCACCGGCTCTTCCGGGACGCAGGCGGGTTTGATCACGGGGCTGAAGGCCATCAATGCGGGCATCCCGCTTTTGGGGTTTGGCACAAGGGCACCACAGCCGAAACAGGAACAGATGGTTTACGATCTGGCGATCAGGACTGCTGATCTTCTGGGCTGCCCGGGTATTGTCGCGCGCGAAGATGTGCGCGCCGATACGAATTACGTAGGCGAAGGCTATGGCCTGCCCCGCGCAGATACGCTGGAGGCCATTCGGATGTTTGCGGAACTGGAGGGTATCCTGCTTGATCCGGTTTATTCTGGCAAAGGGGCGGCCGGGTTGATCGATTATTGCCGGACGGGCAAGTTCAAGGCAGGTGAAAGGGTTGTCTTTTTGCATACCGGGGGGTCTGCGGGTCTCTTTGGTTATGACGCTGTCCTGCTTGGCGGCAACAACAGCCTCGCAGCCTAGTAAGTCACTTGAGACCTATCGGGATCCTCGGCGGAATGGGGCCAAAGGCAACGGTGCATCTGATGCAGCGTGTTATCGATGCGGTGCCGGCCATTGATGATGCCGACCACATTCCCCTGATTGTCGATCAAAACCCGCAAGTGCCATCGCGGATTGCGCGCCTGATTGATGGCAGGGGGGACGATCCTGCCCCGGTACTGGTTACGATGGCGCAGCGCCTTGAAAAAGCGGGGGTGCAGGCACTGGCCATGCCCTGCAATACCGCCCATCATTTTGCGCCGCAGATTAAAGCGGCAGTCGGAATCCCGTTTCTAAACATGGTCGAACTGGCCGTCCGGGCGGCTGCGGCACAATGCGACGCGAGCGGAAGGGTCGGGGTCTTGTGCTCACCCGCCATCCGCGAGGTTGGTCTTCTTGATGCGGCCCTCGCGGAAGTGGGCTTGGAGGCCATTTACCCACACGATGATGCGGCGATGCTGGCCGCGATCCGTCAGATCAAGGCAGAGGGCCCACAATCCCTTGCGCGCACGACTCTCGCCACTGCATCAAGCGAACTGCTTAAGAAACGCGCGGAAATTCAACTAATTGCCTGCACCGAGTTCTCGACAATTGCCCGGCACTTGCCAAAGGCGGTCCGCCGGATCGACACTTTGGACTGTCTTGTCACCGAGATCTTGACGTTTGCAAAGGGGCAGCCACACTCAAAAAGCAGTTTTGACGCACGACGGTCACGTGTGTCGGAGCAACAATACTAGACCGATAAACAGGGAAAGGAAGAGAACCTATGTTAAAGACGATGATACGTTCGACGCTTGGCGCAAGCGCGATCAGCGTGGCGAGTTTCGGAATGGCCCATGCGCAAGACCTGGTGTTGGGCATGCCCAACTGGCCCTCTGGCGTGGCGACGTCTCATATCCTCAAGCAAGTGATCGAGACTAACTTCGGCCTTGAGGTCGAATTGCAAAGCGGGACAAACCCGATCATCTTTGAGGCGATGGATGCAGGCTCCATGCATGTGCATCCCGAGGTCTGGATGCCAAACCAGCAGAACCTGCATGATACCTATGTTCAGGATCGTGGCTCTGTCGTGATGAACACAAATCCTGTGCAGGCTGTGCAGGGCATGTGCGTGACACAGTACACTGCCGATACTTATGGCATCACATCGATCGAAGACCTGACGGACCCCGAAAAAACAGCGATCTTTGACACTGACGGTGACGGCACACCTCAGGTTTGGATCGGCGCCCCCGGTTGGGCCTCTACCGTGATCGAGCGGATTCGTGCGAAATCCTATGGTTACGACGCCGTCATGGACCTAGAGGAATATGACGGCACCGTCGCTTGGGGTGCCCTGGGCGCAGCAGTAGAAGCGAACGAGCCATGGATCGGCTTCTGCTATGAGCCGCACTTTATCTTCGTGGCTTATGATCTCGTCTATCTGGAAGAACCTGCCCATGATCCGGCAACCTGGACCATCGTTCAGCCAACCGACGATCCGCAGTGGCTGGAGAAATCCCAGGCTTCGACCGCATGGAAAGGTGCGACATTGCACCTGCATTACGCCGCTGAGGTGAAAGAGAACCACCCAGAAGTCGCAGCGCTCTTTGACGCTTACGAGATGCCAGCGGAGACGCTTTCAACGATGGGTCTGGAACTCAGCCTGAATGACGTTGATCCCGAAGACTTCGCGACGCAGTGGATCGCCGACAACGAAGAAATCGTGTTTGGCTGGCTGACGAACTGAGCCGACCCACACGCCGCTGCGCGGGGTATTCCGCGCAGCGTGACCTTTTTGCATCCGGGAAGACCGATGAGTGAAGCCGTAGTAGAATTGTCCGACGTCTGGAAGGTCTTCGGGAACCGCGACAAAGAGACCATAGATGCCGCGAAATCACGCGGGCTGACCAAGCCTGAAGCTCTTGAAGAATTTGGGACCGTCATCGGTGTCCGCGAGGCGACATTTTCTGTCGCGCGTGGCGAGATCTTCTGCATCATGGGCCTGTCGGGCTCTGGCAAGTCGACGCTTGTGCGCCACGTCAATCGCTTGATTGAGCCTAGTGCTGGGACGATCCGCGTGTTGGGCGAGGACGTTGGCAAGAAAAACGCCAAAGACCTGCGCGAGATGCGCGCGAAGCATATCGGCATGGTTTTTCAGCACATGGCGCTGATGCCGCACCGCTCGGTCCGTGACAATGTGGCCTATCCACTTGAAATTCGCGGTGTGCCCAAGTCACGGCGCTGGGCGGTGAGTGAACATACGCTCAACCTCGTTAACCTTGATGGATACGAAGACCGCCTGCCGCGTGAATTGTCGGGTGGTATGCAGCAGCGGGTGGGGATTGCGCGTGCGCTCGCCTCTGATCCCGAAATACTGCTGATGGATGAGCCTTTCTCGGCGCTCGATCCGCTAATCCGATTGCAGTTGCAGGACCAGTTCAAATCGCTGGTCGAAGACCTGAAGAAAACGACGCTTTTCATCACCCATGATCTGGATGAGGCGATCCGCATCGGCCACCGCATCGCGATCATGAAAGACGGTGTGATCGTTCAGATTGGAACGCCGGAAGAGATCGTGACCCAGCCCGCCGACGATTACGTGCGCGAATTCGTGCAAGGCATCAGCCGCCTGAAACTCGTGCGGGCGCATACGATTATGGAACCGCTGGAAGAGGCCGAGATCGGCCATCTGAACGGCGCGCCCCGCGCAGAGGGGGATAGCGATCTGGATGCGCTGATCGATCTTTCTGTGGGGACCGACGGGCCCATCATCATTACCAAAGATGGTCAGGATGTGGGCCGGGTGAGCAAGGAAACGCTTCTGCGTGGTATTCAGGGGGGCAAAGGATGACCGATGTAACCGCAGCGCCCAAGGCCGCCAATGTGGCCGAAATCAAAGCCGACCGTGAGGCGCTTGATGCCTCGGTTGCGGAATTTGCCGGGCAGAATGCCGAATACTATCAGGACGCGTTCCGCAAGATCCAGGAGGCGACCGGCCCATACGCGTTCACCTTCAACACGGCTGCGGCACTCTTGGGCCCGATCTGGTCGGCTGCGCGCGGGCTGTGGGGCGGCTTCTGGGGCTTTCTGATCCTTGAGATCGTCGCCTGGGTGCAAATCGGGCGCGGTACCTGGGGCGAGCTTGGGGCAGAAAACCTCGCCCGCGCCGCGCAACAGGAAGAACGCGCGCAACAATTTATGGAGCGTGCCGCCCAAGCGACGGCAGCAGGCGAAGACCCGACCCGGTTTGAGACACTTGGCAACAACCTTCTGCGCGCGGCAGAGGCCAGCCGGGCGGAGGCGGCTGCCTTGGCAGCGGATAGCCTGCAGATCCTCATTGCCGGCTTGTTGATCCTGGTCGCGATCCGTGTGGTGCAAGGCCTGTGGGCCAACGGCGCACTTGAGCACAAATACGAGGAATGGCGCATCGATCCCAAGAGCGTGCAATCGGGCTGGAGCACGCCCAACATGATCTGGGGTATCGTGCTCGCGCTGATCATCGCACCGCTGACGATCTACCGGTTCACGGTTGATGACGTGACCGAATGGCTCACGACCTTCCCCGCCAACCCGGATATCTACGGCAACACGGCCCGATGGCTTGAAGATGTTATCGATTCAGCCGCCGTCGCCGGTGCCGGTGCCTTTGACGGGATCGTGCTGGGCGTCCGGCGTGTGCTTGACGGGATATCGCTGGCACTGATCGGCACGCCGTGGCCCGTGGTGATGGCGGTGATCTGCGTTGTCGCATGGCGCTCCGCCGGGCCGCGTGTCGCGATATTCACCGCTGCCGCGCTCGCCTACATCGCCTTCCTTGGCTACTGGGAAATTGCGATGGAGACGGTGGCGCTTGTCGGTGCTGCGGTGTTCCTCTGCGTGATCATCGGCATTCCGCTGGGCATCTGGTTCGGGAAATCTCCGCGCGCCTACCGCTTCGCCGAGCCGGTGCTCGACCTGATGCAGACATTGCCAGCCTTCGTGTACCTGATCCCCATCATCGCGTTCTTTGGCACCGGCAACCCGCCGGGTATTCTGGCCACGATCATCTTCGGCATGCCGCCTGTGATCCGCCTGACAGCCTTGGGCATGCGTGGTGTGCCCGAAAGCATCAAGGAAGCAGCATCTGCCTTTGGGGCCTCAAACTGGCAAATCCTGCGCGATGTGGAACTGCCGTTGGCGCGTCCATCAATCATGACGGGGGTCAACCAGACGATCCTGATGTGCCTTTCGATGGTGGTGATCATCTCACTGATCGGCGGCGGTGGTTTGGGCCAGACGATCCTTGAGGCACTACAATTCGCGGCCAAAGGCCCGGGCATCCTGGGCGGCCTCGCGATCCTGCTGGTTGCGATGGTGATCGACCGCATTGTCCAAGGGGCTTTCCGGCGCAAGGACCTCTAGCGCAAGCTTATCGGGTGGCGTCGTAGAGACGCCACCCGACAACGCTTCGCGTCTTGCGGTACCGCTCCCGCGACGCATCGTCTGCTGCGCGAGGTTCTTTTTCGGCATACTCTGCATCCAGCGTGGCTTGGCTCTATTCCTTCACCTTTCCCCTTAACGCCTTCACCTCTCCGCGCGCCTTTTTCTCCGCGAGCCTGCGGCGGATCGAGCCTTTCGTGGGCCGTGTTGGCACCCGCCGTTTGGGCCGTTCACAGGCTTTGCGGATCAGCTCGGCCAGCCGCTCTCGCGCGATCTCGCGGTTGCGCGCTTGGCTCCGCGTTTCTTGCACGAAAATCACCACAGCCCCGTCCTGCGTCCACCGCCGCCCCGCCAGCCGCCGCAGCCGGGCCTTGACCGGCTCGGGCAGGTTGGGCGACCGCGCCGCCTCGAACCGCAGCTCGACCGCCGTCGACACCTTGTTCACATTCTGCCCGCCGGGGCCGGAGGACCGGGTAAAGCTCTCGGTCAGTTCCCAATCGGCGATGGTGATCTGGTCGTTGATGCGCATGTACCGCCCCGGAAAACGTGTCTTTGCACGTTCTTTACACGAAAATTCATAGGGGTGTGGCCGCATTTGGCTGACGCCAAACGCTTACCCACACTTGGTGAATGCAAGGCATTCAACATGGAAAAAGGGCCACCCCGGCGATGGGATGGCCCTTTCCTGAATTACGGAGGTGGGGTCGGTTAGGACATTCCCACCTGGGAAGTTTCATCAGCCAAGGGCTGCCCTAGCTGCGATCCTCCCAAGCTGTCCCGACCTCATTCTCCAATACCTCATGATGCACTGGATCACCTCCTTTCAATATGTTTCGCCTGATTGGGAGGGTGGCATAGATTTGGTATATTTCAAGTAAAAATACGCCCGATCTCGTGTTTATGTGCTGGCGTGAGTCATGCGCCCAACAATCAGGCGGAACGGCACAAGAGCGAGCAATGCGATGCTCAGCTTCACCCCCCAATCCGCTACGGCAAGCGTGACCCAGAGCGGCATCATCGGCCCAGTTGTCAGGAACGGGGCGGCGTCCTGCGCCCACATTACCTCTTCGGCAGCCGAGGCGCTGAGCCCATTGAAAACGGCGGCAAAGGCGATGGAAAAGAAGATGGCCGTATCAACTGTCGAACCAACCAGCGTGCTGCCCAAAGGCGCCTTCCACCATGAGCTCTCCCGCAGGCGGTTGAAGACAACGATATCAAGGAGTTGTGCGATCAGAAATGCCGTTGCCGATCCGATGGCGACGCGCAAAGCAACCGCAGGATATTCAAACCCGTCCCCTTGCAGCATGATCTGCGACCCGATCAGGCTGCAGATGATCCCGACAACAAGACCCGCGAACACAACCTTGCGCGCGGCTGCCGGTCCATAGACGCGGTTCATCACATCGGTCACCAGAAAGGCCAGCGGATAGGTGAACGCGCCCCAGGTCAAGAGGCCGTCGAGGATCAGGAATTGCACAAGGATGTTCGATGCGACCACGATGGTCGCCATGGCGAGAACGCCGGGAAGGATACGTGTCATGTCTGGTTTTCCGTTTTGGCAAGGGTGCGGCACTTGGCCCCCGGGCGTCCGGGGACAGCGCGCCATAGCGCCCATTGCCTAGTCGGTCAACCGATATTCGACGATCTGGGTCTGTTGGAAGAAGCTGAAATTGTCGTCCGAGATCATGGTCAGGCGCAGGCCATCGGCATCTTCCCAAACGCTGATCCCTTCCAGATTGTCGTGCACGCCGAGTCCGGTTTGCAGGATCAACTCCTCCGATCCGCCATTCAGATCAAAACGTCGGACACGGGTACGAAAACCAACCCCGGCGAAGTCGCGCTCCAGCAGATAGAGCCGTCCATCCGGACCGATATCTGCGCCCGCCATCAGGTAAGGCCCGGTGCGCGGCACCTCAAACGGTTGATCCCAAACCCCTTCCTTGTAACGAAAAACGGGGAAGGGGCGGGTGGCGAGACCGGATCGTTCTGGAAGTGTATAAAGCGCACCGTCAAGGCCGATAGCTAAAGCCTCAAACGATGAATTGCTTTGTAGTTCTATTGCTGTGGGTGGGTCGATCAGTTCAGAGCCAAAGGCGCCAACGCGCTCGAAGTATCGCAGCCCGTGCGTCCATTCGAACGAGACAAAAACACCGCCGTCAGGTGCATGTGCCAGGCCTTCGCTGTCCCGTTCGTGACGGCGCAGGGGCGCACGATGAGGTGCGCGCAACACTTCCAAGGGTTGATTATTAACCGCTTCAATCACGCCATCTTCGCGGACAAACCGGCCTTCGGTCATGTGGCCCCTGTCGCTGAGCGCGATGAAGCTGCTCCCGTCATCCGAGACTTCGATGGCGGAGAAACCACCGAAATTCGGATCACTATCCTGCCAGACATAGGTGCTGATCAATGTGGCCTCAGCGCAGGCGGGACCCGCCCCCAAAAGGGCTATCGTACAAAGAAACTGCCGCACCTAATTCGCGTTCAGCACAGCCAGGCACTGGCCAGGGAGATTTGCCATCGTCAATTCCGCCCTTGGAGTTGGGGGAGGGGCGTTCGGATCGGGCGGTGGCGGGTTGAGGATACGATCCACCCAGCCTTGTGCCTCGGCGCATCCATCACCGGGTGGCGGTGGCGTCTGATCGACACAAGTCGCCGCGTCAGATGGGCAGTTCAAACGCACGTGGAAATGGTAGTGGTGTCCCCACCAGGGCCGGATCTTGCTCAGCCAGGACCGGTCGCCGGTGGCATTGTTGCACATCGACACCTTCGCGCCGGGAAAGACAAAGATGCGGCTGACCCGTGGGTCGGACGCGGCGGCGCGCATGATCGCCTCGTGCTCCGGTGTCCAGCTGCTATTGGTAAAGGCTCCGGCAGAGCGGCGCATGGAAATCGACGAAATGCTTTCACGTTCCGCCACGGTCAGGTTCAGCCGGTCAGGTGGCAGCATCCAGATATCCACATCAAGGCCGGATTGGTGGCTGGCATGCCCGCTGACCGGGCCACCGCGCGGCAGGCTCAGATCGCCGACATAAAGCCCCTCCCACCCGGGTTGGGTGGCGGCAAAACGGCTGAGATCCTGCACGAAATCGATGGTAATGGGCTGCGACCAGTTGCGGTTGCGCGACAGGCGCATCGCCTGCCAGGTTGGTCCGGTTTCGGCCAGTTGCTGACCGCCAGCCTGGCAGCCACGTGAATAACCCCCAACGGCTTGCGGAGGTTGACTTGTCGCTGTTGTCACTGCCTCAAAGAGCGGCTTGGCGACCCGCGTGTCATTGATGTTCTGGCTGGCCAGACTGACTTGCGGTTCCTCCGCCTGACAGGCGGCCAAAGCTAGGGCTGTGACAAAGGCTGTGATGTAGCGGACCATTCTGCGCGATCTCCGTCTTTATTGACCCATCGTAGCAACAAAAGTCCTAACAGGAAAAGAAAGATCACAGGCAAAAAGCCCAATTGTACGCTGCCGGTCAGTAAGGTGAACACAGTGATTGAAGCTGGGGCCAGAAACGCCGTCGCTTTGCCGGACAAGGCGAACAATCCAAACGCCTCTGCTGGGCGGTCGGGATGTGTATGGCGCACCATCATCGACCGGGATGAGGCGTAGATCGCGCCGCCCGCGCCGCCGATGCACATGCCGCAAACATAGAAAATGATATCTGGCACCATCGATCCTTCGGCCAGTGGCACACCAAAGAGCTGCTCGCGCGACATGCCCACGATGATCACGGATACCGCGATCAGGACCCAGACGGCGACGCGGATCACTGGCTTGGGCCCGAAACGTTGATCGCAAAGGCCGCCGATCCAGGTTGTGACCGCCGCCGCAATCGCCGCGATGATCCCGAAAACGCCGATTTGGATCGTTTGCCAATCCAGCACGAGCGCCGCATAAACGCCGCCAAACGTGTACATCGCGTTAAGCGCGTCGCGGTAGAACATGGACCCCAGCAGAAAGTTCAACAGGCTCTTGCGCTTTGCCACGGCCTTTAGTGTGTTCCACAGATCGCCAGCAACGGCGCTGAGCTTCGTTGATTTCGCAACCGTGTTGGGATCGTCGCGAACGTAAAGAAAAAACGGGATGATGAAGATGACATACCACACGGCGATAAACGGTCCCACGCTGCGCGTACCCTCCATCATCGACGGGTCAAGGCCCAAAGCGGGTGGCAGGCCGATCAGCGTCACCCCGGTTTCGGCATCTTCGACGAAGAACAGGAGCATCACGAATAGCGCTGTCACCCCGCCCCAATACCCAAAAGCGGCGCCAGAGCCTGAGATGCGCCCGACCTCCTGATCATTGCCAAGCGACGGCAGAATGGCGTTGATGAAGTTCAGCGCACTCTCAGCGGCGATGAAGCCGATGTAGAAGATGATGAGGAACAAGAAGAGGCCCGATGCGTCTGGCGTCAGGCCCCAAAGCATGGTGGCCGCCACCACATAGATGACCGAAAAGAAGGCTATCCAAGGTACTCTACGCCCCGAATTGTCGGCAAATGCCCCAAGGAAGGGGGCCGTGAACGCGATGATGAGCCCGGCCACCGTTTGCCCCGCTGACCAGACCGACTGGGCACGTGCGTCTGCCGTCACCTCATCAAGGCCGGTGCCCATGAAGTATTCCGTGGCCACAACCGCGAAATAGGGGCCAAAGATGAAAGTCAGGCCAAGCGTGTAAAAGGGCTGGGATGCCCAATCAAAGGACATCCATCCCCAGATGCGTTTCTTGCTGACTGCCATGTGCCTGCCCCTGTTCTTTATTGCGGGGATAAGACACTGATAATGTCCGCTCTGGCAAGCGATCCTTTACCCGGATGTCCCGTCGTCAAGCGGTGGCCAAGGGCGCACCTTGTCGGCCTCAATCCAGCGCTGCACCCATTCGGGAAAGGCCGGAGATTGATCGCGCAGACCCAAAGCCGCCATCAGGCGTTCGGGGCGCACGATGCCGTTGCGATCTGTCACAGCCGTGCGGTAGAGGGCCTGAACGGCACAATCATCGCCAATCCAAAGTGACTGATCAAGATACATAAACCGCTCGTCCCAGCCCACGCATTTGCTGACCACCCGGAATTCCACAAAAGGGCGAATGCGTTTGCGGTACATGACCGACGAGCCTGCAACGGTCAGGCCCCAGCGGTTTTTGGAGAGCGCGCGCAAGAGGCCCACGCGTTGCGCCAACCCCGTCCGACCCACATCAAGGATCGTCAGGATGCGACCGTTATTCATTTCGATGAACTGATCGATGTCCTGCGGCCAGCAGCGGTGATGCGAGATATGGGTGCCAAGGGGGGGAAGCGGCGGCAGTTTGCGCGCGCGCAACACTTCTTTGATCAGGCGAACAAAAGGATACATCGGGGTCTCGTTCTTTGCTTGCGCGGCACATTGGCGCGATTGACCTGCGCGTCAACTTTAACCTTGCGGAACTGACGGACTTGTCCCCACGCGGACAAAGGCTTAGGTCATGGCGGACTTTGTTAGAAAGCGCTGCACATGGAAATCGTATCGGACATTCTGTCGCCAATTCTCAGCTTCGCCTACTTCCTGGTGATTGTGCATTTCATCATGAGTTGGCTGATCAGATTTGAGGTGCTGAACATCCGACAAGAACTGGTCGGACAGATATGGTACGGGCTCGAACGTATCTTGCAGCCGGTCTATAGCCGCATCAGGCGATTTCTGCCGGATATGGGCGGGATTGATCTGTCGCCTGTCGTTGTGTTGTTGGGCATCATTATCTTGCGGAATCTGATCACGTAAGTTGCTCAATCCTCTTTCGCTACCGGCCATTTTTCCGCTCATCCCGAAAATCACACGGTGGGGATGCTTGCGCTGCCCGCTCAATTGCGAAAAACTGCCCAAGATGGGGCACCGGGCGGCTGGTTAAGCGTCGCCCTTAAGAAGAGGAATTTTACCGATGGGCTTTCTTAACCTGACCAAAAAGGGCGTCGCACTTGCGCTTTCCGCGCAATTGGTGCTGGCCACACAGGCCGTGACACTGGCTGAGGCACAGATGGTCGGCACAGATGCCGCGATCAACAAGTATACCGCGATGGCAAATCGCAGCGTATTGATGGATGAATTGCAGCGCAGTGAAGTTCGTGAGCAGATCATCGAACTTGGTGTTGACCCGGCAGAGGCTGAACAGCGCCTCGCGGCCCTCTCGGATGAAGAGATCAGCACGATCCTGACGCAGATGGAAAATGACAGCGCCGGTGCGGATATCGTCGGCACTCTGTTTACCGTCTTTATCATTCTGCTGGTCACTGACCTGCTGTGCTTTACCCGGATCTTCAACTTCACCCGTTGTATCCGCTAAGCATCCTGCGCCGGGCTGCCTTCCTGCTGATTGCCATTTGGATGGCGGCCTGTGCACCTGCTTTCGATCCTGATGCGCGGCTTGGCGTCGACGTCCCGACCCGCGCGCAGGTGGCTGATGTGCCGCTCATCCAGCAGGCCGATTTTTATTGTGGACCTGCCTCCATCGCGATGGTCATGCAATGGGCGGGTACGGATATTGGTCAAGAGGATGTGGCCAAGCTCGCCTTCAACCCCGGCGCGGGCGGGACCTATCTGGCGGATATGATCGGCAGCAGCAGGCGGCTTGGGCATCTTGCGGTGGAGATCAACACCTTCGACCAGCTTTTGTCCGAAATCGATGCCGGCCACCCCGTTATCGTCTTTCAGAACCTTGGCCTGGGCATCGCGCCGGTTTGGCATTACGGGGTCGTGACGGGCTACGACTTCGACCGAGACGAGGTCTACCTCAATTCCGGCCAGCTTGAGCAGATGGTCATGCCGTTTGCCACGTTTGAGCGGACTTGGCGGCGTGGCGATTATTGGGGCATAGTTGTTCTACCGCCCGATGATCTGCCGGTAAGCGTGCCGGAAACCGATATTCTCTCGGCAGGCGCCGCGCTTGAGCGTGTGGATCAATTCGGGGCAGCCGAAACGCTGTACGAAACCGGTGCGGCACGTTGGCCCGACAGCTGGATCTGGCAATTCGGGTTGGCCAATGCACGCTACGGGCAGGGCGACCTGCGTGGTGCACGGACCGCCTTGCAACGTGCCCAGCGGATGGCACCGGATATCCCCGAGATAGGCGCCAACCTCGCGCAGGTGAATAGCGAGCTGGCGGGCTAAGGCATCGGCGCAAAAGCCGCGATCTCACTCGTTATTGGGCCGCAGTCATCTTGTTTGATGGGGCTGAGAACCTATTTCTGAGTCATTCAATCTGGAAAAGGAAAACGCTATGCGCCTGCCGCTTACCGCTGTTGTTACCAGTTTCCTTTTTGCCACCACAGCCCTTGCCAACGTCACATCTATCGCAGACCTCCAACGTGGTCAGACCGCCACGGTTGCGGGTACGATCGACAGGTTCTTTGATGAGGATGAATTGCGCTTGACCGACGATACTGGCAGCGTCCGAGTCTATCTCGGCCCCGATCTTTTGCCCATTCAGACCGGCGAACAGGTCACCATCGAAGGTATCATGGACGATGATGTGTTCCGAGACGAGCTCTACGCCCGCCGGATCACACGCGAGAACGGCGATGTTCTGGTCATAGATCGCCGGTGGGAATAGGCGCCATCCCTACGCACGAATGAAGTTCGCTCATTGACAGGATGCAGCCTTCGCCGATAGGAACAAATAAAGAACATCTTGCGAGGGCGCAGCTTGCCGACCTTGACGACAAAGCCGCTTGATCCCGCGACATGGGATGACTTCGCCCGCCTGGTCGAGGAGAACAAGGGCGTCTGGGGCGGCTGCTGGTGCATGAGCTATCACCCCGAAGGTATCGGCAAGCATAAGACGCCCGCGCAGAACCGGCAGGAGAAAGAGGCGCATGTGCGCGGCGGCACGGCCCATGCGGCGCTTGTCTTTGACGGCGCTGATTGTGTGGGGTGGTGCCAGTTCGGCACACCGGTGGAACTGCCCAAGATACAGAACCTGAAGGCCTATCTTTCCACCGACCCAGACCTGCCCAACTGGCGCATCACCTGCACGTTTACCGGCAAGGGTCACCGGCGCAAGGGCGTGGCGGAGGCCGGTTTGAAGGGCGCTTTGGAACAAATCGCGCGCTTAGGCGGCGGACGGGTCGAAGCCTACCCGGAGGATTGCGCGGACCGCAAAGTCGCTGCGTCCTTCCTGTTTCACGGCGCGATGGCCATGTTCGCGCGACACGGCTTTGAACGCAGCCGCCAGATCGGCAAGCATCGCTGGGTGATGGAGCGGTTTGTCGATCCGGAATGAGCGGCATGACAGTGCTGACCGCATCTCTTGTGAAACCCGCGCCGCCCATCGGAAATCCGTCATGGCGCAAATGCGTCACCTGCCGTCGCCCATGACCTTTCGCGAATGACACCTGCATGATGTAGTCTGCCGCAAAGAGGCGGAGATTCCAGATGTCAGACCCGATCACCTTCACGCTTGACGGCGAAACCGTGACGGCCCAGCCCGGTGAAACCATCTGGGAAGTCGCGAACGGCCGTGGCCTCGTCATCCCGCATCTTTGCCACAAACCGGCCCCCGGCTACCGGTCTGACGGCAATTGCCGGGCTTGCATGGTCGCAATTGAGGGGGAGCGGACCTTGGCCGCCTCCTGCATCCGCGAGCCCAGCGAAGGGATGGTTGTCACGACCGACCAACCGCGTGAGGTGCAGGCCCGCCGCATGGTCATGGAACTGCTCGTCTCAGACCAGCCGGAGCAGGCCGTCGCCCATGACAAGTCCAGCCACCTTTGGGACATGGCCGCAAAGCAGGATGTGGGCGACAGTCGTTTTCCCACCAAGGATGCGGAGCATATCCCGCTTCTCGATGACAGCCATGTCGCGATGTCCGTCAATCTCGACGCTTGCATTCAATGCGGACTTTGCGTGCGGGCCTGTCGCGAGGTGCAGGTCAACGATGTCATTGGCATGGCGGGGCGCGGGGCGCAGGCCTATCCGGTCTTCGACATGGACGACCCGATGGGGGCCTCGACCTGTGTCGCCTGCGGCGAATGCGTGCAGGCCTGCCCGACCGGGGCGCTTTTACCTGCCACCGTGACCGACGAAAACCAAGTCGGCGACACCAAGGATTACGACCGTGAGGTCGAAAGCGTCTGTCCGTTCTGTGGTGTGGGCTGTCAGGTCTCATTGAAGGTCAAAGACAACAAGGTCAAATTCGTCGAAGGGATCAACGGCCCCGCGAATGAAGGGCGGCTTTGCGTCAAGGGCCGGTTCGGCTTTGACTATATCCATCATGACCACCGCCTGACCAAACCGTTGATCCGGCGCGACGACGCGCCTGCGAAGGGGCTGAATGTGGACCCCGCCAATTGGCAAACCCATTTCCGCGAGGCGACTTGGGAAGAGGCCTTGGACGTCGCGGCAAATGGCCTGAAGGATATCGGCGGGCGCGGCGTGGCCGGTTTCGGCTCGGCCAAATGCACCAATGAAGAGGCGTATCTGTTCCAGAAACTGATCCGTCAGGGCTTTGGCCATAACAACGTCGATCACTGCACGCGGCTTTGCCATGCATCCTCGGTTGCGGCGTTGTTGGAGAACGTCGGTTCCGGCGCGGTCACGGCAACGTTCAACGAGATTGAGAACGCCGATGTGGCCATCGTCATCGGCGCAAACCCGATTGAGAACCACCCCGTTGCCGCCACCTATTTCAAGCAATTCACCAAACGTGGCGGCAAGCTGATCGTTATGGACCCGCGCGGCGTGGGCTTGCGCCGTTTCGCCACCCATATGCTGCAATTCCGGCCCGGTGCGGATGTGTCCATGCTGAACGCGATCATGCATGTGATCGTCGAAGAGGGCCTCTACGACCAGCAATATATCGACGCCTATACCGAAAACTGGGAGGCCGAGAAGGCGCATCTGGCCGATTTCGCCCCGGAAAAGATGGAAGGTATCTGCGGCATCTCTGCCGAAACCTTGCGCGAGGTCGCGCGTCTGTTTGCGGGCGCCAAGTCCGCGATGATTTTCTGGGGGATGGGCGTCAGCCAGCATATCCACGGCACCGACAATTCCCGTTGCCTGATCAGCCTCGCGCTGATGACCGGGCAGGTCGGGCGGCCCGGTTCTGGCCTGCATCCGCTGCGCGGCCAGAACAACGTGCAGGGCGCGTCTGACGCGGGGCTCATCCCGATGTTCCTGCCCGATTATCAGCCCGTCGGCGATGACGGCGTACGCTCGGCCTTCCTTGACGTTTGGGAAGACGGGCAGATCGACCCGAACCGGGGGCTGACGGTCACCGAAATCCTCGATGCGGTGCATGCTGGCGATATCCACGGCATGTATATCCTGGGCGAAAACCCGGCCATGTCAGACCCGGATGTGGAACATGCGCGCGATGCGCTCGCCAAACTCAAGCACTTGGTGGTGCAGGATATTTTCATCACCGAAACGGCGAATTATGCCGATGTGATCCTACCCGCCTCCGCCTTCGCGGAGAAGTCCGGTACGGTGACGAATACCAACCGGCAGGTGCAGATGGGTCGCCCCGCGGTGCCCCCGCCGGGTGACGCGAAAGAGGATTGGTGGATTACCGTGGAACTGGCCAAACGGCTCGGCCTGCCATGGGACTATGCCCACCCATCCGATGTTTTCGGCGAAATGACAAAGGTCATGAAGTCGCTCAACAACATCACCTGGGACCGGCTGGAGGCGCAGAACGCCGTCACCTACCCTTCGCTTTCGCCCGAGGACCCCGGCCAACCCATCGTCTTTGCCGATGGCTTCCCCCGGCCCGAAGGCCGCGCGCGCTTCACACCCGCCAGCGTGATTGCCCCGGATGAAACGCCGGATGCGGATTACCCGATGATCCTGACCACGGGTCGGCAATTGGAACATTGGCATACGGGCTCGATGACCCGGCGCTCCAAGGTGCTGGACGCGGTCGAACCCGAAGCCAATTGTTCGCTTCACCCCTCAACCTTGCGCAAGCTTGGGGTCGAGCCGGGGGGCGTTGTCCGACTGACCACCAGGCGCGGCAGCATCGACATAATGGCGCGTGCCGACCGGGCGGTATCCCCCGACATGGTGTTCGTACCCTTCGCCTATGTGGAGGCGGCGGCCAACATCCTCACCAACCCAGCGGTCGACCCCTACGGCAAGATCCCCGAGTTCAAATTCGCTGCGGTGAAGGTTGAAAAGGCCGAGGGCCAGATTGCTGCCGAGTAACTTTCAAACATCTGGAACCGCCAAACCTGCTTGAAAACAAGGCCAGCCGATCTGTTTGCGCAATTTAAATGAACGCTCGTTCAAAAAATGATTTGACGGGACGGGTGACTGCCCCACAGTATACTGCCAAAGGGTTAAGTCGCGGGGAGGCGACTCGCACCCGATAACTGGTGCAAGGCCAGTAAGGGAGGAATTTTGGCATGATTGCATCCGCGTCCGGCGGTCCCGTATCCGTTCCTGATCTGCTCGCGCGGAACGTCGCGCAATTTGGGGGCAAGGCTGCCTATCGCGAGAAGGAATTCGGGATCTGGCAAAGCTGGACCTGGGAAGAGGCGGCTTTTGAGATTGATGCGCTCGCGGCGGGCTTTCTGACGCTTGGGGCTGAAGTGGGCGATCATATCGCCATTGCCGGGCGTAACAGGCCCGCGCTTTACTGGGCGATGGTGGCGGCACAGAAGGTCGGCTGCGTGCCGGTGCCGCTTTATGCCGACGCGGCGGCAGAGGAAATCGCCTATGCGCTGGATCATTGCGGCGCGCGGTTTGTGGTGGCGGGCGATCAGGAACAGGTCGACAAGATCGCGGATATCCGGGATCAGCTGCATGTGCTGGATCATGTGATCTATCTCGATGGGCGGGGTTTGCGGAAATACGACCACACGCATATGACGTCTTATGAGGACGTCCAGAAAGCCGGGCGTGAGAGTGGGCGAGCCGGTGAGGTCGCGGAACGAACCGCCGCGCTAACGCTCGATGATACATGTGTGATGCTTTACACGTCAGGCACCACGGGGCGGCCCAAGGGTGTGGTGCTGTCGAACTACAACGTCATCGAGACATCAAAGAATTCCTCCGAATTTGATCATCTGCAGCCGGGGGATGAGGTGCTGGCCTATCTGCCCATGGCCTGGGTGGGTGATTTCATCTTTTCCATCGGGCAGGCGATGTGGGCTGGGTTCTGTGTGAACTGCCCGGAAAGTGCCGAGACGATGCAGACGGATTTGCGTGAGATCGGGCCGACATACTTTTTCGCGCCACCGCGTGTCTTTGAACAGCAGCTCACCAATGTGATGATCCGGATGGAAGATGCAGGCCGGTTCAAGAAGTGGCTGTTCCATCACTATATGGCGCTCGCCCGCCGCATCGGGCCGAAGATTTTGGATGGCGAGGCGGTCTCTGGCATGGAGCGGCTGCAATATCGGCTGGCCGATTTGCTGGTGATCGGACCGCTGAAGAACACGCTGGGTCTGAGCCGTGTGCGGGTGGGCTATACGGCGGGTGAGGCGATTGGGCCGGAGATTTTCGATTTCTACCGGGCGCTGGGCATCAACCTGAAGCAGCTTTACGGCCAGACCGAGGCGACGGTGTTCATCACCCAGCAACCTGATGGCGAAGTGCGGTCAGACACGGTGGGCGTGCCGAGCCCCGGTGTTGAACTGAAGATCGCGGATAATGGCGAGGTCTTCTATCGATCGCCCGGTGTGTTCGTTGAGTATTACAAGAACCCGGACAGCACCGCCTCGACCAAGGATGCTGAAGGCTGGGTTGCGACAGGGGATGCCGGGTTCATTGAAGAAGGCAGCGGGCATCTGCGGATCATCGACCGGGCGAAGGATGTGGGCAAGATGGCCTCGGGCGCGCTGTTTGCGCCGAAATATGTTGAGAACAAGCTAAAGTTCTATCCCGATATTCTTGAGGCGGTCGTGTTTGGGGCCGGGCGGGATTATTGCGTGGCCTTCATCAATATTGATCTGACGGCAGTGGGGAACTGGGCGGAGCGGAACAATATCGCCTATTCCAGCTATCAGGAGCTGTCACAGCATCCGCGTGTACTGGACACGATTGAGGCGCATGTGACGGAGGTGAATAAATCCGTTGCGGCGGATGAGATGCTGGCGGGTTGCCAGATCCACCGGTTCCTTGTGCTGCATAAAGAGCTGGATGCCGATGATGGCGAAATGACCCGGACGCGGAAGGTGCGCCGCCGGATCGTGGATGAGAAATTCAGCGATCTGATCGAGGCGCTTTATGGCGGGAAATCGGAAATCTACACCGAAACGGAAGTGACTTACGAGGATGGCCGCAAGGGCAGTATCAATGCGACTTTGGCCATTCGCGATGCGGAAGTGCTGACCGTTGCGCATAAGGTGGCTGCGGAATGATCCGATCGGCGTTCTCTTTGGTTTTGAGTCTGGTCATAGGCATTTCGATCTTCGGTTTTTTCGCGATGGCCCTCTTACAACTGGGTCTAGGAAAAGAAGCAGTGGCACACCGATATAACTTCGCACCGTGGCTACGAACGACACTTGGGTTTCTGGGCTTGTCAGCGGTTGTCGGTGGTGTGCTGAGCCAGTTTTTTGCAAAACGAAGTAGCAGGGTGGCCCAAGGACTTGAGCGAACTGGACTGGTGATCTTTGCTTTGTGCTTTGCGACAGTGATTTTCTTGGTGACAATTTCATACTTCACTGGCTTGGGAAGGGTGACATAGTGTTGGATCAAGACGCTCCTTACACCACCCCGGACGGGCGCCAGATTGGCGGCGTCTTGATGGATATGCGTGGCATCACGCTGCGTTTTGGCGGTGTTGAGGCGATCAAGGATATATCGTTCGACATCCGCGAGGGCGAAATCCGTGCGATTATTGGGCCCAATGGGGCGGGCAAATCCTCGATGCTCAATGTGATTTCGGGGTTCTACAATCCGCAAGAGGGCGAGGTCTGGTTTCGCGGCGAAAAGCGCCCGCCGATGAAGCCTTATCAGGTGGCCCGGCTGGGGATCGCACGGACGTTTCAGAACATAGCGCTGTTTGAGGGGATGACGGTGCTCGACAACGTCATGACGGGCCGTTTGACCCATATGAAAGCAAACATGTTCTGGCAGGCGATCTGGAGCGGGCGGGCCGAGAATGAAGAGGTTGAGAACCGCGAAAAGGTGGAGCGGATCATCGATTTTCTGGAGATTCAAGCGATCCGGAAGACACCTGTGGGTCGGCTGCCTTACGGGTTGAAGAAGCGGGTCGAACTGGCGCGGGCGCTGGCGGCGGAACCGAAGCTCTTGCTGCTGGATGAGCCGATGGCGGGCATGAACGTCGAGGAGAAAGAGGACATGTCCCGCTTCATCCTTGATGTGAATGATGAATTCGGAACGACGATTGCGCTGATCGAACATGATATGGGCGTGGTCATGGATCTCTCTGACCGGGTGGTCGTGATGGATTACGGACGCAAGATCGGGGATGGAACGCCCGATGAGGTGCGCAACAACGAACAGGTGATCGACGCCTATCTGGGGGTGGCGCATGATTGATTTCGTGAAACGAAATCACCCCGGACGTGATCCGGGGTCTATAACGAAAAACGCCGTCCCGGGCCTGACCCGGGACCTCAACCTCGGCCAAGAGGCCTCGGGTCAAACCCAGGGCGGGGAGTATTTGGATGTCCGCTGATTTCCTCTATGGTATCGAAGTTGTCATCAACGGGCTCATGGCCGGGGTGCTTTATGCGCTTGTGGCGCTCGGCTTTGTGCTGATCTTCAAGGCCTCCGGCATCTTCAATTATGCGCAAGGGGTGATGGCGCTGTTTGCTGCGTTGACACTTGTCGGGATCATGGAGGGGCAGGTGCCCTTCGCCCATCTGATCAATGCGATTTTCGGGACGGAGATACACCACTTTGGCTGGCATGTGCCTGCGCTTCTAGCCATTTTCATGACGGTTCTTGTGATGATCTTCTTTGCCTGGGCGGTGCAACGTTTCGTGTTCCGACATTTGGTAGGGCAGGAGCCGATCATTCTGTTCATGGCGACGATTGGCCTTGCCTATTTCCTCGAAGGGGTCGGCGATCTGATGTGGGGGTCGGACATCAAGACCATCGCGCTTGGCCTGCCGCAAGGTGGTTCGCTCTGGGTGGAAGAGGCGACATCGGGTTTGGGCGGCGATGACTTCTTTGGCTTCTTCATCGACAAGCTTGATATGGTCGCGACGGTGGTGGCCGTCATTCTGGTGATCAGCCTGATCGCTTTTGCGCAATATACCAAGCAGGGTCGTGCGATGCGGGCTGTGGCCGATGACCATCAGGCCGCGCTGAGCGTCGGGATTTCACTGAACTATATCTGGGTGCTGGTCTGGTCGCTTGCGGGCATCGTTGCGATGGTGGCGGGCATCATGTGGGGCGCGAAATCGGGCGTGCAGTTTTCGCTGTCGCTGATTGCGCTGAAGGCGTTGCCGGTGCTGATGCTGGGTGGGTTTACCTCGATCCCCGGCGCCATTGTTGGCGGGTTGATCATCGGGGTGGGCGAGAAGCTGTTCGAATACACGATTGGTGCGCCGTTCCTTGGCGGGGCAACGGAGAACTGGTTCGCCTATATGCTGGCCCTGATCTTTTTGGTGTTCCGTCCGCAGGGACTGTTTGGGGAGAAGATCATTGAGAGGGTTTGAAGGGCGTCCCGCAAACTCTCCGTTGGAGCGTTTGGACACTTCAAAGGGCGGAGCCGCGGATGGCATTTCCGCGAGTAATTCTACCAGCCGTCATATAATGCGGGGATCCAATTAAGATGGCGTTTCCAGTTTCTATTGAGCGCATCCGCGAAGCTGAGGCCGACATCGGCGCGAGATTTCCAGAGACCTACGCGAAGGCCATGATGGAAGACAATGGTGGTGTCCTTAGAAAGGGCCGTCAGCAATGGTGGTTGCACCCTATCAAGGACTTTTCAGACAAAAAGCGGATCAAGCGCACATGTAACCACGTTTTGCATGAAACCAATGGCCGTCGGGAGTACGGCGGATTTCCGGAAAACGGGGTTGAAATAGCGGGCAACGGTGGAGGCGATGCGCTCGTACTCTGCCACAGCGACGGGCAATTCTCAGATGAGTTATTCTTTTTCGACCACGAAAAGCTTCAGCTTAAAAAATTGAATATCAGGTTTGGCGATATGAAAAAGGAGCGTGGCTAATGCTCTACCGTGAGGCCGGGGATTTCAAAACCTCTTATCATGCTGACAACCACACCTTTCCGATCAAGTTTGATCGGATTGGGTTTTGGGTGACGCTCGCGGTTGCCTTTGGGATCATTCCGCTGGTCATCAATGACTATTGGGCGAATGCGATCTTTGTGCCCTTTCTGATCTATGCGATTGCCGCGATTGGGTTGAATATCCTGACAGGCTATTGCGGGCAAGTGAGCCTTGGGACGGGTGGTTTCATGGCAGTCGGTGCCTATGCCTGCTACAAGCTGATGACAGGATTGGACCTCTATTTTGCGAGTTCCGGTTACACGCCGGGTGATGGCGCGATGATCCCCAAAGGCGGTGAGACGTTTGAAGTGACGGGGCAGTTCCTCTTCTTCACCATCGCGCAGAATGCCGAGTGGACGGTCTATATCCTTGAGAATATCAACCCGATGATTGCGGTTATTTTGGCGGGTTTTGTGACCGCCTTTGTGGGGGTGCTGTTCGGTCTGCCTAGCTTGCGGATCAAGGGGTTCTACCTGGCGGTCGCCACGCTCGCCGCGCAGTTTTTTCTTGTCTGGATGTTCAACAAGATCAGCTGGTTCTACAATTATTCGGCGTCTGGCCAGATCAACGCGCCGGAACGGTTTGTGGGTCAGATCGCGGTGACGGGGCCGAATACGGAGCCTTGGGCGCAGTACATGATCTGTCTGATCTTTGTGGCGGTTTGTGCGCTGATAGCCCGTAACCTGACACGGGGCACGACGGGCCGGTCCTGGATGGCGATCCGGGATATGGATATCGCGGCGGAGATTATCGGGGTGAACCCGTTGCGGGCGAAGCTGACGGCGTTTGCGGTGTCCTCGTTCTTTATCGGGATCTCGGGTGCCTTGTTCTTTGCCGTCTATCTGGGTGCGGTAGAAGTGGGCGAGGCCTTTGGTATTCAGAAATCGTTCCTGGTGCTTTTCATGATCATCATTGGCGGGCTGGGGTCGATCTTTGGCAGCTTTGCCGGGGCGGCTTTTCTGGTGCTGCTGCCGGTGCTCTTGAAAGTGATCGGCGTTGATCTCTTTGGATGGCCCACGGACCTTGTGGCGCATTTCCAATTGGTGATCATTGGCGCGTTGATCATGTTCTTCCTGATCAAGGAACCACACGGGCTGGCGCAGCTGTGGCGGCTGGCGAAAGAGAAGTTACGGCTGTGGCCGTTTCCTTATTAAACCAAGACGGGGGAAAACCCTGACCACATTTCGGATAAAACCTATGGGAGGAAAAAACCGATGAAAAGAAAGACACTGGCCGCAATGGCCCTTGGCGCGGCGGTTGCCGGCAGTTCTGCGCTGGCAGACCTTGTCATCCCTGATCTGAGCTACCGGACCGGGCCTTACGCGGCAGGCGGAACGCCATTCTCGGACGGCTATCAGGATTACTTCGCGCTTTTGAATGCGCGCGATGGCGGGATCGGGGGGGAGACGATCCGCGTTGTCGAATGTGAGACCGGCTATAACACCGAAAAAGGGGTTGAATGCTACGAGGCAACCAAGGGCGAAGGCGCACTGATCTATCAGCCGCTCTCAACTGGTATCACCTATCAGCTGATACCGAAGGCAACAGCTGACGAGATCCCGATCCACACGATGGGCTATGGCCGCACCTCCGCCGCGAATGGCGAGGTCTTCAACTGGGTCTTCAACTATCCGGCCAATTATTGGGACGCAGCCTCGGTCGCGGTGAACTATCTGCTGGACGAGAATGGCGGGTCGCTCGATGGCAAGACCATTGCTTTGGTCTATCACAACTCCGCTTACGGCAAGGAGCCCATCCGCACGCTGGAAGCGCTTTCCGAAATGCACGGATTTGAGCTGAGCCAATTGGCTGTGGATCACCCAGGCCAGGAGCAGAAGTCGCAATGGCTGCAAATCCGCCGCGAGCGTCCCGATTATGTCCTGATGTGGGGCTGGGGTGTGATGAACCAGGTAGCCGTACAGGAAGCCGCGAACATCAACTTCCCGATGGAGAACTTCATCGGCAATTGGTGGGCCGGGGCTGAACATGATGTGACGCCTGCCGGAGCCGCAGCGAATGGCTACAAGTCGCTCAACATGAACCGTGTGATCGATTATCCGGTGCTGGAAGAGATCAAGACCATGGTTCATGACGCAGGCAATGCAGCGGGTGACGGATCGAACCTGGGTTCTGTGCTATATGTGCGCGGTATGTATGCGGCGATGCTGGCCGCTGAGGCGATTGCCAAAGCACAGGAAATCCATGGCGTTGCTGATGTGACGCCCGCCATGGTGCGTGACGGGATGGCAGCGCTTGAGATGAGCGCGGGCCGTATGGAAGAGCTCGGCATGGCTGGTATCGGGCCTGAATTCTCGGTCAGCTGCCAGAACCATGGCGGCTCGGGCGAAGGCATCGTGCAGCAGTGGAATGCTTCTGCCAGCACATGGGAGCCGCTGACAGACTTCATCACGCCAGACAAGAGCGTGATTGAACCGCTGATCGCGGAAGACTCGGCTGCTTTCGCAAGCGAAAACAACATCACTCCGGGCTGCCTCTAAACGGCCCAGATCTGTCAGGCGGGCACAGCACCGCCTGACAATGTTTTGAAAGAAGCGCGATTTGATGACCTTTCTTTCAGCAAAGATGATTTTGCGCATCTGTGGTGCGACGCTTGTTGCGGCTGCTTTGTCGGCTTGCGCCGTTGACAGGCCCGAAAGCACGATGTGCCGCGGCCTTGTGCCCGCCTCCACCTTGGAAATGCCAGTCCCACCCACCAGCCAAGAGCCGGTTATGGATGAGGAAACCGCCATCGCCCGCTCGGCTGCCCCGGCGATTGCAAGGGCTGTGGCCGCCGACAGACGCGGGGCGGTTGAACTGAACGTATTGAGCCTGTCGGCGGGTGGCCAATATGGTGCCTTCGGCGCGGGGTTCCTGCGCGGCTGGGGGGCGGATCGACCCAGCTTTGACCTTGTCACCGGTGTCAGCGCCGGGTCCCTTCTGGCGCCAGTGGCCTTTGCGGGGCCGGAATTTGACGCCATCCTAGACGACTACGACGGCCTGTCGGATGACGACGTGCTGCGGGAAAACCTGCTTGCCGCACCTTTCAGCCCCTCCGTGGCCAGTACCGAACCGCTGAAGGCGCTGCTCAATGACCGGCTGAGCGACGATCTGATCGGGCGGATCGCCGAGCGGCAGAGGGTAGAGAACGCTCAGCTTTTTGTCGCGGCCACCAATATCGACACGACAGCCAACCGCATCTTCAGCCTTAGCGATGTGGCGGCGAGCGGCGCTGATATCGACGTCAGACGCGACTGCATGCGCGAGGTCATCATGGCCTCTTCCGCGATCCCCGTTTTCCTGCCGCCGCGCAACATTGATGACAACCTTTATGCCGATGGCGGCCTGCGCGACCATGTCTTCTTTCGTGGTATCGAAAGCGCGCGGGCGCAGGTGGCACGCCAGACCGGGCGCACCATTCGGGTGAACGCGTTTATCGTGGTCAACGGGCAATTGCGTACACCGGAGGAAGCGGGCGAGGCGGAGGATGTCGAGGATAACATCCTCGCCTATGCGCTCCGCGCGGCGGATATCCTTGCCGATGAGACCTTGCGCGATTCCATTGCCGAGACGATCCGCTTTGCGCAGGACCAACCCGGCTGGACGGTGGAGGGTGTCTTTGCCGACACCGCCATCCCACGCGAATGCCGTGAGGAGACGGGGCGGTTCAACCCTTGCGTGACCCGCCATCTGTTCGATTACGGCAAGACATTGGGCAGCGCACGTCCGCTCGTATGGCTGGACGGGGACGCGCTGCTTGAGATTACAAACAAACTCTGAGGGCTGCTTCATGCTTGATACCGCCAAGACCGAAACCCTGCTTGAGGTGAACAATATCGAGGTGATCTATAATCACGTGATCCTCGTGCTCAAAGGCGTGTCGCTGACCGTGCCCAAGGGTGGGATCACGGCCTTGCTGGGCGGCAATGGCGCGGGCAAAACGACCACGCTCAAGGCGATCTCGAACCTGCTGCATTCGGAGCGTGGGGAGGTGACCAAGGGGTCCATCACCTATCGCGGCGACAGGGTGCAGGACCTTTCACCCGAGGCGCTGGTGAAACGCGGCGTCATTCAGGTGATGGAAGGGCGGCATTGCTTTGAGCATCTGACGGTCGAGGAAAACCTGATGACCGGCGCCTATACCCGCCGTGACGGGGGTGGCGCGGTCAGCGCGGATCTCGACATGGTCTACAGCTATTTCCCGCGGCTCAAGGAACGGCGCAAAAGCCAGGCGGGCTACACTTCGGGCGGGGAGCAGCAGATGTGCGCCATTGGCCGTGCGCTGATGTCGCGGCCAGAGACGATCCTGCTGGATGAGCCGTCGATGGGCCTCGCCCCGCAACTGGTCGAAGAGATTTTCGGGATCGTGAAGAACCTCAACGAGAAGGAGGGGGTGTCCTTCCTGCTGGCTGAACAGAACACCAATGTCGCACTCCGCTTTGCGCATCAGGGCTACATCCTGGAAAGCGGACGGGTGGTGATGGAAGGGCCTGCCGCTGACCTGCGGGAAAACCCGGATGTAAAGGAATTCTATCTCGGCATGTCCGACGAGGGTCGCAAAAGCTTTCGCGACGTGCGTAGCTATCGGCGGCGCAAGCGGTGGCTTGCGTGACATTAGGTGGTCCGAGAACAGCCCGGACCACCACCGATTTCTTAGAACTTGCCGTTCTCGTGGGCCATTTCTGACGGTGTGGGAGAGACCACATCCCAGTGCTCCACGATCTTGCCGTCTTCAACGCGCCAAAGGTCAAAGAATGCCCAGGGCTTCCCACTGACGGTTGCGTCCGAGGCGACAAAGACAAAGTTGCCCTCGGCCACGACGATCTGTGGCTCGAACTTCGTAATCACAAAACCCTGATCCGCCCAGGCCTGTGTGCCTGCCAATAGCCCGGCAAGGCCGTCTTCCAGATTGGGATTGTGCTGCATATAGATTTCTGGGTCCATGTAGTTCGGCGCGTTTTGGGGCGCCGCACCGCCAAGCACGTCTTGCACAAATCCTAGCACCAGCGCTTTGTTTTCCGCCGTGCGGTCGCGGTCGGTGATGTCTGTTGGGCCGTCGGTCATGCCGCGGCCCGACGCCGTTGTCCCAGGAATGGGCTGCAGGTTGTCCCAGTGTTCCGCGACCTTCCCGTCTTCGACACGGAAGATATCGAAGGCGGCGAGCGACGCGGCACCGAAAGCATCGGCATTATCGTAAGTGTTGTGCAACACGACCAGATCGCCTTCGGTGATGACCCGGTGGGTGGTCGCCGTCATCCCGGATCCTGCGACAAGCGGGATAAGGCCCATCAACCCATCCGCGCCTGTGGGGACCTGCGGGTTGTGCTGGATGTAGTCAGGCGTGACGAGTTGGCGTGCAGCTTCGGGGTCGTGATCGACAAAGGCCGCGGTGAAAAGGGCGAGGACAAGTTCCTTCGGTGTCATTTGGATCTCCTGTGATTCGTACTGCATGGGTACGAAGTAGCAATTTCATACCAAACCGCAATTACGTATCTTGAACTGACCTGGTATGCTCAACACTACCGCCACATGGGACAAACACTTGCTACGAAGGTCATTTCACTCTAATTGGCAATAAGTACAAAATTGATACCAGAGTTCGTCATGCTACCAATCAACGTTGAAAGTAAAGCGGAGGCATCGAATTGTTGCATTCGCTCCGTCCTGTCGAATGTCACCGGTAAGTGGCGGATGATCATCATCCTCGCGCTGGAGGATGAGCCAAAGCGTTTCGGCGACCTCAAGCGCACGATTGGTGACGTTACGCAAAGTGTGCTGACTGAAAATCTGCGCGGGCTGCAACGCGACGGCTACCTGACGCGCAACGTACATCCCGGACCGCCAGTCGCTGTTTCATATGAACTGACGCCACTTGGCCGCAGCCTGCTCGCCATGCTGAAGCCGTTGGTCTACTGGTCGCATGACCAGATGGATTACGTGCGGCAATGCCGCATGGAATATGACCGCGATCAGGTTGCGTAGTGGGCTGGCGATAACGCCGAGGGTCAAAGTCGCAGCGTGTAGAAATGATCGTCGCGTGATTGGCCGTCGATCCGCACACCATCATAATGGGTAGCCTCGCGGCGGAACCCATGCTTCTCGTAAAACGCAATCGCCCGGTGGTTTTCGGTATCCACAAAAAGCTCAATCTGGGCCAATCCGCCCTCACGCGCTTCGCCGATCACACCGTCCATCAGCGCATCTGCGGCACCAATGCCGTGATAGGCGGCAGTGACAAAAAACGGCCCGATCTCTGCCCGGTGACGGATGCGCTCAAGGCCATTGGGGCGATAGCCGCAGAAGCCGATCAGCGTCTCGCCATCAAAAACACCCCGAGTCGCGCCGGCCTCCAAGATCGCGCGGCACCGCGCAGGATCGACGGCCTTTGTCTCTTCCAAGGTGACCAGAAAGCCCATCGGATAGTCCCGCGCACCTTCCACCCGCAAGGCCCGCCAGGCCTCCGCATGACCGGGCGACAGGGTGCGATAGATGAAGGCGCTCTTTGTCATAGCAAAGGCAATATGATCACGATCTCGGAGTGAAGTGAACATGGTCTACTGCATCCACTCATCGCACAACACACCGACGGAAAGTTGCCCTCTGATCGTATCATGGAGGCTTGCACAGAAACGGAAGGTGAGGTCGTCGATGGGACGGACTAAGATCTTGGGTAGCGCATTGCTGGTCGCAGCGCTTGGGGCAGTCGCGGCCACTGACGCACAAAGCCAGGAAACCTGCGTTGCGGTCGTCCCCGAAGCATCTGGCGCGGCGGTTGGCTACGAGTTGATCGACATCATCCGTCGCGAAGCGTGGGTGACGCGCGACTGGACGCTTGCGGATTATGCAGCGTTCTCGCCGGGCCCAGCCGCGCTCAACTGGCGCAAAAACGATCCGCGCGAAGGTGATGCCGCAAACGCCCGCGTCATGCGCTCTCCGGAGTGCGGTCATGATGGTGATTTCACCTACCAAATCAAGTTCGGCCGCGAATTCTTTCATATCGCCAACATCGTCAGCATCGGCCCCCGCCACGGGCCGAATGGTGAAATCCGTGAGGGTGGTGTCGTGAAATACCACCGACTTACATTCGATGCTGGTCAGACGGTCTCAATCCTGCATGCGCCGGAGGGCACCGCATTCATCCGGGTCAATCGCCCTGTCGCCGCACCGCACGTGCAGGTCCGCCTTCCAGAGGGCTGGTCGGTGACGACGGCGATGCTGAACACCCCATGGCGCGTTGACCTTTTCGGAGGCGTGCGCGTGTTGCGATTGCAGGACGGCAGCTCTTATCAGGGCCCAATTGAGATGCCAGAGGCATCGCTTGCCGCGCCATAGATACCGCAACTGCCCAGGGTAGCGGTCAGAAAACACATTGCGCCGCCCGACGGTCAGAGCCCTCATGATATCGCATAACACGCGGCATCACCCCTAGCTTTCGCCTGTCCGACCCGGCACGATATCGCTGCGTCAGGACAGGAGAAGATGATGACGACCTATTACGATGATCTCGAAACCCGCGACCCGGCTGAACGAGAGGCTGCCCAGCTTGCGGCACTGGCCGCACAGGTCGCCATCGCGAAACGGGCCGAAGGGTCTTGTCTGCCCGACATCGCAATCGACACGTTATCTGACCTCACCAAACTGCCCGTCCTGCGCAAATCGGATCTGACCACTTGGCAAAAGGACAACCCGCCGTTCGGCGGTGTCCCAACCGCCAATATCACCCATGTCTTCCAATCGCCCGGCCCGATCTATGAGCCGGGTGGCGCGTCGCATGACTGGTGGCGGTTTGGGCGGTTCCTGCATGCTTGCGGCATCGGCAAGGATGACATCGTACAGAACTGCTTTGGTTACCATCTGACCCCGGCGGGCACGATGTTTGAAAACGGTGCCAAGGCGGTGGGCGCCAAGGTTCTGCCAGCGGGCACGGGCCAAACTGAACTGCAAGTGCGGGCCGCCGCCGATATCGGCACGACCGCCTATGCAGGCACGCCGGATTATCTCAAGGTCATCCTCGAAAAGGCGGATGAGATGGGTGTGACACTGAACATCACAAAGGCAGCTGTATCGGGCGGGGCGCTGTTCCCGCAGCTGCGCCAATATTATGCGGATCGCGGGATTACCTGCTGGCAATGCTACGCGACAGCCGATCTGGGGCATCTTGCTTATGAGACGGGCGAGGGGGCCGGTATGGTCGTTGATGAGGGCGTGATCCTCGAAATCGTGACCCCCGGCACTGGTGATCCCGTAGCGCCGGGTGAGGTTGGCGAGGTTGTTGTCACCTCACTCAATCCCGACTATCCGCTTATCCGCTTCGCGACCGGTGACATGAGCGCCGTGATGGAAGGCGCCAGCCCCTGCGGGCGCACCAATATGCGCATCAAGGGCTGGATGGGCCGGGCTGATCAGACGACCAAGATCAAGGGCATGTTTGTCCGCCCTGAACAGGTCGCCGATCTGGTGAAGAAAACCGGTGCCGACCGCGCCCGCGTCATCGCCGACCGCGAAGGCGATGCCGACAAGATGATCGTCCAATTCGAAGGCGAAATCGATGAAGCCAATGCGGCCAGCGCCATTCAGGATGCACTCAAGCTGAAGGGCGAGGTGCAATACCTTGCGCCCGGCACAATGCCACGCGACGGCCTCGTCATTGAAGACCGACGCACTTACGAGACCTAAGACCAAGGAGGCGCTTCATGCGCAAACTCACCCTCATCGCCGCACTTTCGGCGCTCGCCACACCACTTTTCGCGCAAGACGCCGCCCTCTTGATGGGGGTCAACCGGTATGAGGAGTTTCGCCGTGTCGGCAATGGCACTGACGTGCTGAACTCTGCCGACAATCTGCGGGACGCAGGATATGCCGTCAGTACCCTGGCTAACGGGTCGGCTACGGCAATGGCGCGGCTTTTGCAGCGTTTTGCCGTCGATGCGGTGGATGCGGAGCGGCTTGTGGTCGGGCTCGCCGGGCGTTTTGTGACGGATGGTGAGCGGACATGGCTGCTGCCTGCTGATGCGGATCGGCCAACACTGTTCGGGATGGGCAGCGCCATCTCGGTCGATAGCGTTTTGCAGGTTCTGGCCCAGACCCCCGGACAGGCGATCCTGATCCTGGGCTACGATCAGGACGCTGATAATCGGATCGGGTCTTATCTGCGGCAGGGTGTCGGTGATCTCGACATCCCTCAGGGTGTGACCGTGTTCTATGGCGAGCCCGATTTCACAGACGGGGTAGTCATGGAGGCGATCACCGTGCCGGGTGGTGATGCGATGGCCTTTGCTCGCAATTCGCGCGGTTTGCGCGAGGCGGGGTATCAGCCACAAAGCCTGATCATGCGCCCTGCGTCTGAGGAAACGGAAGCAGATCCCGACACGAGTATCGTTGATGGCGTTCGCAACGCGCTCGCGGCCTGGAATGCCGCTCAGGCCGAGGACAGCGCGGACAGCTACCGCGATTATGTGTTCGCCTATCCCGACAGCCCCTTCGCGGCCGAGGCGCGGCGGCGCCTGGATGCTATCGAAAACGATCCGCAGCGGCTTGCAGAAATCGCCGAAGACCAGTTGGACCTGACACGCAATGAGCGTCGCGCGATCCAGCGCAATCTAACGGTTTTGGACTTCAACACCCGTGGTGTCGACGGCATCTTTGGGCCGGGCACCCGCAGCGCGATCCGGAACTGGCAACAGACAAACGGTTATGCGCAGACCGGCTTCGTCACGCAGGAACAGATTGACCGATTGGATACGCAAGCGCGTCGGCGGGCGGAAGAGATCGAAGAGCAGGAGGCAGCAGAGCAAGCCGAACTGGAACGGCTCGACCGCGCTTATTGGGAGGAAACAGGCGCCCTCGGCGAACAGGATGGTTACGAAGCTTATCTTGAGCGTTATCCCAACGGCATATTCGCCGAAGAGGCACGCGAAGCACTGCAACGATCTGAGGATTCCACGCAGGCCGCGCGGGACCGCGAACGCGCATTGAACATCAACCCGGTCCTCGGACGGCTGATCGAAAGCCGTCTGGCACAATTGGGCTTCAATCCGGGCCGTGTCGATGGACGTTTTGACCGCGACAGCCGCCGTGCCATCAGCCGGTATCAGGCAAGCAATGGGCTATCGGCGACCGGCTATCTCGATGAACCGACCCTCGCGCGGCTTTTGGCGGATACATTCGGACGCTAGCGTAGGAGCCAATCGTTCCGATCAAAAAGGCGTTTGACCGGAACGATAAAAGTGCCGCTATGGCGTTACGTATCTCTCCGCAAGGACGCGGACAAAGCCTTGGCTGCCCTCATAAAGACGGACGCCGATTAGATAGGTGCCTTGCGGAACACGCGCCGCGATCAAGCTGTCCAGACCGTCGCCATAGTCATCGTTTTGCGCGATCTGGCGACCGAGGTCATCGAACAGGACGAGCCAGGAATCGGCGCTGTCTGTTCCGACAGCCTCGACCAGCATGAGCCCGTTTTCCGGCATTTCGATGCTGAACCACGTGACATCGGTCGAGGCTTGTACGTCCTGCCGCAGCCGTCCTTCCAAGACGCCAAGTGGTGTCACAAGTGTTTCGTCCTGCGGTGATGGGGCGGCTTCACCGCGTGCATAGAGGTCAGCAAGTGCCGCTTCGGGATCATAGAGATCGACGCTCACCGTGATTGGTGCGCTACCATCGCTCAATGCCTCGACACCCAGACAATAGGTGCCGGCATCGAGCGGATCGACGATGGACAATTGGGCGTTCAGCCCGTCGAAATCATCATTCTCATCGATGTAAACCTCACCGGGTCCGTAAAGCGTGATGAGTGGATCGGCAGTTTCGTTTTCGGCGCGGATTCTGACGGGTGCAGGTTCATCAAGCGTGAATTGCCAGAATGGCGTCTCATTGGCTGAGCCAGTTGCAGAACTGCCCAATCCGCCCATCGGCGTTGCCGTTTCGCAGCTGCCATCGACGATGTCGCCTGCATCAGCCGTCACATTGATACCTTCGGTCAGTGGTTGCTGATCCTGTCGGCCCACACGGACGAAAGCCGTCATGGGGCCACCATCGTAGCTGCGCACAGCCACGCAATAGGTGCCAGCATCAAGAAACGTCTCGGCCCGCGATGCGCCGTTCCCACCGGAATCGTCGTCCGAGATGACGACACTGCCACTTGCGTCCAGAATATCGATCACCGGATCGCCCGATCCGCGACCGGCTGCCTCCATCCTGACTTCTGCACCCTCGCTGAGCGAGAAGAGCGAGACATATTCGTTGCCCCCCAGCACAAGCGCCATCTGCTCTTGAAAGTTGTCGGCAGTCGCGATGTCGGAAGAGGCTTCATCGCCCCCGATCCACTGGCCATTTGCGCCGCTGCCTCCGCACAGGTTTTCCTGCGCCAGAGCCGGTGCGGTGAAGCCGATCAATAATGCGGCCGAGGCGGTCATGCTGCGCAATGTCATCAAATATGTCCTTTGAATTGCTGGTCTATTGGGCGCACCGTATCGCCAATCACTACGCTCTGGCTAGCCGAAATGCGTGTTCCAAAGTGCAACCCGCGCGGCATCGCGTGCATTGTATTCTGCCAAAGCCTTTGGCACGTCACGGCTTTCATCGATAGGGGCATCCTGCCCGATTTGAGTCAGGGCTTGCATGTACCATGCTGTGACGCCGCCTTCTGGTGTTTCTGTAAAGCGCGGGAATTCAATGTCTTTGTCAGCCCTTGCCCATCGGTGTGGCAGGTCTGGCGCGAGAACCAAGGCTCGGGCCAGACCGACGATATCTGCGGCGCCATCCCTCACCGCTTGGACCGCCTGAGCCGCAGTCTTGAAACCGCCCGTGATCATTAGTGGTTTTGACGTCTGCTTCCGCGCCGCTTTGCCAAAATCAGTGAAATAGGGACCACCGCCAGCACTATCCGACGCCGACTTGGCGCCAGGGAAATAGGTGCCGCCGCTGATATCGATCAGGTCCAGACTTGTCTGGTCGAGCACCCTGATAACCTCCAGCGCTTCATCTTTGTCGAAACCGCCTTCTAGTTGATCAGTTGCGTTCAGCTTCAGAGCGACAGGAAAGTCGGGCCCGACGGCATCGCGCACTGCGTCGATGACCTCAAGCAAGAGCCGCATCCGATTTACCAGCGACCCGCCATAGGCATCACTGCGTTTGTTGAAGAGGGGTGACAGAAACTGGCTGAGCAGGAAACCATGGGCCGCATGGATTTGGACACCGCTAAAGCCGAGCGCTTGGGCGTGGGCGGCGGTGCGGGCGAATTGGTCCGGCAGGGCGGTGATTTCCGACAAGCTCAACGCCCTGCAAACGAGGTCCGGTAAATCAAGCACGCTTGGCCCTCGCGGTTCGCCAATCGGCGGATGGGTCATGGCACCCGCATGACCAAGCTGCAGCCAAAGCAGCGTATCATTGGCTTGCCCCCGTCTGGCAAGTTCGCGCAAGAGCGGCTCGTCAGATTGCGGGCCCAGGACAAGATTGCCGGGCTTTTCCGCCGCGCGCGGGTCGCCCTGCACTTCACCAATGATAGCCACTGCCACGCCACCCCTGGCCCAGCGTTCGTAAAGCCGGATTTGCGTCAGCGTCGGGTTCCCGCGTCCGTCGCCCAGCGAATCCGACATCGCTGATTTCGCGATGCGGTTTTTGAGGGTCACGCCGCATGGCAAAGTGAGAGGCGCGAAGAGTGGGGCGGTGATCGTCATGCGCCGACGCTCTTCGCCGTGAAGGGCAGAGTCAATCCTGCATCGCTGCGACAAAGGCTGCCAGCGTCTGATCCGAGACATTCATCTGGTCTTTGGCGGCCACGTCCATGCGCCCCAGATAGGTCCAGTATATCAGCTTGGCGCGTTCGACTGCATCGGAGGTTGAAACATCATGCTCGGTGAGAAGCGAGCCAAGATAGTTAATCCGCTCCCGATCCACCTCCGCCAAAACACTTGCAACCGCAGGAGCGTTAGCTGCCCACAAACGCATGGCGCGTTCAAGTGACGTATCAGCGCTCAACGCTCTTTGCACCAGCACGAACAGACGGTCCTTCTGTGGTACATCGGCCGTCAGGCCCTCAATCACCGCTTGGGTTGAGGTGGTCTGCCAGTAGGCCAATAGCGCATCATGGAAGTCGGCGAGATTGCGGAAATGCCAATAAAAGCTGCCGCGTGAGACGCCCAGCTGCTTCGCCAATACATCGGCCTTCAATGTGCCTGGCCCGCCCACGACAAGAGCACGCAACCCATGTTTGAGCCAATCCTTTCGGGACAATCGATCATTCATGACATCACCATACAGCACTGTATTGACTCATGCCACAGACTTTCCATACAGTCATGTATGGAGGTGACAAGATGGCCGATACTATTCTAGTTATAGCAGGCTGCGGCGGCATCCTGATCGCGCTCGTACATGCATGGCTGGGGCATACATTGGTTCTCAAACCTATTGCAGGGCTGACGCCGACACAGCGATCAGTGAACGCGGCCGTTTTCCAGCTCAGCACACTTTATTGGATTGGGGCAGGTCTCGCACTGCTCAGCGCGCCTTGGCTTTGGGGGCCAGAAGGACGGCAGATTGTGGTGCTCGGCGCTGTCTTTATCTATGCGTCGGCAGCAATCGCAAATGCCTGGGCAACGTCCGGGCGGCACTTTGGCTGGATCGGGCTGGGCCTTGTCAGTGTGATGGCGCTTGCTGGCCTTTGATGCTCAGCCGCATGGGCCCAAAAAGAAAGGGCCGCGCCCGCGGCACGACCCTTTTGCAAATTCCGGTGTTCCGGTCTCAGCCCTGGCGGGCTTTGAACCGGCGTTGCGTCTTGTTGATCACATAGACGCGGCCCTTACGGCGCACGACGCGGCAATCGCGGTGGCGCTGCTTGAGCGAACGGAGGGAGTTACGAACCTTCATGGGTCTCATCCTGTCTGTCGCGGCGCGCGGATTGCGCCTTAGGTTACGGTCGATCCCGGAACGGGTCCAGGACGGTGAATTCATGGTGGACGATACTGGGATCGAACCAGTGACCCCTTCGATGTCAACGAAGTGCTCTACCGCTGAGCTAATCGTCCTGTCTTCTGCAAACGCGGCGTCCCAAACGAAATAGGACGCGAGCCACGCTCACGTCAGTTCTGCGGTCTATAGAAGGAGTCGGATGAGGGATCAAGGGCTTTTGGAGAAATGCGAAATCGCGCTATGTTGCGACCAAAGGGAAACGCTGTTGCTCAAATCTGCCTATCACCTGACCCGCCCGGTCGCCCGTACCACATCCGTCGTTTTTGCCTCGCCGCATAGCGGTAGGGAATACCCTGCCTCGTTCCTGCGCCGCACGGTGTTGAATCCCAACGAAGTTCGCTCGTCCGAGGATGCTTACGTCGATCTGTTGTTTGAAACTGTGCCGGAACATGGTGCGCCTTTCCTGACCGCAAGTGCGCCGCGCGCCTATCTGGACCTCAATCGCGGCGCGGACGAGCTTGATTCGGCGCTGATCGAAGGGGTGCGGCGCAGCGCGCATAATCCGCGTATCGCCAGCGGGCTGGGTGTGATCCCGCGTGTGGTGGCGAATGGGCGGCAGATTTATAATGGCAAGCTGACGCTGGTTGAGGCGCATCACCGGATCGCGAATTACTGGCGGCCCTATCACGATCAGCTCCAGACCCTGCTTGACGAAAGCGTCAATCAGTTTGGTGAGGCGATCCTGATTGATTGCCATTCGATGCCACATGAGGCGCTGGAAAACATCGGCCCGCCCGGCAGTGCCCGCCCTGATATCGTCTTAGGCGACCGTTTTGGTGCGGCAGCCGCAGGTTCGA
Organism: Cognatiyoonia sp. IB215182; assembly: GCF_033963905.1. Classification (NCBI taxonomy): domain Bacteria; kingdom Pseudomonadati; phylum Pseudomonadota; class Alphaproteobacteria; order Rhodobacterales; family Paracoccaceae; genus Cognatiyoonia; species Cognatiyoonia sp. IB215182. The sequence continues at coordinate 175,519 of NZ_JAXBMB010000004.1, forward strand.
TCATGGAGCGGGTCGAGGCCGCGTGCGCCAGTGCCGGGCTGCGCGTCGCGCGCAACATGCCCTTTGCCGGTGCCTTTATCACACAGCATTACGGGCGGCCTTCGCGCCAGCAACATGCGATCCAGATCGAGATCGATCGCGCGCTCTATATGGATGAAAGCACGCTTGAGCCCAACGCAAACTTTGATCACTTCAAGCGCGTCCTTAATGGCGTCATCGCAGAACTCGTCGAGATCGGTCGCCCCGAAGAATTACGGGTGGCGGCGGAGTAAATCGCCGCTTCAGCTGCGACGCCATTGTGTCCGCGAAGCTCTGCAAGTCATGATCCGGATCTACCGTTCAGCGACCATTGGTAAGATGAGCCCCCACTCTGTGTCTCTTGGGGGCCCAACCAACTCAAAACCAAGCTTTCTATACACAGCGATGGCCCGTGCATTATCTGGATGCGGGTCCGTTGCAATGACGGGCGCGCCCTGATCAAAAAGGACGCGCATCCTTTCTCCGATAAATGCTGTGCCATGCCCGGCGCCCAGCATGTCCGGGTCACCGATATACTGATCAATCCCGCGTGCGCCCTTGGGAAGGCTTGCAAAGTGATGATCATTCCAGCCATGGACGGTGTAATCCTGCATGAACGCAAAGGGATGACTGTTCAACGAAACGATCCAATGTGACACACGTGCGTCGCTCAGCGTCTCCTGGTCATAGGGGTCTTCGTCATCCCACCACGCGTGCACATGTGGCTGTGCCTGCCACGATGCGAGGAGATCAAAGTCATCGGGCGTGACCGGGCGAAAATGATACAGCGGCTTCGATGTCACCCCGCCATCTCCTCTTGCAGGAACGGCTCCGGATCGTCGACTTCGACGAGCCGCTTACGCTCAATCTGCCAGAACCGGTTGGCGACGTTCCGCAGAAAGGTCCGGTCGTGGCTGACAAAAAGGCAGGCAGCACCATGACTGGTCAGCTCCTCCTCCAGCGCCTCTTGCCCTGCGATATCGAGATGATTGGTCGGCTCATCCAGCAGATAGAAATTTGGCTCCTTCAGCCGCAGCACCAGCATGGCCAGGCGCGCCCTTTGGCCGCCTGAGAGCGCGTTGATCCGCGCGTCCTGCATGTTGATCGCGACCCCCGCTCCGGCGAGTAAACCCCGCGCACGTTGATCGCCAACGTCGAACTGCCCCGCGACCAATTCCATAGGTGTGTCGGCTTCGTCCAACTGGCTCAGATGCTGATCGGAGTACGCGGTCACAAGTGTCGGCGCACATCTGATCCCATCCGGGCCTTCGCGCAGGGCCTGATCGATCAGCCTTATCAGCCGGGTCTTTCCGGTGCCGTTCTTGCCCAGCAGAACCACGCGATCACCCTTCGCAATCCACTTCTGGCCCGTGCGATAAAGCTCCCGCCCGTCGGGTGCCAGCACGGGCACATCCTCAAACGCTATCAGCGCCTTGGCATGAGTGCCGCTATTGCCCAAACGGATATCGCCTGCATGGCGCTCATGATGTGCGGGTCGGGCCGATTCCTCAATCTTGGCGGCACGTTCGCTGAGCTGTTTGGTTTTGGTTATCAGCAGATCAGAACCCGAATTGATCCCGATGTTCTTCAGCTTTGCCGCTTGCGCCCGCAATTGTTTCGCCTTGTTAAGGTCGTTGGCAAAGCGCCGTTCATCGGCCGCATCGGCCTCGTCCAATGCGGCGCGGGCATGCGTGTAGGGCAGTTGAAACACACGGCTGCGTTCGGCCCGCAAAAATAGTGTCCGGTTGGTGACCGCGTCCAGAAAGGCGCGATCATGGCTCGTGATCACGGCAGGCACATCGCGCGGCAGGGTCCCTAGCCAATCCTGCAGCAGCGCGATCCGATGAAGATCAAGGTGGTTGGTCGGCTCGTCCAATAGCAAGAGGTCAGGCTCGGTCACCCAGGCCGCAGCCAAAAGGGCGGTGCGTTGCCAGCCGCCGCTGAGCGCGGAAAGCGGCTTTTGCTGCAGATCGTGCGGGACCTGCAAGTCGCCCAGAACCACATCCACGCGCCAGCTTTCATAGGCGGCCTGCTCTTCCGGCAATGCTGCCAACACCAGATCGTAGAGTGTTTTCTGCAAAGCCGCGCCCGACACATATTGCGCGACATGGCCGATGCGCAGACCGCGTGCGCGTGTGATGTCACCCGTTGTGGGGTCAAGATCGCCCGAAAGACAGGCCAGCAGAGTCGACTTGCCGCGCCCATTGGCGGCGACAAGTCCGATGCGGTCGCCTTTGGAGATGGTGAGGTTCAGGTCGGCAAAAGGCGGTTCACCGAGGGTGACGCCCAAGCCGTTGATATTCATAATGCTCATGAGATGCTCTGATCACAAAAGGGTGCCGCAAAAGCGGCCGGATGGGCAGATCAATTTGTGATCATGCCCTGCAAACGAATTTACAGGGCGAAACGGGGACCATGCTGAAGTCGGCGGATGATACGCATGCTCAGCTTGTGCCCTCCCATTGTTCGATGTGATCAATATCCAAACCCTAGGGTTTGGGACAAGGTTCGGTCAAGACCGATTACCGCAAGGCCCGCCCTTTGATAATCGCGTCATGTCCGAACTTCTCGCGGATTTTGTCGGCGGCGCGTTCGGCTTCGGCCCGCTTGGCGGCATCGGGGTCAAGAAGGTCGCCTTCGCGGTCGGCATCGGCATCAGACGTGATGTCGGAGAGGCCCACGCCAAGCAAGCGAAACGGGCCCCTGTCGCTGACCTGATCAAAAAGGCCGCGCGCGGTGCGGTAGACTGTGTCTGCGATTTGTGTCGGGTGGTGCAGGCTTTGCCGTTTTGAGATCAGCTTGAAATCATGCGTTTTGAGCTTCAGCGTCACAACCCGGCCCGCTTTTTCCTTGGCCTTGGCGCGCGCGCTGACCTTTTCGGCCATGCGCCAGAGATGCCCATCAAGGATGTCGATATCCGCCGTATCCTCATGAAATGTGGTTTCATTTGACAGTGTTTTGACTGGTGCATGGGGAGAGATGCGTCGCCCATCCTCACCACGGGCGAGAGAATAGAGACGCTCGCCCATCCCGCCAAACCGCTCGTGCAGATCGCGCCGGTCCCAGCGCAGAAGATCGTCAAACGTGCGGATGCCCGCATTGTTGAGGCTCGTCTGGGCAGCGGGGCCGATCCCCCATATCAGGCGCACGGATTTGGGGCGCAGGAACGCGGTCGTCTCTTCCTTCCCGATGATCGAAAACCCGCGCGGCTTGTCGAGGTCAGAGGCGACCTTGGCCAGAAACTTGTTATGGCTCAGACCGATGGAGCCGGTTAGGCCCAATTCATCTTTCATCCGCCTGACCAGACGGGCGAGCATCACGGCAGGCGGCGCGTGATGCAGGCGCGCGGTTCCGGTCAGGTCCATGAACGCCTCGTCGAGTGATAGGGGTTCGACCACCGGCGTGAGTTCATCCATCATCGCCCGGATGGCGCGGGAGGCTTCGACATAGGCATCAAAGCGGGGGCGGACGACCACGGCCTCCGGGCAAAGCTGCAGCGCCTTGAACATCGGCATCGCGGATTTTACACCCTTGATCCGCGCGACATAGCAGGCGGTGGACACGACGCCACGGCGGCCGCCACCGATAATGACTGGCTTGTCGGCAAGATCAGGATTGTCTCGCTTTTCCACGGACGCATAGAACGCATCGCAATCCATATGCGCGATGCTAAGGTCAAAGAGTTCCGCATGCCGGGTCACGCGCGGGCTGCGACAGGCCGGGCAACGGCCATCGCTTTCAAATGTGGTAAGGCAATCGCGGCAAAGGGCGGGCATATCGCCAATGTAAGAGGGGGAGCGCATGGACACAACGCAACCGCATCACGGGGCCAAGGTGGCGCTGTTTCTTGGTGATCAGTTGGTGAGTATCCTGCGCGATGACCTGCCTCATATTTCCTATCCAAATCTTTGGGATTTGCCGGGTGGCGGGCGCGAGGGCGATGAAACCACATTTGAGACTTTGTCACGCGAGTTGGAAGAAGAACTTGGGCTGGTGCTGCCACATGCCGCGGTTCTGTGGGAGAACAGTTTTCAATCGCTCACAGCGCCTGAAAAATGGAATGCGTTCTTCGTGGCGCAGATGCCTGCCGACACGGTCAACGACATCGTCTTCGGTGATGAGGGCCAGCGCTGGGCATTGTTTGAGATGGACGCTTTCATCGCGTTGCCAGATCGCGTGCCTTCGTATGATGTCCGGTTGGCCAAATGGGTGGCAGAGACGGGTGGGTTGAACTTGTAAGCCGTCGCGCCGTCGTCCTGAAGGCGCATACCCGCTGAGCAGCCGGCACGTTGTCATACAATACCTGTGACCACCGTTCTTCAACATCGTTTTGACGGAGTCGACACTTCAGCCCCACGAGGTCAGAGTAAAGCATCTGACAAGGTGCCAATAGAGGAAACGCAGAATGCGATCAAAGCGGCTCTTATTTTTATTGCTTTTCCTTTCTCCTATTCACGCTGCGGCTGCGACGATTGAAAATGTCTGTTTCGCGAACGTTTGGGAAAGCTGTTCAATCGTTGTTGACGGAACGATCACTGCCGAGACTGTGGCGGATTTTGCGACCAAACAGTCCCAGATGGATGGCGGGAGTGTGATGCTGAACAGCGACGGAGGTGACGCCGCTGCTGCGATTGCCTTGGGCGAGCTGATCCGCGAAAGAGGATTGTCGACTTTTGTTGGCACCAAGGGTTTTGGAGAACCGGGGAGTGGCGTTTGTCAAAATGCGTGTCTTTTTGCCTATGCAGGCGGGGAAGCAAGATACCTTGCATCTGGCAGTCGCCTGTCGTTTTCGGGGCCTGACACATTTGCTGCCGCATCAAACGAAGCAGTTAAAGATGTTGTGCGCGCCACAGCGTTGTTGATGGCGCAATCCATTGATCCGGCAGTCCTGTTGCGAGAGGACGCTTCTGACCCGTTTTCTGATCAGGAGTTGGAGCAATTCAATCTGGTGTACATCCCGGCGCGGGCGTTCTCAGCACTTGTGCTGGAACCTTATAACGGTGGCCTGGTCGCTTTTAGCGAACGGCAGGACACGCCCTATCCATATGATCGCGCGACACATCTCACCGCGTATTGTCGTAGTGATACGGACATACGTTTCCTGTTGACGGCGACGGGCGAGTTTATGTCAGACCGGGGTTCGGCAGAAATCAAGGTATGGAACCAGATGCCAGTCGATCAACCTGCTGTTGAAACCTCCATCGTCATTGATGAGGTCGCAACATGGACAAATGATGGGCGCGGGTTTGTTGAGTTTACACTAGATCGCGACGCTTTGCCCGACATCGCGACGCTGACCGCCATCGATGTAAGCTACCATCTTTCACGTGCGGATGGATCGCGTGTCTGGGCTCGGATTGACCTGGTGGGGATGGACCGCCGCATGATAGGCAGCGTTCTTGAGAACTGCATCTCATAGCTGCGCTGCAGGGGTTTTTAGCAAGCATGCTGACAGTTCGCGCCTATGCGGCCGCTGGCCACATAAATGTGTGTTGCTTTCTGCGGCGATCTGTCTATGAGTTTCCGATAGGAAACACGCTGACCGGGAGAGTTCGGTCAGGTCCGGCGCCGAAGGAGCAACCGCCCCGGTCACTCTCAGGCAAAAGGACCGGTCAGGGTGCAACACGCCGAAGAGAGGCCAGCATGATGGCCCGCCGAAGGAGCAAGCCCGGATCGGGTGAATCTCTCAGGTACAGCAGACGGCGGGGGCTTAGATGGTTCGGAGATGTGCCATGCCTCATATTGCTGTTCTGGGTGCCGGAATTACCGGGGTCACCACCGCTTATGCACTTCACAAACGTGGGTTTGACGTCACTGTTTTTGATCGCCAGCGTTATGCTGCGATGGAAACCAGCTTTGCCAATGGTGGGCAGTTGAGTGCCTCCAACGCGGAAGTGTGGAACCAATGGTCGACCGTGATCAAGGGCATTCGCTGGATGCTGCAGAAAGATGCCCCGCTGTCCGTGAACCCGCGCCCGGGCTGGCACAAGATCAGCTGGATGGCCGCGTTTCTGGCCAATATCCCCCGCTACCGTGCCAACACGATTGAGACCGCGCGTCTTGCGGTGACAGCTAGGGCCGGGCTCACCGAGATGGCCGACCGGTCAGGCGTCGATTTTGATTTCACGCCAGCAGGCATCCTGCATTTCTACAAAAGCCAGAAGGATTTCGACCATGCGCGTCGGGTGACTGGCCTTTTGGCTCATGGCGGCCTCGCGCGGCAAGAGCTGACGCCGGACGAGGTGCTGGCGAAAGAACCCAATCTGCGGGGCGACATTCTGGGCGGGTTCTGGACCGAAAGTGACAGCACTGGTGATATCCATAAATTTGCGGTTGGCTTGGCTGATTGGCTGCGCGGGCAGGGTGTGCAGTTTCAGATGGGGCACGCGGTCGAGGATGTGTGCGCCGACGCCGATTGTGTTACTTTGCGGGGCAAAGAGGAACAGCGCTTTGACGGCATTGTGGTCTGTGCCGGTGTCGCATCGCGGTCCTTCGCCAAGATGCTGGGGGACCGCGTGAATATCTATCCGGTGAAGGGATACTCGATCACCGTGAATCTGGACGGCGCTGCCTCGCAAGCGGCGGCACCCAGCGTTTCGCTGCTTGATGACAAAGCCAAGATCGTGACCTCACGACTTGGCAAGGACCGGTTTAGGATTGCGGGAACGGCCGAGTTCAACGGCGAAAACCGCGACATCCGAGCGGATCGCGTGCAGCCGCTGGTCAAGTGGTGCGAGACCCATTTCCCGGAGGTTAGCACAGAAAACGTCGTTCCTTGGGCGGGCCTGCGCCCGATGATGCCTAATATGATGCCGCGTGTAGGGGCTGGGCGACAGCCGCGGGTGTTCTACAATACCGGCCACGGGCATCTGGGTTGGACCTTGTCGGCGGCAACCGCTGACATTGTGGCGCAAGTTGTCGCGGGGAAAATGCGGCCAAACTTCACCCCAAGTAAATCACAAACTGCTTTGAAAACGGCCCCTTAAATGCATATCTGTCCACCACAATCATAGAGGGACAGCTTTATGCCAATTGAAGAAATGTTTGCCGAATTCCTGGGCCAGAATGTGCTCTACCTGCTGCTGGCGGTGTTCATCATCGTCTGCATCATGGCCGGTGTCCGGATCGTGCCGCAATCCGAGAAATTTGTGGTGGAACGTCTGGGCCGATTGCGGTCGGTTCTTGGGCCAGGGATCAACTTTATCGTGCCATTCCTTGACCGCGTGCGGCACAAAGTGTCGATCCTGGAACGTCAGCTGCCATCAATGCAGCAGGACGCGATTACATCGGACAACGTGCTGCTGCAGGTCGAAACCTCGGTCTTTTACCGGATCATTGAGCCGGAAAAGACAGTGTACCGGATCCGCGACGTGGATGGTGCGATTTCGACGACTGTTGCGGGTATCATCCGGTCCGAGATTGGTCGGATGGAACTGGACCAGGTGCAGGCAAACCGCGCAAATCTGATCGATGCCGTGCGGTCTCAGGTGGCGCAGCAGGTTGATGATTGGGGAATTGAGGTCACTCGGACCGAAATTCTGGATGTGAACCTCGATCAAGCGACGCGCGATGCGATGTTGCAGCAGCTGAACGCCGAACGTGCCCGCCGTGCGCAAGTGACCGAGGCCGAGGGTCAAAAGCGGTCTGTTGAGCTGCAGGCGGATGCGGAGCTTTACGCCGCCGAACAGGACGCGAAGGCGCGCCGGGTTCTTGCGGATGCAGAAGCCTATGCCACGCAGGTCGTTGCCGTCGCGATTGCCGAGAATGGCTTGGAAGCGGCGCAGTATCAGGTTGCGCTGAAACAGGTTGAAGCGTTGAACAAGCTGGGCGATGGTCAGGGTAGCCAGACGGTTGTGTTGCCGGCCAATGCGATTGATGCTTTCGGCAACGCATTCCAGATGTTGAAAGGACGTGGATAATGCCTCTTTGGACGGAATGGTGGGTTTGGATGTCAGCGGCTTTGGTGCTTGCAACGATTGAGGTGCTTGTGCCCAGCTTTGTCTCGCTTGGCTTTGCACTGGGTGCTGCGATGGTCGGCCTCTTGCTGATCTTCGGCGTGTCGGCAAGCGGCCTTGCACTGACCCTGGCCGTCTTCGCCGTTCTGTCGCTGATCTCGTACCTCTTGATGCGCAAGTTTTTCGCCTTGCCCACAGGACAAGTGAAGATCTGGCACAAAGACGTCAACGACTGAGTGCCGCAAAACTCTGACACAGAGTTTTGTTCAAAAAATCTGAGATTTTTTGGCCCCCGACCCTAGTGGTTGGGGGTCATTGCTTGCGGCGAGGCAAGCTCGGCCTGAATATCCAGCGCTGCCTGACGCGGATCAGCCGCTTGCCAGATGGGCCGCCCCACAACCACATGATCCGCCCCGTTTGCGATGGCTTGCGCGGGCGTCATCACCCGTTTCTGATCCCCCAAAGCAGCACCTGCCGGGCGCACACCGGGTGTGACGATTAGCTTGCCTGCTGCTTCTGGCAAGGCCCGGATCAGTACGGCCTCTTGCGGGGACGCGATCACTCCGTCCGCGCCGTTTGCGAGCGCAATCGCAGCCCGTTCCTGCACAAGATCGGCCACGTCACCCGCCTTGATGCACGAGGCGTCCAGATCCTCCCGATCAAGCGACGTCAGGATGGTCACGGCGAGGATCTTCATCTCTGACCCGCCAGCTCCTTCGCGCGCAGCGCGGACCACATGCGGGTCGCCATGCACCGTCAGAAAATCCAAGTCGAATTGCGCGACTCCGCGCACGGCGGCCTCCACCGTGGCACCAATGTCAAAGAACTTCATATCCAGAAAAATGCGCTTGCCATGCTCCTGCTTGAGCTCGTTGGCCAGCGCCAACCCGCCGCCCGTCAGCATGCCCAAACCAATCTTGTAGAAGCTGACGCTGTCGCCGAGCGTCTTGGCCAGTTCCAACCCGTCCAGCACATTGGGGACATCCATTGCAACAATCAGACGGTCATCAGGCATGGCGGGTCCTTTCTGCAGGCTTGCCCAGCGATCTAGCCGTTGACGGGTGTCGGTGCAATCGCCCTATGCTGTCGCCATGGATCTGATCGCACAGCTGCGCGCTTGGGACGGCAAGACAATCGCCGCGCTGAAAGCAGTGGCCGATGATCTGAATGTGGAGAATTATCGGGTCTTACTTGCAGCGTGCCGTGACGAAGATGAGGTCACCGCCCGCGCGGCAAGCTGGGTGTTGAAGGCAGCGTATGAGCGTGGCGCATCCATCCCCTATCCCGCCGATCTCTTTTCGAGGGACCTGCATTGGGAAATCGCGCTGCATCTTCTGCAATCCGTCCAGCATGTCACCGTCGATTTCCCAGTTGAGGTCATCCGGCCTTACCTGACCCACCAAAAGCCGATTGTGCGGGCCTGGGCGCTCGACGCTTATGTCAGGCTCGGCGCTGCGGATGCGGCAGAGGTTCTGGTAAAGGCCGCGGATGATCCCGCCGCGTCGGTGCGCGCCCGTGCCCGCAATCTGGATAAAGAAAAGGCGCAGCCTGTCCCGCAGCCGCGCCCTTCCTGACCTAGCCTTGCAGCAAACGCCGCAACAGGTCGTCCGCGTGAGTGGTTGTGTCGTCCTCGCGGTCGGCAGGAAACGCAGCATCTTCAGCAACTTCCGTCACCCGGCGCAAACGGCGCACAGCTTCGGGAGAGAGTGGGAAAAGCCGCACATTGGTTTGCGACAATCCGGCTTTTCTGGTTGCGTCTGACATTCGGTTTCCTCCGCCGGTCACATAGTATCCAAAGCGCTTTGAATCCCAGTATGGAATTCCTGACCCCGCAGACTTGCGCGGACAGGCATGAATGCCCATCTCTTCTCTGAGGCCCGAAAAGGGCATGTGCCGCAAAGCCGGGCATGCTGATCACCGGGCGCTTGATAAAGGAGAGACCCATGAACTTGGACAAGTTCACCGAGCGGTCGCGCGGTTTCGTGCAAGCTGCCCAGACGATCGCAATGCGTGAGAACCATCAGCGGTTCGCGCCCGAACACCTGCTCAAAGCATTGATGGATGACGAAGAGGGGCTTGCCGCCAATCTGATCACCCGCGCGGGCGGTGATGCCGGTGCCGTCAAAGGTGCCGTTGATGCGACGCTGGACAAGCTGCCAAAAGTTACCGGCGATGCCGCGCAAATCTATCTCGACAACCTGACCGCCAAGGTCGTGGATGAGGCTGAGAAGCTCGCCAAGAAAGCTGGCGACAGCTTCGTGCCGGTGGAGCGTCTTTTGACGGCCCTTGCTGTCGTGAAGTCCAAGGCGAAAGAGGCGCTGGATGCCGGTGGCGTGACCGCGCAAAGCTTGAATGCGGCAATCAACGATATCCGCAAGGGCCGCACTGCTGACAGTGCGACCGCCGAGGATAGTTTCGAGGCACTGGCCAAATATGCGCGCGACCTGACCGAGGCCGCCGAGCAAGGCAAGATCGACCCAATCATTGGTCGCGACGAAGAGATCAGGCGTGCGATGCAGGTCCTGTCGCGTCGGACCAAGAACAACCCGGTTCTTATCGGTGAGCCGGGGGTTGGCAAGACAGCCATTGCCGAAGGGCTTGCTTTGCGCATCGTCGATGGTGACGTGCCGGAATCCCTGCGCAACAAAAAGCTGATGTCCCTCGACATGGGCGCGCTCATCGCCGGTGCGAAGTATCGCGGCGAGTTTGAGGAACGTCTGAAAGCCGTTCTAAAAGAGATTGAAGCCGCCGCGGGCGAGATCATCATGTTCATCGACGAGATGCACACGCTCGTGGGTGCCGGGAAGTCCGATGGCGCGATGGATGCCGCCAACCTGATTAAACCGGCGCTGGCCCGTGGCGAGTTGCACTGCGTTGGTGCCACAACCCTGGATGAATACCGCAAATACGTGGAAAAGGACGCGGCTCTGGCCCGCCGGTTCCAGCCGTTAATGGTGGAAGAACCGACCGTGACAGACACCGTCAGCATCCTGCGCGGCATCAAGGAAAAGTATGAACTGCACCACGGCGTGCGGATCGCCGACGCCGCGTTGGTGGCTGCTGCCACGCTCTCGCATCGCTACATCACCGACCGGTTCCTGCCGGACAAGGCCATCGACCTGATGGACGAGGCCGCGAGCCGTCTGCGGATGGAAGTGGACAGTAAGCCAGAGGAACTCGACGCGCTCGACCGACAGATCCTGCAATTGCAGATCGAATCCGAGGCGCTGAAGAAAGAGGACGACAAGGCGTCCGTCGACCGGCTTGAACGGTTGGAAAAGGAACTCGCCGACCTGAACGACCGCGCGTCTGAGATGACGGCGAAGTGGCAGGCCGAGCGCGACAAGCTGGAAGGCACGCGCGAGGTCAAGGAACGGCTCGACCGTGCCCGCGCCGATCTGGATATCGCCAAGCGCGAGGGCAATCTGGCGAAGGCCGGTGAGCTCTCCTATGGCGTGATCCCAGAGCTCGAACGAAAGCTGGCCGAGGCAGAAGAAAACGACGACCTGATGGTGGAAGAGGCCGTGCGCCCCGAACAGATCGCTGAAGTGGTCGAGCGCTGGACCGGTATTCCGACCTCAAAAATGCTGGAAGGTGAGCGCGAAAAGCTCCTCCGCATGGAGGAGGAGCTTGCCAAGCGTGTGATCGGTCAAAAACCGGCTGTGACGTCTGTTGCCAACGCCGTCCGCCGCGCCCGCGCGGGTCTGAACGACGAAAACCGGCCGCTCGGTTCGTTCCTGTTCCTCGGGCCAACCGGTGTCGGGAAAACCGAGCTGACCAAAGCGGTCGCCGAATACCTTTTTGACGATGACAGCGCGATGGTCCGCATCGACATGTCGGAGTTTATGGAGAAACACGCCGTCGCCCGTCTGATTGGCGCGCCTCCCGGCTATGTCGGCTATGACGAAGGCGGCGTGCTGACAGAAGCTGTGCGGCGCAGGCCTTATCAGGTTGTCTTGTTTGACGAGGTCGAAAAGGCGCATCCGGACGTGTTCAACGTTCTGTTGCAGGTCCTTGATGACGGTGTGCTGACCGATGGTCAGGGCCGCACGGTGGATTTCAAGCAGACATTGATCATCCTGACATCGAACCTTGGGGCGCAAAGTCTGAGCCAGCTACCCGATGGGGCTGATGCGTCAGAGGCCAAGCGCGACGTGATGGATGCGGTCCGGGCGCATTTCCGGCCCGAATTCCTGAACCGTCTGGATGAAACGGTGATCTTCGACCGGCTCGCCCGCGAAGACATGGCAGGCATCGTAGCAATCCAGCTCAAGCGGTTGGAGAAACGGCTCGCCGGCCGCAACATCCATATTGATCTGGACGAAGCGGCGCTGAAATGGCTGGCCGAGGAAGGCTACGATCCCGTCTTTGGTGCACGTCCCCTCAAGCGCGTGATCCAACGCGCTCTGCAGGATCAGCTTGCCGAGATGATCCTCGCTGGTGACGTGATGGACGGCGACACGATCCAGGTCAGCGCTGGCGCCGATGGGCTGATTGTCGGTGACAGGCTCGCCGCTTCAAACCGGCCACGACCTGATGATGCGGTTGTGCATTAGATGATAGGGCGCCTTTGGGCGCCCTTTCTTTTCTGGATGCGTCCAACCGTGGTAGAACCGTGGTATTTGCATTCACACGCTAGGCGGCGTGCACATTCCATGCTTTGTTCATCGACAACAGTTTGGAAGGGTGACCTATGAAGAAGACCGCTGTAGCCAGTCTCAGCACGCTCCCGGATCGCAAGCCGCAATATGCCTTGGTGGGCGAGGTCGATCTGGTTGTTGTCCGTTTCGATGATGAGGTCTCTGTCTTCTATGGACGCTGCCTGCATCGCGGGGCGCTGATGTCGGACGGTTTCGTGCGCGGCAAGGACCTGATCTGCGGCGTGCATAACTGGGACTATCGGCTCGATACCGGCGTCTCGGCTTACGCGAACGAAGAGGCGCTGCCAAAGTTCAACGCCTGGGTCGAGGGCGACGACATCCTTGTTGATACCGATGAGATTGCAGCCTGGGCCCAGGATCATCCGCAGCCTTACAACCGCGATGCTTATCTGGGCCTTTATGCCGATCCGTCGCATGGCATTGCCGAAGAGCCGCATACTGGACTGATCCAGCAATATGCGCGCGACGGGCTGTCCAAGACCGGCCATCATGGCAAGGTCGATGCGATGGGTGTGCCGCGTGCCGAACTGCCGTCTTGGGACGACATTCAGCTGCTGACGGCCCAATTGCACAAGGCGCCACTGTTAGATGATGATCCTGTTGGCACGGATGTGGTGATCGGTCCAAACGCGCAAAAACCGCTCCGTCTGAAGATCCCGCTTTTTGTCTCCGACATGTCGTTTGGAGCCCTATCGGAACCCGCCAAGGTGGCACTTGCCATGGGGGCCGAGATGGCGGGCACGGGCATTTGTTCGGGCGAGGGCGGGATGCTACCCGAAGAACAAGCGGCCAATTCACGGTACTTCTACGAACTGGCCTCGGCCCGCTTCGGCTTTGACTGGGACAAGCTAGAGAAGGTTCAGGCCTTCCACTTCAAGGGCGGACAAGGGGCCAAGACGGGCACTGGCGGGCACCTGCCCGGCAGCAAGGTGCATGGCAAAATCGCCGAGGTTCGCGGGCTGGATGCAGGGCAGGATGCGATTTCACCCCCGCGTTTTCCTGATTGGACAGAACCTGCGCAAATCAAGGATTTTGCCGATGAAGTGCGGGACAGGACCGGTGGCATTCCCATCGGTTACAAACTGTCAGCTCAGCATATTGAAAAGGATATCGATGCGGCTCTTGCTGTCGGGGTCGATTACATCATTCTGGATGGGCGCGGGGGTGGTACCGGGGCGGCACCGATCATCTTCCGCGATAATATCTCAGTTCCCACGATCCCGGCCTTGGCCCGGGCGCGCCGCCATCTAGATACGCTGGGGCGGCAGGACGTGTCGCTGATCATCACTGGCGGCTTGCGCAAACCGGCAGATTTCATCAAGGCCATGGCGCTGGGCGCCGATGCAATTGCGGTGTCGAACGCGGCCATGCAGGCCATTGGCTGTATCGCCATGCGGGCCTGCCATACCAATAACTGCCCTGTCGGGATTGCGACACAGCGGCCTGAGCTTGTCAGCCGGATCATCGTTGAAAACTCGGCCAAGCAACTCGGCAATTTCTTTGAAGCGAGCGTTGAGCTCATGCAGGTGATGGCGCGCGCTTGCGGACACGGTCATCTGTCCGAGTTCAACGCCGCTGACCTCACTACCTGGAAACGTGAAATGGCTGATCTTTCGGGCGTCGCCTATGGCGGTTTGGCCTGAACATCGAGACAAGAGAAAGATGAAAGCATGACTGAAACAAGCGAACTTGATTGGGTCAGTGTGGGCCCCGCCGATCTGCCCGAGGGCCGGGTGAAGACGGTGTCGGCCAAGAATGTCTATCTGTGCCTGTCGCATTTCGATGGCCAATGGGCCGCGATAGACAATCACTGCCCGCACCAGAAAGGTCCGTTGGGTGAAGGCACGATTGAGCGTGGCGTCGACGATAAGTGTTGGATTCGCTGTCCGTGGCATGGCTGGGATTTTGACCCGTTGACCGGCGCGCCTCCGGGTGGGCATGAAGATACGGGCCAAAAGACCTATCCGGTTGAGGTGCGTGAGGGTGAGGTGTTTATCGGTCTTGAGGCGGAGCCGCCCCACGTGCGCACCGTGACCGATTGCATGGCCGAGACGCTGGTGAACTGGGGTGTCAAACGTGTGTTTGGCATGGTGGGACATTCAAACTTGGGGCTGGCTGATGCAATCCGGCGGCGGACTGTGGATGGTGAGATGTCCTATATCGGCATTCGCCATGAAGGGGCCGCGGCCTTTGCCGCATCGGCCTATGGCAAACTGACTGGACAGCCTGCGGCCTGCCTGGCGATTGCAGGACCGGGAGCCACGAACCTGCTGACCGGCATGTGGGATGCCAAGGTGGACCGCGCGCCGGTCATTGCCCTGACAGGACAAGTTCAGACGCAGGTCTTTGGCCCCGGTGCGTTTCAGGACATCGACCTGAAGTCAGCCTTTCAGGCGGTCAGCAAATTCTCGCAGCCGGTTCTTTCGACGTCCAATCATGCAGAACTGGCGTCGCTCGCCTGCAAAACGGCGCTGATCGAACGGGATGTGGCGCATTTGATTTTTCCCGATGACACGCAGACCGACCCCTGTGATGCCCCGGCCAAAGGGCCGGAGGGGCGGGTGTCCGGCCCGGTTGTCATCCCCGCGCCGGATGATGTGTCGGTGGCGATTGACCTGATCAACGACGCCAAGCGCCCCTTGGTGATTATCGGCCATGGCGCGTGGGAGGCGCGCGATCAGATCATCGCTATGGCCGAGGCGATCGGGGCGCCCGTGGTCACGACCTTTAAGGGCAAGGGATTGATCCCCGACAGCCACCCCAATGCGGCGGGTGTTCTGGGCCGTTCCGGCACACCGATTGCCAGTTGGTTCATGAATGAATGCGACGTGCAGATCGTGCTGGGTGCTTCGTTTTCAAACCACACCGGCATCAACCCCGGCAAAAAGACGATTCAGGTCGATTTTGAGCGGATGCAATTGGGCAAATTCCACCCCGTCACCCTGCCGATCTGGGGCGAGATCGGGGCATTTTGTGATGCGGTGGCGCCTGCGATCAAACGTAACGCGGACGCGCCGGACCAGATCAGCGAATTGGTCGAGCGTTGGGATATGTGGCGCGCGGAAAAACAGGGCCGCTTGGCGGAAGAGGGGTCGCGCGGTGTCCATTCCGCCGCGATATTCGAGGCGCTGTCGCGTGTCGCACCAGAGGATGCGTTGATCGCCGTTGATGTGGGCAACAACACCTATTCCTTTGGCCGGTATTTTGAGACCAAGGGGCAGCGCGTCATGATGTCGGGCTATCTGGGCTCCATCGGGTTTTCTTTGCCCGCCGCCTTAGGTGCATGGGCGGCGACGCAGGATTTCGATGAGCTGCGCGGGCGTAAGGTGATTTCGATTTCGGGCGATGGCGGTTTTGGTCAATATGCGATGGAACTGACCACCGCCGTTAAATACGGCATGGATATCACCCACATCCTTTTGCATAACGATGAGCTGGGAAAGATCTCCAAAGAGCAACGGTCAGGGCAGTGGCCGGTTTGGGAAACGTCGCTGGTCAACCCGTCATTTTCCGCCTTTGCGCGATTGTGTGGCGCGCATGGAACCAAAGTCACCAAGGGTGATCAGGTCGAGGCAGCGCTGGTCGAGGCGCTGGCAATTGAGGGCCTCTCCCTGGTTGAGATCATGACGGATGCAGAGCTTGTCTGACGAAAAAGCCCCGGCACAAGGCCGGGGCTTTCGTGCATTGATCGGCGCGCCTTAGCTTGCGGGCAGGATCACGCTGTCGATCACATGGATCACGCCGTTCGATGCTTCGATGTCAGCTGTAACAACGTTCGCGTCTTCAACGGTCACACCACCTTCGGTCATGATGGTCACGTCAGCGCCATTCACGGTGGTCGCTTCCATTTCATTTGTCAGGTCGGTGGACATCACCTTACCCGGCACAACATGGTAGGTCAGGATGGAGGCGAGCGCCTCCGGGTCTTCCAGCAGGCCCTCAACCGTACCTTCTGGCAACGCGGCAAACGCCTCATCTGTTGGGGCAAAGATCGTGAATGGACCGTCGCCCTTCAGTGTATCGACCAGACCAGCAGCCTCAGCAGCTGTCAGCAGTGTCGTGAAGGATCCGGCCTCAGCAGCCGTATCGACAATATCCTTTTCGCCCATTGCGAATGCGGATGTCGCGACGACGGCGGCGGCGGTTACAGCGAAGAAAGTGTTGCGTAGCATTTAGTAGTCTCCCAGTTTCTTCGATGCCTCTGTTCAGCATCGTGATCTTTACGTGGCATCGTGGCCACGGATCACCGGGGAAACCCGCCCATCCGGCTTGACGCAAGGCGATGCGCGCCTAAGCCGCGACCCTTTTACATTTCCAGTCACATATCTGTGAAACAGTGTGATCTTTTCTGCCGGATTGTCGAACATTTCATCGTTCTGGCGGCATCGTGAGACACCTTTCAATCATTCTCACCTATATGCTTTTGGGAATCGGAACGAACGGAGGCCTTATGGCACATCGCTGGATCAATAACCTGACGCGGGCAGATGCCACGCCCAAGTCTGTCTACCTCAACCGTCGCCAAATTCTGGCGGGGACTGTGGGCCTGGGTGCCATCGGGCTGGCCGGCAGTGCCAGCGCCAACACGCTTGAGCCGAACACGCTCGAAGAGATCACGACCTATAACAACTTCTACGAATTCGGCACGGGTAAGAACGATCCGGCGCAGAACGCTCACAAACTGGTCACCTCCCCCTGGTCGATCAAGGTCGACGGTCTGGTCGACAATCCGGGTGAATATGCTTTGGGCGATCTGCTGGACGGCCTGACGGTCGAAGACCGGATCTACCGTTTCCGCTGTGTCGAGGCGTGGTCGATGGTAATCCCGTGGAACGGGATTGAGCTGGCCGATATCCTCAACAAGGTCGGTGTGCAGTCGCGCGCGAAATATGTGGCGTTTGAGACCGTCGTGCAGCCCGAGAACATGATCGGCGTTCAGCGCCGCGTGCTGGACTTTCCTTATGTTGAAGGTCTGCGTCTGGATGAGGCGATGCACCCGCTGACGATCATGGCGACCGGTATTTATGATGAGCCGATCTACAACCAGAACGGCGCGCCAATCCGTCTGGTCGTGCCATGGAAGTATGGCTTTAAATCGATCAAGTCGATTGTGCGGATCACGCTGCAGGAAGATGAGCCGCCCACAAGCTGGAACAAGGCCAATCCGCGCGAATACGGGTTCTATAGTAATGTGAACCCTAACGTCGATCACCCACGCTGGTCGCAGGCGACAGAACGACGGATCGGTGGGGGGCTTTTTGCGCCTCGGATCGATACGTTGATGTTCAACGGCTACGAAAATGAGGTCGCGGGCCTCTATGCGGGCCAAGACCTGTCGGTCGACATCTGAGGATAGCCCTGTGACCCCATCCCAAGCGATCAACGGCGCGCTGCGCAAGGTTCCGGCGTGGACTGTATATATAGTCTGCGCGATCTGGACGGCGTGGATGTTTTATCTTGGCCTGACCGGCGGGTTGGGCGTTGAGCCGATCAACGCTTTGGAACGGGAATATGGCGAGCTGGCCTTGCAGCTTTTGGTGCTGGGTCTGCTCGTCACGCCGCTTCGCAAATGGACGGGTGTGAACCTTTTGAAGTTCCGCCGCGCCATCGGGGTCAGCGCGTTCTTTCTGGTGCTCGCGCATTTCAGCGTCTGGGCGGTCCTGGATGTGCAGTCGGTTGAACGCATCTGGGCCGACATCGTTAAACGGCCTTATGTCACTGTCGGCATGGTGGGCTTTGTGCTGATGATCCCACTGGCGCTCACGTCGAACAACCTGTCGATCCGCAAGCTCGGCGCGGCCAGCTGGCGCAAGCTGCACAAGCTGACATATCCCATCGCTATCTTGGGCGCTGTCCATTACCTATGGCTTGCACGGGGCTTTCAGTGGGAGCCGCTGATCTATCTGGCGATCATCATGCTACTGCTCGCGGCACGGATGAAATGGGAGCGGGCGCGCGCAATGGCATAGCAATGCCATTGGTGAAAAAAGTGAGATGCGCTCTGAATTTTTTCGCTTCAACCCATCGCTCATTTGCATGTCGTGACCAATGATAAGTGCAAACCGCTTGGCGCGGCCCGCAACAATAATTGTCCTATGGCCGATCTTTAGGCTGAAGCTTCCTGATCATCTCACTAACGTTTGGCCCTGAACGAACATCGTCATGGACGGCTGGCTGAGTGGTAGTCGTTTTATCAAGCGCACTCGTGCCGGACTTTCCAAACTTGTCCCTCGCATTGGCAAAGGCGTTCTCGTCCCGCCCTGGAATGTTGATTGTCGGTTTAGGAGGCAACTTGATCAGTTCCTCGTCTTTCGGCTTCGCTTCCGATCTGTTTTGTATGACATCTACCCGGCCCATGACACCGCTGCGGGTTTCTACGCCCCCCATGAGCCTGAAAGCATTCTCTGGGCTGGAATCGTGGATTGCCTGCAGCCGCAGCGCCAATGCTCCACGAACTTCAAGGCCGTTGGGCAACTTGAAAGTTGGCGGGCCGTTGATCGCCTTGTCCATCACCTGCTTGGCCTCTAGGTCGTCGATTTTGCTTTGCAGGGCCGGCGGGCGAGGTGGCGTAGATCGACCGAGAGTGCCGAGCGGTTCTGGTCTCACGCCCGTGTCGGTGCCAACCTGGCCCACCATTGTTTCGGCATCTTGATTGATAACGGACCCGCTTTCGGCGTCACTTTCATCAATTTCTTCGGCGTCCAATTTTGCTGATGTCGCCGCGCTCGCGACGAACGCGAGCAGCTTGTTTGTGCCAGAACCAGTTTTATTGTCCGTCCGAGCAGCATCATCCTGACTACGCAGACTGGGCGGCCGAGAAGACGTTTCCATGAACGCCCGAAGCGGAT
>NZ_JAXBMB010000004.1:200000-432148 GCF_033963905.1 Cognatiyoonia sp. IB215182
CGACCCCTAAGGCGAGGCCGAAAGGCGTAGTCGATGGGAACCAGGTTAATATTCCTGGGCCAGGAGGATGTGACGGATCTCGAAGATTGTTCGACCTTATCGGATTGGTCGGGCCGTTGAGAGGTTCCTGGAAATAGCCCTCCATGAGATCGTACCCTAAACCGACACAGGTGGACTGGTAGAGAATACCAAGGCGCTTGAGAGAACCACATTTAAGGAACTCGGCAAAATACCTCCGTAAGTTCGCGAGAAGGAGGCCCGCTTAGTAGGCAACTATTGGGCGGGGGCACAAACCAGGGGGTGGCGACTGTTTACTAAAAACACAGGGCTCTGCGAAGTCGCAAGACGACGTATAGGGTCTGACGCCTGCCCGGTGCCTGAAGGTTAAAAGGAGGAGTGCAAGCTCCGAATTGAAGCCCAGGTAAACGGCGGCCGTAACTATAACGGTCCTAAGGTAGCGAAATTCCTTGTCGGGTAAGTTCCGACCTGCACGAATGGCGTAACGACTTCCCCGCTGTCTCAAATGTGGACTCAGCGAAATTGAATTTCCTGTCAAGATGCAGGATACCCGCGGTTAGACGGAAAGACCCCATGCACCTTTACTACAGCTTCGCATTGGCATCAGGCACAGTATGTGCAGGATAGGTGGTAGGCTTTGAAGCGGTGACGCCAGTCATCGTGGAGCCTCCCTTGAGATACCACCCTTATTCTGCTTGATGTCTAACCGCGGCCCGTTATCCGGGTCCGGGACCCTGCGTGGTGGGTAGTTTGACTGGGGCGGTCGCCTCCCAAATCGTAACGGAGGCGCGCGAAGGTTGGCTCAGAGCGGTCGGAAATCGCTCGTTGAGTGCAATGGCAGAAGCCAGCCTGACTGCGAGACTGACAAGTCGAGCAGAGTCGAAAGACGGCCATAGTGATCCGGTGGTCCCGAGTGGAAGGGCCATCGCTCAACGGATAAAAGGTACGCTGGGGATAACAGGCTGATGGTGCCCAAGAGTCCATATCGACGGCACCGTTTGGCACCTCGATGTCGGCTCATCTCATCCTGGGGCTGGAGCAGGTCCCAAGGGTACGGCTGTTCGCCGTTTAAAGAGGTACGTGAGCTGGGTTTAGAACGTCGTGAGACAGTTCGGTCCCTATCTTCCGTGGGTGTAGGATACTTGAGAGGAGTTGCCCCTAGTACGAGAGGACCGGGGTGAACGATCCACTGGTGGACCTGTTGTCGTGCCAACGGCAGTGCAGGGTAGCTATGATCGGACAGGATAACCGCTGAAGGCATCTAAGCGGGAAGCCCCCCTCAAAACAAGGTATCCCTGAGAGCCGAAGTAGACCACTTCGTCGATAGGCCAGAGATGTAAGCGTAGTGATACGTTCAGTTGACTGGTACTAATTGCTCGATAGGCTTGATTTGATCCAGTAATAGTAAGACTGGAAGAACAAGTGCACACATATAGATGTGCAGACTTGGAACGACGGTGAATGTTTCGGCATTCACCGGAGATGTTCTTTATTTGATTTGGTGGTCATAGCGTGAGCAAAACACCCGATCCCATCCCGAACTCGGCCGTTAAGTGCCACAGCGCTGATGGTACTGCGTCTTAAGACGTGGGAGAGTAAGTCACCGCCAAATCTAATAAGGAACATCTCTGTCGGAAGCTTGCTTTCGACATGTATCTCTCTAACGATGACTTACCCCCAACATAACGATCTGCGTCACAAACCTGTTGCATGAACGTCATGCAATGGTCTGCCAGCATTTACAAAGTCACGCGACCGTGAGGGCCTCAGTCAATCGGAGGTCTCGTGATGAAGACGCTTTTGAATGCAACGGCTGTGCTGCTGATTACCTGCAGCGCCGCCTCTGCCAAAGACAGTAGTTACATCGGACAAGTAGACGTGGTGCGCGGTGCGGGCGACGGTGGTGACACCGCGCGCGGCACCGTTTTTCTGGATGCAAACCGCAATTCCACGCTTGATCCGGGCGAGGTTGGCATTGCGGGCGTTCAGGTCTCAAACGGGCGTGAGGTTGTTTTGACCGCCGAGGATGGCACCTATGAGCTGCCCGCCTATGACGACATGAACCTCTTTATCACCAAACCATCGACCCATATCACGCCTGTCAGCGCCGATATGGTGCCGCAATTTGCCTATGTGCATAAGGTCGAAGGTTCGCCACCGCTGCGTTTTGGTGGCATCGCCCCGACCGGCCCACTACCCGAGGCGATCAACTTCCCTCTGATCGAAGACAATGTCGGCGACAGCTTCAACTGCCTCGCCTTTGGCGATGCGCAGCCCTACACCAATCAGGAAGTAACTTACGTCCGCGAAACGGCCGGCAAGCTGTTGGCGACGCGCGACAATTCAGACACCGAATGCCTGATCTTCGCGGGCGATGTGATGGGCGATGACCTGTCGCTTTACCCCCGCTTCAAAAGCATCATCGCGGTGGGTGGCGTGCCAATCTATTTCGTGGGCGGCAATCACGACATCGATTTTGACGCGGAAAGCGACCAGCACAGCTTTGACACGTTCCGCCGTGAATGGGGACCGGAATACTGGTCTGCCGATATCGGCAACGTGCATTTCGTGGGCCTCGATAACGTCCGCTATCCCTGCAACGGTGTCGATGAGCATCCCTTCTGCGCCACCGACCGCAACCACACCTATAACGGTGTCATCACCGGGCGGCAGCTTGAATGGCTCGCCAACGATCTGGCCAATGTGCCCGAAGACAAGCTGATCGTCCTGACCGCCCATATTCCTTTCCAGACCTTTACCGATAACACTGCCGCTAAGCATCAAACCGACAATCTAGATGAGCTCGTCGCGGTCTTGGGCGACCGTCCGGTCCTGACCCTTGCCGGGCACACGCACACGACCGAAAACATCGAACCGGGTGAGCATTTCGAAGGCTGGGAAGAAAACACCAATGTCGGCCCGTCGCCGTTTCATCAGATTGTCATTGGCGCGCTGTCAGGCAGCTGGTGGGCAGGTGATCTGAACGATGACGGCGTGCCGCATGCCACGCAGCGCCTGGGCAGTCCGCGCGGCTACTACCAGCTTGATTTCAATGGAAGCGACTACGTGGATACCTACAAAACCTTTAACGGCGAAGAGAACGAGCAGTTCCACGCTTCCTTCAACACCCCGCGTTTCCGTGAATGGGCCGAGCGCCTGATTGCTTATCGCGATCTCTATGAGCGCAGTTTTGATCAAACTCCGCCGGTCACGCGCAACGATCTGGGCGATATGTACATGATCACGCAAGAAGACCTCGCTGACGGGACATGGGCCGCGATCAATGTCTGGAACGGTGCAGGTCGGACAATGGTGACCGCTCAGATCAATGACATGGACACAATTGTTGCGACTCGCACCCAGTCCGGCACGGGCGAAGCAAAGAACCGTGGCGTTGAATTCGCCGACCCGCTCGCGCTTGCGCAACAGGCCACGCAAGGCCGTGTCGCGGCGCAATCGGTTGATGGCGGTGAAGACACGGCAGGGTTCAGCATGTGGCAGGGCTCCATTTGGCAGGGCGTGCCGGGACCGTTCCAGCGCTGGATGCTGACGGATAACAGTCACCACCTTTGGCGTGCGGATCTGCCCACCGATTTGCCCGTGGGCGCGCACCAACTACACGTGCATGTGGTCGATCCGCATGGTCGGATCTTCGAAGACACGATCCCGTTTGAGGTGGTCGCAGAGCTTCCGCAAATGACCTGGCAGGCGTCGTTCTGGGAAGACGAATAGCGATCAGCTTTTTGTGACGGTTTCTTAAACTTTCCCATCGCCGGGGGCTTGTAGTCCCCGGCGACTCCTTTTATGTCATCCAAACTTGGCGCGGGATGGAGCAGCCCGGTAGCTCGTCAGGCTCATAACCTGAAGGTCGCAGGTTCAAATCCTGCTCCCGCAACCAATCACAAAACACCCAGACCTGCACGGTCTGGGTGTTTGTATTTTGGCTCTATGGTGTGCCAGTCACTTGGCGGCGGTCGTGGGCGTAATGCTCCATCAGAATGCGTAGCATCCGGCGATAGACGCTCCGATGGCGGTTCCGTGCATTGATACCAGCAAAGACGCTTTGGGTGATCACCGGGGCGTTGGCAACCGGATGGCATGTTCCAGCGGCGATCAAGGCGTTGGCAGAATGCCGCAGAACATATCCCGCGCCGGACAGTGACGTCAGCAGATCAACCATCGCTGCATTCTGCCCGATGGAGAGCGAGACTTGCGCGAGATCGGGCAGCAACGCCGCATGCGCATGGGCAAAAGCGGGTGAGTAATTGGCGAGGATGTATCTGTCTCGCGACATCTCTTGCAGCGTTTCAGGTTGGGTGGAGATCATCACGTAACTCACCTCTCCCAATCCTTCGAAATGCAGATCCGGGTGTGTCTGAGGGGAATAGAGCACCGCGATGTCTTGCATACCGGCAATCAGATCGGCGCACATCTGGGTCGAGTAATCCGCCTCGAACAGGAATACCGTGTCAGGCAAGGTATCCCGAAAGGCGCCGATCAGGCGGCTGATTTCAAAGCTGACCAGATCGTGCTGCAAACCAATCCGCATCGTGACACCGGTCATCCCGCCATCGCGGGTCGCATTCAGTGCGGTGACCCAGTTGTGGCGCAAGCTCCTAGCATGTGGTTCAAAACGCAGACCCTCTGTGGTCAAGGCCGTGCCTGCCCGCGACCGTTGGAACAGAGCACGGCCGATGATCGCCTCAAGCGCCTTGATCCGGCCCGAAACCGTGGATTGCGTAACAGACAGACGCTCGGCGGTTTTGTTGAAACTGCGCGTTTCGCAGAGATCAAGAAAGGTTTCGATCAGTTCAATCTGCATGAGGCCAGTCTGAACTAATCGGCAAACCCGATCAATAATGACCGTAACGCTCAATTGATCACCAAAAGCGCGGGCGCGATACTTGCTCCCACGTCAAGGGAGGTCGTGCCGATGAACAAACCCGTCCGACGCAGCGGTGGGCGCGCCGCCCGCGTGGCGCTGCGCAATGCGCCATTGGCCAAGGATTTGCGCCCCGTCCGTCCGGGCCTGCCGGGCGGGCAGTACAAACCATTGTCAGAGCCGGACGTCACGCGCATCCACCACGCCGCCCTTGATGCGCTGGAACAGATTGGGCTGGCCAACGCGCCCCAATCCGGCATCGATATCATGACCGGCGCGGGCGCTATTCTTGGCGATGATGGTCGCGTCCGGTTCCCGCGCGGACTGGTTGAAGATATGCTCGCCAAGGCCGCGCGCAACATCACGTTGCATGGGCGCGATCCGCAATATGACCTGCACCTGACCGGGACCAATGTGCATTTCGGGACGGCGGGTGCGGCGGTGCATATCGTGGATGTGGAGACCAACAGCTATCGCGACAGCACGGCGCAAGACCTGCATGATGCGGCCAAGATCACCCATGCGCTGGACAATGTGCATTTCTTCCAGCGCGCGATGGTCGCGCGCGACATCACCGACAATCTCGAACTTGATCTCAACACGATCTACGCCTGCTGTGCCGGGACGACCAAACATATTGGCACGAACTTTAGCGAGCCGGACCATGTGGCGCCTGGGCTTGAGCTGATTTACCGGATCGCGGGGGGTGAGGAAGCGTTCAGGGCGCGGCCCTTCATCTCAAACACCAACTGCTTTGTCGTGCCGCCGATGAAATTCGCCGAAGAAAGCTGTGTCGCGATGGAACACTGCATTCGCGGCGGGATGCCTATCCTGCTCTTGTCGGCGGGGCAGGCGGGGGCGACCGCGCCGGCGCCCATCGCGCTTGCCATTGTGCAGGCGGTGGCCGAATGTCTGGCGGGCGTCGTCTACGTCAACGCCATGGCGCCGGGTCATCCGGCGGTCTTTGGTACATGGCCCTTTGTGTCTGACCTGCGCACCGGCGCGATGTCGGGCGGATCGGCAGAACAGGCGCTGCTCACGGCAGGATGCGCGCAGATGCACCGGTTCTACGATTTACCGGGAGGCGCGGCGGCGGGCATATCCGATGCCAAACTCCCCGACATGCAAGCCGGGTGGGAGCAGGGGATCACGAATGTCCTTGCCGGGCTTTCAGGGCTGAACATGGCCTATGAGGCCGTTGGCATGCACGCGTCGCTTCTGGGCTTTTGCCTTGAATCGCTGGTGTTAGGCGATGACATCATTGGTCAAGTCTTGCGTTGCGTGCGGGGCATTGATGTGACCGAAGACAGTACCTCCATTGATGCGATGAAGGCCGTCTGCCTTGATGGTCCGGGTCATTATCTGGGGTCGGAACAGACGCTTAATCTGATGCAGAGCGAATACATCTATCCCAGCTTAGGTAACCGGATGAGCCCCAAGGAATGGGCCGAAGCCGGGCAGCCTGAGTTGATTGCGCAAGCCATCGCACGGAAAAACAAGATATTGAAAGAAGCTCAAATTCAGCTGTCGCCCGAATTCGACGCGGCCATTCGTGCCGACTACAACATCTATTTCAAGTGAGGGTCAGCTATGCACTACGGTTACATTGGCCTTGGAAACCTCGGGGCCAATTGTGCCGCTTGTCTGCGCCGGGCGGGCATGGAACTCACCGTGACGGACCTGAACCGGGAGGCGGCCGACGTTCTATTGGAGCTCGGATGTGACTGGGCTGATACGCCAGAAGAGGTCGCGGAGGCCGCCGATCATGTGATCACCTGTCTGCCCTCACCGGCCATTTCCGAACAGGTGCTTGACCGTATCCTGCCGATGATGCGGGCAGGCAGCCACTGGATTGAAATGTCGACACTTGGACGCGATCAGATGCTGGCATTTGCGGCCAAGGCCTGTGCTCATGACGTCCGGGCCATGGAACTGCCCGTCACGGGCGGTGTGCATCTCGCTGCGCAAGGCAAGATCACCATGCTTGCGGGCGGTGACGAGGACATGTTCGATCTGCATCTGCCAGCCTTGCAGGCGATGGGCGATCAGGTTTTTCATATGGGGCCGCTCGGCTCTGCCGCGATCATCAAGGTCATCACCAACATGCTTGCCTTCATTCATCTGAAGGCCTGTGGTGAGGCGCTGATGCTTGCCAAACGCGGCGGGCTTGATCTGGGGCAGGCCTGGCATGCGATCAAGGCCTCATCAGGCAACTCATTTGTGCATGAAACCGAAGGGGCACTGGTGCTCAACGGGTCGTATGATGTGGCGTTCAACATCGATCTTGCGCTGAAAGACCTTGGTTTTGCACAGGCGTTTGGGCGCGAATTCGAAGTCCCGCTCGATCTCGCAGCCGCGACCGAGCAGACCTACATCGCCGCGCGGGCAGCCTATGGTGGCGATGCCCAGTCACCAATGATCGTCAAATTGCTGGAAGATCTGTTGGAAACTGATTTGCGTGCGGACGGCTTTCCTGCACGGCTGACCTAGAGGTTGGCGGCAGCTTTGGCAAAGAAGGGTCGCCAAGCGGCGATCACCTCGTCAGGGCATTCTTCGGCGACGTAGTGCCCTCCCGGTAAAGCCCATCCCTGCACATCCTCTGCCCGCTCGCGCCAAAGCGCCAGACAGTCGAAATGCGCCTCAATCGCCCCGTCACGTCCCCAAAGCGCCAGCAGCGGCATGGTAAGTTTTGACGAATCTGCATCATCGTGCGCGATGTCAATCGTCGCGGCGGCCCGATAATCCTCGCAAGCGCCGTGAATGGCGGCAGGATCAGAAAAAGCGGTGAGGTACTCATCCAGCGCCTGTCTGACAAATGGGGTTAGACCGGCTGAACCGGCTCCGCATTTATGCAGCCAGAAATAGACGGGATCAGCGCCAATCAGTCTTTCGGGAAAGGGATGCGGCAAGGTCAGCCAGTACCAATGCCAATAGGTATGGGCAAAGGCGCTGGTGCCTTCGCGATACATTTCACGCGTGGGCGCAATGTCCAAGGTGGACAAGGCCACAACCCGATCCGGGTGATCCGCGGCGAGTCTGTGCGCGACGCGACCGCCCCGGTCATGGGCGCCAACCAAGAACCGCTCATGTCCCAATGCGTCCATGATCGCGATCACATCACCTGCCATCGCCCGCTTGGAATAAGGTGTGTGGCTCGCGTCTGTCTCCGGCTTGGCGGATCGACCATAACCGCGCAGATCGGGGCAGATC
Organism: Cognatiyoonia sp. IB215182; assembly: GCF_033963905.1. Classification (NCBI taxonomy): domain Bacteria; kingdom Pseudomonadati; phylum Pseudomonadota; class Alphaproteobacteria; order Rhodobacterales; family Paracoccaceae; genus Cognatiyoonia; species Cognatiyoonia sp. IB215182. The sequence continues at coordinate 208,111 of NZ_JAXBMB010000004.1, forward strand.
ACGCGATAATCTTGGGCTAATGAAGCGGCCACGGCATGCCACATCGCCGATGTCTGCGGATATCCGTGCAGCAAGACAAGCGGCGGCCCTTCACCGCCGATCCGGCAGAAGATCGGACCCGCGCTTGTTTCGAAATAGCGCTCTTCAAACCCTTCGAAAAACTGCGCGGCTTGCGGGGCCTTTGCAACGGAAGGGTGCATCACGAACCGGGATCAACTGATGATGGATTGCCAAGACGCAGTCAGCGGGGCGATCTGATCCGAGGCGAACGCGCAAATGCAGGCCTCGTCGCCCGCCATGGCGATAGCCACGGCTGTACCTGCGCCCATTGCGCCGTCAAAACACATCATCTGCGCCCCGGATTGACGCTTGGCAATTGCCTTTTGCGCTTTGCGCAAGGCCATGACCTGCTCATCCCAAATGAGTTTCAGCGCCGCCGTCTCGCCAGCTGTCTCGGTGGTGTTGCCAGCGACGATCAGCAGATGGCCACCAAACGATGACGCATTGGCCGCCAGAAAACGAGCGACGGGCGGCAGGGGTTTGGCATCAAGATCAACCTGCCAAAGCTCGGCCAGCCCCTTCGCCGAAATGCCCGCATCGCCACCTTTACCAAAAGGCTGGATCGGCTCAGCCCGCACGGTCACCCGACTTGCATTGTCACAAAGAGCTTTCATCAACGCGCCTGCCGCCTGCAATGTGTCCGGCTCTTCACGCGACAGGGATTGGCCAATCGCTTGATCATCCCGGTCCGACACTGCCGCAATCCCGCGCAAGCGACGTCCCGCCACAATCAACGAGGCGGTCACATCCCCAACGCCAAAGACCAGCGTCCGCTCAAGCACAGTCACATCAATCTCACGCAGGATGGCTGCAAGCCCAACTGCGCCACCGTCCTGCGCGATGACCCGGGCGCCAGCCACAAAAACCTCATCCTCTGCGGCGAGCGCGGCGAGCTTTTCTGTCAGGGCGGTCATGTCGCTCAATTTCGGCAATCCAATGCGGGGTAATCCATGCGTACCGGCTTACGCGCCACCGCTTATCTGTTCAAGGCAGGCGCGCGCTGCGGGTAAAAATCCTGAAATATCGACATCTGGCTGGCACACGCAGCACAAAACATCTGATGGTTCACTTTCCGCGCGTAGAAAAACGCGCAACTGGTCCTGCCCTGCGACGATAGCGGTGGCACTTTTATCTGACCCAATCGCAATTTTTCCTTTGATCCCAAGGGTTAGCGCGGCCTCGGCGCAAAGCGCATCGAGTGTCTCGCGTGGCGATGTGGTGGTCGAGTTCGTGACAAGGATCATCTGTGTCGACAGATCGGCAAAAGCCAAGGTCTCGCAACCTGTGAAATCGCTTTGCAAAGTGTCCAATGCGTCGACGACCATGTTTGGGCTCGCTCTTACTTACGGTGCCACTCTGACTAAGACAAAATGAGCGAAGGGAAAAGCCCAGGTGGCAACGTCGTGATCAGGAAGATCGGAGGATCGGGCCGGGCGGGTTGTCCTGACTAGCCTCAGGCTCGGCCTGTGGGCGCTCGCGTTTTGGCGCATCACTATCACGGCTGCGCACAACCCGCCGTGGGGCAACTGACCGCAAGACGCGGGTTGGAATGGGTTCACCATTTGGAATGTTGTAAAGCGGCCGCTCAGTGCATTCGGCGATCTTCGTCAGTTTTTCGATTGTTTCAATCAAACGATAGACGAATGGGCCGGCGCCGCTTGCATCCCATTTATCCTGATCCTCGCCGGCAGCAATCGCCTGCAAAAGCGACACAGGGTAGATGCCGCTGAACTGCCCTTCGGTTTCGCGTGTGACGCGCTTGATCACCCGGGTCTTATCCCGCTCAGTGGTGAGCTTGTCGAAGCGTGTGATCAGCAGGATCGAATGCTCCCTAACGGCGTTCGGCATATTCTCCCAAACCGCAGCCTCTGACTGGCGCCAGGCCTGCGTGGCATGGGTGCACCAGATTACCGCGTCAACCTCGGGCAGGACACGCTCCCACACTTCCGAAGACATGTTCGGGTCCGAGATGCCGGGGAAGTCGATGAGGTCGCAAACGCTCAGGATATCGACATCTAGAAACAGCCGGATCGCAAAGGTCTCTTCCACCGGAACGGATTCAAGCTGGTCGAGCGTGATCGGTTCGGTCGTCCCGTCCACATCAATGCGATAGGGCGTGTCACTGCCTTGCGACATCCAGACCGGGGACAGCCGCGTGGCGGTCACCTTTTCGGGCAGGGGGCGCGCGCCCATCAGCAGATTTGACAGTGTACTTTTGCCCGCACTGAACTCGCCCATCAAGGCGACCCGCGGCTTGCGCGGCCCACCGGCGGTGGGGTCGTTCTCACTCATTACCCGTTTCCTATCGCTTCAACAGGGGCATTATCGCTCAGCTCTTCGAAGATGTAATCGAAAAGCTCTTCGCGCTCCTGCTGGGCGGTAATACCAAAAATGTCTTTCAAATCGTTGACGCTCAACTCGGACTTGTCGCTCATGTCGCCGAGCAGACCGCGCTGTTCGGCAAGGAATTCACTCAACTCGCGTTCGGCCATGGTGCGTATATCCTCGGCCTGCCGAATTTTCAGTTCATCGACAATGGGTGCCGTTTCGGCCTCAATCAGATCATAGAACCCGCTGGCAAAGGCACGGTAGCCCTTGCGGCGCTTCCACCAGCCCTTCCACCACGACGTCTGTAGATCAAGCGCAATGGTCTGGCCCAGCGACACCGGTGCGGGGATTTCGGGTGCCGCAGGCGGGGTAATCGAGAAATTCTCAACCTCCACCCCAAAAGCCGTGCGATAGGTTTCAGCCAGATCGGTCGCGGCGGCAGCAAAGACTTGTTCGCAAGATGACGAGACATTACGGCGCATCACCTGATAGCTCGTGCGCAACAGCATGCGCAGTCCATCGGGGCTGTATTGCCAAACCTCATCCTCACCATTGGTTTCAAGGTGCTGTAGCAGCGATTCCAGCGCGCGGTCGAGGAATCGTTTATGTGACTGATCCACGCGCGAACCGAATTGCTGGAACACGATGTCCAAACGGTCGTTCAGGAATTTCTTGCTGTCTTTTTCCAGCTTGTCCAAATGGGCCATCAGTTCCGGCTTGGCCATCACCTTGACCTGATCGCCGTCCAGACGCATGGACACCATCGCATTTGAAGCGCGAACACCGCCGACAAGGTTAAGCGCACGCTTGCGCGAGGCCGACAGGATTTCCGTGCCCGGTCCCTCGGCCACGCGTTCAGAGATCGCTTTGTAGAGTTGCGGCACACCGGACAGATGCCAGACGAGCTCGTTGGTTTCCATACCGGCGGTCTCGGCATCCAGTGATGCCTCGGCCCAGTTGAACATAGCCGCCGCACTTTCCGCCACGATATCGTCGAGGTTCTCGGAAAGCGCGATATTGGCCCAATAAGCGCTGCCAAAGATCAGTTGCGGATTTTCCGGCCCGTTGTGATCCGCAAGTGTCTGCAGAATGCTGTCGCGGATTTCGGGTACTTGCTCAGCCGGGTTCGACAATTCGTCGATCCGGTTTACGAAGATGATCACCTCGCGCGCTTTGACGTTCGAGATCAGGCGGATGAGCCCCATATCCATCGAACTCAGCGCCTGATGCGCCGACAGGACCACGACACAGATGCGACTGTCACGGAGCGCATTGATCGTGATCTGCTCGCGCATCATGAACGTGTCGTTCACACCGGGCGTATCCCGCAGGCAAAGCGGCATGGGGATCGAGGGCGCCTTGAGATACAAGTCAGCGGATTTGGTGATATCCGCGAACTGACCCTGTTGATCTTCTTCATCAAGATCTTCGAAATCGTCGCCCATGCAGACATAGCGCTGAACGAGATCGTCCGTCAGTTCCGCGTAATTGTGCTTTTGGCCCAGAAGCAGCTCAAACTTGCGGCCCAGACGTGTCTTGGTCTTTTCGCGCATCTCGGCGATCTGTTGCCGAACTTTCTCAAGCTCATCATCTGCACCGGCGCGCGCGGACAATTCACCGATTCGGCCACCATTCTCCACCAGATGATCCCATTCACCCTGGCTGAAGAACTGAAATGTGGCGGTAGGCGCGTCCGCAGGCAGAGGCGCGTTGAGGTGCAATGAGGTCACAACAGAGGTCCACGGGTTCACATCCGCAGGCAGCAATTCAGGGCGACCGATCATCGCATTCACCAAAGACGTCTTGCCCGATTTGATCTGTCCGATCATCGTCACGCTGGGCTCGAAAGAGCGTAACTGCTTGATAACTCTCGCAGCTTTCTTTTCAGCATCCTGTCCGCCCAGCTTGACCACGTCAGCCATGGTCGCCTCCAGATCCAGGATATCCTCGTGGAAGTCGTCCAGCTTCTCCAAGCCGATGCGCATGAACGGGTGCTGCGCTGCCGGGACTTTGTAACCATCCCCTTTTGTCAGCTCTTCCATCTTCATTCGTGTCCGTCCTCACTCAGTCGTGCTGGCTTCACCTTTATCAGTTGTTGGTCCCGTCGCCAAATACGGGTCATAACACTGATTTATTGCCATAATGGAAACAGGGCAGCACGGCGAAAGTGTGGCGCTGTTTTCATAAAAATTGCAAGTGTTGCCGTGGGTTAGGCGGCCAGGTCCGCCTGCAGTTCATGCTTAATCTGGAGCATGACGCTGACAGCTTCAATAGCCGCACTGTCACGCTTTTCCATTTGCATCAATTGTACCAGATCCGCAGCATCAAACGCTGCGTCACGAGCGCGCTGCAATGCTTCGTCCGCGTCATCACCATGCATGCTAAGATAATCGCTCATCCATTGCGTGTGTTCAACCGTCTCGGCAATGATTTGTGCGGGCGCGGCATCGCCCAGCTCGGCGGCCATCTGGGATAATGTTTTGGCCTGTTCGGTGATGTAGCTCACGACATGCGCATAGGCATCGCGTGTCGCCGGGTGTAAGGGGGTGACCTTTTTCACAGGTTCCGTAGCAGCTTCGCCTGCGGCCTCTGCGGGTCCTGTCTCGGCTGTCGTCGCTTCTGCTTCGGCCGGGCCGGCTTCATCATCACCTGCCTCACTTGAGGACGCCGCGCCGATAACGGCCTGCAGAACTTCGCTGTCTTCTTCAGGAACTTCTGCGGCCGCACCACCATTCAAGAGGTCCGCATGTTGATGCAGTAGGACATCGGCCATATCCACATCCGACTGGCGGCCCTGGTCCACCTGTTTCAGCACGGCCGAAATCAGTGCAGAGCCACCGCTGCGACGCATCAGTTCCTTGTCCACCGTGCCATCCAGATGGCGGGCGGCCGTTGCATCAAGCGTGGCGATTGGCAGGATATCGTTGAATTCATGCCCAACCAGCGCTTTGGTCGCATCAAGGATCTGCTCCAACGTCCCTTTGGCAGCTAGAACGTCGGACTTGGTCAGCATCAGGAACGCATGGTCCTTGAGCACGTCGGGCATCTGCGCCCAGATGGCCTGTTCGTTTGTATCGAAGGTCTCGGTGCACCAGATCGCGATTTCACAACGCTTTGACGCCCATTGGCTGGCCTTGTGAATGGCGTTGGGGTCGTTGGGCGTGACCACTTCCAAGACAGAGATCTTTTTTAGTGCGGCAAGCGGCAGGCGCAGTTCAACAAAAACGGGATTGAGTTCCGCAATGTCGTAAGCGTTGGCAGTGTCCAGATCCTTCTTACTGCCGTCAGACAAGGTGCATGTGGCGCCTGCTTTGTCGGCATAGACGATCTGTGTCGTCGGCATACGCATATCATCGGGCAGCACCTCGCGCCCGATCAACAGGTTCACGAGGGCGGATTTACCTGATTTGGGGCGACCCAATACGGCAAGACGGACAGGCTGCTGCAACCTGTTGAGGATTTGCTTGGCCCGATCAAGAACGTCAGCGGGCAGCAACTCAGAAGCCACTGCCTGTGTGAGCCGTTCCTGGACCTGAGCCCCCAGCGATTGATTCGGCATTACTTACCTCCGGCGGCTACTTTAGCCGGGGGCGTCGCCTCATCAACCTCCTCTGTCTTATCCTGAGCGTCGATGTCGTCGACTTTCTGGACGGGTTTCACTTCCTTGATGACAGGCTTCGGCGCTGCCTCTTTCGGGGCGGCTTGCGGTTGCGCTGCCGGCTGGCCCTGCCCGGTCGCCGCCTTTTGCATGGACGCGGCGTCCTTGCGCAGCTTCGCGGCGATCGAGTCGTCATCATCAAGCTCAACAACACGTGTGGTCGTTGCAGTTGGAGTTTCCACGTAATCCACAGGCTTGGCGCGGATCGCACGAATCACAGGCTTGTTGTGGTTCAGCTTGATTACCGAGAAAGAACAATTGTCTTGGTCTGGATCGGCAAGCGCTTCAATCGCCTCCAGCAAATGCCCGCAGATCTCCGCACTCTTGCGGCGGCGATAACGGTGAAGGATCTTTTGAATACGCTCGTCTTCGAGATATTGCAGCCCGTCAGATGATACGACGACGATGTCGCCCACTTGCAACTCAAACGGCGTCTTTGGACAATCGGACTTCGCCACGCGATCACCCAGAATCACGGATGTCAGGCAGTTGCGGTCAGGGTGGTTCTTACCCGTTTCAGGGTCCATCAGGCCCTGCTTGACCATGAAGTCGATCTGAGGCGCCATCGAATGGTCCTCGTTCAACTGCTGCATCTTGCCGGCGCGATAATGGTAAAGCGGGCTGTCCCCGATCGACATCCAGAACATACGGTTTTCGATCAGAACCAGCGACACAAGGGTCGCACCCATGCCGCGGGTCTCGGGATGCGCCATCACATATTCCCGCACGACATTGTTGGCGTTGACCGCCGACGATGTCAGGTATTGCGGGATCTCGGCTTCAAAATCGGCGAAATTCGCGGATTGAAATTTCAGTTCGCTGTAAACTTCGGTGACAACAATCTTACTTGCCACGTCGCCAGCAGCATGGCCGCCCATACCGTCAGCAAGGACCACGACGCCACTGTCCATGCCAAACGGAAAATCAGTAACAATTGCGTCTTCTTGATAGTCACGTCCGCCCTGACAGATCGCCGAAGCGACGTCAAAGCGTGGTTCAGGCGATCGCCACATCTTCGTCCTCCCCGCTTGCGTTGTCGTCCCAGCTGAACGTCTGATCGCAAAGCGCCACAAAGCGTAAAACAGTCTCACCAATACGGATTACATCGCCTGATTTCAGCGCCTCATTGCTGATCAAGGGCTTGTCGTTCAGGCGTACGATGTTGGATTTGCCGCCATGACCCAGCAGGAATTCCTTGCTGTCGGCATCATAGACGATAGCGGCGTGATTGGTCCGGGAGATGGAGTTATCACCAAAATCAAGCTGCACGGCCTGATCTTCGCCACGACCAATCTGTGACATGCCGGCCATCAAGGAAAAGCTTTCACCACGACCAGGGCCTTCAGCAACAACAATCCAGCCCACCGGGAACTTGACGCTTTTGACTGGTGCGGCGCGCGGCGCGTCGTTGAACAGATCGACCACGTCGCCATCTGACTTCTCAAAGCCGATCAAACGGGTCTTCGTCCGGCGCGAGCGGCTGGGCGACCGTGCTGCAGCACTCGCTGCCGCAGCGGGGGCAGGCGCAGGTGCTGGCGTGGGCAGTTCGGGCGCGGTCATTGGCAGCTCGGTTGACGTACCGTCATCCTCAAGATCCCAGATATTCACCGCAGGCGTTTCTTCGGGTTTGATGACACGCTCTTCGGTTGCCGTACTCGTCTTTTGCGCAACATCGGTCAGAATATCAGAGACAGACGCGCCTTCATTATCCTCGACAATCGATCCAATCGTGTCGCGATAGGATTGTTCCAGCGACTCAACCGTTTCGCGGGACTTTGGCGCATCAGCATTGCGCTTTTTTCTACCCAAGAGATCACGAATAAACTTCATCTTGCCTACCTTCCAAACTCAACGACACTCCTGTTCCCTCAGGGTGCGTGTCGTTAGATTACTCCTCTACACCATCGTAATTCAGCGAAGCGACCCACATGCCGCCGTCACGTTCGACCGCAAACATGAACTGGTCAGTGCCGACGCTCAGTTCGCGCTCAAGAATTGTCTGCAGGCTATCCTGCTCCTGAATCAGTTCAGCCGTTGGGATGTATGACCTCATCACATCACCAACCTCTAAACCGCCAGTCAAGGTTTCAGGTAGCTCGGCGACGACCGTGCGCCATTCATTGCCTGCAAAAGTGGTTTCAAACGCAACGCCATTCAACAGTTCCAACTGTTGTATGACCGGCAGAACCCAGCTTTCTTCAACCTGTTCGCCTGATGCTGGATTAAGCGTGCCGAATGTCACCGGTAGCGTGGCTTCGAGGTCCGATATAGGTACGGTTTGGTTAAGTACCGTCGGGATGTCCGAAATCGCGCCGACTGGTGTGCCGTTAATCGACGTAATCACGAGGCCCGGTTGAACCCATACGGGTGAGACGGCTGCCGCCTGGGCAATAATGTTCGACTGGTCGCCAGCAGCACTGAACGGCAATTGCACAGTCCAGGACGCAGCGACACCCTCTGGTTCCGGGATCAACTCGTTACCAGGTGTGACGGCATCGATCTCAACACTCGGGCCAGTGCCGACTGCTGCAACCACATCAGGTGCTGACGGCAGGTCCACCTGTGCCGTATCGCCATCAGCAACCGGGCGGTTGGCGGTGACATCAGGCAATGCCGCTGTGGCGGCGCTTGCATCTGCAACAGGTTGTGGTGTTGCAACAGGCTCTGGCAGAGGTTCTGGCTCTGGCACTGCGGCCAACTCAACGCTTTCCGGACGAGCGCTTGGGCGGATCGTTGGGGTTGGTTCGTCAATAATGACCGGGCCTTCGACGATAGGTGCAGGATCACCGGCGATCACTGGCGCAGGTTCGCCCACGATTTCAGGTGTCGGGGTCTCGACGACAACCGGTGCGGGGTCTTCGACAACAACGGGTCCGGGTATTTCAACCACAACGGGGCCGGTTGCCTCTGGAATAACGGGCGTCGGCTCTTCGACAACAAGCGGTGCCGGCTCTTCAACAACCTCAGGTGCGGGTTCCGTCACCGCAGGCTCTGCAACGGCAAGCTCCGTCGGTTCCTCTTCCACCGGCGCGGGTGTTTCAGCGACAGGTGCAGGTTCTTCCACTGCTGGCGCTGCAGGTGCAGCGGCAGTTTCGACTGGCACTGTTGCGGTCGGTTGTGGTGTGGCGTCCGCGGTTGCATTTGTGTCTTCGCTACCACCAGTCATCGTCAGCACGCCAACGCCGACAAGAAGGGCGACAGCAGCGGCTGATCCCAGCAAGAGCGGAAGCTTTGATTTCTTCGCCTCAACCGGTTCGGCAACCTCTGGTGCTGCGGCTGCAGTTGCGGCAGGTGCCACATTCAGCGCCGTCACATTGCCGCTATTGCCTTCCATCATGTCGATCCAGTCTTTGGCAGACTGCAAGCGATCTTTGGGAAGAACGGCGAGCGCTTTGTCGATGGCGGCGAGGAAGTTATCTTCGTAATCCGGGAAGCGACCGGACAGCGGTACATAAGGATCAGTGTCGCCGGACGCGATCGCGGCCAGTCGGGCCTGCGAATTTGGCGGTACGTCCCCATTGATTAAGTGATAGAACGACGCCGCCAGCGCATAAAGGTCAGAGCTTGGGCTCTGCTCGGATCCGGCAATATAGAATTCCTGAGGCGAGTAGCCGTCTTTGACGACGCGCAACGCCGACAACACACGGCTTTGCTTGGTGGCTTCTTCGCGTGCAGCGCCGAAGTCGATCAGCACAGGATGCAGATCTTGGTTGATCAGGATGTTATCGGGAGAGATATCGCGGTGCAGGATACCCTGGTCGTGGATAAACCCAACGGCGCCCAGAACCTCTTTGAGGATGTTCTTGATTTGAGGCGGTGTCAGCTTTGTCGACGGGTCTTCAATCGTATCGAGCAGGTCGCGGCCTTCAACAAAGTCCAGTGCCATGTAGGCGGTGTCGTTGTCTTCAAAGACCTGATGCACACCAACGATGTTGGGGTGGTCGAGTTTGGCAAGGCTGCGCGCCTCTTGCACGAACAGCCGTACAATGGATTTCAGCTCATTCTGGTGCGCACGCGAACGGGCTTGCACCACGTAACGGCTGCGGCGGCAGAAAGCACCGGGGAAACACTCTTTAATCACGATCTTGCGGTCGAGGCTGTCCTTGGCAAGATAAGTGATGCCAAAACCACCAGCGTTCAGGAAGCTTTCGATCGTGTACTGACCGTGCATCAACTTGGTGCCCGGCTTCAGCTCATCGACGAAACTGTCCTTGTCGTCCGCGTTGTCTTGTACTTGCGCCTTCGCCATCTTCACATCCAGCTTTCAAACTTTGCGGCCATGTGGAGAGCACCCACACACCCTTCATTGTCTAGTCTCATTCAAATTAGGCCAAAAAGTGACGCTAACTTGTTGTTTCATGGTTCTTAATCCCGGATTTTGTCCGGCATTACAGTCGTTTTGTGAAACAGTATTTGGCAATAATCCGCCGATAAATACCTGTTTTCACTGCTTACGTATACTTTCTGCCACATCAGGCGGTTGTTTCCGAAGCATTGTGGCATTAACGCACAACATCCTTCGCCAACCTGTCGTTCTTTTGGCGACTGGCCACTAATTTAACCACTTATTAAATGGATTCGGCACCGATTCTCTGTGCCGTTGGTAAATGCTGCCCCATGCACCCTTACCAATTGTTCTATACAAGCAGACAAACACCAAGCGAAACCCCGCTTGTGGCAAGTGACGCAACGATGCAGCATCTGCGCAACGACATTTAGGGAGTTGCGGTGATGATCAATGTGTTCATCAATGGATTTGGGCGGATCGGGCGGACGACTTTGCGCGCCTGGGCCACGAAATCATGGCCGCAGATTCGCATTGTGGGAATCAATGACATCGCCGCGCCGGAGCTTTGCGCGCATTTGTTTGCCTATGACAGTGTCTTTGGCCCGTTTCCGGGTGAGGCTGTGCTTGAGGACGGCGCCTTGATGATCAGCGGAACGGCGATCCCGCTTCATCAGCGCACCGATCTCAGCACGATTGATCTTTCGGATGTCGATATCGTTTTCGAATGCACCGGTCGCGCGGGGGATCGCGCTTTTGCTGAACGGGGATTGAAGGCGGGTGCGGGACGCATCCTGATCTCTGGCCCATCAGAAACCGCCGACCTGACGATGGTCCTTGGCGCAAATGAAGATCTGTTGGCGGATCAGCCCGTCGTGTCAAACGCATCCTGTACAACCAACGCACTGGCCCCGCTGGTGAAGCTAATTGACGATACATGGGGCTTGAAGACCGGCTGGATGACGACGATCCACTGCTACACCGGTAGCCAGCCAAGCATTGATGCGCCGCGGGGCGATATGCTGCGCAGCCGGGCGGCGGCCCTGTCGATGGTGCCCACCACAACCTCTGCGCAACAATTGCTCAACAAGGTCCTCCCCGACATTGCAGGCCGGATCGAGGCGGCGGCGGTGCGTGTCCCTGTCGCTTCGGTCTCTGCCGTTGACCTGACGGTGACGCTCGATCACCCGGCTGATCTGAACGATGTACATGCGGTCTTGCGCGCACAATCCGGTATCATCGGTTGGACTGACAAACCGCTTGTCTCGACCGATCTGCGCGCGCGCCCGGAAAGCGTGATCGTCTCGCTTCCCGAAACACGCGTCACCGCAGGCGGGCTCGTGCGCATCTTTGGCTGGTACGACAACGAATGGGGCTTTTCCTGCCGGATGCTGGATGTGGCAGATATCATGGGCGCGCGGTTGGGTTGATCATGGCAGAACTCAGTCTGATGCAATCACCGTGTAAAGGGCCGGGTTCGCGAAAACACCCTCAGGTGGCCGGAAAACGCCTGCTTCCTGCATCGCGGCAATCGCTGTCTGAAAGGCCGCGGGGCTTTCCCAGCGGGCGATGTTGACCAGTTCAAACCGCGCGTCGGGTGCCAATGCGCCATGAAGCGCGGTGTCGATATAGCCTGGTTGCTGGGATAGAAAGGCGCGTGCCTGCTCCCAGGCGTCAATCGTGGCGTCGCGCTGGCCTTCAGGCACTTCAAACGCGTTGATCAGGGTGACATCTGCATTTGCGCTGCTGATACCGAAAAGCACTGCGGTGGCTGCGAACAGAACTGATTTCATAAGCTTTATCCATAGTATGCTATGTATTTTCCTATGCGTGACGAAAGTGAGTCGGTCTCGCGCGGTTTTAATAGCATACTATCTATATGTTGAATAGCCTGCTATCTAAAGTTATGTTGGCCTATGTCGCTGACGCCGGGCTCATCCGCTGGATATCTTGTTAATCACCTTGCACGCCTCTTCGCTGCGGCGTTGCAGGACCGTATCAAGCCGCTTGGTCTGTCAACCGGTGTGTTTCCCATCATGTTGCACCTTTGGCAAAAGGACGGTCTGACACAAAGTGATCTGGTCACCCTTGTCGGGATCGAACAAGCGACGATGGCCAATACGCTGGCACGCATGGAACGGGACGGATTGATCTTGCGCCGTCCAGACCCAGACGACGGCCGATCAAAGCGCATATTCCTGACGGAGGTCGGGCGCGCGAAGCAAACGGGTGCAATGGCGGCGGCAAATGCGGCGAATGCCGATATCATGGCCGCCCTAACCACCGGCGAGCGTGAACAAATGATGCAACTGCTGAGAAAAGCCATAGAAGGCAAAGCAGGCCAAGGGCGGCAATCGCAAGTCCATGCAGAGTAGCTGCAGCGCTTTACCGTTCGAGCGGCGCGTTCATCCGTAAGATCAGCGGAATGATCGCGACAATGAGTACTGCGGCCAGCAGATAAGGCGCGCCGGGCAGGTACGGGCCGTCACCGCTTACAAAGCGCTCAAACACGCGGGTCAGCGCAAGGGGTGCTGCTACGGCCGCTATAGAAGACAATGAGGCGATCACCCCCTGCACCAGCCCCTGCTGATCTTCGCCCACGCGGTTGGCTGCAAATGCGGTCATCAAGGGCGGAGCCATGTCCGAGAGTGCGGCGAGCGGAAGAAAGACGATGACCGCCCAGACGGCATTCCCCAACCCAAAGCCGACCATCGCGACGATCCCGCTGGCGACCGCAATCTTCAGCGTCGCAAAATCGCCCAGCCGTTTGGTCAGCTGCGGCAGGATACCCGCCTGCACCCCGGCGATCAGCACCCCATAAGCCGACAATGTCAGCCCGATGGTAAAACCATCCCAGCCAAAAACCTCCCGCCCCCAGAACGCCCAGAGCGTGGCATAGACCATATTCGCAAACTCAAAGACAAAGAGGCAGATGAGCGGGATGGCCAGACCGGGAATGACGAAGGCACGCAGAATTGTGCCAAATGGGTTCAGATCACGCCGCCCGAACGGCCTGCGGTTTTCGGGCTTCAGCGATTCCGGCAACACGAAAACTCCAAACGCCACATTCAGCGCTGACAGGCCAGCAGCGATCCAGAATGGCGCAGTGATATGCCAGCCCGAGGCAAGGCCCCCCATCGCGGGCCCCAGCACAAAGCCGATCCCGAACGCCGCACCGATCATGCCGAAGGCAGCCCCGCGCTCCTCCGGCTTCGCGATGTCGGCGATGTAGGCCGTGGCCGTGATGTAGGTCGCCCCCGCCATGCCTGCGACGACCCGGCCCACGAGCAGCACCCAATAGGTCTGCGCGACCGCCATGATCACATAATCGATGGTCAGCGTGACGAGTGCGGCGATCAGCACCGGTCTGCGGCCATAAGCGTCTGAGAGACTGCCGATAATCGGACCGAAAAGAAACATCGCTGCCGCATAGGCGGACATCATGATCCCACCCCAGAACGCGCCCTCCGCCGTGCTGCCCGCACCCACGCGATCCATCAGGTCCGGCATGATCGGAAACACGATGCCAATCCCGATGGCATCGATCATCAGGGTGGCAAGAATAAACAGGAACGGACCGCTGAGTTTCATGGCGCCACACGACACGCGAAACGGGTGTCACACAAGCCCCAAAGCGCGGGTTGCCGACAGATGCTGACGGGTCAGCCGTCGCCCCCCAACTCATCCCACATCTGGCGCACCCAGGTCGCGATCACTTGCGCCTCTTCCCAACGGTTCGACATCTCGCGACCTTGCGCGTCGGTCATCGCATATTCCGGCGGGCCAAGCTCGCAGACAAAGATGCAGTCACCGCTCACATTGCGCGCGCGCCAGTCGGCCAGCCCCTCGCGCCACCAGCCTTTGAACAAGTCGACCCATTTCTTGTTTTGCGGAAAATCCAGCTGTAGCTGGATTTGCTGACGACTGGCGACACGTCCCTGAAAACTGTCAGAGCGTTGCAGGATGCGGCTGATCAGCCCCATGTCATGATCAGAGAGCGGAAACCAGAACTCGCGATCCACGACGTAGTGCGACAGGTCCGCGCAAAGCCGCATATCCGGGATGCGATCGAGCAATTGCAGGGTCACAAACAGATCGTTGGTGATGCAATTGCGATGGGTTTCGAACTGGATGGGGACACCAATACGGTCGGCCATGTCCATCCATGCCTCAATCACCGGCACCATATCGTCGAGTGCTATCGGCATTACCTGCCCGATGACATCGACAAAAGGCGCGCCTAAGTCGGCGGCCATGTGCAATGTGTCTTCCAGGCTCTCAATAGTTTTCGGAAAGGCCACGATCAGCGGGGTCAGGCCATGCGCCTCCATATGTGGGCGGACAGCATGGGCGACCGCGATGTCCGAGGCGCCGAGATCAATCGCCATCCCGTCAAATCCGGCCTGCGCCACCATCTCACAGACTTGATCCAAAGGCAGCTTGACGCCAGTCTGATCATGCGGCTGCATCGCCCAAAGCGACGTGTAGACCTGCAGTCGCCTCACTCTGCCGGAACGCGGCTGACCCGCCCGCCTTCGCGCGGGATGACCCAGACCTCATCCATCGGATACTGGCTTTCGTCCTTGGCCATGAGCTTGCCGACCACCGCAATCTGAAACTCAATCCAGCCCATCCGATGGACGTCACCCGCCTTCGCTTCGATCCGGTCGTTAAGGTCGCGTAGCTTCCAGAAGGGGACGGCGGGAAAGGTGTGATGCGCAGTATGGTACGGCATCTGCCAGCAGAGCCATCGCTGCAGCGCATTGGCACGGGTTGAGCGGGTGTTTTCCAGAATGTCATCTTCATGGCTTAGCCCCAGATGCTCAATCGTGTTCTGCAGCTGATGCACCGGCTTGGTCAGCACCATCGGGAGCAGCCAGAACGTCAATGCGGCCCATGACCCGGTGGCCACCGAAACCAGCGCGATCAGCGCATAGCCTGCCAGATGTATCCGGCTTTCCCGGATCACACGCGCCTCTTCCTCAACCCGAATATAGGGTTCAATGATGATCCCCCGCGCACGGCGGATCACGCCGACGATGCGGTTGCGCCAGTAGGTGATCCCGCTCAGCCAGAGCAGATAAGTGGTCAGGGTATAAGGCTCACGCACCAATTCGCCGTCCCGCTCCCAATCCTGGGTGTATTGGTGATGGGCAAAATGCATGATCTGGTCGAAATCACGCGGAAAGATCTGGATGAAGCCCATGATGCGGCCAAAGACTTCGTTCAGTTTGCGGGTCTTGAACACGGTGGCATGGCTCAACTCGTGCTGGGCCGCGTAGAGGAAGTTCAACAGCACTCCGAGCGCGAAGCCGGTCAGCAGGACCCACCACGTGCCCAGGGCCATGGCATGCAATAGGCCAACCACCAAGATCGCACCCACATGGCTGCCCATCTGCAGCGCGCCGCGCAGGTCCGACCTTTCCGACAAGCGACGCAACTCCGCTGGTGTCAGAAGATCACGCCGTGAAAAGCTCGCATCCATCTTTCCTCCCCTTTCCCCCAAAACACTAGCGGCGCGCGACGCACGGGCAAACACTTCTTGACGCGCCGTGCACTCGAAAATACGGTCCGCCCAGATTTTCGGCGCTGAGCGCGGCATCCCAAAGCAAGGGGGCAACCGCGGCGCATGGCCCGGAAACGTCCTCGTCAGACAACCGGGCCCTCAAACCCGGAGGACCTGATGAAAACGATAATCGAACCATTCCGCATCAAATCTGTTGAGCCCATCCGCATGACCACGCGCACGGAGCGTGCGGCGAAGTTGAGGGCTGCGCTTTACAACCTCTTCGGCCTGCACGCCGATGATGTCCTGATCGATCTTCTGACCGATAGCGGCACGGGAGCCATGAGCGCGGAACAATGGGCCGCCACCATGCGCGGCGATGAAAGCTACGCTGGATCGCCGTCATTTGAACGGTTTCAGGCAGCCGTACAGAACCTGATGCCCTTCAAACACATCATCCCAACCCATCAAGGCCGCGCGGCAGAGGCGATCCTGATGGCGATCTTTGGCGGGCATGGCCAGAACATTCCGTCTAACACCCATTTCGACACGACACGTGGGAATATCGAGGCGAGCGGCGCCTTCGCCCATGACCTCGTCATCGCCGAAGGGCGCGACGGGCAATCCAATCACCCGTTCAAAGGCAATATGGATATCGCCGCGCTTGAGGCGTTCATGGACCAGCATGGCGACAGCGTGCCCATCGTCATGCTCACGATCACCAACAATGCAGGCGGCGGTCAGCCCGTCAGCTTGGAGAACATCCGCGCCGTGGCTGCGGTCGCCAAGGCACATGGCAAACCCTTCATCATCGATGGCTGCCGCTTTGCCGAAAATGCCTGGTTCATCAAACAGCGCGAGCCGGGGCAGGGCGACCGCAGCATTCCTGACATCGTCCGCGATTGCTTTGCCATGGCCGACGGCATGACGATGAGCGCCAAGAAGGATGCGTTCGGCAATATCGGCGGCTGGCTCGCGCTGAATGATGACGGCTTTGCCGAACAGGCCCGCGTGAGGCTGATCCAGACCGAGGGCTTTCCCACCTATGGCGGCCTTGCCGGACGTGACCTCGATGCGCTTGCCCAGGGTCTGACCGAGATCGTGGACGAGGACTATCTCCGCTACCGCGTCCGCACGAATGAATACATCGTCGAACGGCTTGATGCGATGGGCATCCCTGTTGTGAAACCCGCTGGTGGCCATGCGGTCTTCATTGATGCCAAACGCTGGTTACCGCAGATTGATCCGCTCCATTACCCCGCCCATGCCGTCGCTTGCAGGCTTTACGAGATCGGGGGTATCCGCTCCTGTGAGATCGGCAGCGTCATGTTTGGCCGCCAACCCGATGGCAGCGAAAAAGCCGCCGCAATGGAACTCGTCCGCCTCGCCTTCCCGCGTCGGACCTACACGCAGAGCCACGCGGATTACGTGATCGAGGCCTTTGGCGAATTACAGGCCGAGATCGATGATTTGAAGGGGTTTCGGATCACGCAGGAACCCGCGATTATGCGGCATTTCACCTGCCGGTTCGCGCCGCTTTGAGGCAGGTAACGTGCATCAAGATCCACTTTACGACGCGGCGCCGAACTCCAACCACTTACGTTCGGCGGAGGTCAGCTTTGCGTTCATCATGGCATCATAGGCTGCAAGCTCGTCATCCGTCAGTTGCCCATGCCACTTGCCGCTGCTGCCGCTTTGAAAGAACGCTTCGTCGGACTTGAAAAACCCTTTTCCGGCTGACGGCGCATACCGGTCGGCGTTTGTCTTCATATTGTCGAAACGCGCGACCTGCACGAACTGCGCCATCATGTCTGCCGGATAGGACACACCCAGCAGAGCCGCCACCTGGGCAAACGTGCCGGGCAAATCGCGCTTCATATCGGCGTAGTGAAAGAGGGTGACATTCGGTCGGTCAGCCAGCGCCTTGGCAGCCTTGTAGTGCCGCAGGATATGGGCCAGCGGCATCGCGTCGGTGTCAAACCCCTCTGCCCCGCCGTCCAGAAAACGGCGAAAGGTGACACGCTCGGGATCATCCTCCAGATACCAAAGGTCAAACCAGAGCAGGGGAGTGTTGCGCAGGTGGTCGCGATAGGAAAAATGTGCATCAAGCGGATGGCGAAAGACGCAGATGTATTGCGCTTGATTATCCAAAGGCAGGCCGTCCATCGGCGTGTGGCTTTTCAGGCAGCGGCGATGGGTCATCGCTTCCAGCCTTTCGGCCACTTCATCCATCTCGCGCACACGGATATCGACCCAGGGCATCTTGAACGACAGCTCGGTTTCGACCTCCACGTCACCCGACAGCAGAAGCGCGATGATCGTCTGCATCCAGGTCGTCCCGCATTTCGGCGGGCTTGCGACGATCACATCGTCAGGCCGGATCTTCACCATATCCCAACGTCTGTTATCGGTCAGCGGGCCGAGGTAGAGCTTGCGATCCGTCATAGCTGACATCTCTTATCGTTGGATGTGGTCTGGAAAAGAGCCTTATGGGCTGAGCACAGCAAAATGACCGCGGCTTGTCAAAAGCCAAGGAAACTCTGACGGCGGCGAGATGCCTGTCGGCTATGCCGGGTCGCGTGCGTAAATGGCTTTCTGCCACATGATGACGCCGCGTTCGGGGGTGACGCGCGCGTCAACTTTGGCCATCCTCGCCGGCGCAAAGGGAGGCGCATTATGACCCAGTACCCACATCTTCTGGCCCCGCTTGATCTCGGCTTCACGACGCTGAAAAACCGTGTGCTGATGGGCTCCATGCATACCGGGCTGGAGGAAACGAAAGACTGGAACCGCGTCGCTGAATTCTATGCCGCACGCGCTTGCGGAGGTGTCGCCCTGATGGTTACCGGCGGCATGGCCCCCAACCCCGAAGGCGGCGTTTTTCCAGGTGCCGCAGGGCTTTACACGGACGAAGACATTGCCAACCACAAGGTGGTGACTGACCGCGTGCATGATGCGGATGGCAAGATCGCCATGCAAATTCTCCACGCCGGGCGCTATGCCTACGCGCCCAATTGTGTGGCTCCCTCAGCCATCAAATCCCCCATCTCGCCATTCCCGCCGAAAGAACTGGATGAGGAGGGGATCGAAAAGCAGATCGCCGATATCGTCACCGCCGCCACCCGCGCGCAAGAGGCGGGCTACGACGGGGTCGAAGTGATGGGGTCCGAAGGGTATTTCATTAACCAGTTCCTCGTCACGCATACCAATAAGCGTCAGGATCGCTGGGGCGGCTCGTATGAGAACCGTATGCGTCTGCCCGTCGAAATCGTCCACCGCGTCCGCGAGGCCGTAGGCACTGATTTCATTGTGATTTATCGGCTTTCTATGATTGATTTGGTCCCTAATGGCTCAACCTGGGAAGAGGTTGTGCAACTGGCCAAAGCCATTGAAGCGGCAGGTGCCACGATCCTCAACACCGGCATCGGCTGGCACGAGGCACGCATCCCAACGATCGCGACCTCCGTCCCACGTCGCGCGTTTACATGGGTGACGAAAAAGCTGATGGGCACGGTCCAAATCCCCGTCATCACCTCCAACCGGATCAACATGCCCGATGTGGCCGAGGCGGTGCTGGCCGATGGTTGCGCGGACATGGTCAGCATGGCGCGGCCATTCCTGGCGGACGCGGATTTCGTGGCTAAGGCGGCGGAGGGCAAGGCGGCTGAAATCGCACCTTGTATCGCCTGCAATCAGGCCTGCCTCGACCATACATTCAGCGGCAAGCTGTCGTCCTGTCTCGTCAATCCCCGCGCCTGTCACGAAACAGAGCTGGTGATCGCACCGGCTGACATGGCCAAAAAGGTGGCTGTCGTCGGCGCTGGGCCTGCAGGCCTTTCCGCTGCACTCACTGCGGCAGAGCGTGGGCACAGCGTGACCATCTTTGATAAGGCCGATGAGATTGGTGGCCAGCTCAACATGGCCAAGCAGGTGCCTGGCAAGGAAGAGTTCTGGGGGCTGGTCGATTACTACCGCACCATGGTTGCCAAGGCGGGCATCACCCTGCAACTCAACACGACCGCAACGCCCGATCTGCTTGCTGAATTCGACGACATCATCATCGCCACCGGCGTCGCACCGCGCGACCCGGAAATCCCTGGCCAGGATGGCCCGAACGTGCTGTCGTACATCGACGTGCTTCGTCGCAAGGCCACGGTTGGTCAATCCGTCGCCATTGTCGGCGCAGGCGGGATCGGTTTTGACGTGGCCGAGTTCCTCGTGACCGACGACAGCCCGACCGAAGATCTGCAGGAATGGCTGACTGAATGGGGTGTCGGCGATCCCGGCGAAGTTCGCGGTGGGTTGCGCCCCGAAGGCCCACAGCCTGAAGCACCCACACGTCAGGTGACGCTGCTGCAGCGTAAGTCCGAAAAGCTGGGCAAACGGCTCGGCAAGACCACGGGCTGGATTCACCGCGCCGGACTGCAAATGAAGAATGTCGAGATGATCGGCGGCGTGAACTATGAGCGGATCGACGCGGATGGTCTACATATCAGCCATGGCGAAGCACGCGAAAACCCCAAAGTGATCGCCGCCGACACGGTTGTTCTCTGCGCCGGGCAGGTGCCCGAACGCAGTCTCGCGGACGCGCTGATTGAAGCTGGCCGCAACGTCCACGTGATCGGCGGCGCCGATGTGGCAGCTGAATTGGACGCCAAGCGCGCTATCGATCAAGGCACAAGATTGGCCGCCACTCTGTAGCGAAACATCGCCCATTGACAGGCGAAGAGCTGCCAAATGGCTGTTTCCGCATCTGCATCAAACTGATTCATACCCCGGTATTGTCAGGCATTGGTCCTATTCCTGCCCGAATTGCCCGGCATCAATTCCCTGTCGGTATCAAGAAGTTGGAATGAGCGTATGGATCGTTTGACGGAAATGGAGGCCTTTGCCACGGTCGTTGACCAAGGGGGCTTCACAGATGCCGCAAAGAAGATGGGCATCTCCAAATCCGCCGTGTCCAAGCATGTCTCATCGCTAGAGGCGCGCCTCGGCGCGCGCCTGCTGAACCGCACGACCCGCCGCGTCAGCCCGACAGAGATTGGCCTGGCTTATTATGACCGCGCGCGCCGTGTCCTGAATGACGCAGGCGAGGCCGACGCCCTTGTCACGTCGATGCAATCCGCCCCTTCCGGTCTGTTGCGGATCAGCGTCGCCACCGATTTCGGCGTGAACCATCTTTCGCCCGTCCTGGGCGATTTCCTGAGCGAATTTCCCGACATCACCGTGAATATGGTGCTGAACAACCGCTATGTTGAGCTGATCTCAGAAGGATTCGACATGGCCGTGCGCATTGGAGAGCTGGAGGACAGCACCCTGCGCGCCCGCAAACTGACCGACACAACAAAACGGATGATCGCAAGTCCCGCCTACTTCGAGCAGTATGGCCGCCCTGAAAAAATCGACGATCTGAACGAACATAAGCTGTTGCACTATTCCAATCAGGCGAACTCCGCCGTCTGGAAACTGACCGCGCCTTCGGGTGAAAAGCGTCAGGTGCGCACAGCGGGGTGGCTGACAGTTAATGACGGACAATCGTTGCTGAATGCGTGCATCGGTGGCCTCGGCATCGCTTACCTGCCCAGCTTTCTTTACGCGGACGCCATGCGCGACGGGCTGGTTGAGGAGGCGATCCCCGATCTGCCGGTTGAAACGCAAGGCATCTACGCCGTCTACCCGCCGGGCCGGTTCACGCAACCAAAAGTCCGCGCGTTCATCGATTTTCTAGTGCACGCCTTTGCTGAAAAAGGCCCTGATACATGGTGATTTCCCTTGGGTGTAAGTACACCTAACTAACGCGGCCTTCGGGCCGCGTTTTTTTATTCCGTTGATGTGATAATCACCTCGACCCGCCGGTTCGCCTGACGCCCCTCTTCAGTCACGTTGTTCGCGATCGGTGCGAGATATCCCATACCCTCCGCCTCCAACTGAGCGCGGCTGATGCCGTAATCGCTCACCAATCGCTCAAGGACCGAACCCGCGCGCTGTTTTGACAGGGCGATGTTGCCGGCCAAGGACCCGGAACTGTCCGTATGACCCACCAAAGCAACCGTGCGGTCGGGATTATCCAACAGATACTCTGCCAGAGCTGTCAGTGATGCGAAGGGTGTCGGTGCCAGCTGCGCCGACCCTGTTTCAAAGGTCAGATCGTCCAGAATGGTATGGCCGTCTTGTTCTAGCCGGGTGGCAAGGTCCAATGGCTCCGCGGCTCCAACCGCACGCAGCGGCGGTGCAGTGGTCACAGCGAGCGCTTCTTCCTCCTCTTGCGCCAAGCCTACCCGTGTCACCTGGACAAATCCCGCCTGTGCTGTCCGGCTGACAAACAGGCTGATGTATTCAGGCCCACCATCGCTCAAACGCTCCGCGGCCAGGAACCGGAAATCACCGATATTGATCTGCATCTGCGGTGGACGCAACGTTTCTGTCCCGAACCGAAAGTCAAAGCCGCCGCAGGCTTCGGTCTGGCACTCAAACAGGATATCAAACTGCGCGTTGCGCAATTGTTCACGCAAGGGCCGCAGCAACTGCAAGGTGGTCAGCGACGGCGCCTCAATCCGCCAGGCTTGCCGGGTCAGCGCCCCTTCGACCGTCTTGGTCGGGATCGCGGTACCATCCCAGATGCCGGTTGGCAGATCGTAACTGTCAAGAGTTTCGGTGATTTCTGTCTGCAAGTTTGCATTGCTGGGAAAGTCCAGCACCTGCGCCTGTGCCGGACTGGCAAGCAGCGGAAGGGCCAGACAAAGCCGCCGGATCATCGTGCCTGCGCGTGGTAGTCGTCGTTGGGTCGCATATCCGTGGCAGAGGCGATGCGATTGCTCATGTTGTAAAATCCCGTCACCGCCGCGATGTCCCAGATATCCCGGTCCGAAAAACCCACTTTGCGTAAGGCAGCTCGATCCTTTTCCTCGATCTTGGCGCTGGCCACGGTCATCAGTTCCGCAAATTCCAGCATCGCTTTTTGCCGTGCATCAAGGGGAGCCACCCGCCAGTTCATCACCAGCATTTCACCCAATTGCGGATCACCCGAAAGCTGTCGGACTGCGGAGCCATGAGCCGTCAAGCAATAATAGCATTTGTTGATGGACGAGACGGTGACGGCAATCATCTCGCGTTCTAGCTTGGACAGCCCAGAATCCGCCAGCATCACGTCATTATAAAGCGCTGTGAACGCGTTCAGCTTGTCGATGTCGAACGCATAGGCCTGCAACACATTGGGGATCATCCCCAGCTTTTCCTGGCAGATGTCAAAGTATTTCTGCGTCGGCTCGGGCAGGGGATCGACCATCGGCAGATCAAGGGCGGTGGGCTGTTCGGTCAAAAGATCACTCCCGCAAGGTTCGGTAATGATAATGTCCCACAAGCGTCATTCCGAGGGAAGAGTAGAGCGTGTTTGCCGCCTCATTCGCCTGCGTTGTCACGAGAGTCATGTAGGCCGCACCGTTGTCGCGTGCCCAGAATGCCGCCGCACGCGTCAGATGCTTGGCCAGCCCCTGTCGTCGGTTTTCCTGTGCGACTTCCAGTGCGTGGATCATCGCGCAATCTGCCGCGATGCCGACATAGATCGTGCCCGCCGGTCGGTCGTTGATCCGCCCCAAAAGGGTCGTCTTCGGCGGGCGGGCACGGTCCATCACCGCGATGCGTCCGTGGCCGATGCCGCCAGCGGCCCAGATCTCGGTCTGGATGGCCAGCGGTGGCCATGTTTCGAACGTTGTGACAGCGGGCGGGCGCGAGGTCGCCAGCGCATCAATCGGTGCTGCATACATGTTGACCGGGTCTTTGATGACATAGCCCCGCGCGGCCAATTGCGCATCCAGCGCCTCCTCCCCTTCACGGATCATGAAAAGCGGCGTCTGATGCGCCTCGCGCATCGCCGCTTCGGCCAGCGGAATATCGGCCTCATCATGCGGCTGCTCGGCCGTTGTGGAACTCACCCGGCTGCTGCCGCTGTCATCCAGCCGGATCATCCAGGGGCCCAGCGCCTGTTTGGCGGATGGCGGCCAGGTGCCGTCAATGATGGCGTAGAGCTTTTGCGCGCTGGGCAATGTCATGTGGGGAAAATCTCGGACAGTTTCGCCATGGCCGCATCCAGCCGCGCTGCGTCAGTGCCGCGCACCACGACATTTGCGCCATAGATCCCGTCCTTCTGAAACGGGTAAGAGCCAACCGAGAGGTCGCTGTAATCTGATGCAAACGTGCCTAACGGGCCGGCGATGTCACCCTCACCCCGCATCACGCGCAAGCTGCGCGAGACAAGCGGTGTGCCACCGGTCAGCGTTGGCAACACGCTTGCCACCATCGCCTGAAAGACTGACGGCACCCCAGCCATCACATGTACGTTCCCAAGGGTAAATCCGGGTGCGGCGCTGACCGGGTTGTCGATCAAGGTGGCGCCATCCGGGATACGCGCCATCCGCAATCGGGACGCGTTCAACTCCTGCCCCGAACGGTCATAATGTGCCTGCAGGATCGCGCGGGCATCGTCGCGGACATCAATTTGCGTCTCGAATGCCGCCGCGATGCAGTCAGCGGTGATATCGTCATGGGTCGGTCCAATGCCGCCGCTGGTGAAGACATGCGCGTAAGCCGCTGACAGCGCCTTCGTCGCCGCAATGATCGCGTCGGCGTCATCGCTCACCACCCGCACCTCTTTCAGGTCGATCCCGGCCTCGGTCAGTTGCCCCGCCAGATAATGCATGTTCGCATCGCGTGTGCGCCCTGAAAGGATCTCATCCCCGATCACAAGCATGGCGGCTGTGGGGTTTGGCATCTGGCGGTTCTCCTACTCTGGCAGACAGGTTATAGGGCGGAAATGGAATTTGCCACGCCTCTTGTCCCAGCCCGCCTGATCCGCCGCTACAAACGCTTTCTCGCCGATGTCCGGCTTGAGGACGGGCGCGAGGTGACAGCGCATTGCGCGAACCCCGGCTCAATGATGGGTCTTGCGGAGCCGGGCATGAAGGTGTGGCTTGAGCCGAATGACGACCCGAAGAAGAAGTTGAAGTTCGGCTGGCGGCTTGTGGATCACGAGAATGGTCATTTCACAGGCGTCGATACCTCGGTCCCCAACAAGGCGCTCAAGGCCGCTTTGCTGGCTCACCAAGTGCCCGGCCTGCCGCCCTATGACCTTGTGCGGGCTGAGGTGAAATACGGGCAAAACAGCCGTATCGATTTCCTGCTCAGCGGCGACGGGCCTGACACCTATGTCGAGGTCAAAAGCGTCACCCTGTCCCGGCAGGCGGGGCTGGCCGAGTTCCCTGACAGCGTGACAGCACGCGGGGCCAAGCATCTTGATGAACTCGCCGACATGGTCCGGCAGGGCCATCGCGCGATCATGTTCTATCTGGTCCAACGCACCGATTGTCGGCAGGTCACGATTGCCAGTGACATCGATCCGACCTACAGCACCGCTTTCGCTGCGGCACAGGCAGCAGGTGTGACGGCACTCGCGCAGACCTGCGCCATCACCCCGAAAGCGATCACATTGGCCGATCCGATTCCGGTGAGGCCCTAGAACTTAACCCCGATTTCACCTATGTCCCCGATATTGGCGAAAGGACGCGCAACGTGGAAACAAATAAGGGCCATCTGACCAAGGACGGGATCCGCATCTATGAACGCGGTGATTTCGCAGGCATGGCCAAAGCGGGGGCACTCGCCGCGCGCATTCTTGATGATATCGCCGAACACGTTTTCCCCGGCCAGACAACGGGCGAGATTGACCGGATCATCACGCAGATGGTCTCGGACGCTGGCGCTACCTCTGCCACGATCGGTTACAAGGGCTATCAGCATGCCAGCTGCATCTCGGTCAATCACGTCGTCTGCCATGGCATCCCCGGCGACAAGAAGCTGAAAGATGGCGATATCCTGAATATCGACGTGACCGTGATCGTCGATGGCTGGTTCGGCGACACCAGCCGCATGTATGTGGCGGGCAAGATGCCCCGCAAGGCAGAGCGCCTTGTGCAGGTCACACATGACGCGTTGATGAAGGGGATCGAAGCGGCAAAGCCCGGCAACACGTTTGGTGATATCGGCCATGCGATCCAGACCTACGCCGAAAGCCACCGCATGTCGGTCGTGCGTGATTTCTGCGGCCACGGGCTTGGCCGGGTGTTTCACGCGCCGCCCAATGTGCTGCATTACGGGCGTCCGGGCACCGGGGCCGTGCTCGAAGAGGGTATGTTCTTCACGATTGAGCCGATGATCAATCTGGGGCGCCCTGACACCAAGGTCCTCGCCGATGATTGGACCGCTGTGACCCGCGACAAATCCCTTTCGGCGCAGTTCGAACACTCCATCGGGATCACCGCTGACGGGTGTGAGATTTTCACCCTTTCGCCCAAGGACATGTTCCACCCGACCTATTCCGCCTGACCCTCTGATGCGCGGGCGGCTGTGGCCAATTTTGTTCCTTATGGTCGCGCTCGCGCTGGCGGGCGTGTCGATCTTCAAACTGGAACAGGGCCGCGCCGGTTTGGTCGCATCGCAGATCAGCATCGGCACTACCCCCGCGACAATCTGGCGTTTGCCGGGTGAACAGCCCGGACCGGTTGTTGTGATCGCCCATGGCTTTGCCGGATCACAGCAACTGATGCTCGGCTTTTCGCAAACGCTGGCGCGGGCGGGGTACATCGCCGTCGCCTATGACTTGGAGGGGCACGGGCGCAACGCGGTGCCTATGTCCGGTGATGTGAGTTCGACCGAAGGCACGACCCGGCTTTTGATCGAAGAGCTGGACCGTGTGATCGATGCAAGCCTCGCCCTGCCGGGGGCTGAGGGTGTTGCTCTGTTAGGTCATTCCATGGCGACCGACATCATCGTGCGCCAAGCGGTAGTTGATCCACGCGTGCAGGCGACGGTCGCGGTGTCGATGTTCTCGGGTGCTGTGACGGCGGACGCGCCCGGTAATCTCTTGATCATTAATGGCGCTTGGGAGGACAGGCTGGTGACCGAGGCAGCGCGCGTTATCGCGCTGACCGACCGGGATGCGCAATTCGGCCAGACCCTGGGCGATCCTGCGCTTGGCACCGGGCGGCGCGCTGTGAATGCGCCGAATGTGGAGCATGTCGGCGTGCTCTACGCGTCGACGACCCTTCGCGAGGCGCGTGACTGGCTGGACGCTGTTTTTGACCGGCAAAGCGATACGCCCATCAAAGAACGCGGCGGCTGGATCGTCCTGCTGATCGTCAGCGTCACCGCATTGGCCTGGCCGCTTGCGCGGCTTGCACGGCCCTTGCGGGCCTCCGCGCCTCCGATGCGTTTGCCTGGGCGCAAGTTCTGGATGGCCACCCTTGGCCCGATGATCATCACGCCGCTTGTGCTTTGGCCCATCGAGATCGGCTTTCTACCTGTCCTCGTCGCCGATTACCTCGCCGTGCATTTCGCCCTTTACGGCCTCCTCAGCCTCGCCGTCCTCTGGCGCGCCGACGCGCTGCATTGGGAGCGAGTCGGCCTCATCCTCTCCCTCCCCATCGCGCTTTTCTGCATCCTGATTTTCGGCGGCATGCTGGACCGCTACGTCACTTCCTTCCTCGCTTTCGAGGCGCGGATCGGGATTATCGCCGCCATCGCGCTGGGTGCGATCCCGTTCATGCTCGCTGACGGCTACCTGACGGAAGGCGGGTGTGCACCACTTTGGCGAGTGATGGTCGTGCGGACATGCGCGCTGGCATCCCTCGGTATCGCGACTGCGCTGGACCTTGAGGGGCTCTTCTTTCTCCTGCTCATCATGCCCATTATCCTGTTGTTTTTCTTACTTTTTGGCACGCTCGCCGGGTGGGTCGGGCGCGCCACGCATCGCCCTGTCGCAGCAGGGTTGGGCCTTGGCGTCTTCCTCGGCTGGGCACTGGGCGTGACATTTCCGCTTTTCGCGATCTGACGCAAAACGGCGAAAATTCCCCCTGAGAAATCTGCTTGTAATCCGGGCCTTAAACCCCGACATACTCCGTGTCGCTAGCGGTGACGCCTTTCCCCTTACATCTTCAAGAAAAGGATGCACCTGATGCAATTCGTAAAATCTGCCGCCCTTTTGGCCGCGTTTGGCCTCTCTGCAACCACGCTTTCCGCGCAAGAGGTGACGCTGCGCTTTCAAC
The DNA here is from genome assembly GCF_033963905.1 of Cognatiyoonia sp. IB215182. NCBI lineage: Bacteria > Pseudomonadati > Pseudomonadota > Alphaproteobacteria > Rhodobacterales > Paracoccaceae > Cognatiyoonia > Cognatiyoonia sp. IB215182. The sequence continues at coordinate 236,043 of NZ_JAXBMB010000004.1, forward strand.
ACTTCGTCTCTCCGGCCAGTGCCAACCCCACCTATTTCATGCAGCCGTGGGCCGATGTGATTGAGGAGCAATCCGAAGGCCGGATCAAAGTCGAGCTTTACCCATTTATGCAACTCGGTGGTTCTGCCGCGAACCAATACGACCTGATCCGCGATGGCGCGATTGATGGCGGCTGGGTGATCCCGGGTTATCAGCCCAACCGCTTCCCGGAGGCTGAGGCGCTGGAACTGCCCTTTATGACGACCAAATCGGGCGAAGAGGCCTCTGCCGCAGCGTGGACATTCACGCAAGACTACCTGATGGATGACTTCGCCGATGTGCATGTCATCGCCGCCCATATGCATGGGCCCGGCATCGTACATAAGCGCGGAGCGGCTGTAGGCACGGTCGAGGACTTCGCCGGACTAAAACTGCGCGGTCCTTCGCGCCCTGCAACGCTACTGCTCGAAGAACTCGGCGCGACGCCGATTGGCATGCCGGTCCCGCAATTCCCCGAAGCCTTGTCCAAAGGCGTGGTCGATGGTGGCGTAATTACATGGGAGATGTCGCCTTCGCTTAAGCTTAATGAACTCACCGACAGCCATACGGATGTGGCCGGGGACCGCGCGCTCTATAACCTCTATTTCATCTGGGCGATGAACAAGGATGTTTACGAGGGTATGCCCGAAGACTTGCGTGCGATTATCGATGCCAATTCGGGGATGATGGCCAGCCGCTGGGCAGGCCGGGCACATGATACGGGTGATGTGGTTGGGCGTGATCTGATGGCGGAAGATGGCAATGAGATCGCGGAACTGTCCGTTGAACAGACCGACCGGATCAAGACGCTGGGCGAAACAGTCACAGCCGATTGGATCGCCGAGATGGATGCCAGGGGTTATGACGGTGCCGCGCTGGTTGAAGCTGCCCAAACTGCCGTGGAGGCCACGCGGGCAGCCAACTGATCAGGTAATTCTGGCCACCACGTAATCGGCCAGATCGATCAGCATCGTGCGCAAAGGATGGTCGGGCAGGGCGTCAAGTGACGCCTTCGCCTTGCCCGCCCAGGCGATCGCATCATCCCGGGTGCTTTCCATCGTGCCATGTTTGGCGATGAGGGCTATGGCGTGATCCAGATCGCCCGCCTCCTGCCGGCCTTTGGCGATGGTCCTCTCCCAAAAGGCCCGTTCCTCTGCATCCGCTGCCGCCACTGCGCGGATCACGGGCAAGGTCAGCTTCCGTTCCCGGAAATCGTCACCCACATTCTTGCCGGTGGCTTTCGTGCCGCCATAATCCAGCAGGTCGTCGACAATCTGGAACGCGATCCCCAGCGCGTCGCCATAATCAAACATCGCCTGTTTGGTGGCCGCATCCTGGCCCGCAATCTCGCCCCCAACCTCCATCGCAGCAGAGAAGAGCGCGGCGGTTTTCCCGCGAACGACCTGCAGATAGATCTCTTCGGTCGTGGCGAGGTCGCTCGCAGCGGTCAGTTGCAGCACCTCACCCTCAGCAATGGTTGCGGCTGCATTGGCCAGAATGTCCAAGACCCGGATCGACCCCGTCTCAACCATCAACTGGAAAGACCGCGCGAAAAGGTAATCGCCCACCAAAACGCTAGAGGTATTGTCCCACAACAGGTTCGCCGTCGGTCGACCGCGCCGCTGGCTGCTTTCATCCACCACGTCGTCATGCAGCAATGTCGCAGTGTGAATGAACTCCACTGTCGCGGCCAGATGCATATGGTAGGGGCCGTCATAGCCGCACATCCGCGCCGCCGCCAAGGTCAGCATCGGGCGCAGGCGCTTGCCGCCGGCCTCAACCAGGTGTGCGGTCACTTCCGGAATGCGTGGCGCATGTTCCGACGCCATGCGGTCTCGGATCATCTCATTCACCTCCGCCAGATCATCCGCCAGCGCCGCGGCCAATTGTTCATGCGGCTTGGTGGCGGCGATATCGAGGCTCATTGAAGTTTCCGTCATGTGAATAGACAAGGTGCGCGCCCCGTCATAGGTCTGCTGTTATGAAAGAGCTTTTGCGCACCAACGACCCCACTGTGATCGCCTTTGCAACCGCCCTGTTGGACAGCGAGGGTATAGACTGGTTCACCTTTGACGTAAATATGAGCGTCCTGGAAGGTAGCATAGGCATAATGCCACGGCGGTTGATGGTGCTGGACCGCGATTTGTTCATGGCCGAGGCCGTGATGCGCGATGCCGAGATTGATCTGGGCCGTGACTGAAGACATCACCTGCGACGATTTTCTGGGCGGCAAGGTGCGGGCTTGGCAGCCGCGCAAAGGGTATCGGGCAGGCGTTGATCCGGTTCTGCTGGCGGCCTTCACGGCAGCAAAATCGGGGCAATCGGTGCTGGAGCTTGGTTGCGGTGTGGGGGTGGCCTCGCTCTGTTTGGCAGCACGTGTGCCGGGGCTGTCGTTGACGGGGGTTGAGGTGCAAGAGGCCTACGCCGCGCTTGCGCGGCGCAACGCGACCGCCAATGAAGCCGACTTCGACGTGATCATTGCCGATCTGCGCGCGCTCCCCGCCGATCTGCGCCAAAGACGGTTCGATCACGTGATCATGAACCCGCCCTATTTTGATCGCACCGCCGGAACCGCGTCAGATGATGTGGGAAGAGATACGGCTTTAGGAGGTCCGACGCCGCTGTCCGACTGGCTGGATATCGGCATCCGGCGGATTGCGCCGAAAGGATATCTGAGCCTGATCCAAAGGATCGAACGCCTGCCAGAGGTGCTGCGCCATATCGATGGGCGCTTGGGCTCGATCATCGTCAAACCTGTCGCGGGGCGGGCGGCACGGGCGCCTGAACTTTTCCTGCTTCAAGCGCGGCAAGAAGGGCGGGCAGCCTTTCGGATGGCACCGACCCTCGTCATGCACGAAGGCACTGCCCATCAGGGCGATCACGAAAGCTATACGCCCGCCGTTCAGGCCATTTTGCGAAACGGCGCGGAATTGGCCATCGGCCTTTAACCTTTTGGCAATACCTCTGGGCGACCGTGACAGAACGGCCCGATTGCTGCTTTGCGGCGTGACTCGGCCGGAAATCTGTGATGCACTTGTCGCATCCACACATATCCCAGAGGAGGACGATCATGAGCTTGAGTTCACATTTGCAGGAACTGAAGAAGAAGCACCAGCACCTCTCGGACTCGGTCGAGATGCTCCAGCGCAGCCCTGCGACTGATGACCTCGAAATCGCGAAGCTAAAAAAGCAAAAGCTGATGATCAAGGAAGAGATCACGCGGCTCAGCGCGCATTAAGCCACGCACGGCACTGGCGCGCGGCGCCGGTGCCTTACGCCGACAGGTCCTTTGCATAGACCAGACGCCGCCCGTCTTCGAACCGCCGTGAAGACGCAATTTCGTTCATCACCCAATCATGAAACGCCTTGATATTGGGGCGCTTTTCATGCCCGGCGGGACAAACCAAACGAAACTGCGCATCGGCGATAATCCCGACATCAAAGGGTGCCACCAGACGGCCCGATTCAAGCGCGCGGGTCGCAAGAGTGATGCGGCCCAACACAACCCCCGCACCGGATATCGCTGCATCCAGTGCATGGTCGGCCTGTGAAAAGCGCAGCCCATGTTCGGTATCCAGCGTCACACCTGCCGCTCTGCACCAGGACGGCCAATCCCAATCCATCTTGAGGAACGCGACGGAATCGTCGTGGATCAGCATGGTCTTGGCGATGTCTTCGGGCGTTTGGATTGTCTGTGCCAGCTCCGGCGTCATCATCGGGGTCATCCATTCCTGATGTAGCGGTGCGGCGAACAGGCCCTCGGCAACATCGATCCCGAACCGGATAGCGACATCGACCTCATCGCGGTCAAAATCCGCGACGCGAAGGCCTGCATGAAAGCGCAGTTCGATTTCCGGGTGTTCCTGCGCGAATTTGTAAAGACGGGGTGCGAGCCATTTCGAAGTGAAGGCAGGCCCCGCGGTGACCGTCAGCACGTCATTATTGTTCAGCCGTTTTGTATTGCGCCAGGCGGCCGAAAGGCTCGCGAATGCGTCCGATATTCCCGGTGCCAGCGCGCGCCCGGCTTCGGTTAACTCAACCGCGCGGTTCAGGCGGCGGAAGACAGGCATGCCCAAATCCGCCTCTAACGCTTTGATTTGGTATGATAATGCCGCCGGCGTGACGTTCAGCTCCTCCGCCGCCTTGGCGAAGGACATATGCCGCGCAGCCGCTTCAAACGCCCGCAAAGCTGTGAGGGGAGGTAACCGTTCATTCATAATTCAGTTTAATACAGCTTAACTGAAGTGATAGGAAGTCTCGTTTGTCGGACCCGGTCCGAAAGCGCATATTGAGGGCATCAAGACACACACGCAGCAAGGAGTTCTGCCATGCTAGAGATCACAACAAACCCCCGCGTCCGCCAAGGTTTTCAGAGTGCCCATAAAGAACGGGCGCAGGTTGTCCGCGCCGCGTTGCGCTGGATCAGCGGACGCCGCTAGAGATTTCGCTGCGGCTGCTGATGTAGCCGAACGATAAAGGGCCGCGCCTGATCAGCGCGGCCCTTGCTTTTTCAAAGCAGTAAACCTCAGGACATGTATTGGCCGCCATTGGCCGACAGCGTCGAACCCGTCACAAACCCGGCCTCATCCGAGGCAAGGAACAGGACGGCCCGCGCGATCTCTTCCGCTTCACCTAGGCGGCCCACCGGGATCTGTGGGAGAATCACTTCGTTCATGACCTTTTCGGGGATCGTGCTCATCATCTCGGTATTGATGTAGCCGGGGGCCACGATGTTGACGGTGATGCCAGCTCGCGCGCCTTCCTGTGCCAGCGACTTCGTAAAGCCGATATCACCCGCCTTCGTCGCGGCATAATTGGCCTGGGCGAACTGGCCCTTCTGCCCGTTGATCGAGCTGATCGTTACAACGCGACCAAACTTGCGCTCGCGCATGCCGCCCCAAACGTTGTGGGTCATGTTGAAGACGCCGTTGAGGTTCGTGTCGATGCATTCGTGCCATTGTTGGGGCGTCATCTTGTGGAACGGCGCGTCGCGGGTGATGCCCGCATTGTTGACCAGCACTTCCACGGGGCCCAGATCATCTTCGATCTGTTTGATGCCCGCAGTGCAGGCGTCGTAATCGGCGACGTTCCATTTGTAGGTTTTGATGCCGGTCTCGGACGTAAAGGCCGCCGCCTTTTCATCGTTGCCCGCATAGGTCGCGGCGACGGAATAGCCGGCATCCTTCAATGCTGTCGAAATGGCTGCGCCGATTCCGCGCGAGCCGCCGGTGACGAGTGCGACACGTCCCATATTAGTCTCCTCCACAGGTATTGCTTTGATGGTGTTAGGCGGCGCGCCGTTGCACCGCCTTGATCTAGATCAGGGGCGTTCGACGCAGAGCGCGACGCCCATGCCGCCGCCGATACACAGCGTGGCGAGACCTTTTTTGGCGTCGCGGCGCTTCATTTCAAAGAGCAGCGTGTTCAGCACGCGGCAGCCCGATGCGCCAATCGGGTGACCGATCGCGATCGCACCGCCATTCACGTTCACGATCTCAGGGTCCCAGCCCATATCCTTGTTCACGGCGCAGGCTTGTGCGGCGAAGGCTTCGTTGGCTTCAACAAGGTCCAGATCGTCGACCGACCAGCCCGCCTTTTCGAGCGCCTTACGTGATGCGTAAATCGGGCCGACGCCCATGACTGATGGATCCAGGCCAGCGGTTGCATAAGAGGCGATCCGGGCCAGCGGTTCGATCCCGCGCTTTTCGGCATTGTCAGCGGACATCAGCAGCGTCGCGGCGGCACCGTCATTCAGGCCAGAGGCATTGGCGGCCGTGACCGAGCCCTCTTTGGTGAAGGCTGGGCGCAGTTTCTGCATCGCCTCCATGGTCGCGCCGTGGCGGATATATTCATCCTTATCGACGACGATGTCGCCCTTGCGGGTCTTCACTGTATAGGCCGTGATTTCGTCATCGAACTTGCCTGCCTTCTGCGCAGCTTCAGCCTTGTTCTGCGATCCAACGGCGAATTCATCCTGCATGTCGCGGCTGATCTGCCATTTCTCGGCCACGTTCTCGGCCGTCTGGCCCATATGGTAGTTGTTGAACGCATCCCACAGACCGTCGCGGATCATCGTGTCGATGTACTTCATATCGCCCATCTTGTGGCCCGCGCGCAAAGCGGCCGCGTGGGGTGAAAGCGTCATGTTTTCCTGACCACCGGCAGCCACAATCTCGGCGTCGCCAAGCTGGATATGCTGGGCACCCAGCGCCACGGCGCGCAGTCCCGACCCGCAGACCTGGTTGATCCCCCAGGCGGCGGATTCCTTTGGCAGACCTGCATTGATATGGGCCTGCCGCGCGGGGTTCTGACCTTGTGCAGCAGTGAGCACCTGACCAAGGATCGTCTCGCTCACCTCCGCCTTATCGACGCCAGCGCGGTCGACGACCGCCTCAAGCACCGCGGCGCCAAGATCATGGGCGGGCGTGTTGGCAAATGATCCACCAAAGCTGCCCACGGCGGTGCGGGCGGCTGATGCGATTACGACATTGGTCATGGAATAGTCCCTTTAGGTTGCTCCCTTGGCAGGACGAGGCCAGTCATACGTCATAAGGTACGAGTCAGCCCCCACTGCGGCTCGTATCCTTGTGTATTCGGTCAGTTGACGCAGGGCAAATCAAATCCCCTATGCATGTGGTGCAACCGAACTAGAGATCGAATTTCGGCACGCCGAAGTAATACCCCTGCAGACAATCCACACCGACCTGTCGTAGGAAAGCGGCTTCGGCCGCTGTTTCGACCCCGTCGGCGACTGCGAACATCTCAAACTGATGGGCGACGGTGATCAGCGCCTCGGCGAGGACCTGATTGTCCGGATCGCTTTCAATGCCCCGGATGAAGGATTTGTCGATCTTGACCAGATCGAAAAAGAAATCCTTGAGGTAACGAAACGCCGTCATCCCGGCCCCGAAGCCGTCCAGCGCAAAGCCAACGCCCTTGGGCTGCATCTCGGCCATGAAGCGGATGACGTTCTCATGCAGCATCATCGCGGAGGTTTCGCTGATCTCGAAAATCAGCCGGTCACCCAGATCATTGCGGTGCAAGAGACCCGCATCCAGGATGCGCCGCCATTCGCCGTCGCCAATCGACCGGGCAGAGACATTGACCGACAGTCGCACGCTTGGGTTCTGGCGCAGGAACTTCAGGGCAAGGTCCAGCGTGGCGCAATCAATCTGGCGCCCCATGCCGGTTTCATCGACCAATGGCATGAAATGGGCAGCAGGGATGATTCGCCCCGCATCATCCATCAGGCGTACCAGCCCTTCGTAGAACGCGACACGCGGCTCGGCATCCGCCGTCACAATCGGATGGAAGGCAAGACGTGCGCGACCCGCATCCAAAGCCTCATTCACCAAAAGCATCACATCCGCATCGCGGCTCGCCATCGCATAATGCAGCGGATCGATCAGCGCCTGTTCATCCATCTCGACGCGGGCAAGTGTGGCGTTTTGCATCCAAGGGCTCCATACTTTGCACGCAAGATGCCCAAAGCGGCCTAACAACACATTAAGGACGCAGCGATGGTTGAGCGTTGTGGCTGGGCTGGGCCCGAGCAGATTTATGTCGACTATCACGACACCGAATGGGGCGTGCCCGAATATGACAGCCGGGCCTTGTGGGAAAAGCTGATCCTTGATGGATTTCAGGCTGGGTTGAGCTGGATCACGATTCTCAAGAAACGCGATAACTTCCGGGCGGCTTTTGCCGGGTTCGACCCGCATGTGATCGCGGAATGGGGTGAGGATGACGTGCAGCGCCTGCTGGGCAATGCTGGCATCATCCGCCATCGCGGCAAGATCGAGGCCACAATCGGCAATGCCCGCGCGTGGCAAGAGATTGAGGTGCGCGAAGGATTCGATCAGTTCCTGTGGAATTACGTTGATGGCGTGCCACTCCGGACCAATGCCGTACACCGCAAAGACGTCCCAACACAATCGCCGCTATCAGTACAAATCTCAAAGGATCTCAAGAAAGCTGGTTTCCGCTTCTGCGGCCCCACAATTGTCTTTGCGTTCATGGAGGCGACAGGCCTCATGAACAATCATGTCACAGGCTGTTTTCGCCATGATGAATGTGCCGCACTCGCGCGCGTTACTGCGACAGACGCATCGTCGCGTTGAACCTCGGCCAGAAGGGCATCACGATCAGCCGCGCGGCCTATGATATCGTTCAAGCCGATCTTCCCATCCGCTACATCTTGTTCGATGACGTAATAGACAAACGTCAGATAGTTCATGAAGGCGGCGCGGTCCCGCTCAGAGAACCAGGATCGTGTGGGGTTCGCCAGAGCCTCCATGAGTGCCTCGCTGGTCGCCAGATGTTCTGCCAAACCACCAAAATCCCAGAAGGCATGGCCAAGTGTCATCACTGGCTTGTCAAAGTAGAATGCTTGGATTCCGACTGACGAGTTGAGCGTCAGAACACTTTTTGCATGCTTTACCTGCAGGAACGTATCGGTGGAGTTGTCGAGCTTAAGCTTCTCGCCGACATGCCGCTTGATCATATCCCGGAAGGTGACTTGGCTTGACGGATGCTCTTTGATCCGCAAATGCCACCCGCGCGGGAGAGCCTTGGCTGCATTGCATAAGGTCTCGACGTATTGCTCCATTGATTTGAAGCGACCGCCAAAGCTAACTACCTGACTGTCCGTTGGTACCTGCAGGGGACAAAAGATGTACTTGCCCTCGTCTCCCAAATCTCGCGTTAATTGGGACGTATGGGTGCGCTCTGTCACTCTTGCGGCCAGCCTGTCTGCAAGAGATCGCCATTCTTTACGCGCGACACCTGCAGCCCGGGCTTGCCACAGGCGATAATAGTCCATCCGCCGCGGCAGAGAATTCTCAAAATTGACACCGGCTAGATCACAGGTGATCCGTTCCGGAACCGGTGACTCTTCCATATATAGATGCGGGATACCCAGATCCTGCGCGACATCCATAAACAGCCTCCGATGCCCTCGAACGCCATTCCAACATACACAAATATCGGGGCGCGTTTGCATCATTAGCGATGCTATATACCAGGCCTGGCCGCGATAAATGACACGTTTGACTGCTCGCTTAGTGGAGGGTCGATACGACGCTACCAATTCGTCGATCACACGCCGCGTTTTTTCCTTTTGACGAAACTCACGTGGCGGAAACAAATGGGCGCCCGTATGGGGCATATGAATATGGGTCGTGCGTGGCCCGCAAAGGGCTTGCTGAAGCGCATTGATGCGATCACGGCTATGACCACGGATCAGAACCCGGGCCTCGTTTGAAAGAGGAGCGATGTTGAATATTTGAGTGGAACCATGCTTCTCGGGAAGCCTCGCAGAAGCTAGGAAATGTCGATCTAGATCGGCATCATCTTTTTGAACAAATGCATGATCGCAGTGCGTTTGCAGCCCATTGTCTTTCGCCTGTTCTGTCGATTTCAACTGCAAGGTCAAGTTCCTTTCGCCAAGAAGAAAGGCAAAGGAAATGGTGATCACGACGCGTTTTGATGAAGATCAAGCCGCGCTGCCGTTTCGCGCTGAGAATGATCGAATACGCTGAATCAGCTCGTTTGCCTGTGTTTTTCGGGCCAAATGGATCCCGCACGCGCAAACTGATGGTCAAATGCAAAAGGATTTTGATATTTGGATGAAGATTATGCTGCGATTTGGTCGCGGGCCACGTTAGTTCGGCCTGATTAACATCAATACGTCACCTTGATGTCGCATGACTGTCACAGGAGTTGGGTGGTCTTGTTTACCAGCGGTTGAGCGCATCTTCATCTGCAGTTTTAGCGGCTACCCAATCGGCGCTGTCAGATGTGATCTCTTTCTTCCAAAAGGGCGCGCGGGATTTCAGGTAGTCCATCAGGAAATCGGCTGCGGCAAAGGCGGCGGCGCGGTGGGCGGCGGCGGTGGCCACCATCATGATCGGGGCGCCGGGGGAAAGCGTGCCATGCCGGTGGATAACGAGCGCATCGGCGAGGTTCCAACGCGCCGTGGCTTCATCCACGATCTTGCCAATCGCGCGTTCGGTCATGCCGGGGTAATGTTCGATCTGCATCTCGGTCAGATCGCCGTTAGTATCGCGTACCACTCCGGTAAAGCTGACCACCGCGCCGACATCCGTGTGGCCTTGCGCAAAGGCATTCAGTTCCGCGCCCGCGTCAAATGGCTCGGTCTGTACGCGGACGAGCATCTAACCACCAGTCATCGGTGGAAAGAACGCCACTTCGCGCACGCCTGAAAGTGACGCATCGAAATCCGACAGTTCCTGATCAAGCGCCACCCGTAAGGCACTGATGTCCGCGAATGCGGCCTCATAACGTTCTTCGCGGCCCCGCAATTCAGCGATCAGATCATTGACGGTGGCGGCCTCTGTCTCGACCGTTTCCTGCGGGATGCCGATCCGTTCGCGGACCCAGGCAAAATACATCACATTCATGTCGCACCATCCTTCAAATAGGGCCGCGCCTTCTGGAAATAGTCCCAGCCGCTGGCTAATGTCAGCACCCCGGCGAGCCACAGCATGATTATGCCGCCCCACCAGCTGATATTCATGCCCTGGTACTTCCACCGCAGGCCCAGGTCATCCGGGCCGGTCCCTGTGATCGCCGCCTCCACCATTTCAGAGGTCATGGCGAGCGACTGCATGCCAAAGTAGTGTTCAAACGCGCCGGTGGCAAAGAGCATGGCGATGGCGACCATCTGCGCGGTGGTCTTCCATTTCGCAAGCTTGGTGACTTTCAGTGTACCTGCAGTGTCGCCGAGGAACTCGCGTAGGCCAGAGACAAATACCTCGCGAAAGATGATCACGGTGGCGGGCAGCAGGATCCATGGGTTCATGCCGGAAAAGCCGGTGATCACGATCAGCGCGATGATCACCATCGCCTTGTCAGCAATCGGGTCCAGCATTGCGCCCAGCTTGGTCTCCTGCTTCCACGCGCGGGCGAGGTAGCCGTCAAGAAAATCCGTCAACGCGGCCACGACAAAAAGAACCAGCGCAAACCAATCCGCCCAGGGCCGGTGGAAATAGAGAAACATCACCACCACGCCCGGCGCTGCGGCAAGGCGCAGGATGGTGAGGATATTGGGCAGGTTCAGCGTCATATCCAAAGTCGTAGCGTGGCCTGCGAGCGGATGCCAGACCATACATGCGTCGGCCTAGCGCTGCGGCAGGTTGCCCCAGTGCCGAGGACAGTCATGACAGGGCCGGGACCGTTGGCGGGACATCGTCACCTGCAGTAAGGTGCATCGCAGGGGCGTTTGTAAGGGCCAGCGTGATGCGGCGGTTTGGTATCATTGTGTTTTCCGTTCTTCTGGCGTTGCTCGCGCTCGGGTTTTTCCTGCTGCCGCCCTTGCCGATCACGGTCACGCAGGCGCAGATCAACACGGCCATTGCGGACAGGTTGCCTTTTGAGACCCAGCAAGATGTCGGTTCTGCAGTGATCAATGCGGGGACGGTTACGTTAAGCGCAGGCAACCGTGTCGAGACCGAGTGGGCGGTGACAGCAACCTCGCCCATGTATCGCGGCGATGTTGCCATCTCAGCCGCCTTGCAGATTCAGTATCAGGACGGGGCGTTCTACTTGCGGGATCTGGACTACCGGGAGATTGCGCTTGACTTTGCAGAAGAGGGTGCGACCGAGACGACGCGTAGGGATTTGGGTGACCTTCTGGTGCAAGGTGCCCGGACAGCTTTGCAGGCCGTAACGGATGACGCTGTGGCGACCACGGCTTTCGACCCCGAACTGACCTCTGCGCTCAAAGAGCTTTTTGGCCGTATCTTGCAGACGTTTCTGAACGCCTTCCCGATCTATGATCTGAGGTCGGCGGGCGGCAATATCGCTTTGGCCGCCCTGGTTCTGGATGAGGTTCGCATTGATGATGGCGTAGTTACAGTGACCTTTGCGGCGCAAAGGCTGATCAGTCAGGTCGCCGTCGCTGTTCTTTTCGTTCTCGTTTTGCTGCTCTTCGCCGGACGCAATGCGCCCTTCGGACGTAGCTGAGTCCGCTAGCAGTCAGCCGTTTTCGTGAAAGAAGTCATAGATCGTCTGTGCCATATTGGCTGAGACGCCGTCGACGGCCTTGAGATCGGCAAGGTTGGCGCGCGCCACTGCCTTGGCTGATCCGAAATGTGCAAGCAATGCGCGTTTGCGCGTGGCCCCGACGCCGGGAATGTCATCAAGCGGTGTAGCGCCGATGGCCTTGGAGCGTTTCGCGCGGTGGGTGCCGATGGCAAAACGGTGGACCTCGTCCCGCATCCTTTGGATGAAGTAGAGCACCGGGTCGTTGTGGCGCAGTGCCATGACGGGTTTGCCTGTGCGGTAGAATTCCTCTTTCCCGGCATCGCGATCTTCACCCTTGGCCACGCCGACCATCGGGATGTCGGCGACGCCCAGGTCATCCATGATCTCTTGCACGGCACTCACCTGACCCGCGCCGCCGTCGATCAAGAGAAGATCGGGCCACGTGCCTTGCGCCCTTTCAGGGTCTTCTTTCAAGAGGCGTTGGAACCGGCGGGTCAGCACCTCTTTCATCATGCCGAAATCATCGCCCGGCGTGATCTTTGTGTCCTTGATGTTGAACTTGCGGTACTGGTTCTTATCGAACCCGTCCGGCCCCGCCACGATCATCGCCCCCACCGCATGCGCGCCCTGGATGTGGGAGTTGTCGTAGACCTCGATGCGTTCAGGTGTCTTTGCGAGGTCGAATGCCTCGGCCACGCCTTTGAGCAATTTGGTCTGCGTTGCCGTCTCGGACATCTTGCGGGCGAGGCTTTCGCGGGCGTTGCGCAAGGCCGATTGCACCAGTTCCGCCTTTTCACCGCGCTGGGGGATTACGATCTCGACCTTGCGCCCTGCCTTTTCGCACAGGGCGGCGGCCATCAGGTCATCGTTATCGAGCCCGTGCGAGAGGATCAGCATCCGGGGCGGTTCGCGATTGGAATAGAACTGGCCGACAAATGCCTCCATCACCTCGGCAGGGTCTTCGTCGCCGCTGATGCGGGGGTAGTAGTCGTGGTTGCCCCAGTTCTGGTTGGCGCGGATGAAAAAGACCTGCACACAGGCCTGGCCGCCGTCACGGTGCAGTGCGATCACATCGGCCTCTGCCGTGGATTGCGGGTTGATGCCTTGCGCCGATTGTACCTGGGTCAGCGCCTTGATCCGGTCGCGCAAGGCGGCGGCGCGCTCAAACTCCATCTCGGCGGCGGCGTCCTGCATCTGTTGGGCCAGCGCCTCCTGAATGCCCTTGGTGCGGCCTTGCAGGAATTGTTCGGCGTCGCGGACGGAGGCCGCATAATCCGCTTCACTGATCAGCCCGCAACAGGGGCCGGAACAGCGCTTGATCTGGTATTGCAGGCAGGGGCGCGTGCGGGTCTCAAAATCCGAATCGGAGCAATTGCGCAGCAGAAATGCGCGCTGCAACTGGTTGAGCGTCCGGTTCACAGCCCCCGCGCCAGCAAAGGGGCCGTAATAGTCGCCCTTCTGTTTCTTCGCGCCGCGATGCTTCTTGATCATCGGGAAGGGGTGGTCCTTGGCGACGAGGATATTCGGAAAGCTCTTATCGTCCCGCAACAACACGTTGTAGCGCGGCTTGAGCTGTTTGATTAGGTTCTGTTCGAGAAGCAGCGCCTCGGTCTCGGTCCGCGTGGTCAGGAACATCATCGACGCGGTCTCGCGGATCATCCGCGCGATCCGGGGCGAGTGCTGGCCGGGGCGGCTGTAGCTGCTGACGCGGTTCTTCAGATTCCGCGCCTTGCCGACGTATAGCACCCGGCTCTCGGCATCGAGCATGCGATAGACACCGGGCGAGGAATCCAGCGTACGCAAATAGCCATGGATCACGTCATATCCGGTGGATGTGGTGTCGCTCATGCCTGGCTCGTGATTCTGGTTTGGCTGCAATGGTAACGCAGCGGGTACAAGAGGAAAGGCATCCACTTTTTCTGTGGATAAGTCCGTGGGTGAATTGCGGGCAGCGTGGATTTTCCTTTGTATTTGGCTGACTTCGTCGAGTTGCCTAAAAATTAGGCAGTAACTCAAGATACTGATTTCATTCAGTATTTTTCTTCACGTTTTGGTAACACATTGATAAATAGAGCATTTGTAAACAGTTTGTGAACCTTTGACGACGCCCGTGCGTAAGTCTGACGCGCGGTTACTCAACCCCAAGCACATCGGGGGTTTCCCAGGCCAGATGTTGCCCTCCGTCAACGGCCAGCATTTGCCCTGTTACCGCAGGCGCGTCGAGGAAATATCCAAGGGCGGCGGTGATGTCGGCAGGGTTCGCGCCGCGTTTCAGCACCGTCGCCGCGCGCTGCCTGTCGAAATGCGTTTTGCTTTGCCGATGGCCCTGCAATGTCGGCCCCGGGCCGATGCCGTTGACCCGGATTTTCGGGGCAAGCGCCTGCGCCGTCGTCCGTGTCATCGCCCAGAGGCCCATCTTGGCGATCGTGTAGCTCATGAATTCGGGCGTGAGTTTATGCACGCGCTGATCGAGCATGTTGATGACGAGAGCTTGGGCGACCGGCTCATTCATTTCGTCATGGATCGGCTCTGGTGCTTGCTGCGCAAAATGCTGGGTCAGGACGAAGGGCGCGCGCAGGTTCGATTCCAGATGCCGGTCCCAGCTTTCCCGCGTGGCGGTCTGGATCGTGTCATATTCAAAGATCGAAGCGTTGTTGACCAGGCAAGTGAGCGGGCCGCCAAGGGCGTCTACGGCGCGTGGGATCAGGTCTTGCGTGGCGGCTTCATCCAACAGGTCGGCTTGTAGCGCCATGGCGTCGCGCCCCATGGCTTTCAGTTTCGCCACGGTCTCTTCCGCGCCTGCCTGCGATCCGGCGTAATGCACGGCCACATCATAGCCGCGCTGGCCAAGATAAACCGCCATGGCTTGCCCCAGTCTTGCGCCTGCGCCGGTCACAAGTGCCTTCATTTGCCGCCCTTTTCGCAATTACACGGGCCCTTGCCGATGCGATAGCGGTTGCATTTGGGGCATTTGGCGCTGGCCAGCCGGTCTTGCCCTGGAAACCGCAGCTTGCCGAAAATGCCCAGCACCATCATGAAGGCGAGAAAGAAAAAGATCGCCTTGAGGATCACAGGCCGAACCTCGCAAAGGCCGCCCGCTCTTCGAGGCCCGCAAGCGTGTCATCGACAAAGCGCGCGCCGAACCGTGCCAGAAGTGGTTTCTTCTGGTCGTAGCGGCGGAATTTCACCTTCTCGCCAAAGCGCTCTTTCATCACCGGGGCCAGATGACCGATGCCGTCCGCAAGCCCCGCATCGATGCCTTTCTGGCCGATGAAGACTTCGCCTGTGAAAAGCTCGGGGTTGTCAGAAAGCTTCAGCCCGCGCCGTGACTTCACGTATTCGATAAAGGTCGCGTGCAGATCTTCGAGCCAGCCTTTCAGCTTTTTCACATCTGCAGGCTTTTCGGGGCGGAAGGGATCAAGCAACGATTTTGACTTTCCAGCCGTATGGACGCGCCGCTGCACGCCAACCTTCTCAATGGCCTCATGCACGCCGAACCCGGCGCTGATCACACCGATGGAGCCGGTAATGGAGCAGCTATCGATGAAGATCTCATCGGCAGCACAGGCCAGCCAATAGCCGCCCGAGGCCGCGACATCTTCGACAAAGGCGAAAACCGGCACCTTCTTCTCATCCGCCAGACGCCGGATACGCGAGGCGATCAACGAAGATTGGACAGGAGAACCACCAGGGCAGTTGATCTCCAATGCGACCGCAGCGGGTTTGCCCCGGCTGAAGGCCTTCTCAATGACGGGTGCAAGGCTGGGGTTATCAAGGCCCCGGCCCGAATTCATGATCGCACCCTGCAGCCGTATAACGGCAACCAGCGGATCAGATTGCATAAAGGGGATGAATCTTTTCATGCGCCCCTACTTAGGCCTTCTGTCAGGGCACACAAGGCCTACTGCCTGATCCGCCAGCCTGTACGGAAAATCCACCAGATCGTCGCCAGACAAATGCCGGTGAAAAGCGCGATCGCAAACAGCGAAATGCCAATCCCCACATCTGCGGTGCCAAAGAATGACCAGCGGAAACCGCTGATCAGATAGACGACCGGATTGAACAGCGTGATCGTCTGCCAGACCGGCGGCAGCATCGTAATTGAGTAGAACGACCCTCCAAGGAAGACGAGCGGTGTGATCACGAGAAGCGGGATCAATTGCAGTTGCTCAAAGTTGCCCGCCCAAATGCCAATGATGAACCCTAGAAGGGAGAAACTGATACAGGTCAGAATGAGAAAAGCGATCATCGCGAGGGGGTGGGCGATCTGGATTTCGACGAAGAAAAACGCCGTGATCAGGATGATTACCCCGATGAACAATGCCTTGGTCGCCGCGGCCCCGACATAACCCATGACAATTTCGAGGAAGTTCACAGGTGCCGACAGAAGCTCATAAATCGTGCCGATGAATTTGGGGAAATAGATGCCGAAACTGGCGTTTGAGGTCGCCTGCGTCATGACCGACAGCATGATGAGGCCCGGCACGATGAAGGCGCCGTAGCTCACCCCTTCGACCTGATCGATCCGGCTGCCGATGGCTGCGCCGAAGACCACAAAGTAGAGCGATGTGGACAAGACGGGTGAGATCAGGCTTTGCGTCAATGTGCGGAAAAACCGCTTCATCTCAAACATATAGATCGTGTAGATCGCTTGCAGGTTCATGACGTTTCCTTCACCAGACCGACAAAGATGTCTTCGAGACTGCTTTGCGCCGTTTGGATATCTTTCATTTGCAGCCCGGCCTTTTGCAGGTCGTTGAGCAAGGTTGTGATGCCGGTGCGTTCGCCGGATGTGTCGTAGCTGTAGGTCAGGCTCAGCCCGTCATCGGCGCGCGTCAGGTTGTAGGCGTTGAGCGTGTCGGGGATGTCCGCCGCCGCCTCCGCCAGATCAATGCGCAACTGCTTTTGCCCCATCTGCGCCATCAAATCGGCCTTGTCCTGCACGAGCAGGATTTCGCCTTTGTTGATCACGCCGATGCGGTCCGCAATCGCCTCGGCCTCTTCAATGTAGTGCGTGGTCAGGATGATGGTCACGCCAGAGGCTTTGAGGCCTGCCACAACCTCCCACATATCCTTGCGCAGTTCCACATCGACGCCAGCAGTCGGTTCGTCCAGAAACAGCACCCGTGGCTCATGGCTAAGCGCCTTGGCGATCAGCACGCGCCGCTTCATGCCTCCCGAAAGGGTCATGATCTTGCTGTTCTTCTTATCGCTCAGCGAAAGCTGTTCAAGGATGCCGTCGATATACGCATCGTTGCGCGCCTTACCGAACAGACCCCGCGAAAAGCTGACCGTGCTCATCACCGTCTCAAACGGTTCAAGATTGATCTCTTGCGGTACCAGCCCAATCAGATTGCGGGCTGCCCGAAAGTCTGTCTGTGTGTCATGCCCGCCCACGGTGATCGTTCCCGACGTGGGCACCGTGATGCCGCAAATCGTTGAGATCAGCGTTGTCTTCCCCGCGCCATTCGGGCCAAGCAAAGCGAGGATTTCACCCTCTTCGATATCGATATTGACGGATTTCAATGCCTCAAAACCGCCCTCATAGGCTTTGCGCAGGTTTTGGACAGAAACGATTGCGGACATGGAGTGGGCCTTTGGCTGGGTGCGGGGAACCTAGTGTGCCGTCTGCCAGAGGAAAAGAGGAATAACGTGAAGACTGCACTGTGCAAAATTGCAGAGTGTGTAGCGAGCATTCGCTTGATTTGTGCGGTTGCCTTTGCGTGGCTCCCATTTATGGCAGCGCAATATGCGCTCGACAGGATGTGGTGCTTGGTTGTCAGCAGATGGCGCGTTATCAGCGCAACATGGACAAAATCCTGATCTCAGCCTGTCTGCTCGGGCGGCCCTTGCGATATAACGGCACGGCCAAGGCGTCAGGTTCCGATGCGATCCTTGATGCGTGGCAAGCAAAGGGTCGGCTGGTGGCAATCTGTCCGGAGGTTGCGGTGGGTTTTCCGACACCTCGCCCGCCAGCGGAGATTGCTGCGCTGGGCGATGGACGGAATGCGGCCTCGCAGGGCGCGGATGTTTTGGCGGGGCAGGCGGCTGTGGTGGAAAAGACCGGTCGCGATGTGTCGGACCTCTACCGGCGGGCGGCCAGCGATACCGTCGAATTGGCGACCCGGCATGGGTGTCGCCATGCGGTGCTAACGGATGGCTCGCCCTCTTGTGGGTCAAGCTTTATCTATGACGGTAGTTTTACGGGCGTGACCAAAGCCGGAATGGGCACGACCGCTGCGGCGTTGCGGCAAGCCGGTGTGCGGGTCTGGGCCGAGACAGAGATTGCAGCGCTCAACGTGCTGCTATCGGAAAGCTAATAAAGCTTCGTGCGGTAGGTTTCCTCAAGCCGATCATTGAGCCGCCGCATCTCATCAGGATCATCCGGCCTGCCACTCGTCTGATCCAGAACGATTTCGATGAGCGACGGCATCTCGCGCCGGTCTTGGTGCTGGCTGGGGTCCCACAGCTTCGACCGGCGAAAGGCCTTGGCGCAATGGATGAAGATCTCTTCAATACTCACGATGATCGCGGTCAGGGGCACACGCCCGTTCACCGCGCTGTCCGCAAGCAGCTTGGGGTCACGCGTGATCCTGGCGGTGCCGTTCACGCGCAGCGTTTCGTCAAAGCCGGGGATGATGAAAAGCAGGCCGACGGCTGGATTGGCGAGGATGTTGGCTTGCGTATCAAGGCGGTTGTTGCCGGGCCGGTCGGGGATCAGCAGCGTGGTCTCGTCGAGCACTTGAACAAAGCCAGGAGCATCACCGCGTGGGCTGACATCGGCCTGCTCGTCAGGGCGCTGCGTTCCGATACAGAGGAACGGCGCACGTGCAATGAGTTCCCGCGCATGTTTGTCGAGCTGCTTCACGCTTTTCTTCGCGGCGATGGGTGTGACTTGCGGAAAGAGTGCCCGCAACGCCTCCTCATCATTGATCAGATAAGCGGGGTCGAGCGGGTATTGCGACATCGTCAACGATCCTTTCGCATGGAGGCCAAAGCCATGACGGGTTTTGGATAGCGCGGATCGGCAGCAAAGTCATGAGGCGCCTGGTCGGGCGGACGTTTTCTGCAAACAGTTAAGGTCTTTGGATAGGTTACAAAAAAGCCCTGCCGCGCGATAGGGCGATGCGCGGCAGGGCCTTTGGAACTGCAGTGATGCAGTATGTTCTTATGGCAGCAACACGCTGTCGATCACGTGGATCACACCGTTTGAGGCGATGATATCCGCAGTCGTCACCGTGGCATCGTCAACCTTCACACCGTTGGTGCCGTCAATATGCACTTCTTCGCCATTCACGGTCGCAACCGAGAGGCGCTGACCGGCAAGCTGGTCGGATGTCACAGCGCCGGGGACAACGTGATAGGTCAGGATCGCTGTCAGCTGGTCCTTGTTTTCGGGCAGCAGCAGGTTGTCGACCGTGCCGGCTGGGAGTGCAGCAAACGCCTCATCAGTTGGGGCGAAGACGGTGAAGGGCCCTTCGCTTTTTAGCGTATCGACGAGGCCAGCCGCTGTAACAGCGGCAACGAGCGTGTTGAAGTTGCCATTGGAGGCGGCGATATCGACGATATCAGGTTCGCTCTCCATCGGCGCACAAGCGGCGGCAACGGCCACGCCTGCCGCGAGGATGACTGACTTCAATGCAAAACGACGGTTCATGGGAGTGTCCTTTCAAGTCCCTGTTAACGCCATTGTTACGAGGGCTTAGCCAGACTGGTTGTCATTCTGACAATGAGTTTATGGGCTGTATTATAGTGATCCGAAGTGTCGCACTTGGCGTAGGGACGCCTCATGTTTCGCGACAATGCTGCCGGAATGCTTTTTTCAGCATATCCAATTCGTCGCGTAATAGGTTCAGTTCCGCGCGGATATCACCGGCCAGCGCCTCGCCCGCCAAAAGGTCCAGACTGCCAAGCCGACGCCCATGATCATCGCTTACCACAAACGTCTGGATGCCGTCGCTGATCAGGTGCAGTGGCACTGGAAATGTGACCCGCCAGGTGCCGATTTCGTCTCCTTGACTGACGGTGACGCCTTCAATCTCGGCCCCCTGATGGATAACCGATATCCTCGGCTCATCAGAAACTGAACCCGCAATCTCGCCTTCCCAGATGCCGCCCTGCAGCTGTGTTTTGGTGAGTATCAGGTCGCTCATCTCATGATCCTCAAATGTCCGCGCGCGGGTGGCGGCAGAAGGTCAGATCGCGCAGGGTGATCTGGTTCATCTTTGGGCTTTCGAACATCAGGTCGACCCACATCCGCTCTGCCCGTTTTTCGTTGAGCTGGCTGTAGGCGAGGTCGAACTCCACCATGGTTTCGGGCGTGTCATCGGGCAGGGTCAGCAGAATCTGCTCGGTATTGGGTCCATTGAGGACGTTGATCCGGGCATAGATGGTAATTGGCTGTTCCCGTTCGATAACGCCTGCCAGTTGGATGACATGGCGCCTGCGCAGGTCGGCACAAGCCTCGGTCGGGATCTCGATAACCAGCGACAGATAGCTGCCCTGGAAATGAAATATGTCGATCTGCACGCCAAAAGGTGCTGCATTCTGCTTGCGCGTGTTACGCACCTGCCGGATCGCAATTTCGGCCAATGGGCAGTCGTGAAAGAGCGTGAGCTCGTTTCCAAGCGGCGTTCTGTTCTGCGCATTGGCGGCGCCGGGCGCGGCGAAGGCCGCTTGCCAGGCTTTGGGGCGCCAGGACCAGTCGGTGCCGGTAGGGCGAGGTGGTGCTGTCGCTTCGACAGATGGCAGCGCCATCCGCGCCTCTGCGGTGTGCACAATTTCTTGCAAGGGACGCTGCAATTGACGGGCCTGCTGGCGCAGGTTTTTCAAGGTGCCCAGGTCGGTGTCGTGTGCCGCCCGCGCTGCCAAGCGCCACCGCTTCAACATCCGTCGATGCAGAAAGTGTCCGATGGGGCCTTGCGGGCTGAGGGGCATTGCGGGTTGTGTCCTTATTCCTGCCGCCCAGTGTGCCAAGCCTGCGCTGCAATGCAAATAGCCTAAGCTTCGGGGTCGTCCGCCGGCGTCTCGGTCGGCTCATCTGGTGGTGCCTTCACTCCGCCAAGCACAAGCTTCAAAAGCCCCGCCCCCGGGCCATCTTGCAAGGGCGCAGAGGTCAACCCGCGCACCGCGATCGTCACCAGACGCCCGTTTACATCCGTAAAGGCGCGCCATTCCTCGCCCTGCAGGCCGGGGAGGGGCGGTGTGCCCTTGTCGACAAAGTGGACCATGACCCGGTTGTTGAACGCCTGGGTTGACAGGATTGTCACGTCACTGTCCTTGCCATCGGCGCTGAGAAGCGCGTTCCCGGCATCGGTGATCAGGAAGTCACGCAGCGGGATTTCGGCGTCTTTTACGGCGCCGCTATCGGGCGGGCCAACCTGGATCGTCGCAACGCCAACCACCTTGGGCGCCGGGCCGGGATCACCAAGCGTTGCGCAAGGTGCAAGGACGGCAAAACCGTTACGCAGCTGGCTGGATGGGCCATCGACGCAGTAGCCCTCTGGTGTCGTCGCGATGACGGTACCATCGGCGAGTGCCACGGTTTTGGCGGGTGCGGT
The DNA here is from genome assembly GCF_033963905.1 of Cognatiyoonia sp. IB215182. Taxonomy (NCBI): domain Bacteria; kingdom Pseudomonadati; phylum Pseudomonadota; class Alphaproteobacteria; order Rhodobacterales; family Paracoccaceae; genus Cognatiyoonia; species Cognatiyoonia sp. IB215182. Next base: position 257,627 of record NZ_JAXBMB010000004.1, read on the forward strand.
GGGCGTGCAGGCCGCGCAGGCGGAAGCCAGCGCAAGGCCTGCAAAAAGGCGCAGCATTCTGTTCAGAGATCCATGTAGATGTGTTTTTCGCCCTTGGCACCGGGATGGGTCAGCGCGCCTTTGCGCGCCCCACCCACAAGCTGCGCGTATTTCCAGAGCGCGCCGGAGGCATAGATCGTCTCTTTCGGGCCTTTCCAGTCTGCTTTGCGCTGGGCGAGGTCTTCTTCGCTGAGATCAACTTTCAATTCGCCAGTGATGGCGTTGATCGTGATCATGTCGCCATTCTGCAAAAGGCCAATCGGCCCGCCATGGGCGGCCTCTGGCCCCACATGGCCCACGCAGAACCCGCGTGTGGCGCCCGAAAAGCGGCCATCGGTGATGAGCGCCACTTTCTTGCCCATGCCCTGACCGGACAGGGCGGCGGTCGTCGCCAGCATCTCGCGCATGCCCGGCCCGCCAGAGGGGCCTTCGTTCCGGATGACGATCACTTCGCCTTCTTCATACTGGCGCGCCTTGACCGCCTCGAACGCGTCTTCTTCGCATTCAAAAACGCGGGCGGGGCCGGAGAAGCTTTGCTCTTCTTCGCTCATCCCCGCGACTTTCACGATGGCCCCATCGGGGGCGAGGTTGCCTTTAAGGCCGACAACGCCGCCCGTCGGGGTCAGCGGTGTTTCAACAGGATAGACAACGCGGCCATCCGCCTCGCCTTTGATCATGTCGAGCTCTTCGCCCATGGTGCGGCCGGATGCGGTCATGCAATCTTCATGGATCAGGCCAGCCTTGCGGAGTTCCTTCATCACGATGGGCACGCCACCCGCCTCGTAAAGGTCCTTGGCCACATATTGCCCGCCCGGTTTCAGATCGACGAAATAGGGCGTGTCGCGGAAGATGTCGCAGACGTCGAAGAGGTCAAAATCAATCCCGGCCTCGGCGGCGATGGCGGGCAGGTGCAGACCTGCATTGGTCGACCCGCCGGTGCAGGCCACGATCCGTGCAGCGTTTTCCAGGCTCTTCCGGGTCACAATATCGCGGGCGCGGATGTTCTTTTCGATCAGGTTCATAACCGCCTCGCCCGAGGCCACGCCGTATTGGTCGCGGCTTTCGTAAGGGGCGGGCGCGCCGGAGGAATTGAGAAGGGCAAGCCCCACAGCCTCGGACACGCAGGCCATGGTGTTGGCCGTAAACTGGCCTCCACAGGCACCGGCGCTGGGGCAGGCGACCCGTTCCAGAACTTCAAGCTCTGCATCCGACATATTGCCCGCCTGATGTTTGCCGACCGCCTCAAAAACGTCCTGTACGGTCACGTCTTTGCCTTCAAGGCGACCCGGCAGGATCGACCCGCCATAGATAAAGACGGATGGTACATTCAGTCGCACCATCGCCATCATCATGCCAGGCAGGGACTTGTCGCAGCCCGCCAGCCCCACAAGCGCGTCATAGCAATGCCCGCGCATCGTCAGTTCAACCGTATCGGCGATGGCTTCGCGCGATGCCAGCGAGGAGCGCATCCCCTCATGCCCCATCGCGATCCCATCGGTGACGGTGATGGTGGTGAACTCACGGGGTGTCCCAAACGCCTTTTTGACACCCAGCTTCACCGACTGCGCCTGCCGGTTCAGGGCGATGTTGCAGGGTGCCGCCTCGTTCCAGCAAGTCGCAACGCCGACCCAAGGCTGCTGGATCGCCTCTTCATCCAGACCCATCGCGTAGAAATAGGACCGATGCGGCGCGCGCGATGGGCCTTCGGTTACGTGGCGGCTGGGCAGATTGGTTTTGTCGACCTTGCCTTTGAGCATCTGAACTTCTCCCGGAAAACTGCTGCGTTCGGGTCTAAATAGTGGGTGGCCGGGGTGCAAGGTTGAAGTCGCGGTTGCAGGGTGATGCCCACGCGGCATAGGGTCCGGCATGGCCGACGCTTACGCACCGCATCGCGACTTTATCCGCCCTGCGCAAAACGTGACCCACCCGAGCAATATCGTCACGGTCGGGGCCACGTTCCTTGCGGCGTTCTTCGCCTTCCCGGTCATTCTGATGGCCTTTCTGCCGGAACGGGCACAGACCGCGTTCTATGACGCGATCACCCCGGTCGCAGCCCTCGCGCAATTTGCGATTTTCGGGGTCTCGGCCTGGGTCTTTGTCAAGGCATTGCGTCGCGTGCACGGCCGCGGTTTCTGGTCGCTGATCGGGCCTTATCACGCCGCCTGGTTCGACTTTCGCAAAACGACGGTGGCGGTGGGCATGATCCTGTTGATCACACAGGTCATTATGCCGCTGGGATCATGGGGCGAGCCGGCCGAAATCCGCAACATCACCTTATGGCTGGCGCTGTTGATGCCCGCAGTTTTTGTCATCCTGATCCAGGTCACAACCGAAGAGATCATCTTTCGCGGCTATCTCCAGCAGCAGCTCGCCTGTCTTTCCACCAATCCATGGGTCTGGATGGGCCTGCCATCGCTTCTCTTTGGGATCTGGCATTTCTGGAACGCCAACAGCACTGCAGAGGGGCTTGTCTATGTCTTCTGGGCCACGCTTCTGGGTCTTGCCTGCGCGGATCTGACGGCGCGCACGGGCAATCTGGGTGCGGCCATCGGCCTGCACTTGGCCAATAACCTCGCCGCGGTTCTGTTTGTCGGGATCGAAGGCTGGCCCATGTCGGGGCTCGCCCTGATCATATACCCTTATGAGGACCCTGACATCATCAGCGCGGAAATCGCTGCTGTTGCAGGGATTTGGATGGCTTTCAGCATGGTGACCACCGGACTTTCGGTGTTGATTATGTGGCTCAGCGCGCGGATCAGTTTGAAACGATGACAACACCAACCTTTTCGGACCCATTTGAAAGTTTTGTAGCACCTGCCCGCGCTTATCCGGCACTCTGGCGGGTGATCGTCGGGGTGGTGGCCTGGGTTGTGCTGACCTTTGCCTTCGCCATCGCGCTATCGGCAGCTGTCACATATCTTGCGCCAGCCCTGGTGGCGGATCGGGCGATCTTTGACGGCGGGACCCCACTTGGCGTCGTGTCTTTCCTGGGCGTCTTTATGGGCGCTTTCTTTGCGGTCTGGCTCGTGGCGCGCGTGTTACATAAACGCGGCTGGCGCAGTCTGATGGGCCAAGGCAAGGTCGCACGCAATTTCGCCATTGGCGCTGGCCTGTTCCTCACGTTGCAGGCGATCAATATCGGGGTGTGGCATCTGTTTTACGACAGCACCCCGAATGTCTCATGGGATGTTTTTCTGGCCTGGCTGCCGGTTCTGGTCATTGCCCTGATCTTTCAGACCGGCGCGGAGGAGCTGATGTTTCGCGGCTACCTGATGCAGCAGATGGCAGCGCGCTTTCGTTCCCCGATCATCTGGATGGCGATCCCCCAAATCCTGTTCGCGCTCTTGCATTTCAACCCGACCAGCTATGGGCCGATCACGTGGCTGATCATCGGTGTGATTTTCATCCTCGCGATGCTTTGGGCGGACCTTGCCCGGGTGACGGGAAATCTAGGGGCGGCCTGGGGCTGGCATTTTGCCAATAACCTCATCGTATTTGGCGTTTTTGGTTCGCCGGGCGAAATGGATGGGCTTGCGCTGCGAGTGACGCCTTATGACGTCGTTGATACCCCGCCGCTGGCCTATCTGGGCTTCGTGGTCATGCTGGTGCTGACCTGGGCCATCCTGCGCCGCCTCTTGCGCGCCTGATTGCATTTCCCCCGCCTGCGGCATATTTGACAGGCAATAACACAGGGACCCCGCATGAACTGGATCACCAATTACGTCCGCCCTACGATCAACTCGCTCTTTTCGCGGCGTGAGGTGCCGGAGAACCTGTGGACCAAGTGCAACAATTGCGGGACCATGCTGTTTCACCGCGAACTGGCCGAGAACCTGAATGTTTGCACCAATTGCGGCCACCACATGCCCATCGGGGCGCGGGACAGGCTGCATTCGGTTTTTGATGGCGGCGTGTTTGTTGAGGTGCCGGTGCCCGATGCCGTCCCCGATCCGCTACATTTCCGCGACCAGAAACGCTATACCGACCGGATCAAAGAGGCGCGCAAGAAGACCGGTGAGAAAGACGCGATGCTGGTGGCCGAGGGCGAGATGGGTCGGACGCCTGTTGTGGTCGCCGTGCAGGACTTTTCCTTTATGGGCGGGTCGATGTCGATCTATGTGGGCAACGCGATTGTTGCTGCCGCTGAACGCGCGATTGAGCTGAAACGCCCAATGATCCTTTTTTCCGCTGCAGGTGGTGCGCGGATGCAAGAGGGGATACTGGGCCTGATGCAAATGCCCCGCACAACGATTGCGGTGCAGATGCTCAAAGAGGCGGGGCTGCCTTACATCGTGGTCCTGACCCATCCGACGACCGGCGGGGTCACAGCCTCTTACGCGATGCTGGGCGATGTGCAGATCGCCGAACCCAATGCGCTGATCGGCTTTGCCGGTGCGCGGGTGATTGAACAGACGATTGGGGAAAAACTGCCCGAGGGGTTCCAGCGCGCTGAATACCTTCTCGATCACGGCATGCTTGACCGTGTGACCAAGCGAACAGATCTGAAGGACGAACTGGTCACGATTGTGCGGCTGCTGATGCAGCAGCCCGCCCCAGTCAAAGGGGATCTGCCCGCGCCCGAAATCACATCGGACGCCGCATTGCAGCTCGAAAACCCGATTGCCCCCGAAGAGGCGAAGTGACCGCCCGCTCTGACGTGATCCTGGAACGGATGATGGCCTTGCATCCCAAGGTCATTGATTTGGTACTGGATCGTGTCTGGAATTTGTTGGAGGCTGTTGGCAATCCGGAGCGGCGCTTGCCCCCGGTCATCCACATCGCGGGCACCAATGGCAAAGGGTCAACGCAAGCGATGATCCGCGCGGGGCTGGAGCAGGGCAGCGCGCGAGTGCATGCGTATACGTCACCGCATCTGGCGCGGTTTCATGAGCGGATCCGCCTGGCGGGGACGCTCATTTCCGAAGAGGCGCTGACGGAGGTTCTCGACCGCTGCTATGTAGCCAATGACGGCAAGCCGATCACCTATTTTGAGATCACGACCGTAGCCGCGCTGCTCGCCTTTGCCGAGGCGGAAGCGGACTACACGCTGTTGGAGGTAGGTCTGGGTGGCAGGCTCGATGCCACCAATGTGGTCGACAAGCCCTTGCTGACGGTGATCACGCCAGTGGACATGGATCACCAGCGGTTTCTGGGTGATACGCTGGCTCAGATTGCGGGTGAAAAGTCAGGGATTATCAAGCGCGGCGTGCCTTGTGTCGTGGGTCCACAGCATGACGAGAGTATGGATGTGATTGAGCGGGTGGCGGGGGCGCTCGGCGCTCCGCTTCTCGCGTATGGGCAGCACTGGCATGTGGGCGTAGAACGTGGGCGGCTGGTCTATCAGGATGAGACGGGGCTCTTGGATTTGCCGATGCCCAATCTGCCGGGCGCACATCAGGTGATGAATGCGGGGTCCGCGATTGCCGCCTTGCGGGCACTGGGCCGGGATGAGGCCGCGTGTGAAGCGGCGGTGACCCGCGCCGAGTGGCCTGCCCGGATGGAGCGGCTGCGCAGCGGGCCTTTATGCGATTTGGCGGGCACAGCGGAACTGTGGCTTGACGGGGGGCATAACCCGGCGGCGGGGCGGGCGATCGCGGCGACCCTCAAAGATTTGCCCCCGCGCCCAACACATCTGATTTGTGGCATGCTGAAGACCAAGGATGTGGGTGGCTATCTGGCTCCATTGGCCGCGGTGGTCGAGAGCTTGACGGCCGTGTCGATCCCCGACGAACGCGCCACTTTGACGGCGGATGAGACGGCGGATGCGGCAGAGGCCGTGGGACTGCCTGCCACGACAGCCGACAGCGTCGCTGCGGCAATTCGCCAGATTACCACCCAAAGCCCAAATGCGCGTATCCTCATTTGCGGGTCGCTCTATCTGGCAGGCCATGTGATGCGGGAGAATGCGGTTTGATCCGGCTGTGTGCGATGATCTTGAGTGTCTTGGCCAGCAATGCGCAGGCCGCGCAATTCTATTTCTGCTGGCTGGGCGCAAATGACTACTCGATGGTCGGGCAGATGACGATCAGCCCTTCAGCATTGAACAAACCGCTAGTTACGCAGGATGATGTGACCGAGTTCCGCATCGCCGGATATCTCGAAGGCACGCTGCTTGGCAAATGGGATATGGCAACGCGTGAGCCGGATGACAGCTGGATCCTGCATTTTGATCCGTCCCGCAACGCCTTCATGACCCCCGGCGATGTGGGCCTGGGCGTCAGCCAGGCGTGGAACGCCGATGGTACGGCAGAGGATTGCGGCAACCCCGGATTTGGTTTCAACCTCGGCAATTACGCGCAGGATTTCTGCCTGAACGGTGTCTGGATCGAGGAAAGCGGCATGCCGCCCGAGACCACATTTCTGGTCAGCCCCACGCCAGTTGACCCGCAATGCCGGGTTTACGCGCCGACAAGTTAAGTTAGCCCGGCTGACGCTCGGCCCAGCCTGCGAAAATACGTTCCAGTGCGACGACGACGTAGTAGAGGACGATGCCAAGCACGGCCAAGGCGATCAGCACCGCAAACATCAGCGGATAGTCGGAATTCGTCTTGCCGCTGTCAAAAAGTGCGCCAAGGCCGCGGCCATGGGGGCTGACGATCTCCATCAGGTTGGTGCCAATGAAGGCGAGCGTGACCGAGACTTTGAGCGCCCCGAAAAACTCGGGCAGCGTTTTGGGCAGCGCGATCTTCCAGAAGATCGTGGTTTGCGAGGCGCCCAGCGCGCGCAGAATATCGCGGTATTCCGGTTCGAGTGTTGAGAGACCGATGGAGACCGAAACCGCAATCGGGAAGAAAGAGATCATGAAGGCGATCAGCACGGTGTTGAAATCATGCGCGCCGACGAACATGAGCGCGACGATGGGCACAACGGTCGCCTTGGGGATGGCGTTGAAACCAACCAGCAGCGGATAGAGCGCGTCGCGCATTGTGCGCGAGAAGCCCATGATCATGCCGATGGCTGTGCCTACCACGATGGCCAGCAGCAGACCAAGCACCGTGCGCCAAAGCGTCTGCCAGCCCATGATCAGGAACAGATCCCAATAGCGCTGATAGGCCGGGATCAGGTCACTGGGAGAGGCCATCTTGAAATTCGGCCACCCCATGACCCAGACCAGCGCCTCCCACAGTACCAGAAAGATGACCATCGCTGCGGTAGGGACGAGGATTTTGCGCAAGGTGGGGTTCATGATGCGGCCTCTTCCGGCGCGCGACCCTGGGCGATTTCGATCTGATGGCGCAGTGTTGCCAAGCGTTCGGCACCTTCGGGTGTGTAAAGGTCATCAAGGCTGGGGATGCCATTACGGGGGATGTCCATGACATATTGGGTATGTGCCGGGCGGCCTGACAGAACGACAACCTGATCGCCCAGAAAGATGGATTCGCGCAGATCATGGGTGATCAGAACGGCGGTAAAGGGTTCTTTCGCCTTCACGTCATGCATCGTTTGCCAAAGATCTTCGCGGGTGAAGGCATCGAGCGCACCAAAGGGTTCATCGAGGATCAGCACATCCGGCTGATGCACCAAGGCGCGGCAGAGTGAGGCGCGCTGGCGCATGCCACCCGACAGTTCGGACGGGCGTTTGTCTTCAAAGCCCTCAAGACCGACCAACGCAAGGAGCGACCGCGCGCGATCTTCGGCGGCTTTGCCTTTTAACCCCCCCGGCACGATTTCGAGCGGCAGCATGACATTGCGCAGGATGCTGCGCCATTCCAGCAGCACAGGGTTCTGAAAGGCCATGCCGACGGTCGAGCGTGGCCCTTTGACCAGTTCACCATGCAGCCAGACTTCGCCCTCATCGGGGCGCATCAGGCCTGCGATCAGCCGGGTCAGCGTGGATTTTCCGCAGCCTGACGGCCCAACCACCGCGCAAAAGCCGCCCTCAGCAACGGTGATATCAAGACCGTCCAGCACCGGCAGTGGGCCGCTGGCCGTTTCATAGGCATGCCGCACGCCCTTGATGTCGATGAGTGGGGTCATTCTGGTCTACCTTGCGGGGCGACAAGGCCGCCCCACAAACCGTGCCTGTTAATTGAGTGGGAAGCCACCCTCTGGCAGGTAGGCATCGGTGAAATAGAGGCTCGCGTCGGGTTCATTCTGGAACTCATAAACCATCTTGATCTGTTCGATGGCCGCATCCAGCCGGGCCGGGTCGATCGTTCCCATCCCGTTTGCCATGACGTGGTCGGTCAGCACATTGGCATCAATGGCCAGTTGCAGACGGCGCTGTTCGAGACCTGCATCAGCCGCCGGGTTACGGTCGATGAGCGCGGGCATGACAGCGGCCGGGTCGGCGATGGCGTCTTTCCAGCCCATAGCCACGGCCTCAAGGAAGCCTGAGACGACGTCCGCATTGTCGGCGGCAAAGTCCGTATTCACGATGATCGCGTTGCCATAAAGGTCGAGCCCGTAATCGGCCATAAGCAGCGTCGTGATGTCATCCTCTGGCACACCGAGGCGAACGAGGTTCAGGTAGGAACTGAACGAAAAGCCGGTGATGGCCGCCACGTTGCCTTCGGCCAGCATCGGTTCGCGAGTGGGAAAGCCCACAGGCTCAACAGTGATCGAATCGGAATCGAGACCATTTTCAGCGGCAAAGATCGGGAACTGCGCCCATGCGCCATCGGGTGGCGGCGCGCCAAGGATCTTGCCTTCCAGGTCGGATGGTTCCGACACGCCCAGCGAGGCGCGGCCGATAACCGCAAAGGGCGGCTTGTCATACACCATCATCACCGCAGTGACCGGCGCGTCAGGGTTCTGATCAAGGAAACGAATCAGGCTGTTGATATCGGCAAAACCGATAGGAAACGCCCCGGTCGCGACCTTTGGAATCGCATCCAAAGAGCCGGAACCCGCCGTAATCTCGACGCTCAGACCGGCGCTTTCGAAATGGCCATTGTCGATCGCGGCGAAATAGGGGGCGGCAGGGCCTTCGAATTTCCAATCAAGCGCAAAGGGCACTTCGGTCGCATGACCATCGGCAAATGCGCCAGTGGCGGTGAGCGCCAAGGCGGCAGCAAATTGGGTATAGTGTTTCATGGAACTGGCCTCGCAATCATCTGAAGTTCACGGATTTCAAACCTCCGCATGTTGATCAAAGACGCACTTGGATGAAAAGCCAAGTGACACGGCGATAAGATGAGGCAGCGGATTGCACCTATCAGATGGTCATTTTTTTGGCAAATGTGCTGCATTTTTGAGCATATCTGGTGGAGTGTTCCGCACGCCAAGGGCACAAATGCTCGTCCTAATGCAATCTATGCGGCAGAAACCGCCTAATTCTGATTGATCTTGCTGCCCTTCATCGTGATCTCGCCATCGGCTTTGACATTGACCTTGCCCGATGCGTCAAAGCTGATGTCCTTGCCCTCAACTGTGATTGTACCGTCTTTTTTGAGCGTCATGACGGCCGATCCGCATTTCAGCACAATGCTGTCGGCGGCCTCTAGCAACATCGATTTGCCAGACTTGATCATCACATCTTCGGTCACATCGTGGGCCTGGCTTTTGCTGACCTTCACCGTCCTGCCGCCCTGGCCGGTCCAGCTTTGGTCGCCCTTCAGGGTGATGGTTTCATTGCCGCCCACATCTTCGGTCCGATTTCCAGCAATTGTCTGGCTCTCATTTCCCGCAACGGTCCAGGAATTATCCGACCCGATCGTGTGGCTTTGATCCGCACCCACGGTCACGGTGCGTGCGGCGCCGACGACCTGCGACTGAGCGGCGCCGACAATGCGGCTTTCGGCGGCGCCCACGTTGTCGCTGCGCGCGACAGTGACATTGATGGTCTGATTGGCGCCCACGGTCTGGCTGTGATTGGCGCCGATATCTTCGCTGCTATTGGCGGCGACGCTGATTGTCTCGTCCGCGCCGACGCTCAGTGACCGGTTCGCGCCAACGCTTTCGGTGTCGTCATTGCCGATGGTCACCGTGCGATTGACGCCGATCTCGGTCGTCTTGTTGTTGCCTACATCCTCGGCCCGGTCCACGCCGATTGACTGGGTTGCGTTGTTGTCGACGCGTTCGGAAAAGTCGTTCTGGATCAGGCGGCTTTCGTTATTCTTGATCAGTTCGTTATGGTCTTTTTGCGCCTGGAAATAGACCTCTTCCGAACCCGCCTTGTCCTCAAACCGCAACTCGTTATAGCCGCCCCCGCCGGGCGAGCTGTCGGATTTCCAGCCTGATTGGGTCGCACTGCCCGGCAGGCCATAGGGGGGCATCTGTGCTGCATTATAGACGCGACCCGTGATGATCGGCTGATCAGGGTCACCTTCGAGGAAGTCGACGATGACCTCCTGCCCGATGCGGGGGATCTGGATGAAGCCGTAGCCCGATCCTGCCCAGGCCGCGCTGACGCGCACAAAACACGACGAGTTCTCGTCTTTCGCGCCCAGACGATCCCAATGAAACTGCACCTTCACGCGGGCATATTCATCCGTGAAAATCTCTTCTCCCGCAGGCCCGACCACAACCGCCGTTTGTGGCCCGCGCATCACCGGTTTCGGCGTGATCCGGGGCGGGCGGTATTCTTCGGTTGTAGGGGTCAGGGCGAGGGTGACCTGAAACCCCTCTTCGACATCGCGGCCCAGCGCTGCATATTGGCCGTCCCAGATGTCATAATCGGTGCGCAGGATGGCATATTCCGCGTTCTCGGCCTCGCGCCAGAAATCCGTCAATTCAAAAAGATGGCCACTATGGATGCCGCGTGCTGTCGCTTGGGCGAAGGCGCGGGCGCAGGGTGATTTCAGGGTTTGCATGCGGACTACCGCCAGCGCATCGCCCCGGTCAAGCTCGGTATAGGTGCCGGGATAGTGGTAGGCTTCAAGGTCGCCCAGATCGTGTTCGCCGGGATTGACCGACTTGCCCATCAGATCGGCGGCGGGCTTGGTAAAGTCGTAATCCGTATGGGTGAATTCCCCCGTCGTAACCTGTGCATCCCAGGTCCAGCGCGTGATGAAATCGCGGTTCTCAAAGCTCGGAGGGAGATCGGGTGAAAAGGCGATCTGTTCTTGCCCCTCCGCCGGAGCCAGCGCGCTAAGCGTATCGACCAGAACTAGCGTATGCGCGCCATCTTCAAACTCGAAGAAGGTGAATATCCCCTCATGCTCCATCCAGCGCATAAGGAAATCGAGGTCACTTTCCCCGTATTGGACGCAATAGGGGATCGGATCATAGGTGTTCTGCAGGCGATTTTCGAACTTTGCCGCTGGGTAGGCCGCAAAGACCTCTTCAATGATCTCCACGATCGACAGGTTCTGGAAAATGCGGTTGTCGGTGGATTTCGAAAGAAACCATAGCCAGGGCCGCAATTGCGCGCGATAGCTCGCTTCCCTGTCGGTGATCTCAATCATGCTCAGCCTGTCGACCAGACCATGCAGAAATGCAGGCTCCTCATCTTCATGCCCGATGCGCAGCGTGATCCCCTGGCCCAAGAGATCGGCGGCGGCGATGTCCAGATCCTCGCTAATCATGTCGATGTCGAAGGCAAAGCATTCCCCTATCGCGTCATGGCCCTGCATCCGCGAGAATAAGAGCGTATCGGGGCCAAGTGGCGTCGTGATCGTGAATTCGCGTCCTTGAGGCATGGGTCAGATCGCTTTCATTCAAAAATCGTCGCAACTATCGTCATTGCTTGCAATACCCTTGTAACATAACCGAATTCGGGCGCGGCGTAAGTCACCCCCGTCACAATTGATCTGGGCAATGCAGTGTTTGCATCAACGAGCGAACAGAGACCGGATTGATCGGGTCGGCAAAGCTGAGCTCAACAAAAAGCCGCCCCGTAGCATCGCGCATATCCACCAGAAACCGGCGCCCTTCGTCGCGTGGGCGCAAGCGCAGATCGTCCAGCAGCCGCAGCATCCCCCAGGGTCCGGTACGTGTGAGCGTGTCGCTGGGTTCAGCCCCTACGAATTGCAAGGCGATGCCCTGCGCGGCGGCGGGGCCGGGCCAGTCGACCGGAGCGGGAGTGGTGTTTGCGCCCATCGGCACCTCGACCCCGCCAAGGCGCAGCGTGGCAGACCCACGCTCGGCCAGCGTTGTGATCGTTACATCCGCGCCCAGTGTTCCACCCTCGAACATGCCTGCGCTGATCGTCATTGCTTGTTCTAGAAAGGCGGCTGTGTCGGGGGACAAACCGGCAAAGCGTGCTTCGGTTTTCCAGCGCCATGGACTGATTTCGGTATCGAGGTTGGGCGCGGCGAACTGACGGAAGAAGACCGGGATCGCGCCTGCCGGTCCTAGCATTTGTTCCACGGTGGATGGCGTGACCGGTGGCCCTTCGCCAAACGGGAACCGACCCGCGAGCGCCCGCGTGCATTGCGCATGAACGCGGGTCCAGGCGCGTCCGAGCGGTGTGTCGTCGGCATTGCCACCGCTGATCTGTGCCAAAGTATCCTCGACCAGAAGTGCGACGACGCGTGGCGCCGCACGCAGCGATTGGATCGATTGGGCGCGGGTCGTCACGCTCATGATCGCATCATCGCCGCGCGCCTGATCCAGATCACGAGTGCTGAGGGCGACATTGACGCTGGCAAAGAGCGCGGCAATCTCTTCCATCCGGCCCTGCTCGACATATTGGATCATCGGGCCGAAGGTGCGGGCGACGTCTTGCAGCAGGGGGCGCGGACGGGTGCGGTCGGCGCCGCCAACCTGCAACCAGACCTCTTGGAGAAGCGCGGGCAGGGGCGATTGCGCTTGCGACAGTGTCCCCGACACGATGATCGCGGTCTGCGGTTCATCAAAGGGGATCACACGCAGATCAGAGAGCCAGTCCTGCCAGACGCGGATCGTCTCGGCCTGCTGGCGCGCCAGCACCAGATCTGGCGTGTTGTTGAGGCGCGGCAAATCTTGCCCAAAAAGCGGTAAGGCCAGATCGCGGGTTTTCTGCACCGCCACACCTGCCGCGACATCGCGCGCGGCCTCCCACCCAGCGATGGTATACAGCCCCGCCACCTGCAATGGCGCGCCAGAGCGACGGTAAGCCACCTGCCCAAGCCGTGGCACGGATTGTTGCGCATCCCAGACCGGCAGTTCGGCGATGTCGGGCGCGCGGAGCATCTCAAGCCAGGCCCGGTCCGCCTCTTCGGTTTCGGCGGCAAAACCGCGCGCTTGCTCCATGATCAGTGGATCGGGTGGCGGCAGATCGGTCACCGGGCCGGGGATCAGCGCCACATGATCGGCAAAGCCTTGCAGGCCAAGCGCCTCTTCCCGTGCTGCGACCCATCCGGCGAGAAAGTGCGGCTCCCACGCGGTGAGCCCCGTCAGGATGCCATGTGCCCGGACCGTGTCGTAAAGTGCCAGTCCCTGCCCTTCGGTGGCCAGTGCCAGCTCAATCGCCTCACCAAGCAGTGGTGTTGCCACTTCGCTGACCGTCTCTTGATACCGCGTCTGTGCGCTGCCTACCGCGTCGGCAAAGGGCAGGGTGATCATGCCGCGCAAGGGTGCCTTGGCAGCTGCAGCGCGTACATGCACCAGATCGCCCGAAAGCGTGTTCAGTATCTCGACAACCTGTGCGCTTTGCCCCGTAATTCCGCCGGTCAGCTCGTCTTCGAGTGCCGCGTAGGCGTCAAGCGCTTGGCGGTGAAAGCGTGCTTCAAGATAGGCCGCGTAAGACCCAACGCCGAGGGTTAGCAAAACCAGCATGACAAGCACCGCAGAAATGCCGGTGCGGCCCCGCTTCAGTGGTGTTGCCTGCCGCATATCTGACATCTGCCGCAGGCAGTAGTCCAGAAACGCGGCCAGATCGGCGAAATCCGGACCTTGCTCTTTCGCCACATCTGCAAAATGCGCGATCTCTGACTTGCCGATATTGCGACCTTCAAACAGGCTTTGCCGGGCATGACCTGACCAGGCGGTCAGGTCAGCTTTGCTGCGTTGGCGGACCACCTGATCGGCCCAAGTGGCCAGTGCCAGCCTTGCGGGGCGTATTTGAACATTCGGCACATTGTTGTCCGCGCAATCGGCGGCAAACCGGTCGAGCCGCACTGCCAGTTCATCGGACAACCTGCCCAGGTTGCGCATCTGTTTCGGGCTGAGATGTGTCAGAAACTCTTCAAACGGTGCCGCTTGCGCCCGGAAAACCGCGCCCTCATCGCCCGACTGCATCAGATTTGCCCGTCCGCCGCCCAGCGGCGCAGGGTTTCGACGCCCACCTCAAAGTGCATCGAATCCTCGCGCGAATAGGTCGCGCCCCAATACCAGCCCTCTTCATTGAAAAGCTCGGCAATAAGCAGCAGCCCAAATTGCGTGCTGCCATCGGCGAAATCGTCAAGATCATTGGCCAGAGTGATGTCAACGGCTGTACCCCAGCTGTGATTGGAGATCGACGAACTGGAGCCGCGGATCAGCCGCACGCAAAGCGCCCCCGCTGTCCCGACAGCCGCATAGATATCCGGCTCGGTCTCTTGCAGCCGGCCCATGATCCGTTCGAGCGAGTCGAGCGCCGGTTTGATCATGGTCACGCGGATCGGGCCGATCTGCCGTGTCTCAAGCAAGGCGCGCAGTTCGGGGTTCGTCACATTGCGACACGTGCTGTCATATTGCCCGCGGGGCTGGCCGAGCAGTTCAAGCATCACGCGGTTGCCGGGCTGCGTGACGCCAAGGTTGAACCGATCCCGTGCAAGGATCATTTCCTCTGTCAGCTCAACCACTTCGCCATGATCACCCGGATCATCGACCGTGTCTGGGATAATCGATGTTGTCACCTGGGCGCTTTGGGCGGTGGCTGCAGCCTCGAGTGCGGATTGCAGTCTGGCGATCTCTTCTTGCGCCGTCGCAAGCGCCTGTTCAGCGGCCACCTGATCAGCCCGTGCAGCACGCAATTCAACCTCGGCCCGGTTCAACCGCACCAGCGCGCCGCCATCATCGGTCTGCAACAGAACAGAGACGATGGCAAAGACCAGACCACCCAGCGCCAGACCAATCGCAACGATCAAGGGGCCTGCCAGACCGGTTCCGCGCATGCCCTAACCCTCCGACGCGCCAATCACGATGACAGAGACATTGTCGGGCGCGCCCGCATCAAGTGCTGCATGCATGAGGGCTGCTGCCGTTTCCTTAGGATCCGAATGTGCGTTCATGATCTGCGCGATGGCATGGTCGGACACACATGTCGTCAGACCGTCACTACACAGCATGATCCGGTCACCGGCAAGCATTGGCAACGTGGCGCTGTCGATGGCAACCGTCGGTTCCACCCCCATGGCCCGGGTGATCACGTTGCGTTCGGGATGGGTGGCTGCCTCTTCCGGTCCAAGCAGGCCCTCATCCACCATTTCCTGCACGCGTGAATGATCATGCGATAATTGCCGCAGGCGCCCGCCGCGCGACAGATAGATGCGGCTGTCCCCGACCCAGGCCAGATACGACACATTGTCCTGCAGAAAGGCCACCACCAGCGTGGCGCCAATCGTGCGGCCCCTGCGGATCATCATGGCATGAATGTCGGTATTGATCCGCGTGATCTGCTCGGACAGGATCACCTCCGGCTCGTCCCCGTCCGCAAGATTGGCGAGGCCATCAACCACCATGTCGGCAGCTATGTCACCATGGCCATGCCCGCCCATACCGTCAGCAACGACCCAAAGCTGTCCCGCCGGATCAAGCAATATGGCATCCTCATTGCGTTCGCGCACATGGCCCACATGGGTATAGCCCGCGCCGGAAAATCGAAGCGCAGGCGAGGTCATTGCTCAAGGGCCAGAGAAGGGGTGAAAACGCTGCAGCTAGGATGGTTGAAATAGGCCATGCGGTACCGACCAAACGTTGCAATAGCCCAAGTTTACCGCAATACTGAAAGAGGTACTAATCCTTTTTCTGATGGGGATTGATATGAAAAAACTTCATTTTGTGACTGCTTTGATGATAGGTGCGATGTCCTTGCCTGCTGCGGCGCAGGACATTGATGAAAGCGAAATTCTGTCGCTGTTCGAGGCACAGCGCTCTGCCTTTACCGAATTGCGTGAAGGTGGGCAGCTGCGCACACGTGGCCTGACACTGGTGACCGTCGATGATGTAGAGCCATCGGGGCTGGAAGAGGTGGAAACGCCCGAAAGCCCAAGCGTCGGCGCGGAGCTGGCGCCCCTTCAGCCGACCACGGATACGACCGTTGCCCAGACCGCACCGACAGCGCCCGTCGCGCCGACGACCGACAGTGTGATGTTCGGACGGCTTGATCCGAACCTGCAGGTGAACCTTTTCGTGAAGTTTGACTTTGACTCAGCCGCCATTGCTGATGATCAAAAACCAACCTTGGACCGCATGTGCGTCGTGATGCGCGATAGCGACATCAACGTCTTCCAGATCGTGGGCCATACCGACACCGCCGGGTCGGATTCGTATAACGAGCGGTTGTCGCGCCTGCGCGCAGAGGAAGTAGCACGCTACCTGGTCGGTAGTTGTGACATTGCAGCGGATCGGCTGACAACGTTGGGAATGGGCGAACGTTTCCCGATCAATGCAAGCGATACGCGCGCGGATGAAAACCGCAGGGTCGAGTTCCAGGCGTTGAGCTAAGCAGCCCTTCGGCTCTTTAGTGTGGATCAGGTCGCTTTTGGCGCTGCTGGTAGTGATGCCAACAACGTATCGACATCAATTGCTGTGCTCACCGCATCGCGGAGGAGAGCGGCAATCTGATCGTACCATTCATCCATGCCAGTGGCCTCGCCTGCGGGTTCCGGTATCACCGCTACAACCGGAAAAATACGTCCCGACTTGTCACGGCTGGGTAGGATGACCGCAGTGATCGGAGTGCCTGACAGTGTCAGGTTTTTGCATAATCCGCCATCCGGGAGTGTCTCTTGTCCGATGTTATGGGTGATCCACAGGTCGAGCGATTTGCGCAATGGGCCGGGCAGGTTGCGGCTGATGAAATCGCCATGGGCGGGCAGTTTGCCAAAAAGGCCAACGCCCATCCTCAGAATCCTTCGGCGCAGCGGAAGCCAGAGAATATTTGCAAATCAAACGGGTTAACCACGCTGTTTGCCTGCAACTGAAATGTGGCGCTGTAGCCGCTGCCCGCGAGGGTTAGGTCAAACACCTCGGGGAGCGCGGTGGGGCGCAGTCGCCCTTCGCCGATGAGCCGAAGGATCGCCCAGGCACCAGTCACGGTGCGGATCGCCTCTGGCCCCCCTTCGAGCGGCGTGAACGAGAGGGAGATCATGTTGGTGCCGTTCGGACCCGGCCAGGTCATCGGTTGAGCGGCGGCGTTGGCGTGAAAATAACTGAGCGTTTGGCCATCCACATTCAACGTGACGCGTGATGCGTTAGGGCTGAGGTCATTGGGGACAAGGATAAATCCGATCACGGGCCCGGCACCGCCGGGGAAGAGCGCATCGCGGATGGCGCGGGCGTTTTCGAATGGGGCCAGTGCCTCGGGGCTCAGCCCGAAATCGGCCCGCCATGACCAAGGCCGCGTGTTGGTATCGACGTATTGCGCAAGGCTGTTTTCGATAAAGCTGTCGATCAGACCGCCAGCGCCAAAAAGGCGTGAAAAATCGAGGATGTTTACATCAATTCGGCTGGATTGATCGAACGGATATCGCCCCCTCGTCGCCGATGTGCAGAAAGGCAGAACATCGGACCGCCACTTCGCGTTAAGCTGTGCAACGATTGCGTCGCGGGTCACGGCGGTCGTGTCGCCTGCGATGCCGGTGATCCAATCGTCAATCGGGTCAGGCAGGATTGCGGCCTCATTCGCGATGGCGCCCGTGAGCACCGGCAAGCCGCCCGAGGAAAGCAGCGCAGCCTGCGGATTGGGGCTGGCCGACACGATCTGCAATTCGTTGGAGAGGGCCACCAGTGCGTTTTGGGTATTCGTCAGCAAGGGGGGCTGACCGTCGATTTCGGCGATTGTGGCGCGCAGTGGTTTGAAATGCTCCGCCACACGCGCGCCACTTGTCGCCTCTTCCGCGCCAGCGCCGCCAAGCTGTGCGGTCAGGCCGGTATTCTTGCCCAGCTTCGTCAAACCGGCGAGGCGCCGTTGAGCGGCGGCAAGCACGGAGTCGGTCGCCGCGTCGGCGGCGGCCTCAGCGTTAGAGGGCCGCGTCAGATCGGTCTCGGCGACCACAGCAGTAAGCAGCCGTTGCAGCGAGGAATCAGCTGACGACAGGTCGCGCAGATTGCGGGTAGCCGTCTGGAGATCGGTGATAGGCGCGATGCGCAGATCGCGCAAAAGGCTGTCCCACTGGGCGATGTATTCGTCGTAATAAAGCTTGGCGATATCCGCCTCGATACTGTCGGCAGAGGCGTCGGCACTTTCCGGACAGCCGCCCGCAAAGACCGTTCTGTCCACGGCGGCCTGCACCGCAACGGCGCCGATGCGCGGCGCAACAGTCTCATGGAAGCCAGAATACGTGAAGGCGCCCGGCAGGCCGATCCGTAGGGTCTTGTCAGAAAGACGCGTAAAGGTCTGTGCGCCATTGGGGCCCACATGTGCGGCTGGTGTCCAGTCTTGCAGGCCAGCGACCGCCGGATCGCTCAAGAGGGCGCGATAGGCGCGCAGGCTGATGGGGATGGAACAGACGCTTTCGAGCGCTGCGGTCACCAAAGCAGGGTCAGGTTCGGGCCACTCGGTGGAGAGCGCCATCACCTCAATCGCCGCCACTTGATGTTCTAGCGCCTCTGCATCCGGGAAGGGGTCAAGCGGGGCGTATTGCGGCAGCCCGTCTTGCCACCAGCCGGTGACGAAATCCGCGTCAAAGGGGGCGAGTCCTGTCATCATCTGATAGGTCTTGAGCGCCCCCAAGAGGTACTCCGGGTCACGGATTTGCCGCCACATTGTGGCCTCTAGCAGCGCCACCATGCGCGGACGCAGGATGTGATCGAGGCCGCGTGTATAGGCGATGTTCTGGGCGTAAGCGCGCTCTGCCAATGCTGTCGGGCCGATCCGGGCGAGAAAGCCTGCCGGTTCACCCCCACTGGCGCGGCTGATCTCACCCATCGCATCCAGGGCGAGCGGCATATCCAGCGGATCGGTCGGGGCCTGCCGCGAGGCGATGTTGGAGAGCCGCGCGCTCAGACCCGTGAGCGTTTCGCCATAGGCCGTGATCGCCCGGTTTTGCTGTACGTAGGATGCAAGGAAGGTGCCACCCGCCACCAATGTTGTGACGCAGGCCGCGGCAAGCGTGCCCTGCCAGATCCAGCGGCGGCGGTCTTCCGACTTTGGATCGAAGGTGCCCAAACCAGCTTCTGGAAAGATCAGATCGGTCAGGAGGTTGCGCAGAAAGAAGGACCGCTTTTCACCGCTATGGCGCGCGCTGATCGCAGGTCGTGGCAGGCCGAAATTGGCGGCGATCCCGCCGACCAGCACGTCCACCGGAGATCCTTCTTGCGTGGCAGAGGTAAAATAGAATCCGCGCAAATTTCCCGGATCGTCAAAACGGCTTTCGCCAAAGACCGTTTCGATTAGCTGTTTCAGCGGACGTGTGAGCGCCTCAAGCTGCGCGGGAAAGCGGAAGGCGGCGGCCCGGTCGGCGACGGGGATATCATCGGCCACGCGGTTGGTCGTGCGATGCTCCAACGCGCCCAGCAGCGCCTTCATCTCTTGCTCAACCGTGTCGCCGTGGACGCGCGCGCCGACGGGCAGTGTCGCCCCCCAAACCTGCTCCCGCTCGCGGGTAGAAAGGTGGTTAAAGAACGCCTCGAACCCGACGATCAGATCGGCTTTGGTGATGAGCAGATAGACGGGCAGGTCGATCCCAAGCTCATCGCGCAACTCTGCGAGTCGCTTGCGAATCTGGCGGCCATGTTCGCGCAGTTCCGCTTCGTCGTCCGTCAGCTCCTGCACCGAAAGGGTCAGGATGACGCCATTCAATGCGCGCCGCCCGCGGTGTTTCTTCAACACACGCAGGAAGCCGAACCATTCAGTGGAATCCACATCCGGATCGCTTTTCTGTTCAACATAGCGCCCTGCCGTGTCGATCAGCACGACATCTTCGGTAAAGAACCAGTCGCAATTGCGGGTGCCGCCGATGCCCTTGAGGTCATCGGTCAGATCAAGGGGGAAATGCAGGCCCGATTGCTTGAGGGCGGTGGTCTTGCCAGTGCCGGGCGGGCCGATGATCACGTACCACGGCATGTCACGCACAAACTTGCGCCCGCCGAGTTTCGAGCGTTTGACCTGGCTCAGCACATTCTGGAACTTCTCCTGCACCTCGGCTACATTTTCTTCGCCCGGGGCGGCAGGTGCGGGTTCTTCAGGGCCAGCGAGTTCGGTCACGAACATCCGGTTGGCTCGCGCCGCGCGCAATTGTCGCAACAGCATCGAGACGAGCCAGGCGATGACGATCAGCCCGATCAGGATGATCCGCGCGATGGGCGAGGCCAGCGGGACGGCGGTGCCGAATTGAAGCAGTGCGCCATAAAACCAGACCACCAGGCATAGCAGTGTGATCCCAATCAGCGTCCAGAGAAGCCGGGAAAACAGAAAGCCGAAGATGGTTTTGACAAAGCCCATGGATCAGAACCTTTTGGCGATGATGATTTCGACCCTGCGATTGCGCGCGCGCCCTTCGCGGGTGGCGTTGTCGCCAATGGGTTCGGTCGCGGCCTTGCCGGAGGCAGTGATCAGATCAGCCGCAACGCCTGATGCGATCAGAAGATCGGCGATGGTTTGCGCCCGTGCCTCGCTCAGCCCCTGATTGGTCGCGAAAGGATTGCTGCGCTGCACAGGGATGCTGTCGGTATGGCCAACGACCGAGACGCCGCCGATGAAGTCCCCATTTTCGATAATCACGCGCGCGATAGAGGCGATCAGATCGCGATACTCTTCATTGATGTCCGCCTGGGCCGAGCGGAAAACCTCTGGCTCTGTGGCCTGCACGGCGATCACGACAAGCGAGACGTCCTCTCGCCCGGTCAGTGCGGGCAGATCATCGGGCGGGGCCGCGTCGGCGAAAAGTGGCAGAAGGTCGAGCGAAACAGTCTCAAGCTCAATCTCGGGCGCGGGTTCGGTGTCGCGGACGGGGCGGAAGATCGCCGCGCGCTCGGGCGGGGGCAGGACATTGGCAAGGGCGTAAAGCCGTTCTGACTGGCCTGTCAGGCGCATCGAAAGGCCAACATAGATGGCCAGCATGACCACTGCGGCGATAATCGCGATGGCCCAATAGGGCACGGCAAAGGCCTGTTTTTCTGGGGGCGCATCGACGCCTTTCCAATTGGGGGAAAGCGGTTTGTCATCGGCTTCCGCGTCGCGCACATAGCGCGAGATCTGCGCGCGCAGGCTGCTCAGCGCGCTTGCGCCATTGCTGCCGGTGACGCGGTGCATGCCGCGAAAACCGAACGACAGGCATAAGAATACCAGTTCCAGCATGTCGCGGTCGCTGTCGGGAAAACGCAAGAGCTCATCGGTCCGGGCAAAAAACCTCTCACCCGCATCCACATCGCCATAAAGTGCTGCGACCAGCGGCTGCCGGGGCCAGGAGGATTGTCCGCCCCAGGGCGTGTTGAGCGCGATGTCGTCCAGCAGCGCCGCAACGAACCACGCTGCCTGATCAGCGCGCGACAGCGGCACGCCGGAAGATACCGCTTGATCACGGGCGTAGGTCAGATTGTCGAGAAGCCGCGCGCGCAGCGTTTCGGGATCTTCGACCATGGTGGCCGACTCAAGTTCCGGGGCGAGACCCAGAAGCAACGAGAACGCCGCGATCAGGGGATTGTCGCTGGCCCGTGTGGCACGCATGCGCGCGGATGTGTCAGCGTAGGTCGCTGTTTGTGCGACAGGTGCCTGCGTGGGTGCAGGCGCAGGACGATTGGCCTTTGCGGGCCTGATCCGGGTGCGTCCGGCGTCTGTTTCCAGACCGAAGGGATCGTCCTTAGTCATCGTTTCACGGCGTAGCAATCAATCAGCGGCGGTTTTTCCAGCTTGCCCGCAACCCCGATCACAAAGCCCGGCGCATCGGCCAGTTTCGCCCAATGATCCGATGTCCGGTCCAGCTCTAGGCACAGCCTATCCCCATCATAGGGGATTTCGCGCGGTTGCGAATGCAAAGGTTTGAGAGGAATGCCCGTCAGCTTGGATTTCCACAGCGCATCGAATTCGTCAGCCGCCCCGATGGTGGCCTGTTCGACAAAGATCTTGCGCAGCATCTCTTCCGACATCTCACCACCCACGCGCAGAACGATCCGGTGTTTGTTGATGATATCGGTGTTGTCGATCCGCACGGTCCAGACATTTTCGGCATGGTTGGCGACCTGCAGCGCCTGGCTTTTGACCTCCACATGGCGCAGCGACAGGATGAGGGAGCGCAGCGTATCCGCAATGGCGGCGAAACCGGCCTGCGGGTCATCATGGGCATAGGCGGGCAGTTCCGACATGCGTCGGGATGAGCTGCCAAAGGTCGCCATGCGCCCGGCGAGACCCGCGAGTTCGAAGAAAAGCTCGGAGGGGTGGAACATGTCCTGCGTCATCATGTGGGCGATGCGGGGATGTGCGGTGTTGGCAAGCTCCAGGATCAGAAGGTTCTCAACCGACGCCCCCGCCCCGCGCATCACGATATCGCCATGGGCCTGCCTGATGCGGTCAAGCCCCGTCAGCACCTCTTGCAGGAAGGTCGCGTACCAAGGGCTCGCGGAGGTGACGAGCGCTGGCGGCAGAAAAGCCGGATCAAGGGCGACCGAGCCGTCTGCATGCAACCCGTTGATGCGCGCGATGGGCAGGCAGCTATAGCCATCGGTGGCCGCTTTCGGCAGGAACAGGCGCGGGGCGAGGCGGGCGACTTCGATCTCGGTCGGATCGGCGCCGCCTTTGATCGTGTCGCGCACGGTTGCGATTTGGCCAGTGTAGCGCGCGCCTGCCGCACCGGTGCTTTCCGGATCCATTGTTGCTGCACCGCTTTGCACCGCCGGGATGCCCAGCATCACAAGCCCCGCATGGGTGCTGGCAGACACGGTTGCTGCCTTGAGCCCCGTTGTCATTTCGGGCAGCGAAAACGGCGTGCCATCGGGAAAGATACCTTGAGCAGCATCGATGCCGATCTGGCCCGCCTCCAACGCCGCTTTATCGAGCGTCAGGTTGCGAAACCCGAAATTCTGATGCGACGCCGCCAGCATCGCGCCCCGAATAAGTGCATCGGTGTGCCGATCTTGCTGCTGGAAGTGTTGCGGGCGGAGGAACAGACCCTCCGACCAGACAACGCGGTTTGTGTCGCTCATGTATTTCGGGCCTTCAAATCGTTACGACAGCGCCAATCCGGTGGGACTGACGGCAATCGTCAGGGAAAGATCGCCAGAGGCGGGGATCGCAGTGGTGGTGCGGAATGTCTTGCCACTGACATCGCGGAACCCCGCGATGACGCCAAGGGTGGTCGCGCCCACCGGGACGGGGATATCAAGCGTGCCCGCACCACCGGGTGCTAGGGCCAGTTGATCGGCGCGCAGCAAAGTTCCGCCAAGCGCCGTTTCAGGGTCCTGCAGGGCCAGCACGTCGGCGGCATCAAACGCGTCCTGCGCGTTTAGCGAAAAGAATGACAGGGTCAGTGGCCGGTCGCTGCCATCCGGGCCGGGATTGGCCCCTGCGGCCATGCTGGCAGCGACGCTGATGGTGCCCGGCCCAGCATCACCACAGGCGGCGAGCGCCGCGGCACTTGTGCCGGAGAGAATGAAGTATCGCCGTGTCAGGATCATCGCCCTGTCTCCTCTTTGCCTTCATATGCGTCGCGAAAGTTTTCGCCCACTTCACCAAGGAAGCGTTCTTCGGCGGCGCGCGCGATCTCTTGATAGCGCTCTTCATAGGCGCGCCAAAGCTGCGCGTTGCGCCCCCCCGCCAGAAGCGATTCAAGCATGCCGCTGTCATCAAGCGTCTTTTCGATCTCGGTTGGGTCAAATTGATCGATCATGCGCCGCAGCGCCGATTGCAGCGCTTTCCACGTACGCACCTGATGGTCGGCGAGGTCGCGATAGGCCCCGTTGATCGCGGCTGGCCCGTCCAGATAGCCGGGGCGGTTATTGTCGAGCATCGTGGTTATCGCATCATCGACGGTGGCGAGGAATTTCAGTGGATTGACATCCGCGCTGGAAATCAGCGTTTGCGCCACGCGGACCTGTTGCTTTTCCGAGGCACGCGCGCGCAACAGATGCATCACGCCTTCGATTAGGTAGCGGTATTGGGTGCCAATCGCCTCCATCTGCGCCACCGGGTCTGCGGTTTGCATGCGGTCTGGGTCCACGCCCATGCCGCGCAGAAGTGCCGCGCGCAGTGCATCATCCGTTGCCACAGGTTGCGGCGCGGGCGGAGGCGTTGGTTCGGGTTCGGTGGCAATGGGTGGCGGCGTCGGTTCTGGCGGCGGCGCCTCCGGTTTTAGCGGCGCTGACAGCGGTGTGTCGAAGAACCGGTTGCCGGTGGGGGCAGGGGCTTCGGTCTCTCGCGTCGGCAGGTCAAGGCCGAAGGGGTCATCCATGTCCAGCGGCTTTGGCGGGGTCGTGTCCTGCTTTGCCGCCGTTTGGCTGGCCGTGCTTTCGGCAAATGGGTCGAAGGGCGGCGGGAGCGTATCAGGGCGCGGCGCAGCCTCGGCCGTCTCAGCAGGTGCCGGGGCGAATGTGAAACTGCTGCTGAATTTTTGGCGTGGTTCGGGCGTGGGTGTCGCCGATGCCATATCGACGCGAAAGACAAAATCACCCATGCGCAGTCGCATCCCGTCCGTCAGCGCGATGGCATTGCCTGTGCCAACCGGCTGCTCGGCGCCGTCCACAAAAGTGCCGCCCCGGCTCGTATCTGTCGCCGTCAGCCGCCCATCCATCACCGCGATGACGCAATGCTTGCGGCTAAGGTACATATCCGGATCGTCCAACTGCCAATCCGCATCATCGCCGCGCCCGACGACAACGGAATTACCGCCAATCGGATAGCTCATCCGCGCCTGCGGACCCGGCGAGCTTTCGAGGATGAGTTGCGCGTCACTCATGCCGCTTCCCTTGGCGTTGTCATGTCCGCCAGCATCAGATCATCTGCATCCTTATCGCGGCGGGGCGCGACCCAGGCATTGGCGCCCAGACGGCAATCGCCAAGACGCGCCGCCGGTATCTCGGCCGCTTTCAGCACAAGCCGGATCTGGAACGAAACCTCATGACCAGCCGCAAACAGGATCGCATGGCGGAGCTTTTCGCGTGTATCCGGATCGTCCAGAAGTGCGGTGAACTCCGTATGGGTGAGCGGGCCGAGCCGGAGCTCCGCCTGATTCTGGCGCGAAAAGACGCGCGCGCCGGAAACCGCATCCGCGTTCAGCCCGCAATAGCTGTGGCCCAGCCGGGATTGCAGCGGGGCGGGGATCTCTTCCCAGTGGCCCACGAATTCCTGCAGGCTGACCGGAACGCCGACCGCATCTGCAAGGTAGCGCGTCAGCCGCTGCGGGTGATTGATATGCTGGGCCAGCGTTGTGGCATGGTGCAGCTTGGCATTGTCATGCGGCGCAGTGTCACCTGCATCCATGCCAAGCCCGGCCAGCGCCCGCAGGATGGCGACGCTCGGCCCGCCACCCTTGTGGCCGACCTGAATTTCAGCCCGCGCATCGGCCCAAGCCCGCCAGTAAAGCGCGATCAGCCGGTGCTGCAGCACATCGGCGAAATCCTTGAAGGCGGTGTCAGAGGTCACACCCTCCGCATCGCCGGCAAACCACCGGTTCGACAGCCGCGCCATGACCCAGCGGGTCAGATAAAGCGGCATGGGGCCTTCGGGCCCCAGCAGCCCCAGCACATTCACCGCCACCTTGGCATGCGGATCGGTCTGCATGTCCGCCACGTCGGTCGTCGCAAAGGACAGGCGCACATGCTGGCCCAGCCGCGCCGGTTCTTCTTCGGCCCCGCCCTCACGCCCAAAGCGCCGCCCATCAAGCTCCTCGATGGTGCGCAGAAGCGCAAAGAAATCCGCCCGTCCCGCCTTTGTTGCGAGCGTGGTCAGATCATCGTGCGATTGCCGAGCGTGAGCGGCCATGCCACCTCCTCTTGTGATCCGGCAAGGCGCGTTTTGGTGCGCACCACCGCGTTGATCGCGGCCTGACGGCGCAACAGTTGCGCAAGCAGCGCTGAGAGCAGCAGCTGGCTATGCCCGCTCAGCACACCCTCGTCGATATCAAGCGTGATTTCAGTACCGTGGCCGAAACAGATTGGCCCTTTGATAGGCAGCCGTTCGAAAAGCGGCCCGGAACTGACCGCGCGCAGGGCTTGTGCGTGCCTCACCAGCGTTGGGTCACCCCGATCTGCGTAAAGTGCTAGAAGCGCGCGCAGCGGGGCGGCATCCGTCCCAGACTCGGCCAGTGAGACGTGGTTGAGCGAGAGTTGACTGATCCAGCGCCAGTTCAACTCATCCCGCCGCGTCTCTTCTTGCCCAGCGGCGGGAAGCACCGCAGGCAGGCTGCTGCGCGGGCGTTTGATGGCCTGAAGTAGGGTGATCGCGCTGACGGGGGCCCCGGAATCAAGCGTCAGTTGCGGATTGTCATCAAGGATTGGCAGGTCGCGGTTCGTGCAAAGCGCGCGGATATCAAGCCTGCGGACCGCGTTGCCCACACGTTTTGAGCCGTCATGGCTAAGCGCGATAAAGACATTGTCGCCCGCATAGCTGGTGCGCATCTGGCCGCGCCTGACCTCATCCGCGCTCGGGCGCCGGGCCTGTCGTTCGACGCTGTAAGAGAGGCGGTTTGCATGGCCACCCTCCGCGGCAAAGATCGGTGGGATTTGCGCGCCGGGGCCGTCATTTTCGATATCTTCGACCCGGATCAGCCGGAACACCTCGTAATCCAGCGGACGCGTGCGGTCGGGGTGCACCACGTGGGAGGCGCGGCCCGGATCAAGGTCAACGACGTTACACTCCCGCTCGAACAGGTTGACAATCGGGGTCACGAAAAGCTGGAAATCGGCGGGCGAGATATCGGCGATATCGGGTTGCGCCTTGTCGAGCAGGATCAGGACGTCAACGTGATCCTTGGCATCGGGTATGACGTGTTGCAGGTCGTGCAGGCGAATATAGTGAAACCGCTCTGGCATCAGGAAGTATTCGCGGATCAGGCCATAACCCTGAAAGGCCTCTCGCACCTGTGGCAGCAGGGTTTCCGCATCACGGATGCCGACCATGGTGCTGTCGCCCAGTGTCTGGAAATGGCCCTCATCGGCGCGGGACATCACGCCCATGCCGTGTCCGTGAAGCGCATCGAAAAGCTGCCCGCCGCGTGCCTTATGACCCAAGTAAAGATCAAGCGTGTCGAGCTTCAAGGTGTTGAGCGCTGTCGGCCCCGCGCTTTTCAGCGTCAGGCGGATGCCTGCGGCAGGTCTTGGCCCTGCGCCATCGCGAAAACCCGCCGCGCGTAAGGCGCCGATATCCTGTAGATACTGGACCTCGGCAACCTCTATCGGCCAGAGCGCCACATCCTGCGCGGTGGTATAGGTCGCGCGGGTGGTCAGGCCATCGCGCAGGCCAGAGATCATCCGTGTGCCGCGCGGAACGGTGTAGCCTTCCACCATGGCCTCTACCTGATCGCCGGGGGTCAGGGCTGCCATGGACATGGCTGGCGCGGGAGCGACCATATCGGGGTAGAGCGCATCGAGCAGATTGCGCACATGTCGGCTGCTTTCCGCATCAACCTTCAGCCGGGTACGGGCGGCGAGATAGGCGACCCCTTCTAAAAGCCGTTCAACATATGGGTCCGGGCAGGGTGTTGTATCAAGAGACAGGTTCGTCGCAACGGCCGGATGCAGCGCTGCAAATTCGCTGGCCAGATCGCGAATATGCTCCAGCTCGCTCTCGTAATAATGCAGGAACGTGCGGTCCATTACGCATCTTCCAGCACGGTGGCGGCGGCCCCGGTGTCCAGATCAATGGTCGTCGACAGTTTCAGCCGCTCTGGTGTGGGGGAAAGCATCAGCACCGCGTCAACGGTGACTTTCATGCCCGTTTTGTCGCTCAGGTCGATCTTGACCTTAATGGTGTTGGGTTTCAAACGCGGCTCATACGCGATCAAGACATCACGCAATTCGCGCGCCAGCGCGGTTTTGTCGAAATCAGAGCCGCTGCGCCCGGCAAAAGATGGCACCCCGTAATTGATGACGCTTGCGCGGACATGTGGAAAATCGGCGAGCAGATCGGCAGGCGTTTCGATCATGCGCGCCTCCCGGTCCGTCATCATCGTCTGCGCTTCCATCCGGTCGATGTTGAACAGCGTTTCTATGTCGCGCCGCACAGCCTCGCGCAAAACTTCGCGGGTGACGGCGATGCCGCTGGTCTGCAATCTGTTGCGGCGCTGCATATTGGCACGCAAAAGGTAAAGCAGGCGATTGGTGTCCTCGTCCGCCTCTTCGATGGTTGCATTGCGTTTGCTGTCATCAAGAAGGCCTGCAAGGGCATCGTCGCCGCCAAGCTCTTTGGCAAGCTGGCGGCGCTGACTTTCGATTTCCGCCTCAAGACCGGGCAGATCGTTCACCAACCGGTCCCAAAGCGATGGTTGGATCGCCTCGCTTCGGGCCACTGGCATAACATCAGGTCCCGTGCGGCGGTTCATGATTTAGGCGCCAGCCACGATATCGAAGTCGACCTCATGCTCATCACCGGCTGAGTGATCGTCCGCCTGAATCGTGTACTTCATATTGACCGACTCAAATGACAGAGACAGCTTTTCGGTGACAACCTGATCGTTTTCATCACTGCCGTCATTTTCCATCTCGAACTTGGTAACCACGACGTTTTCCATGGTGATTATCAAGTAGTCGAGATGCGCTTCACCGGAATCCTTGCGCAGCGCCAGGGTCGCCGACGGAATGGATTTGCCCTGCATACAGGCCAGCGCCAGGTAAACAGATGAGGCATCCGTTTCTTTGAAACATGTCAAACTGTCGACCTGCGCCCGCGACTGTGTGCGGCCACTGCCACGCGCGGCCGAGCTCATTTGTTCGATGTTCCAATGCACACCATGGACATCGATTTCGTCTTCATGCTCGGCACGTTTGGATTCACCGGGGATGTCATCGATGAGCAGATAACCGGTAAGTGACATATCAATTTCCTTTTAATTGCGGGGTTTGGGGTGGCAAAGGCTCTGATCAGGAGCCTTTGACCGATGGTAATTCTGAAACGAGGCGCAACGACGCGTTGATCCCCTCAAGCTGATAATGCGGACGTAAGAAGAACCGGGCGTTGTAGTAGCCGGGGCGTCCTTCGACGCTGTCTACCTGCACCTCGGCAGCAGCCAGCGGGCGCTTGGCCTTGGCCTTGTCATCAGCCATGGCCGTATTTGCGAGCACATAGCGGTTGATCCATTCCGAGAGCCACACTTGCATGTCGGCGCGTTCCTTGAATGTGCCCACCTTGTCGCGCGCAATCGCCTTGAGGTAATGCGCAAAGCGGCTGACGGGGAAAAGATAGGGCAGGTTGGCCGACAGGCGTTCGTTTGCCTGGGCGTCGGGGTCGACCAGTCGCCCTGCACGCGCCTCATCATCCTGCAGGCTATGCGCACCGATGAAAGCCGCTGTATCAGTGTTCTTGCGGTGAAGGATCGGCATCATGCCCAGCTTGGCCAATTCCGCCTCGCGCCGGTCATCGATGGCGATCTCGGTTGGGCATTTCATCGCAACCGAACCGTCGTCCGTGGGGAAGGTGTGCACGGGCAGGTTCATGACCGTGCCACCGGATTCAACACCGCGGATTTGCGTGCCCCAACCATAGAGCTTGTGGCTGCGGTTGATATTCACGCCCATCGCAAAGGCGGCATTCATCCAGACGTAGTGGTCATGATTGCCGTCAATCTCTTCTTCGAATGCAAAGCCTTTGACGGGCACCGTCTCGGCCCCGTAGGGCAGGCGGCCCAGAACCCGGGGCATCGTCAAGCCGATATAACGCGCATCCTCACTTTCGCGCAGCGATTGCCAGCTGGCGTAATCGGGGGATGAGACGATCTGTTCGAGGTCTTGCGGATTGGGCAATTCCTGCCAGCTTTCCATGCGGAAAAGTTGCGGGGCCGCAGCCGCGATAAAGGGGGCGTGTGCCGCCGCACAGATCCCCGACAGATTGCGAAGCATTCCGACATCTTTGGGTTTGTGCGAAAACTCATAAGCGCCGATGACGCAGCCGAAGGGCTCGCCGCCGAACATGGAGTATTCGTCGGTGTAGACCTTTTTGAACATGTCGGCCTGATCCCACATCTGGCCCTCGAAATCCTCAAGGTGGTCTGCCAGTTCATCCTTGCTGACATTCAGTACGCGGATCTTCAGTTTCTGATCGGTCTCTGTATTGTTCACCAGGTAATGAAGGCCGCGCCATGTGCCTTCGATCTCGCGGACTTCAGGCGCATGGATGACCTCATTGACCTGCTCGGTCAGCATTGCATCAATGCCGGCGATCAGTGACTTGATCGACTTGACCGCATTGCCCGAGATTGAGGCAGAGCCCGAGCGTTCTTTGGCAGCCACCGCCAGGTTTTGAACCAATGTCTGCAGCTTGTCGGATTCGTTTTCCTTGATGCGGAAGTCTTTTTCCAGAAGTGACGAAAATTCACCCAGATCAAGGGTTTCGGTTTCCTTGCCGGCGTCTTGGGCTTCGGTATCGGCCATGATCAACCCTCCCCTTTCTCTTCATTGGCTTTCATCGCGGCTTCTGCCGCTTCGGCCAGTAGCGGTTCGTTGGACAAAAGCTGCGCGATGCGCTTTTCGGCATCGACTTTGCCATCCATGTAGCCCAGCAATTCTTCAAGCTGTTGGCGCATCTTCAGAAGTTCCGCCAAAGCCGGGACCTGTTCGGCCACCTTGTCGGGCGCGAAATCCGACATGGACTTGAATGTAAGGTCCACGAACAGCTCTTCTTCGGCGTCCTCTCCATCTGCGCTGGGCAATTTGTTGGGAACGCGCGCTTTCACACGGGGCGACAGGGCCTCCATGAATTTCGGAAAGCGGCCCGCATCAGTTTCAACGAATTCACGCTCGCCCAACGGCTTTTGCGCTTCGGGCGTCTCCGATTTGCCCGCAAGATCCGCCATGACCCCCATCACAAAGGGCAACTCGATGGTTGTAGGGCTTCCATAATGCTCAACGTCATAGGCGATCTGCACCCGTGGGGCCCGATTGCGCTCAATGACCTTCTGTTTACTGTCTGCCATAATCCGTTTCTTTCCTGTTATTTGCCTTTGTCGTCTTGGACGCCGGCCGCGTTACGGAACTCTTTCATGCCGCTTGGTGCGACTTCAGACATCAGTTCCATGAAATCCATGTGAACCATCCGCTGGACCCGACGCGCCAAATGCGGGATCGGGCTGGACGGTTCGGTGCGTTCGTAAAAGGCGATGATCTTTCCAAGGACACGTTCCACGTCATCGCGGGAGTTGATCTCGCCCGAGATGCTGCCCGAAGGAGCAGCTTTCGGGGTGCTTGTGGGTGCGTTCGTTTCCTGAGTGTCATCAGGTATTTGCGGTTCGGCGACGTCTGTCTTGACCATGCCGGTATCCATCATTGTCTTTGCGTTATTCAGAAACTCCGTCAGTTCCGGAAAGCGGATGCCGCCACCATTGCTGAGCCCGGCCTTTTCGGAAAAGCCGCTTTCCAAAGCCTCAATAGCAGCTAATGCCTCGCCCACATCTTTTTTGAGCGTCTTGGCAAGATCGGGTTGTTCTGCCGCAATAGCGCGGCAGGCGGCGGTCACCCGATTCTTGTTGGCTTCATAAGCGCTGCGGAGCTTTTCACGTTCATCAGCGCTCAACCCCGATGGCGCGCGGTTCATCGCGTCAAACTCGCTAAGTGCGGCATCAAACAGGTTTTGCCCGGTGATGATCCCCAGACCCGGCAAGGTCATGATCGGGTTCATTTCCAGATCGCCAAGCAGACCGTTATCATCATTTTCGATCTGTTTGAGGCTGTTGATACGTCTAAGCGCGGCCTCTTTTGGATCATCGCGTTCGCGCAGGAGGGGATGCACGCTGTCCCAATGCGCCTCCAATGTCTCGTTGATCAGGGTCACCCCGGCAGTCAGGCCAGCAAGACCATCCTGATTGGCAAGCGCGCGTACCACGATGACAAGCAGACGTAAGTCGCGCCCTTGCTTCGCGAGTTCCGCAGACGCGTCCAGAACCGCGCCCCAATCCACATCGGCGCTGGTGGGTGGCCCATCATTGTCTGGCTGAATGCGGCTTTCGCGTGCCGCCGGTTCAAGCATCCGTTCAATCGCGTGAAATTCCGGCACATTCCTGAGGTCGATGCCCGACGGTGCCGCAGGATCAACCACATCTTGGAAGCTGGCCAGCTGTGTCATCATAACTTAAGTGTTTTTCATCAATGAATTATTAGTCTCACACAACAAATTGATTCTGACAAACTTTTACCATCTTTCAGCCATTATTCCCGTCCGTCAACAATGGCGGAAGCGAAACCGATGACTTTGTCTCCGTCCTGCTCCAGTATCTCGCTGAGCGCCTGCACTACGGCGGCTGGGCTTTCTTCTCCGGGTCGTCGCCCTTCAAAAAGCGGTTCATGTGACATGATTACGAAGAGTTCGCTTTTCCCGAGGCTGCCCGCGCTCACCTGTGTGGCCAGTTTGCGATTATCCTCTCGAAACTCATTGATCGTGTGCAGGATACGCAGCCTGTGAATGCCATCCCGAAGCTCTGACCGTTCGTTGATCTGCACACGCTCATCCAGGCGATTTGGGATCACGCTAAAGACTTCCTCTTGCGGATCGACGAAAAATACCCATACAGCACCGGCACCGTATTGCTCCGGAACAAGAAGATCCACGACCGGATTCTGCCCAACCGTGAAGACACCAGACAGGTTCCGCGCACCCGTTTCGCCATTGGATAGCGCCAACGTACCAACATCGTTGGGCAGATCGGCAAGCCGTTGACGGATCAAGCAATGTCCGGGGTTCAGGGTCTGCGTGACCACGGTGATCGGACGGTCGCCGACCATCGGTTTCAACTGTTCCGCAATCTCCGACCGCGCGTCTTCGTCAGAGACATAGCCTGTGATCCTGACCGGATCACGCAGACCAAATTGCCCCTCCGTGTCGCCTTCAACGTTTAACGGCCCGCAATCCTGCACGTCACGCAATGCATTCGCGATTGCGGCACTTGAGAGCGTAAGGGGCCCTGCCTGCAGATCAGCGCTGATGCGCCATCCATAGGTGCTGGCGAAGGTGTTTATTGTCTCCATCAAGGCCGACCGAATTGCCGTATCAGCGGCGAACCCTGACAGTGTTGCGGTGCGTTCGCTGATCGACAATTGCGTGGTTTCCAGCACGCTAGCGTATTCCATCAGCGTTTGGGCTTCGCCCAGCCAATCACCTTCGGGAAGTCCGGTCGCCAACACGATCTCGCCGGTCGGTGTCGCGCCGAAGCTGTTGGCGATGGCGGCGCGCAGAGCGTCTTCTGCAGCGGTGTGGGGTGCGTTGCCTGTGAGGATCGGTGCGGCGGTGTCGGAATTGACCAACTCGAGCCTATAAGGGTCTGCCACAGGTAAGGGCGGCGCCAAAAGGTCGTCGAAGAAGCCGCCAAACCACGCAAGCGCTGCCGCCAACACTACTGCCGTGCCACCCAAAAGAACCCAGGGCGGCCTGCGGCGGACCTTCGTTTTGGTTGTGTCGACCGTATCACTGTCCGGGCGCAGCACGGCGTCAATCTTTGCGACAACCGCCGCCGCATCTTCGGGGCGATTGAGCGGATCGGGCGCTGTCAGCGCCTCAATGACCCGGCGCAGCATGTCCGGCACGCCTTCTGTATCGAGTGCCGCCTGTTTGCGGCGAATGATCTCGCCGGGCGTGGCGCCCTGAAACGGCGTTTCCCCCCGCCATGCCGCCAGAAGCGTCGCACCCAACCCATAAAGATCGGATTGCGGACTGACCTGCCCTTCAAGTTGTTCAGGGGACGAGTACTCGTATTTCCCGGCAAATTCAGACCCGACAATCGTGCGCGCGCCAACCGCTGTGTCCTTGGCGATGCCGAAATCGATGATCGTGGCCTTCGCCGGATCCCCTTGGCGCAGGATGATATTGTCGGGCGACAGGTCGCGGTGAATGATCCCCTTTGCATGGGTTGCAACCAACCCTTCAGCCACGCGATGACCGACAATCAGCAATTCGCGCTCATCCATCCGCCGCCGGGTCATGACGTCGCTCAGCGGCGTGCCCTCCACGTAATCCATGACCAGAAACACATGACCGTCATCAGAAAGCGAGCATTCGGTGTAACGCACAACGGCATCATGCTGGATGGCGCGCATTTCTTCTTCGCGCTTCATCAACTCGATATAGTCGGCATTGCCCGAAAACTGACGATTGAGCGCTTTGATCGCGACAAGTCGCTCGGTGATCTTGTTGCGCGCGCGATAGACTTCGCCGGTCCCGCCGCGTCCCAAAATCCTGTCGATTTCGTAGGTGTTGTTGAGCACCTGTCCGATCTTGAAAATATCACCGGGCAGCGGATGCGTCATCGTGTTCTTCCAAGAAACAAGAGCTTACGAAAATCAAATGTCGCTTTCAGTTACCTGAGAGGATAGGCTACCTTTCATTAAGGCGCGACACATTTTTGCTAAACCGTTGCGCTGCGGCTGGATTTTGAGATGGGGGGCGATGGCATTGGCCCAAACTGGATCGTCTGAAACCGTGAAGCGCAAAGAGCTGGTCGGAAAGCTCAATCCGCTGTGTCTCAAAGCCTTCTCTGCAGCGGCCGCGACTGCCAAGGCGCGGGGCAACCCTTACGTGGAACTGGTGCATTTCATCCGCGCGCTCTTGGATGAGGATGTGTCGGATTTTGCGCTTTTGTTGCGGGCGGCTGAGGTTGATGAAGGCACCCTGACAGCGGATGTGACCCGCGCGCTTGATGCGCTTCCGCGTGGGGCGAGCGCGGTTGAGGAGTTTTCCGACCATCTGTTTCACGCCATCCGCGATGCGTGGAATATGGGCCAGCTTGATTTCGGGGATGAGACGGTACGGTCCGCCTATCTGCTTTTGGCGATGCGGCAGACGCCGGTGCTTGAATCCCTGCTGTTTCGGATCTCGACCGAGTTCGACAAGGTGGATGTGCCGGGCATGTCTGGCCAGTTGGACGAGCTGCTGGCGGATTCGATTGAGGGACAGACAACGGCCCCAGCCGCGCCCAAGGCAGCACCAGGTGGGCAAACAGCGCTCGACCTTTATGCCACCAACATGACGGCTGCGGCGAGTGACGGAAAGATGGACCCTGTGGTTGGGCGCGATCCGGAAATCCGGCAGATCGTCGATATTCTGATGCGCCGCCGTCAGAACAATCCGATTCTGACGGGTGAGGCTGGCGTCGGCAAGACGGCAGTGGTCGAAGGCTTTGCGCAGCGCCTCGTGCGGGGCGATGTCCCGCCGCAACTCAGCAATGTCGCGCTGCATATGCTGGATGTCAGTCTGATGCAGGCCGGTGCATCCATGAAGGGCGAGTTCGAAAAGCGCCTGAAATCGGTGATAGATGAGGTGCAGGCCTCGCCCACGCCGATCATCCTTTTCATTGACGAGGCGCATACGCTGATCGGGGCGGGCGGTGCGGCCGGTACGGGGGACGCGGCCAATATACTCAAGCCCGCCTTGGCGCGGGGGGAGTTGCGGACAATCGCGGCGACCACATGGGACGAGTACAAACAGCACATTGAAAAAGACCCCGCCCTGACCCGACGTTTTCAGGTGGTTAAGGTCGAAGAGCCCAGCGTTGAAAACGCAATCCGCATGTGTCGGGGCGTGGCGGGCGTTCTGGAAAAGCACCATCAGGTGGAAATCCTGGACGAGGCGATTGCGGCCTCGGTCGAGCTATCCCACCGATATATCCCCTCGCGCCAGTTGCCCGACAAGGCCATTAGCCTGCTTGATACCGCCTGCGCGCGCGTCGCGATTTCACAGCATGCCACGCCGGGTGCCGTCGAGGATCTGGAGCGGCGCGCTACTGCGCTCGAACTGGAACTGACAATCGCAGAGCGTGAGGCCGGCATCGGCATCGACACCGCTCAGCGCATCGAAGGCATTACCGCCGAACTGGACGAAACGAAGTCCCAACTGGAAGAGGAAAACGAGCGTTGGGATGCGGAGAAAGCGCTGGTGGCCGATATCATCGCCCTGCGCGCAAAGCTGCGTGAAAGCGGCGCGCCGATTGAGGGCGAGGATGAGACGGAAGGCGATACACCTGCGCTCGATCCGGCTGACCGGTCCGCCGTGATGGATGACTTGCAAGCCAAGATGGCAGAGTTGACCGAGGCGCAGGGGGAAAAGCCCCTGATCCTGCCGTCAGTTGATACGGCGGCGGTGACCTCGGTTGTGCAAGATTGGACCGGCATTCCCACGGGTCGCATGATGGCCAGCCAGGCCGAACGCGCGCTGGAACTGGTCGAGACCATCCGCGCGCGCGTCACCGGACAAGATCACGCAGCCGAGATGATCGCGTCGCGCATCCAGACCTCTTACGCAGGGCTATCCGCACCCGAAAAACCCATGGGCGTTTTCATGCTCTGCGGCCCCTCCGGCGTGGGTAAGACAGAAACCGCACTGGCGCTTGCCGACATGCTTTATGGCGGCGAACAGAACCTGATCTCCATCAATATGAGCGAGTTTCAAGAGGCGCATACCGTCTCCACCCTGAAAGGCGCGCCGCCCGGCTATGTCGGCTATGGCAAGGGCGGCATCCTGACCGAGGCGGTGCGACGGCGTCCCTATTCGGTTGTGCTGCTCGATGAGGTCGAAAAGGCTCATCCGGATGTGCATGAGATTTTCTTTCAGGTCTTCGACAAGGGCATGATGGACGATAGCGAGGGGCGGCGGATCGATTTCAAAAACACGCTGATCCTGCTTACCTCTAATGTCGGCTCGGACGAGATCATGGCGATGACCGAGGATGGTAAGGTCAAACCCGATCTTGATGAGTTGACTGCCGCCCTGCGCGCGCCACTCCTGAAGGTCTTCCCGGCCGCGTTACTGGGGCGGCTTGTCACTATTCCCTACTATCCGCTTTCTGACCAGATGATCGAGGTGATCGCGGGCCACAAGCTGCGCGCAATCGCGGGGCGTCTGGCCAAGCAATATGATGCCGAGCTTGTCATCGGTGACGGGGTGCATGACCTGATCAAGGCCCGCTGTACCGAGATTGAAAGCGGCGGACGGATGATTGATGCGATCCTGACCAACACGCTCCTGCCCGAGCTCAGCCGGGCATTGTTGAACAAAACGCTGGATGGCAGCACACTGACGCGGGTCGAAGTCACCGGCGACGACAATGGCTTTGCCTATCATTTCGCGTGAGGTTGGGGCGCTATGCAAACCTATAATCAGACGCGCTTTGTCTACCAGCACACGATGGGGATGGACCCGGCGGGCCGCGAATACCTCTCGCTCGTCGTGCGCGGCACGTTTGATTTTCCCGATGATCCCGGCACGGAGCCACAACCCAGCAAGGAACAACGCCCACTGGTCATGGCCGATGAACATACTGGCGAGCCGGGCCATTCCGCGACACTGTGGGAAACAGATTTCGCCTTTCGCAAACCCCATGCAGAGGTGATCGCCCAAGGTGCCGCCTATGCGCCGCAGGGCAAACCGGTCGAGCGCGTGCGGGTGGGGATCAAGGTTGGGGACTGGCTGAAGCAGTTTGACGTGCTCGGCTACCGCGAATGGCGCAATGCGGGTGTTGCGATTGTGCCAACGCAGCCCGTGCCCTTCAAACGAGCGCCCTTCACCTACGATACGGCCTTTGGTGGGCCAGACCGGCTCGACCCCGATAACCCGCAACCGGATGTCTATATGCCCAACCCGGTCGGGCGCGGCTTCGCAACGCCGCGCAATCAGGACCGGATCAATGGGCTGGCGCTGCCAAACACGCAGGCCGTTGGGCAGGACATCCGCTCACCCTACGAAGACTACGCGCCCATGGCCCTTGGCCCGGTCAGCCGGGCCTGGCCCGACCGCATCAAATACGGTGGGACCTACGACGACAATTGGGTCGACAATATCTTTCCGTTCCTGCCGCCGGATTTTGACGAGCGGTACTATCAATCCACGCCCCCCGATCAATGGATCGCCCCGCCGCGCACCGGGACCGAGGTGACGATTGCCAATATGACACCAAACGGCATCGAACGGTTCCGCTTGCCCGAGACCGCATTGCCGCTCACCATCTTTCGCGGGCGGGATAAGTGCTTTGATCAGCCGGTGACGGCCGATACCCTAATCTTTGATTGCGAGGCGCGGGTCTTCTCGCTGGTCTGGCGGGCAGAAGTGCGGATCCATCGTCATATGACCGAGTTCACCGAATGCTGGGTTGGCCCACCGACCGATGCGATGCTACGCGCCATTGCCGCCGGACGGGGCTATATCCGCGCGGCGGGTGTCGCCGTGCCCGAGGATGAAGACGTATGAGCGCGACGCTCGATATCGTGGCTGCGGGCATGGCCACAGCCGTAGGTCTCGACAGGGCGTCATCCTGTGCAGCGATGCGTGGGCGGCTTGACGGGTTTCAGGAGACGCGATTTGTTGCAGGGTCCGGCGACTGGCAGATCGGCGCGCCGGTGCCTTTGCCGCGCAATTGGATCGGCGCCAAACGGCTGGCACATCTGGTCGCAGGTGCAATTGTCGAGGTGCTGCGCGCCGCGCCCGAAGCTGCTGAAGACGCGGCTTTGATCCTCTGCCTGGCCGAGGAAGATCGCCCCGGCAGGCTACCCCATGACGGCCCCGCCTTTGCCGAAATGGTGGCCGAGATTGTGGAGGCGCGCAGCACAGAGCGAACCCTTCTCGTGGCCCACGGGCGGCCCGCTGGTTTCGCCGCCCTGGATCGTGCCCGCAAGATGCTGGCCGAGGGCACGACACGCTATGTCATGATCGCGGGCGTCGACAGCTATCTGACCGGCCCCGCGATTGCGCATTATCTGGGCCGTGAACGCCTGCTTGGCCCCGATAACCCCAACGGCTTTATCCCCGGTGAGGCGGCGGCGGCCGTGCTGTGCACGGCAGAGCCCGTCGGGCGCCTGGTGCTGACCGGGTTAGGCCTGTCACGGGAAAAGGCACATATTTACAATGGGTTGGATGAGGATGGGCTCGACCTGCCCTTGCGCGGCGACGGGATGACGGCCGCTTACAAGGCCGCGATGGACAGCGCGGGCGTTATCTTGTCAGATGTCGAATACCGCATCGCAGACCTGATTGGCGAACAGTATTTCTTCAAGCAAACAGCACTCGCCAGCCTGCGCCTGGAGCGCGGTCGCAAGGAGTTCCAGGATCTCTGGAGCCCCGGCGAATCCTTGGGCAATATCGGCGCTGCAACTGTGCCGGTCATGATCGGCATGGCGCTGAGCGCCGCAGAAAAGGGCTATACCCCCGGCAGCCCGGTCCTGATCGAGGCATCATCGGATGCAGGCGCCTGCGGTGCCGCGGTCTTTCACACAAGAGAGGCTGCGTAGATGGGTGTCTTCGCCAACGGTTTGGAGATTTCCGGCAAGGCGGTTGATGCCAAAACCATCGCAGCGATGCCGGACACCTGCTTTACGCCACCCGAAGCGCCCCCAACACCCACCGGCGTGCCCATCCCCTATCCCAGTTTTGGGATGGCCGGTGATACAGACAAAGGGACCGGCACGGTCAAGATCGGTGGGAAAACGGTCAACATTAAGAACAAGAGCCACCTGACGAAGACAACTGGGACCGAAGCAGGCAGTGCCGCGAAGAAAGGGATCGTCACGTCAAAAAACACTGGGAAGGAGCAGTTCAACTCCTGGTCAAATGATGTCAAATTCGATGGCGAGCCGGTTATCCGCAATACGGATTTGGCAACGAATAATCATGCATCACCGGCGGGGAATACACCACCATGGGTGCATATTGCCAAACTTTCCAAGGCCGGTGGTGACTGCGAGAAGGTCTATCAAGAGCTTGAAGGGCATCCCCATGGGAAAAGCCCATGCAACTACTCCAAGACAGGCAAACAATCTGAACATACCGCCCGTGCATCAGCCTTGATGCACACGCGTAAGTCAAACAAGGCTTGTACGAATTTCCCTAATTACGATCAGAAAAAGGCACCTTGCATTTGCATGGAAGCCAAAAGAATGAAGAAAAAGAAGAAGGAACCTTCGATCAAGGGAATGCCACACTACAATAAGACCAAAAAAATAGATGATTTTTTGGACAAAGGACGCGCAGGTTGCAAGTCGGGCTCAAAAATCAAATGTTCACAAAACTGCAAAGTACCAACAGTGGGTGCGTTGGCAAAGAAATCTGCCGATGCAACGGTTGAAGAACACCCAAAGACAAAGAGTAAGGCAAAGAAGAAGACAAAAAAACAGAAGCAGGTCTCCGAGTGCCTAGAATTGATAAACCTTACCTACGTGGCCGGTGTGACGAAGGACGATACGCCTGCACAGGCGCGTAAGAAGGTGGCAGCGGCAAAAAAGAAAAAAATATGTACCAAAGGGATCTGTCGAGCGCCAAAGAGCAAGAAGTGCCACGGTTGCTAGCAAGGAAAGCGGATGGAGACGATTAGAGAGATTTTTTCAGCGAATGATTCTTGGTGCGAAGTGACGAGCGCTTGGGCGTTTTCCATGAATGAGGTTTTTCTATATCTCGATATGGCAAGTGAAGAGGCGGACAAGCATGCTTCCCTACTTCTGCGCGTCGATTTGACCTCAAAAACCCCCGTCGTCGCAACAATCCAGGCAATCGATTTTGGCGCTCTTGATTATGTTGCGTCCAGCGCTGATGATCATTGGCTGTTAGTAAGTGGTGGTTTCATTCATCATATACATGGCGGAAATGAGCAATTCTACGACCCGATAACTGATCTCTACTTACGCGGCTTCGCAAAAGGTAAGATGGAAGAATTGTTCTTATTCGGAGAAGATGGTGCAGTCTTTTCGTTCAATGCAGGCAATGCTCAAAAGCTAGCGAGCCCATTGGATGACGAAATGCTCGATGGACACTTTATTGCCTCGGACAAGGGCCATGTCTGTGGCACAGGAGGTGCGCTTGTAAGCTGGGATGGTCAGCAATTACGGGCAATTGATCTTGGTGGTCATGATGAATTCGAGGCCGTATTCAGTAGGGATGATGGGACCTTGCTTCTCGGGGTGAATGACGGCACTGGAATTGTTTTTCGAAACGACGAAGTGGTTCGCATCGGTCAGGCGGACGGAGGCATTCAGGCCATCACGGTATTTCAGGGCATCGAGTATTGGGGCGACGACGATTTTGGAATCTACATTCGCGAGGGTGACGAACTCTCCGAGAAGTTCGAGACAGAGGGTGCCTTTAAACTAAATTCGACAGACAATGTGATGTGCACCGTCGTGGGCGCCGAGGTCTATATGTTTGATGGAACGGACTGGATTCAACTGCACGTGTCTCCGTCTATCGAAAACATCGTAACTAGAGTGCCTTTAGACTTCACGCCGCTATAGACTCTGCGAAATGTACCCCCGTACCTTCTCCAAATCCAACTCCTCCACCGTCATCCCCTCAGCACCAGGCTGCAGCATCCGCACCACGAACAGCTCACCCGGCTCGCGGTATTCCGCAAGCCGTTCTTCGGCAATGCGTAAACCATCGGCACCCGCGACCCTTAGTCCGTCGAGATGTGCCTCTAGCCGTTCCACCACCCGCGCCAACCTGTCGGCGTCCATGTCGGGGTTTTCGTCGGGGTACAGGAGGGCGCGGTCATAGACCGTCCACAGGAACGCAGCCTGTTCGGCGTGTTGCCGCACTATGTTTTCGAGGATGGGGACGGACATTCAGTTCAGATTGATCGATCCACCACGGATGCGGTTGCTAGCTGAGGCCTGGCTGACGAGATACGTCCCCCGGATCGTGATATGCCCGTCTTTTTCCATGATGATCGAGGCTTTGCCGACGCGCAGCTCAATCCGCTCATCGGCCTTCACCGTCACCGTCTCTCCATCGCTGATCACCTTCGGTGTATCGGTCTGGGGCGCGGATGCCAAAATGCGCCCGATGATCAGCGGCTTGTCGCGAGCTTCATCCTCGAACAAGAGCGCCACCTCACAGCCAATCGCGGAACTGGGGAGTGTGACAAGAGAGCGCGCCGGGATCGCCTCGGGCGCTGGATTGCCCGCGAACACCACTAGCGGCTGACCGTCCTTCAGCCCCATGAATATGCCGATAACAACGCCGCCGACGGTATCATTTGCAAGCATGACGCCCCCGCAATGTCTCAAGTACAATATGCCGGGAAGCCTAAGCGAAGTCAGGGTGTACCGCAAACGATATTGCCTGTCAGGGCCTACAGAGGGCGGGTTTCGTGCCGCGCTGAATTCCCTTGGGTAAGGTTTGTCTGACTTGATCCGTCAAAGGGATTCGCGTTAGCGTGTTAACATATTGTTAATCTCTTACTTGGCTGACTTTTCAATGACTAACATGCCATGTCGTGTCATAAGAAGAGCCGCATTTCTCGGTGCCGTCCTGCTGTTTGGATCGCAGGCTGCTGCGCAAACGGCAAGCGAAGTGACACCGGGTAGTTTTCGCCCAGAGCTGCGCACACTGACCGGTGCGATTGTCTTTAGCGGCGAGCCCGGCACGCAAGCACCTCCTGGTTCGGAAAGCATTGGAATTACTTTGTCTGGCGTGCAGATCACAGGCGCGCGGGCTGAGCTTGCCGAAGCCAACGCTGCCTTGGAAGAGCGGTTGACGGGACGGCAGATCCCCGTCTCGGAGCTGTTTGAGGCGACCTCTGATCTGGAAGAGGCCTATGTAAATGCCGGCCTCGTGCTGACACGCGTGGTTCTGCCGCAACAAGCCTTGCGCGATGGCGGCGTTCTGCGTGTCGAAGTCGTCAATGGGTTTGTCGAAACTATTGACGATGTCGCCGTGCCGGATGAGGTGCGCACGCGGGTGGGCCGCCTTGTTGAACCGCTCGTCGGCAGGCCCGGTGTGACGCTGGCCGAGCTTGAGCGGCAGCTTCTTCTGGCAGGCGATGTCTCTGGCGTGGCACTGAATACGGCGCTGGCGACGGGCGAGACACAAGGCGGGACCGTTCTGGCGCTGGACGTGCAATACCAGCGCGTCACCAGCTTTTTCTCTTACGACAATTTTCCCGATAAGGCTCTGGGCGAACCCACGCTGAACTTTGGCACCGAGGTCAACTCGGCCCTGGGTTTTGGCGAGACATTATACCTCAGAGTTTCAGC
Source organism: Cognatiyoonia sp. IB215182 (assembly GCF_033963905.1). Lineage (NCBI taxonomy): Bacteria > Pseudomonadati > Pseudomonadota > Alphaproteobacteria > Rhodobacterales > Paracoccaceae > Cognatiyoonia > Cognatiyoonia sp. IB215182. The sequence goes on from NZ_JAXBMB010000004.1 coordinate 300,752, forward strand.
GACCCCACAACGCGGTTTTTCGGACGACCCGCTTTATCGCGTGGGCGCCGTCGGAGCGATCTTTCCGGTCGGGCGGTCAGGTCTGACCGCCAATCTGGAAGTCACACGCAGTGTCACAAATCCTGAAGATACAGAAGATACCGTGGTCTCAACCAGTTCATCATTTGGTCGGGAATCACTCCGTTTGATTTATCCATGGATCCGGTCGCGCAACATCAATCTGAATGCGCAAATCGCGTTTGATCATCAGACGGATGAGCAGGAGACTGAGTTTGCCCAGATTTACGAGGACGATATCAACGTCCTGCGCCTCACGGCCAATGGCAGCTATCAACATAACGACCGCACCACGTCCGAGGCGGGGCTAACGGTCTCGCGGGGTCTCGATATCCTTGATGCGCGTGAAGGTACCACGGAGTTGCCTTTGTCACGCGACGGGGCCGAACCTGTTTTCACCACGCTCAGTGGGTCGTACCGGTTCCAGCGTGGTTTCGACAACGACTATGCACTTTCAATCAATGCCCGTGCGCAGGCATCTTTCGGCGATACCGTTGTCGCGTCCGAGCAATTCAGTGCTGTTGGCGCCGGTGATTTATCGACATTTGATAGCGGGTCTTTGCGTGGTGACAGCGGCGCCACCCTGCGTACGGAATTCAGCCGCGGCTTTAATGGCCAACTGGGTGGCGAGCCATTTGTGATCGCACCGTACATATTCGCGGCAGCGGGTGCATTGCGGCTCAACAACCCGACAGGGGTCGAGGAAAGCGAAGACAGTGCTGCCTCCGTCGGGATCGGATTTGATTACTTTGTTTTGGGCGATACGCCGTTCCGCGCGGACAATATGCGCATCGAATTTGGGAGAGGGTTTAGTGAAAATGATGGAAATCAGAACCGGCTCAGCATTTCGGCAAGTCTCAGATTCTAGGGGCCGCCGCAGCGCTCGGCTGCTGGCGATCCTTGCATCTTGCGCCTCGCCAATCGCGCTGATGGCGCAGGATTTACCGACCGGAGGGAACGTGGTTGCCGGTCAGGCGCAGATCACCTCACCGTCCACCAGCCAGATGACCATCAACCAGTCGACAAACAATGCTGTGATCAACTGGGACAGTTTCAATGTCGGCTCCGGCGCGCAGGTGCAGTTCAACCAACCCAGTACGTCAAGTGCGACTTTGAACCGCGTGAATGGATCAACCGGATCCGAGATCCACGGGCAGATCACAGCAAATGGCTCGGTCTTCGTGGTGAACCCGAACGGCATCTTTATCGGCGCTGACGGCAATATTCAGACCGGCGGCGGCTTTGTGGCCTCCACCCTTGATATATCCAATGACGATTTTCAGAATGGGCGGCTCCGGTTTGAGGGAAACGGGCAATCGGCAAAGGTCGAGAATGCGGGCACGATCACCGTTGGGCGCGGTGGCTATGCCGCGCTCCTGGGCGGCCATGTTGACAATTCCGGCACGATTTCCGTGCCGATGGGCCGCGTGGCCTTTGGGTCGGGTGAGCGGATCACGCTTGATCTCTCTGGCGACGGCTTCTTGCAGGTGGCTGTGCCGACCGATGCGATCAGCGAAGAAGGTCAGGCCCTGATCGAGCATTCGGGGTCGGTCGCAGCCGAAGGTGGCATGATCGAGATGAAGGCGGCCACGGCGCGCGAGGCTGTGCGCCAGGCCGTGAACCTGAGCGGTGTGGCCGAGGCGACATCCGTGCAGCAGCGTGGCGGCACGATTTTCCTTGGCGGTGGCGCCGGCGGTCAAGTGCAGGTTACCGGCCGGGTGAGCGCCCGCGCCGAAGTTGTCACAGCGGTAGAGACATCCATCCGTCCACAAGCGCGCGGCGGTGATATCACGGTCACTGGCGTGGATATCGCTCTCACTGGCGCCGAGATCGATGCAAGCGGCGCCGATGGCGGCGGCCGGATCAGGATCGGTGGTGATTTTGCTGGAGCAGGTGATCTGCAACGCGCCGAAACAGTCGTCGTCGATGCGGCCACAACGATCACCTCCGACGCGCTAGACGCCGGCGATGGGGGTCGCATCGCCGTCTGGTCCGACATTCGCACAGATTTTGCCGGAACCATTTCGGCGAAAGGCGGTAGTGCAGGTGGCGATGGCGGCTTTGTCGAGGTCTCAAGCGCGCAGACGCTGAACTACACCGGGCGCACCAACACCACGGCCGCATTGGGCGAAACCGGCACATTGCTACTCGACCCCACAGATATCATCATCGACACTTTGGCCGAAGAGGAGGCGCTTGAGGCCGATCTCGCGACGACCAATGTGACGTTAAACACCGCCTCCGCCGGGGCGGACGACGGCAATATTATCATTTCACGCGACATTGATTGGACCAACCAGACCAGTTTGATCCTGATCGCGGATAATGACATCGTCTTGAACGGCGCTTTGAATGGGGTAAACGGTACGCTTAGCCTGAGCGCCGCCGGAGACATTATCGCTAATGATGCGGTCAATGTGGATTTGTTCATTCAGCGATCGGGAAACTGGCAACAGGTTGGCACGCTGCCGGTATTTTTCGCGCGCAACTTCATTGTTCAAAGTGGGGAATTCCTGCGCGCCGCTGGCGGGACCGGCGATGCGGCGTCGCCCTTTGAGATTGTTGATATCTTTGGCCTTCAGGGCATCGGTTCTTCTGACCGGATGCTGTCAAGCAATTTTGTACTGGGCACGGATATTGATGCCAGTGGGACACGTAATTGGAGCCGCATAGACGATGACGATGGGCTTGTGGTGCGTGGTTTCGACCCCATCGGAGATAACTCCAATGTATTTGTCGGCACGCTGGATGGCGATCTGCACTCAATCAGTAACCTGTTTATCGATAACTCTGTCACGGGCACCGTCAGAAATGGTGCAATGATAGAGTTCAGTAGCGGTACGATCTCGTCGCTTATCCTTCAGAACGTCGATGTCACGAGTCAAAGGGCGGCGGGCCTCGTCACATTCAATGATGGCAGAATCGACGCTGTAGAGGTGACTGGTCAAGTGATCGGGAGCGTGCAGGTTGGCGGGATCACATTGCAGAACAGGAGTGTACTCTCCAACAGCATTGCATCGGTCGATGTGTCATTCGTGAGTGACAGGACCGTCGGAGACTTGTCTGTCGGCGGACTGGCCGCCCAGAACAACGGGACAATCAGCAGAAGCCATTCCACCGGCAATGTGAGTGTCGATTGGGATTTGTCAGGAGGCACGCTGCGTATGGATGCGGGCGCCTTTGTTGGGAACAATGCAGGCACCATCTCGGATTCGTATGCCCTTGGCGATGTCTCTGTTAATGCGATGGGTACTGGCCCGACGATCCCGAATGAGATCAACGCGGGCGGTTTTGTCGGCGATCAGCGCAGCGGAACGATTTCAAGATCTTATTCGGTTGGCGCAGTGGCAGTTTCCGATACGACGGGGGCGGTTGTTGCGATTGGTGGTTTTGCTGGTAATGGAACTGGTGATGCGTCAAACTTCTGGGATGTGAACACGTCCGGATTGACAACGAGCGCGTTTGGCACGGGCCTCACCACCGCTCAGTTCCAGGACACAGATACGTTCCTGCGCCTCGCCGAGGCTGAAGGGTGGGTGTTCACGGGGAGCGGCGCCACTTGGGCACCGGGTACCGAAGGACAATATGCCCGGCTTTATGCAACTTCGCCTGTGCTCTTTATCGCGCCGGTCGATATTGAAGTTGTTTACGGCGAAACTGACGGAACTGCGGCGTCCGGGGCGATTACGGGTGGCCCAGACCTTTATGCATTCGCAGACCCGTCAGCGACACCATTTGATGGAGATACCGAGGTCAGCGGCCTGACTTTTGAAGACACAAATGTCGGTGAGACAACCTATGGTTTCGATGTTGAAGCAACGGTGACCGATGATGCCGGCCAAGTCTACGATATCGTCAGCGGTGTCGGAAATGCCGAGATCACCCCACGTCCGTTGACCATTACCGCCAATGATGTCGACAAGACCTATGGCGACAACTTCGATTTCGGCCTGGGCGATATCACGGTCGAGATTGACAATGGCGTTGATGCATCTGGTCTGATTGAAGGCGACAGTGTTGATGCCGTCACTCTGACCAGTGCGGGGGCAGATGCCGGTGCAGGCGTCGCCGATTCTCCCTATGTTGTCACCGCATCGAATGCCAGTGGCGACGGATTGGGCAATTATGAGATCACATTCGTGGATGGCACCCTGACGGTTACGCCGTTGGCCGTTTCCGTAACCGGGTCGGATATGGTTGTTGCTTTCGAGCAGACGGTGCTCTTCGATGATGATTTCGTGCTTTCGACCGAGTTGATCGGCACGGATCAGATCGAAACCATCCTCCTGAGCGGGCCAAGTGAGTTGCGCGATGCGATCCTGGCTGGTGAGACGATCACGCTTGCCAGCGATGAGGTCACTGGTTCCGGCTCCGAAAACTATGAGGTGACCGTCGAAGGCGCGACATTTACCATCGCCGATCCGCTTCCACAGCCTGACCCTGATCCTGTGCCAATCCCCGACCTCGTGCCGGTGACCATCATCACATTGCCCAATCCGCCCGATACGCTCGGCGATCTGGATCTGAGCCCTGCCGCCGCTGCTTCCTCTGGCGGCGACGGTGCCGCGACTGGTGGTGCGGTTGCCGATGCACTGGAAGGTCAGGCGCAGGCGCAAGTGGCGGCCAATGGTCTTGTCACCGTGGCCGAAGCCTGTGCGGGCGGCGAAGATGTTGAGACGGTGCTGGCCTGTCTTTCGGATGCGCTTGATGCGTTCGGGACAGAGCTTGACACAATCCTGTTGCAACTGCCGCCGGAACTGGGAGATGTCGCGCGGATCATCGAAGATGCCCGCGATGGGGTTGAGGCGGCGCGCCGCCGTGCACAGGCCCGCCTGGCGACTGCAACAACCGAGGCAGAGCGCGCGCAGATCCGCAATGAGGCCTTGATCGAAGCGCGCGCATCGATTGATATTGCTGCGAACCGTCTGCGCCAGCGTGTGGCCCTTGTGCGTGCCCAAGACCCCGATCTTGCTGCCGTACAACAGGCAACGATATCGGTCGTCGCGACAGCGGTTGAAACGGTTGGTGTGGAATTGGCCCGCGCGACGGACTTGTAACGGACAGGCGCATGATCAGGGCTTTGGCAAGATATCTGGCAATTCTGACGGCGCTGATCTGTACGGGCGCCGCCTGGGCCGAGGAACGCGTGGCGCTTGTCATTGGAAACGGCGATTACAGCGTCGCCGCCGCCTTGCCGAACCCGGTCAACGACGCCACCGATATGACATTGGCGCTTGAGAATCTGGGCTTCGACGTGCTCGCCGGCTTCGATATGAACCATGACGACATGGCAGCGCTCATCGCGGATTTTGGCGCACAGGCGCAAAGTGCTGATGTGGCACTGGTCTTTTATGCAGGCCACGGCTTTCAGGTGTCGGGGACCAATTACCTTTTGCCGGTGGACGGGGCGATTGCGACCACGGCGGATGTCCCTTCCCAGACAATATCGATGCAAACCGTTCTTGACGCGCTTGATGGGGCGCCGGGGCTCAAGATCATCATGCTGGATGCCTGCCGCGATAACCCGTTTGGCGGCGGATTGGATGATCTGCCGGACGGCAATGACGGTTTGGCACGATTGGGCAGCGACGCCGACCTGATGATCGTTTACGCGACACAGCCCGACAATGTCGCTTATGACGGTGTCGGGCGGAACAGCTTTTTTACCGAAGCCGTTCTGAGCCATATCTTCACACCCGGACAAAACATCTCGGACATGATGATCAACGTGCGGCGCGATGTGCTCGCCGCGACTGGCGGGCGGCAGATCCCCTGGGACAGTTCATCGCTGACACGCCAGTTCCTTTTTGACCAAAGCCCGCAGACCGTGTCGGAAGAAACGCTGCTTTGGCAGGTCGCGGCGAGCGGGCGCGATCCGAAGCTTCTGAACATCTATTTGCAGCGTTACCCCGAAGGCAAACATACCGGTTCGGTCCAGGCGATCCTGCAAAGCCCGGTAACACGTCAATCCGTCATTACTTCGCCTGACAGGGTGGCCGCACAGGCCGCCGATCTTTGGGCGCTTGCCCGCAGGACCCGGATGCGGCAGCTTGTTGAGGTTTATCTGGAGCAATATCCGGACGGGCAGAATGCCGAAGATGCACAGCTTCTTCTGGATTCCTTGCCGCGTGCGGAAGACATCAGTTCAGGCCGGCTTTGCGAACTGCTTGCCACACATCCGGACGACTCGACCGCCAACACCGTGGGCGTCAGCCTATCCGCGCTGGCCAATGACGCATCGCTTGCCATCAATACCTGCCGCGATGCGATAGCGCAGTCTCCAAGACTCCCCCATTACCGCACGCTTTTGGCGCGCGCTTATCTGGCGCGCGGGGATCACGCCTTGGCGCTTGAGCAATACAACGCCGCCGCCGGCATGGGTGATCTGCGTGCCCTGTTCAGTTTGGGTGTCTTGTATGAAACCGGCACTGGCGTTGATCGCGACTTTGATCAGGCGATTGCATATTATCGTCAGTCGGCAGAAGGCGGGCTCGCCGATGCGCAGGTCAATCTGGCCCTGGAGTTTTATGCCGGTCAGAACATCCCTCAGGACCGGATGATGGCCGTCGAACTCATGCAAAGGGCAGCTGCACAAGGCCATAGGCTCGCCCTGTTCAATCTCGGCGCATTCGCCTTGGAAAACCTGGGCGACACGCCTGCCGCGGCACTGGGATATTTTGAACGCGCAGGCGTCGCTGGTCATGCGCAGGGATACTATCTGGCCGCAACCATCCTCGATGATGGTGAGATCATGCCAAAGGCCGCAAACCGGGCTTCGCAATTGCTGTTGATGGGCATTGCCGAAGGCGACAGTGGATTAGTGACCGCCTTCTTCGCAGAAGGAGAGGCTGGTCAGTGGAGCGCTGAGACCCTGCGCGACGTGCAAACAATCCTGACGGCCGCAAATCAATACGCCGGCCCGATCGATGGTGCATTCAACCAGGATATGGAACTGGCACTGGTCGGTTGGCGGACGGGTGGATTTCGCGCGGATCTCCTGCTGAATTGACATGCGTCAGCGTTTTCGAATGCACACTGCCGTGTCGTTGATCTGAGATTGCTCCTTTTGGTCGCACAAATCCAATTCAAGTTGATCGATTCGCGAATCATTCTATTGACTGCGAATCACCACTTCGCTTAGTGTCGCAGGCAACGCAAAGCGCTATAAAAATAGGCGCGCGCGAGCAGTCTTGGCAGGGCGAGTGGGCGGGCTTTCGGGCCTGTCTTCTTGTGTCTGAACGCAGGGTCGCGACCCCTTCCTTCACATCCCCTTATCCGCAACAATTTGCCGCCCCGACATTGTCATATTTACATGCAAGCCTCGGCCAATCTACGCTGCATGAAAATCTTACAAAGGTATCTCTGACTCGTGTTGAAACGTACCCTGTCCGCTGTCGCTTGTCTGTGCATGATTACCCCTGCAACTTCTGTGATCGCGGATATCGATGCGGGTTCGTATCTTGCCGCACGTCAGGCTGGCGCACATAGCGACTTTGCGAACAGCGCGCGCTACTACACCAAGGCTCTTCTGCGGGACCCCTCGAACAGCTACATGCTGGAAAACGCGATGACGTCCTTTATTGCGCTGGGCCAGTTCAGTCGTGCAGTACCTGTTGCGCAAGTGATGGTCGATCAGGGGTTCAGCAGCCAGATCGCCCATTTGGTGCTGAGTGTCGATGATGCGAAGACCGGTCACTGGTCAGACATTTTCAGTGCGTTGGAACAGGGGCGCACGGTCGGTCCGCTGGTCGATGGCCTGGCGCAAGGTTGGGCCCATCTGGGTGAAGGCGATATGACGCGCGCCCTTGCCAGCTTTGATCAGGTGATCGAAAGCCGCGGCATGGAAATCTATGGCATGACGCATAAGGCTTATGCGCTGGCCTCAGTCGGTGATTTTGAAGCGGCAGCGGCCCTGTTTGCACGTCCGGTGGCGGGTGGCATGCGGTATAGCCGGACGAGTGCCATCGCGCATGCCCAGATCCTTAGCCAATTGGGCCGCAACAGCGATGCGCTAGCGATCATCGAAGCGATCTTTGGGCGGCAAATGGACCCGGCGGTAGCCCAGATCCGTAATGCGCTGGAGGCTGGTGACGCGGTGGCCTACGACGCCGTGCCCACGCCATCGGCTGGGATGGCCGATCTCTATCACATGATCGCAGGGTTGGTTGAGGAAGAGGCGCCCGCCGCCTTCACACTGATGTACGCGCGTGCCGCGATGTATCTTGATCCGACCAACACGCCTGCCATTCTGATGACGGCAGGTTTGCTTGACGATATGGGCCAATATGATCTGGCCAATGCGGCGTTCTCCAGCGTCGCCACCACTGATCCATCTTTCCACGCCGCCGAACTCGGCCGTGCTGAGGCTCTGCGCAGTGCCGGGCGCGATGACGCCGCGATTGAGGTGTTGGAGGCGCTGACGCGCACGCACCCCGATCTGCCGCAGGTCTGGGCCACCAAGGGCGACACTTTCCGTCAGACGGAGCGTTACAGCCAGGCCAACGAAGCCTACACACGCGCGCTTGATCTTTACGACGACCAGAGTGCCGCGCGATGGTTTGTTCATTACACACGCGGTATCACCAACCATGCGCTTAACCTTTGGCCGGCAGCAGAAGCTGACTTTCGCGCGGCCCTCGCGCTCAACCCCGATCATCCGCAGGTGCTGAACTATCTGGGCTATTCGCTAGTTGAGCGGGGCGAGAAGCTGGACGAAGCGCTGGAGATGATTGAAACCGCAGCCGCAGCGCGCCCCGATAATGGCGCGATCATCGACAGCCTTGGTTGGGTCTATTTCCAACTTGGCCGCTATGACGAGGCGCTTGTGCATCTTGAACGCGCCTCATCACTCCTTCCGACTGACCCAGTAATCAACGATCATTTGGGTGACGTGTTCTGGGTCGTCGGACGCATGACCGAGGCCCGGTTCCAATGGCAGCGGGCCCTGTCCTTTGATCCCGAAGCAGATGATGCCCGGCGGATCCGCGACAAGCTTTCCCGTGGTTTGGATCTGGTGCTCAAGGACGAGGGCGAAGACCCGATCCGTGTTGCCCGTGGCAACGATTAAGGCCATTGCACCCGCAAAAGTGAACCTGACCCTGCATGTGACAGGGCAACGCGACGACGGCTACCACTTGCTCGACAGTCTGGTTGTCTTTGCAGATGTGGCGGATCAGCTTGGAGCAACTGTTGCCCCTGATCTGCGCATCTCGGTCTCCGGTCCATTCTCAGGTGGGATTCCAACCGACCCTACCAATCTGATGATGCGCGCGGCGGAAGCGTTGCGGTCTGTGCGCGGTGTGAAACAAGGTGCTGCGCTCACGCTTGAAAAACATCTGCCCCATGCGGCTGGCATTGGCAGCGGGTCCTCGGATGCTGCGGTGACCTTGGCCATGCTCGCTGAATTATGGAGTGTGCCGCCGCTGCCCGCGACCGCACCGGAAGTCCTGGCTTTGGGTGCTGATCTGCCCGTTTGCCTGCGTGCGCCAACACCCACGCGTATGTCGGGAATTGGCGACGTGCTGACCGCTGTTGCGCGGTTGCCCGAATGCGCGCTGGTTCTGGTCCGCCCACCCGTCGACGTGCCGACTGCGGCGGTCTTCAAGTCGCTCCAGACCAAAGCCGGCTCCCCGATGGAGCCGTTGCCGGAAGGGCTCGACTTTGATGGATTTGCCCGTTGGCTTGCGCGACAACGCAACGATCTGCAAGCGCCTGCCGAAAAAATCGCCCCCGAAGTGAGCGAGGCGCTTGCAAAGCTGAAGTCTCTTCCAGCGGTCAGTGTTGCCGGTATGTCAGGTTCGGGTGCCACCTGCTTCGGCCTTGTCAAAGACATGGCTGCCGCCCGCCATGTGGCGCGCATCGTTCAAGTGTCACAGATGAATTGGTGGGTGGCCCCCGCTATGGTCCTGTAGCCAGACTTTCAGCGAAAGTCTGATTCCAAATAATCGATGATTATTTGTCATCAATTCCTGTGGCAGGAATTGCCTCGTCGAGACGTTTCCACAAAAGGCTCAGGACCGTTTCGCCAGCCAGCGGTGTAACACAATCCCCTATCAACACCGGCGCGCTGAAAGGCACCGGTGCAGGTAAGGTGACGTCTGCCTCAGGCACTTTCGCGACGCGCGGTGCCTGGGTGAAATAAGTCGCATCGCTCATGCAGCTAAGCGTAATGGCGCCTAGCCTTCAGCGCAAATCCAATGCGCTGGCAATTGCCGAAAGGGACTGCACTGGGATGGCGCCCGTGCCGGCAATCCGCGTTGGATCACCGTCCGCCACATAACCAAAACACCGGATGCCTGCCGCTTGCGCCGCCCGGCAACCAGACGGCATGTCGTCGATCATGATTGTTTCTGCAGCTGTGACACCTGCGTCCTGCATGATTTTGAACAGCATATCTGGGGCGGGCTTTGGCCCATGATCGTGGCCGGAATAGATGCGCCCCGCAAAATGATCCCAAAGACCCGACGGCTTGAGCGTGATGGCCATCTTCTCCATTGGCCCGTTCGATGCGATGGCGATTTGGCAATCCGCAAGCAATTCTAGCAACTCCCAGACCCCGTCAATCACATCCACCCCTTGCCGCAGCCGGCTGAAAACTTGGGCGTAGATCTCGCTCAACCAATTATCAGGTAATGTGGCGCCGCGGCGTGTGGCCTCCTCCCCGGCAGATTTCATCGTCCCGCCTGCAAAGAGTGTATGCGCCTCGTCCGGCATGATGGACAGACCGTGGCGTTGAAGGTTTTCAGCTATGATTGTATTCGTGGCCATCTCTGTATCCACAAGCACGCCGTCGCAGTCAAAGATCACAAGCTTACGCGTCATGGCGCAGGAAGCTGATCCACGTGTCGCCATAGCGGCGATGATCGAGGCTGGTAAATCCGTCAGGGGCAGGTTGGGCGGTGTTTTCTTCCCAGACGATCAACGCATCCGGGGCGATCCACCCCTGTGCTCGCGCCGTGGTGAGGGCTTTGATGCCCAGGCCCTGCCCATATGGCGGGTCCAGAAAGATGAGTTGGCAAGGTGCACCGAGTGGTAGGCGAGTGATGTCGGTCTGAAGCAATGTCGTGTCAGCCTGCCGACCTAACTTGCCGATGTTTTCTCGAATGAGTTTTTGGGCCACCCGCCCGCTATCAACAAAGGTAACATGCGCCGCCCCACGAGAAAGTGCCTCTAGTCCCAACGCGCCTGTCCCTGCAAACAGGTCCAGCGCCCGCGCACCGCTGATCGGGTCACCAAAGCGGCCACCTTGCAGGATGTTGAACAGGCTTTCGCGTACCCGGTCAGAGGTGGGGCGCAGATGCGCGGCCACATCGCCTTTGCCAACCGAGGCCAGGGCGCTGCCACGATGGGTGCCACCAATGATCCTCAAGGTTTCAGCAGAGCTTTCATGTCTGTGGCTGGATCGGTGATCGCTGCGGGATCAGGGCTACGCCCGGCCTCAATCAGACGTTTGCCAATCATGTAGTTGCGCGGGTCGTTCATCGCATCGACAGCCAGCAAAGTGTTGTCGCGGTAGTACCAATGCGATTGCACGTCAGGTTCGGTCCCTTTGCGGACATATACATCTGTGTAACCAAGGTTCAGTCCCGCAATCTGCAACTTGCAATCATACTGATCCGACCAGAACCATGGCTTGGGCATGTAAGGTTTGTCAGCACCCATAATATTGGCCGCGACGGCCTCGGCCTGATCAATTGCGTTGCCGACGCTTTCGAGGCGGATCGTCTGGCCGTCAAACTGGCAGGTCGCGCAATCGCCTGCCGCCCAGATATGCCGATCAGAGGTGCGGCCCTGCGCGTCCGTCACGATCCCGTTCTCCACCGTCAGCCCGGCGCTTTCGGCAAGTGCCATTGCGGGCGTGATGCCGACCCCGACAACGGCAAAGTCGATGGCGATCTCCGTCCCGTCAGTCAACTTCGCACCGGTCACGTGTTCTTCGCCCAACAGACGCTCAAGACCAACGCCCTCGCGGATCGTCACGCCATGCCGCTCATGCAGGGCGCGGAAATAGTCGGAGGTTTCAGGGGCCGCGACACGTTGCAAAATACGGTCCGCCATCTCGACCAAAGTGACCTGCAATCCGCGCTTGGCGGCGACGGCGGCGGCCTCCAGCCCGATATACCCCCCCCCGATGATCAGCACGCGTTTGCCCGGCGCAAAGGCCGGTGCCATCGCATCCGCGTCTGCCAGATCGCGGACCGCGAACACGCCCTTCAGGCCGCCACCAATCGCGTCGGGTAACATGCGCGGATTGGCGCCGACAGTCAGCACCAGTTCATCGTAGATCAATCGCTCATCGGTATCGAGCAGAACCGCCTTCGCCCCCGCATCAATGCCAGCAACACGCGTGTCCAGCCGCAAGGAAATGTCGTTGTCGGCGTAGAAGGTGGCTGGCCGCAGATAAAGGCGCTCCTCGGCCATTTCCCCAAGCAAATAAGCCTTGGACAGCGGCGGGCGCTGATAGGGCGGCACGGGCTCTGCCCCGATCAATGTGACCCTGCCGTCAAACCCGTCAGCCCGCAGCTTGGCCACAAGCGATGCACCCGCCTGTCCGGCGCCAACGACGACAACGTGGGTCATGGGTGACATCCCTTTGCTTTGCGAGGCCTCTTGTTTTGCGGCACTCTATATGGGAAGGCTCAAAGGATACAATTCCGAACAGGGGCTATGTTCATGACAATCAAGACCGGTGACACTCTGCCAGAGGCGACGCTGTTGCAGATGGCGGAAGACGGACCGCAACAAGTCGCGCTTGCTGACAAGCTGAAAGACCGCAAGGTGGTGATCTTTGGATTGCCCGGCGCATATACGGGGACATGTTCGACGGCCCATGTGCCAAGCTTTATGATCACGTTTGACGACTTCAAGGAAAAGGGCGTGGATGAGATTATCTGCGTCGCCGTGAACGACCCGTTCGTGATGAAGGCCTGGGGCGACAGCACCCGTGCGATTGAGACGGGCATCACCATGCTTGCCGATGCGGAAAGCCAGTTCACCACGGCGATTGGCATGAATTTCAGCGCGCCACCAGTTGGTTTCGTCAACCGCTCCAAGCGCTATTCGATGCTGGTCGAAAACGGCGTTGTGAAGATCCTGAATGCCGAGACGAATCCCGGCGAATGCGAGATTTCGGCGGGTGAGACGCTTCTAGAGGCGATGGGCTAAGCGCCCCTACTCCTGCACCTGAATGACAGTGCGCGTCGGGAAGGGTATCTCGACGCCCGCGTCATCCAGTGCCTCTTTGACCTGCCGTTTCATATCGGTCTGAAAGCCGAAGAAATCGGCACTGTCACACCAGACCCGCACGAGGAAATCGACAGAGCTGTCGCCCAAATTGTTCACCTGAATGAACGGCGCAGGCTCTGTCTTAGCGCGTGGATCAGCCATGATCGTGGCGCGGATCGTGTCTTCAGCCAGTTTCAGATTGGCGCCGTAACCCACCCCAAAGGTCCATTCGGCCCGGCGGGTATCATAGCTTGAATAGTTGACGATCGTGTTGCCCCAGACCTGCGCGTTGGGGATGATGATCTGCACATTGCTGACCGAAGCAAGCTCGATAAAGTTCAACGTGATCTGCTTCACCGTGCCCATCTGTCCGCTGACCTCGACAAAATCGCCGATCCTGATGGGCCGGAAAAACACGATCATGACCCCGGCGGCCACATTGGACAGCGTGCCCTGCAGGGCCAGACCGATGGCGAGACCCGCGGCACCAATGACCGCGACGACCGAGGTTGTCTGCACCCCGAACGTATTGAGCACAAAGAGGAACGCAAAGCCGATGATGACATAGCGCGCGACATTGCCGAGGAAGTTGAAGAGCGTGATGTCCAGATGCGCATGCTTGCCGCCGAGCGAGACGAGCCTGCGCCGGATCCAGCCTCCGATGACGAAGCCCACGATGATGATCGCAATCGCGGCCAGCACACTGCCCACGGCAGAGGCCAGAAACTCAATCGTCAGAATCTCTGCGACGGTGCGCCCATCCCAGATCACGGTATTCATCAACTCTTGCACGTTATCCCCCGGCGAGTGCGTCCAGCTTTGCGCCCAGTTTGGCGTCAAGCGCGCTTAGGCCATCTGCGTCATGGGTCGTCAAGGTAACCTCGACAGTTTTGTAGACATTGGACCATTCGGGATGGTGGTTCCATTTTTCGGCCCAGATCGCGGCGCGAGTCATAAAGCCGAATGCTTCGACAAAGTTCTTGAAGACAAAGGTTTTGTGGATGGCATCGCGGCCATCAACCATGGCCCAACCACTTTCAAGGAGTGGCGTGATCTGTTCGCCGCGTTCGGCGTCGGTCAGTTTGTCGGTCATTGGTGATCCTCCATGTCGGTTTTGCGGAAGGGGCCGTAGCTGGTCAGCACCTCGATCTCATGATCGATGGCGTCTTTCTCGGCCTCCAAGTAGCGGGCGACCGCATCGCGAAAGCCTGGGTCGCCGAACCAGTGTAACGAATGGGTGGCGACGGGCAGATAGCCACGCGCGAGCTTGTGCTCGCCTTGCGCGCCCGCCTCGACCTTGTCCAGCCCGTGCTGGATCGCAAAGTCGATGGCGCGGTAGTAGCAGAGTTCGAAATGCAGGCAGGGGTGATGTTCGGTGCAGCCCCAATAGCGACCGAAAAGCGTGTCGCGCCCGATGAAATTCAGCGCGCCAGCCACAGGCCGCCCATCCCGGAGCGCCAGCACCATCAGCATGTCGTCACGCAAGGTCTCATGCGCGATGTCGAAGAACTTGCGGGTGAGGTATGGTGTGCCCCATTTGCGGCTGCCGGTGTCCTGATAGAAAATCCAGAACGCGTCCCAGTGTTCAGGCTGGATCTGGTCGCCGGTCAGTTCGATGATGTCGCCACCGAAGCCGTTCGCCTGCTGGCGTTCTTTGCGCAGGTTCTTGCGTTTGCGGCTGGCGAGCGAGGCCATGAAGGCGTCGAAATCGGCATAGTTGTCATTGACCCAGTGGAACTGCTGCGAGGTGCGGGTGAGCAGGCCCATTTCGCCGCCTGCCAGCGCCTCAGCTTCGGTGCAGAAGGTGGCGTGGAGAGATGAAAGCTCATTGCTCGCCGCAATCTCGACCGCGCCCTGGATCAGGGCGGACATGCCGGTGATCTCATAGCCCGGACGCGTCAGAAACCGCCGCCCTGTCGCTGGCGTGAAGGGGACGGCAATCTGCAGTTTCGGGTAATAGCGCCCGCCCGCATTCTCATAAGCATGAGCCCAGTTGTGATCGAAGATGTATTCACCCTGAGAATGTCCCTTGGCGTAAAGAGGGGCGGCGGCGATCATCTGCCCGTCCTGACTTGCAGTCAGATATTGCGGTTGCCAGCCGCTGCCCGGACCAACTGATTTGCTGTCTTCCAGCGCTTTGAGGAACCGATGGGTCGTGAAAGGGTCGTTCGGTCGCCCCTCTGCCGCTTCCGGGCAGGCACATGCATCCCATTCCCCTGGATCAATCGCGTTGATCGACGGATGGGCCGTGATTTCGATGGGCGTGTCCTTCATGCCTTGCAACTTGGGCGAAGGCGCCGCCCCGTCAAGCCAGATAGCCCTCAAAGGTCACATTATCGGCGATGCGGCGCGCCTCCGCCTCTTGTTTGGCCGAGCGGATGGTCCAGCAGAGGATATGCGCGCCTTGTGCCTTGAGTTCCGCCACGCGGGGCCGGTCGAGGTCGTTTGCCTCGTGGCTGATAAAGCACGCGCCGACGCGATCATAGTCTGGGATGTCGCGCAGTGTCTCCCGCACATCCCGCGGGACCTTTGGCCAGAATTGTGGCTTGTAGCTGGAGGTGACGAGACCGCG
Organism: Cognatiyoonia sp. IB215182; assembly: GCF_033963905.1. Classification (NCBI taxonomy): domain Bacteria; kingdom Pseudomonadati; phylum Pseudomonadota; class Alphaproteobacteria; order Rhodobacterales; family Paracoccaceae; genus Cognatiyoonia; species Cognatiyoonia sp. IB215182. The sequence goes on from NZ_JAXBMB010000004.1 coordinate 316,605, forward strand.
CGGGATGTCCGGTGCAAACTGCGCACAGGCGGCAACGCTGTGCGGGTTGAATGACATCAAGGCGGCGTCGCCTTGGTAATCCCGAAGCGCCTGACAAGTGGCCTCTTCCAACGGTCCAATATCAGGACCCATTGCGCCATCCTGATCCTTGATTTCAATCAGAAGCGGCACCTGTCCCGCGATCGTCTCAAGCACCGTCTCCAGAGTAGGGATCGTGCCTGCATCATCTTTCAGAGGAATTGCAGCGAGGTCGTCGCGGCTTCGCGCGCGGACCGGGCCGGTTGCGCCTGTCAGCCGATCAAGCACGTCGTCGTGAAACACCATCGCGTGACCATCGCTGGAAAGTTGCACGTCAATTTCAATCCCGTAGCCCGCATCAATCGCCGCCTTAATCGAGGCGAGGCTGTTTTCCACCCGGCCCGCCTTGCGGTCATGTAAGGCGCGATGGGCGATGGGCCGGGCAAAGAACGATTCTGGCAGAGTCATTTGATCTGAAAAATCGCCTCAATCTCAACCGCGACACCCAAGGGCAGGCTGGCCGCACTGACGGCCGCACGGGCATGGCGGCCTTTGTCACCCAAAGCGGCCACAAGGAAATCGGATGCCCCGTTGATCACCTTTGGCTGGTCCGTGAAATCAGGGGTAGAGTTGACGAAACCCGTCAGCTTCACGACCCTCGCCAGACGGTCGATGTCGCCATCGCACGCCACCTTGAGCTGCGTCAGCAGCGAAATCGCGCAAAGCTTCGCGGCATCCGCCCCTTGCTCGAGCGTGAAATCCGCGCCGACGACACCTTTCACCGGGCCATTGTCGTCCTGGCTGATCTGCCCAGACACATAGACCATGTCCCCCACGGTGACGAAAGGCAGATAGTTGCCGGCCGCCTTGGGTGCATGGCCTACATCGGGAAGGGTCACACCCAATTCGGCCAGTTTCGCTTCGATCGCAGACATCGCATCCTCCCTGGTTTCGGGCGGACGCTAGCGGGCCTTTCACCTGGGTGCAATCAAGTCTCGCGGAAGGCGCGCACGAAGTAATCGGCCAGTGGTTTGAGAAGGTAGTTCATGGGTGTCCGGTCCGCCGTGCGCACGAATGCGTCGACCGGCATACCGGGGATCAAGGTCATGTCAGCGGGCAGGCGCTCCATCTCGCCATCGTTCAACTGTACTTCTGCGCGGTAAAACGAAAGGCCCGTCTGTTCGTTCTGAAAGGCATCTGCTGAGACCAGCGTGACCTTGCCTTTCAGTTCCGGCGTGCGGCGCTGATCCAGCGCCGACAGGCGCAACGTGACGTCCTGCCCGACAAAGATCTGATCTACATCGATGACCTGGACCTGCGTCGCAATCACAAGGGGGCGGTCCTGCGGGATCAGATAAAGCACCGGATCGGCGGGCCGGATTACCGATTGGGGCGCAAAGACCTGCATGCTGTAAACAATGCCGGAGACGGGTGCGCGGATATCTAACCGCTCCAACTGTCGCGTCAGGGTGCGGCGCTTCTCTGCGAGTTCCAATTCGTTGAATTGCAGATCGCGCAATTGGGTAATCGCCTCTTCCCGGCGGGTTGAGGAGAGGCCGAGGATTTCGATCTCAATCTCCGTCATCCGCTCAGCGGCCTGGGCCGCTTGTGAGGTCAACTCACCCACGCGACCCAAAAGATCAGCCTCTTCCCGTTGCAGTGACAACACCCGGCTAGCTTGGGCGAGGCCCCGGTCGAGCAGCCTTTGCTGATCGGTGAGTTCCTGTTCGATCAAGGCCCGTTGCGTGTTGATGGCGGTTTGCTGTGCCGCGATCCCCTCAAGCTGGCTGGCGATCTGGGCGCGTTGCTGGCTGAGCTGTTCTGTCGACCGTCGGTTGGTTTCCAGCCGCGCCTGAAACAGCCGCTCCTGCCCCGCGATCAGATCAGGGACATCCGGATTGGTCGCCTCAAGCAGGATGGGGCTGAAGGTCAGCGCGTCGGTATCATCGCGTTCCGCTTCCAGACGCGCACGGCGGGCGAGGATTTCAAAAAGCTGTCCCTCGACGACGGCGAGTTCCGATTGCAACACGGTCGCATCCAGACGGATCAAAAGGTCACCGGCCTCGACCGCGTCACCCTCATCGACGAGGATTTCCTCGACAACGCCGCCATCGGGGTGCTGGACGATCTGCCGGTTGCGATCAACTTCGACCTGACCGGATGTGATTACCGCGCCGGTGATTTGTGCCGTGACGGACCAAAAGCCGAAACCGCCCACTAGAATACCCAGCGTGACCAGGCCGATGACCATGTGCCGGCTGACCGACCAGCGTTCCTTGCTGCCATCATCGCTCATGACACACCTCCGGCCTTGCCTGCGCTGCGTTTGATCTGATCGTGGTTCTTGACCATTTCGGCCAGCACCTCATCCTTGGGGCCAAATGCACGACGGGCGCCGTTTTCGATCACAAGAAGCGTGTCGCATTCCTGAATGGCCGCCGGGCGATGCGCCATGATGAAGACAATTTTGCCTTCTTCCTTGAGCGTTCGGATCGCTTTGTTCAGGGCGATCGAGCCGTCGTTATCGAGGTTCGAATTTGGCTCATCCAGCACCAGCACCACGGGGTTGCCATACATTGCGCGCGCCAGCCCGATCCGCTGGATTTGTCCGCCAGACAGCCGCCCGGTGTTGGCGGTCACGCGCGTGTCATAGCCATCGGGCAGCTTCAGGATCATCTCATGCGCAGCTGCCTTTTGGGCAGCCTTCACTACCTCCGCATCGTCAGGCGTCATCGACATCCGCGCGATGTTTTCCTTGATGGTGCCGTCAAAAAGCTGCACGCGCTGCGGCAGATAACCGATATGCTGGCCCAGCACATCCGGGTCGTATTGATCGAGTGCCGCACCATCCAGTCGGATTTTGCCGCCTGCCGGTTGCCAGACACCTGTCAACACCCGCGCTAACGTCGATTTGCCCGCACCCGATGTGCCGATCACGCCTACAGCCTGGCCCGGCTCGATCTTGAAGCTTATCATGCGTAGCGATGCCTGCTTTTCACCCGGTGGCACCACGGTGACCTGATCGGCCAGCAGCCGCGCCTTTGGCACCGGCAGTTGCGTGCGCGGCTGATCTTCTGGGATTGCGCCCAAAAGCACGCTCAGCCTTTGCCAGCCCTCGCGCCCTTTCTGAAAGGCAGGCCACTGACCAACGATCAGTTCCAGCGGCGCAAGCGCGCGGCCCAAAAGAATGGAGCCTGCGATCATCGCACCGGGCGACAACTCTCCCATCAAAACCAGGTAAGCCCCCAACCCCAGCATTGCCGATTGCAGAAAAAGCCGGAACGATTTGGTGCCAGCCGTGTAGGATCCGGCCGCGTCCGCCGCGCCAATGGTCGCGTCAAGCGATGCGCCGCGCGCCACCTGCCAGCGGTCAAAGGCAGCATTGCGCATGCCCAGCGAATGCACCATCTCGCTTTCATTGCGGATTTGGCTGCCGAGTTGCTCGGAGGCAAAGGTTGCCGCATTCGCCTTTTCAAGCGGCTGGCGTGTGTTGAGTTGATTGAAGATCGCGACAGCGACCAGAATGAACGCGCCGGCCACGGCCAGGAGGCCCAGATAAGTGTGGAACACGAAGATCCCGAAAAAGAAGAGTGGCGCCCAGGGTAGATCAAAGAGCGCCATGAGCGCTGGTGATGTGATCAGGCGCTGCACCGCTTCAAGATCGCGCAGGCCCGTCGCCGCCTCTTTCGGGGCGCGGTTGAGCGTCGTGGCGCGCAAGACCGCACCAAAAACCCGCCGATCCAGCCGCGCCTGAAAGCGCGCGCCGACCCGCGCCATCACCCGTCCGCGCACGAAATCGAGGATACCCATCATGCCATATAGAAACGCCACAAGGACCGAGAGCGTGACCAGCGTCTCAAATGACCGCGAACTCAGCACGCGATCGTAGACGTTGAGCATATAAAGAGGACCGGTCAGCATCAGCATGTTGACGAAAAAGCTGAAAATGCCCACCGCCCAGTAAAGGTTGCGGCTTTCGCGGCGGGCGGCGACCAGTTCCGCTTTGCCCTGGCTGGTCAGGTCATCAGCCATCAAGATATGCCCATTCTTGCGTCATGTGCGTCTGCTATACCATATTCGTCAAAGGTGAATAGTTGTTGTCAAAATCCCGCACGCATCTGGGCGATTTTTCATAAAGGATTGATTGCACGCATCAATTCTCGCAATGATCGCAAGATGCGCTGCCTGCCCTTCTTCCTTTTGTTGCCTCTTGCCGTGACGGCAGGGCCCTATGACGGGGTCTATAAGCAAACCGTGAATTCCGAATGCTCGCTTGTCGGCGCCGATGGCGGTTCGCTGAAGATCGAGGAAAGCATCTTTTATGGTGTTGAGGTTGAATGCCGCATGGCGCGGCCGGTCGATATCAATGACATGAACGCCACGATCTATCACATGGAATGCTCCGGCGAGGGTGAAACCTGGACCGAGCGGGCGATGATCATGCATGACGCGGAAAAGACCGGCATCTACATGATCTGGGACGGTTACGCGTTTCGGTACGAGCGCTGCGAAGAGGGTGAGCTTTAGCGGCTCCCATCACTGCCCCACTAGAGCATCCGATTCACTGATGATGTTCTCAAGCAGGTTCAGGATCGCGCCATCCGCAATCACACCGCCTGTACTTTCCAGGACGCCGGCACTCAGCGGCTCTTGCGGTACCGTCATCGGCAGCGGGGTAGGTTGTCTGCCATCAAGCACACGCACCATCGTCTCCTGCCAGATCGTTGCGGGCAGGCCGCCGCCGGTTACGCCGGATAGCGGGCGGTTGTCGTCGTAGCCCATCCAGACACCCGTCACATAGTCGCCGGTAAAGCCGATAAACCATGCATCGCGTGACGAATTGGTGGTGCCGGATTTGCCCGCAATCTGCCAGCCGTCAATGCGCGCGCGCCGCCCAGTGCCTTCCTCGACCACCTTGGTCATCATCCACGTGAGTTGCCGCGCGGCATCGGTGCGGATGATCCGTTCGCGAATGCCGGCATCCTGCGCATCCATTAGCGATTCCGGATCGCCCTGAATACGCAGATCGGTCAGCCCGTACGGTTCGACAGCTGAGCCGCCATTCAGAATACCGGCATAGGCGCTGGTCATGTTCAAAAGCGTGCTTTCCGAAACACCTAGCGCCAGCGCGGGACCGGCGGCCAGATCACCCTGCAGGCCGAAACCATTCGCGACATTGCGGACAAGCTCGCGCCCTACGTCTTCGGACAACAGGATCGCGGGGATGTTGCGGCTCTCGGCCAGCGCCTGGATCATCGTGACGGGGCCCTTGAACGTACGGTCATAGTTTTGTGGGCACCATTCGGGTGATCCGCGCCGTTGCCAGCAGGTTGGCGCGTCTTCGATCATTGCGTAGGGCGACACGTCAAGGTCAAGCGCCGTGGCATAGATGAATGGCTTGAATGCAGATCCGGTTTGACGCAGCGCTTGCGTCGCGCGGTTGAACGCACCCGTGGCGCTGATGTTGCGGCCACCTACCATTGCGCGGACGGCGCCATCGGCAGACATCACAACGATGGCGGCCTGCGCCTCTGACCCTTCGCGGACGTCACGTTCAAAGACGGTCAGCAGCGCCTCTTCTGCCGCTTTCTGGATGTCCTGGTCCAACGTGGTGCGGATGATCACGTCTTCGGTTGTGCTGCGGGTGAAGAATTCCGGTCCGCTTTCCATCACCCAATCCGCAAAGAACCCACCCGATTGCTGGGCGGCTTGCTCCGACAAAGTCGCCGGGTTTGCGCGAGCATCATCGGCCTGGGAAGCTGTGAGGTAGCCTTGATCTTCCATCAGCCCCAGCACCAGCGCGGCACGGTTCTGCGCACGTTCAAGGTTGCGTGTCGGCGCGTTGGTCGACGGCGCGGTCAAAAGGCCCGCGAGCATCGCGGCTTGTGCGGGGTTCACCTGATTGGCCGACACGCCAAAGTACCTTTGGGCGGCGGCCTCAAAACCACGGCTGCCCGCTCCCAGATACGAGCGGTTGAGGTAGATCGTGAGGATTTCGTCCTTGGTATAGGCGATTTCCATCCCCAGCGCATAAACAGCTTCGCGTGCCTTGCGCCACAGGGTGGTGCGGCGGCAATCGCGTTCATAGGCGGCTTCTGATTCCCATGCGTTCTGGTCGTACGGCACGCCGAGGCACAGAAGCTTTGCGGTCTGCTGCGTGATAGTCGAGCCGCCGTGACCGGACAGAGGCCCGCGCCCTTCGCGCAGATTGATCCGGATGGCCGAGGCGATGCCGCGCGGGGAAATGCCGAGATGGCGATAGAAGCGTTTATCCTCGGTCGCGACGACCGCGTTGCGCAGATGCGGGGAAATCGTGTCAGTTGTGATCATGCCGCCGAACTGGTCGCCTCGCCAGGCGAAGACCTCACCCGTGAGGTCCGTCATGGTGACGGAGCCCCGTGTGCGCTGATCCACCAAATCGGTGATCGCGGGCATCTGTGCGGCAAAGTAAAACGAAAATCCTGCGATGATGAGTGCTGTGATCAGCCCAATGCGCCAACTGAACGCCCAGACAAGGCGCAAAATCCAGCGAAAGGGCAGAAGAATCCAGCCCAGCAAACCCTTCGGTCGCGCGGGCTTTGGCGCAGTTTTGCGACGCGGCGCCTTGCGCGCTGCGGGTTTGGCCGCCTTTTTCTTAGGCCCCGGTTTCCCGCCATTGCCCGCAGGATAGCGCCGTTCGGCCACCAAAGGTGACCGCTTTTTGCCGTTTCCACTCATGTTCCGCTCGACTGACTGGGTTGCTTGTTTTCTGCGATCATAGTGGAGGCGGATGCAAATGTAGAGCGCTGACATGCGCGGATATCCGTCTTTTTAATCTGCTTATAAATGAGGCGATTGGGATAATTTGTGCAAAAATTGTGCAAATGCACCCCGTTTCACGTGACGAAGGGCAGGCCGCAAGCTTGCCGACTCCGCAGGTGCACGCTTTGTCATCGTGGGCAAGCGCGCGCCGGTCCAAAAACCGGGGCCCGCAAGGAAATTGCAAGGGGAAGAACGTGAAACTCATCATTGCAACAATCAAGCCGTTCAAGCTCGAGGAGGTGCGCGAAGCGCTGACCACCGTGGGTGTGCGCGGCATGATGGTGTCGGAAATCAAGGGCTTTGGCTCACAATCAGGCCATACCGAGATTTACCGGGGCGCTGAATATGCCGTGAACTTTGTGCCCAAGGTCAAACTAGAGATCGTGGTGCAAGACAGCATGGCCGAGCAAGTGGTCTCAACCATCGCCACCACCGCCAAGACCGAGAAGATCGGCGACGGCAAGATTTTCGTACTCGACGTCGAAAGCGCGATGCGCGTGCGCACGGGCGAGATCAATGATGACGCGCTGTGATCGCGTAATGAGGGACAAAGTCATGAAATTTACCAAACTTCTATCGGTCGGGGCGGCGCTGACGCTGCTGCCGACATTCGCGCTGGCGCAGGACGCCGCGCCCGGCTTTGACGAGATCGGCCCCTATATCATGACCACCTTGCTGTTCCTTGTGGGCGGCTTTCTGGTGTTCTGGATGGCCGCCGGTTTTGCGATGCTTGAGGCTGGCCTGGTCCGGTCCAAGAACGTCACAACACAGTTGACCAAGAACATCGCACTCTATTCGCTGTCGGCCATCATGTACTGGCTCGTCGGCTTCAACCTGATGTATCCAGGCGATGCCTGGATCGTACCCGGCTGGTTCGGCACCTTCGCACCAACCTCGCTGGAGCCTGTTGGTCTTGCTGCTGGCGATGCGGCACTTGATTATGCCTCTGTTGCGTCGGACTTCTTCTTTCAGTTGATGTTCTGTGCAACGACGGCATCCATCGTGTCCGGTACATTGGCTGAGCGGATCAAGCTTTGGCCCTTCCTGATCTTCGTCGTGATCCTGACTGGTCTGATCTATCCCATCGGTGCCTCCTGGCAGTGGGGCGGCGGTTGGTTGTCTGAAATGGGCTTCTATGACTTCGCTGGTTCGACTGTTGTGCACGCAGCCGGTGGTTTCGCAGCGCTTGCAGGTGCGATCATCCTGGGTGCCCGGATCGGCAAGTACAAGGACGGTCAGGTCATCCCGATGCCGGGTTCAAACCTCGCCCTTGCTACGCTGGGTACATTCATCCTGTGGCTGGGTTGGTTCGGCTTTAACGGTGGTTCGCAGCTTGCCGCGGGTACCGTTGGCGACATCACCGATGTGGGCCGCATCTTTGCCAACACGAACATGGCCGCAGCCTCTGGTGCGATTGCAGCACTGATTATGACCAATGTGATGTACCGCAAGCCTGACCTGACCATGGTGCTGAACGGTGCGCTGGCAGGCCTCGTGTCGATCACAGCCAGCCCGCTTGAGCCAAGCCTCTTCGGCGCGCTCTGGATTGGTGCAGTCGGTGGTATCATCGTGGTCTTCGCGGTGCCATTCCTGGACAAGCTGAAGATCGACGACGTGGTTGGTGCCATCTCGGTCCACATGATCGCTGGCTTTTGGGGCACAATCGTTGTGCCGGTCTACGCCGCTGACGCCAACTTCGTGACGCAGTTCATCGGCTTCGTCGCCATCGGTGGCTTCACCTTTGTCGTCAGCCTCGTGGTCTGGATCATCCTGAAAGGTGTGATGGGCATCCGTGTCTCTGAACAGGCCGAGCTTGACGGGCTCGACGTGTCAGAGCTTGGGATGGAAGCCTATCCTGAATTTGCAAAGGGCTGATTTCCTTCCAGTCAGTTCTGCAAGACAAACCCGGGCAGATACGCCCGGGTTTTTTCGTTTAAGACAGGGGCGCGTCGCATTGCAACATCTGCCGCGATTACAGGCAATGTTGCAATAACCTGTCGCAAGATAGCGAGTGTATGGCCCATTCTGCGAAGAAATTGCGCCAACATCGTTCATATTGTCTCTCGTAGATGTATTCCCAGCGCGATTGGAGCTTTGTCATGATCCAGACACCTTATCTTCTGTTCCTCGGTGACGCGCCGGATCAGCTTGCTGCGAAAGTGGCGCAAGGGATCAAGGATTGGCGCCCGGAGAATGCGGTGGGGCAGTTTCGCTTCAAGGGCTGTGGCGCGGATCTGGGCATTCACGATCTGACATTGGAAGAGGCGCGCGCCGCCGGTGCACAGACGCTGGTGATCGGTGTGGCCAATCGCGGGGGTGTGATCTCGCAGGCGTGGAAGGATGTCCTGGTCGAGGCCTTGAAGATGGGATTTGATATCGCCTCGGGGCTACACAACCTCTTGCGAGACGAGGATGAGCTTGTTGCCGCGGCGCGCGTCAATGGCCGCAGCCTTTTTGATGTGCGCATCCCCTCGGTCGCCTATCCAATTGCCAATGGCAAGAAACGCAGGGGCAAACGCTGTCTCGCGGTGGGCACGGATTGTTCGGTGGGCAAGATGTATACCGGCCTTGCGATGGATACCGAGATGCGGCGCAGGGGCATGAAATCTACCTTTCGTCCGACCGGGCAGACCGGGATCCTGATCACCGGTGGTGGTGTGCCTTTGGACGCGGTGATTGCCGATTTCATGGCAGGGGCCGTCGAGTATCTGACGCCGGACAATGACCCGGATCATTGGGATCATATCGAAGGGCAGGGCAGCCTGTTCCACGTTTCCTATTCCGGGGTGACAATGGCGCTGATCCATGGTGGCCAGCCTGACGCGCTGATCCTCGCGCATGAGCCCACGCGCACCCATATGCGCGGCCTGCCGGATTACGACCTGCCCAGCCTTGAGGCCCTGCGAGATACGGCCCTGCCACTCGCCCGCGTGGCCAACCCGGCCTGCGAGGTCGTTGGCATCTCGATCAACACCCATCATTTGGCCGAGGATGAGGCGCTGGTTTACATGGCGGAGGTTGAGACGTGCATGGGCCTGCCGACAATTGATCCCTTCCGTCAGGGCGCGGGCCGTCTGGTTGATGCGCTGCCAGCGCTATGACTTTTATGCCTCCGGCGGAGGTATTTTTGAACATGAGAAGCAAGGTGCCCGCATGCAGATTGAGGTGACGCACGACGTTTTCCGGCTGGCGCAGGCCTTTACGATCAGCCGGGGGTCGCGCAACGAAGCGCGGGTGTTGAGCGTGACGCTCGATGGTCTGGGGCGCGGGGAATGCGTGCCCTATGCCCGCTATGGTGAGACGCTGGAGAGCGTGACTGCGCAGATTAGGAGTTTGCCTAGCGACATCACCCGCCAAAGCCTGCCAGACCTGTTACCGGCTGGGGCGGCCCGCAATGCGGTCGATTGCGCCTTGTGGGATCTTGAGGCCAAGAAGGCCGGGTGTCGCGTCTGGGATCTATTGGGGCTGCCAAAGCCCGCGCCCGAATTTACCGCCTACACCCTGTCACTCGACACGCCTGAGAAGATGGAGGCGCAAGCCGCCCTGAACGCAAAGCGCGCCTTGCTGAAGGTTAAGCTGGGCACGCCCGACGACATGGCGCGGCTGGAGGCCGTGCGCCGTGGCGCCCCCGATACCCCGATCATCATTGATGCGAATGAAGGATGGACCGCCGAAGTCTACGCCGAACTTGCCCCGCACCTGATCCGATTGGACGTGCAGATGGTCGAACAGCCGCTCCCTGCAGATGATGACGATATGCTGGCCGAGGTCGCGCGGCCCTTGCCCGTTTGCGCCGATGAAAGCTGCCATGACCGCGCCAGCCTGCCCAATTTGAAAGGCAAATACGACATGGTCAATGTCAAGCTCGACAAGGCGGGTGGCCTGACCGAGGCGCTCGCGCTAAAAGCGGCCGCGATCACCGAAGGCTATGGGATCATGGTTGGCTGTATGGTCGGCTCATCCCTTGCCATGGCGCCCGCCACGATCCTTGCGCAAGGTGTGGCATTCACGGACCTTGACGCCCCGCTCCTATTGGCCGAAGACCGGGACACACCGCTTTTATACGATGAACATGGCGTGCATCCGCCCGCCGCCGCACTTTGGGGCTAAACACTGATACCGCGCGATTGCATTGCTGCCATGAGCGGTCCTTCAAATGCGACTGTGTCGAGATATGTGTGATGCGTCATCAACTGGCGGGCCTCAATTTCGGCGATGCGCGCATCGGCGCTGTCCTGACTGTCAAAAACATTCGGTTGTGCGACCAATGCGGGTGGACCTGATGTGGGAACGCGGATGACAGCAAAACGACGCATGGTTGATCGTTATCATGCTTTCATTTGCTTGACCCACATAAATAAACCAGCAAGGAACAAAGAAACACGAAAGGGAGCCTACCAATGACCCGCACCGTCTATGTCAACGGCGATTACGTGCCGGAAAATGACGCCAAAATCTCGGTCTTTGACCGGGGGTTCCTGATGGCAGATGGCGTTTATGAGGTGACATCGGTGCTGGACGGCAAGCTGATCGACTTTGCGGGGCACGCCAAACGCCTTGAGCGGTCGCTCAGCGAACTCAACATGCCGCAGCCTGCGTGTCTTCCGGAACTTCTCGATATCCACCGCGAACTGGTGCGCCTTAATGGTGTGGAAGAAGGGATGGTCTATCTACAGATCACGCGTGGCGCGCCGGATGATCGGGATTTTGTGTTTCCTGATCCGGAGACAACCGAACCGACCGTCGTTCTTTTTACGCAGAACAAGCCGGGCCTGGCCGACAGCCCGGCAGCCAAGAAGGGCATCAAAGTCATCTCCATCGAAGACCAGCGCTGGGCGCGGCGGGATATCAAGACAGTCCAGCTTCTCTTCCCTTCAATGGGCAAGATGATGGCCAAGGCTGCCGGTGCCGATGACGCTTGGATGGTCGAGGATGGCGCAGTCACCGAAGGCACATCCAACAATGCTTACATCATCAAGAACAACACGATCATCACGCGCCATCTGGGCAATGAGATCCTGCACGGCATTACGCGCGCGGCCGTCCTCCGCTTTGCCCGCGAGGCGCAGATGAAGGTCGAAGAGCGCAGCTTTACGATTGCCGAAGCGCAAGAGGCGGATGAGGCTTTCATCACCTCGGCCAGCACTTTCGTGATGCCCGTGATCGAAATTGACGGCGCTGCTATCGGTGCAGGCGCGCCGGGCCCTGTAGCGACCCGGCTGCGCGAGATTTATCTGGATGAGAGCCGCAAGGCCGCTGTCTGAAGCCTCGCAATATCCATAAAAAAAGGCCCCGATGCGGATCGGGGCCTTCTCAATTCTGGTGCGGGACTTAGACGGCGATCTCGCCACCGTCCTCCTTGGTGACCACAACGACAGAGGGCCGTGGTGGCATGTTGTCATCGAAATCGGGCCAGCGGGTGGCTGGGTCTTCGAAGGTCGACGCACGCTCAAATCCGGGGAAATCACCTGTGCCGTCGGTGCCGGGGTGCTGCACGGCAAGGAACAGTGCTTTGTCCTCATCGGCAAAGTAAGGCCCGCAAAGCTCACCACCGACCGGGCAGCGGAAGAAGAGCTTTGAGTGGCCCCGCAGATCACCTTCGGTTTCCAGCGAATAGAGGCCATCCGACTTGCCTGTCCGACCCCAGCCAGAGCCCTGGTCGGTTGAGATCCAAAGACGTCCCGATGTGTCGATGGCGCAGTTGTCGGGCGAGCCGAACCAGCCATTCTCAGATGTCTCCGGGTTCCACATCGCACCCACCTCGGCGATGGTTGGATCACCGCAAAGAACAAGGATCGACCATGTGCCGAATTCGGCAGAGTGGTTTCCTCCTTCTTCCTTAATTTCGATGATGTGGCCAAAGTTCGATTCAGGCCTTGGGTTTGCAGCATCGACCTGCTCAGGCGTGCGGCGCGAGTTGTTGGTCAGCATGATATATGCTGTCCCGTCGCCGCGTGGCTGTGCGTCTTCGGGGCGGTCCATTGGTGTGGCACCCAGAAGGTCGGCGGCCAGACGCGTGTCGATGGCGATATCAGCCTGGCTTTCAAAGCCGTTCTCGGCGGTCAGTGGGCCTTGGCCATGGACCAACGGCAGCCAGTGGATCGTGCCATTCGGGTCAAAGCGTGCCACGTAGAGCGTGCCTTCGGACAAAAGGGTCGAGCCGAAATGGCTGTTCTCTTCGGTCACAGCTTCTGCCGACACCCACTTGTACTGATAGTCAAAGCGGTTGTCGTCACCCGAATAGATGACCAGGCGTCCATCTGAGGCGATGGTCGTCTCAGCACCTTCGTGACGGAAGCGACCCAGAGCCGTGTGCTTGATCGGCATCGCGTCAGGGTTCATCGGATCAACTTCAACGACATAACCAAAGCGGTTGGGCTCATTCGGCTCAATGTCGATGTTGAAGCGGTCATGGTACTGACCCCAGGCGTACCAGCGACCGGGAACGCCATAACGCTCCATCGAGGCTGCTTCGGGCTGGGCGGACACGTCCACGTCACCGTCGGCATCAACGACGTCAGACCAGAAGTAACCGTGGAAGTTCTCCTCGGCCATCAGGTATGTGCCCCAAGGCGTCATGCCACCGGCACAGTTGTTGATCGTGCCCAGCACGGTCATGCCAGCAGGGTCAGCGGATGTGCGCAGACGGGGGTGACCGGCAGCAGGGCCGTCGAAGGTGATCGGCGTTTCGGCGGTGATGCGGCGGTTGGCCGGGTTATCGCGGTTGATCGCCCACTTGCCGTCACTGCCTTTGACGATCTCAAAGACCGATCCACCATGGGCGGCCATTTCGATATCGACAAGTTCCTTCGTCATGCCTTGGAAACCGTCGCGGTCCTGACGGCCAAGGCCCGGGAACATCACCTCTTCATTGGTGTATTCGTGGTTGACGCAGAGCATGCCGCGGCCGGGTTCTATTTCGGCAAAGCCGACATAGTCGTTGTTGTAGCCGAACTGCTTGGACTGTGCTTCGGCGGTTTGGTTCATGACGTCGAAGTCGGGCGCATCCGCTGTGATCGGATCACCCCAACGCACGAGGATATCTGCATTGTAGCCGTCGGCGATGTGGTGATTGACGTCATTACCCCACTGCAATTCGTCAAAGACAAATCGGCTATCAGCGGCCGACTGCGCGCGGGCGGCGTTGGGAGCGGTCAAAGCCGTCGTACCAAACAATGCGGTTGTCGCAGTGACGCCCAATGCCCCGCGCAGCACATCGCGACGGCCATAGCGTTGTTGGATCACATCACCGATTGTGTTGCCAAGATTTGGGTTGGTTGGGATGTCGTCGAAGGCTTCAAAGGCTTCGGCCTTATTTCCGTATTCCGAACTCTGGATAATGTCATGCCGTGACATGTCTCTGGATCTCCCCTAGATGTTTGAGCTTTGCAGGCTGAACAGGACCTGCTCTAGGCGACCTGCTAGTACCCGTTCTTAAAAGTTAGATGACAACGATAGCACAGGGTGACCCAACCCGCATAATGCGGCTGACCGTCACAGTGCGGGATATGTCCGGCGGGAGCCACGGTGAGCACCCGTTTCGAACCTGAAGTCAGCCTTGCGCTTGTGCCTGCAAGGCTTGGGCGCGTTCAGGCGGAACGCCCAAAACTTCCTCGATCCGGTGAAGAAGCGTGTCTTCTTCGGTGTGGATTGTGCCATCCACCAACGCGACCTGCCATAAGGCAAGCAGAGTGGCCTCCTTCTCGGCGGTGCTGATCGCGTGCTCGAGGATCGCGGCAATTTCTGATGTTCGCGGGATTTCTTTTTCCAGAACCTCGCATTCGGCACGCATCTTTGCCGCCTCAACCGGGTTCAACTCGTGCCGCTTGGCAAGGATTTTGTCGATGACGACGATCTCCTCAAAAAGATACGCGTCATCGGCTTTGGCGGCCCGCACCAAGAGTGCGCCCAGCGCATGCGGTGCGTCCGCTTCGGGCAAAGGCGTCTTGTATCCGGCCGGATTGCCGAAAAAGGCGGTAAGGCGTTCGAGCATGTGAGTGGCTCCGTCGTTCTCGCTTAGCGATAGGCTAACCTGACATCTGTGCTGAGGCCATTGCAATTGTAACCTGTCAAGACAGCTTTGGCTCGAAACATTCAGGGTGACCAATGGCAGATATGAGCCCAAAGAAACGGATGCTACGGTCTGCGTGAATGTGCGCCTTCCTAAAAAACTGTTCAAACAGTCTACGTTGCCGCTAGCATGCGAAGCGCGGTTACACCGTTACTGGATTAAGGCGAAGGGTCTGCCCGGAAATGACTTTTGATATGCTTCCCAACAAGATCATGCGGGAGCCATCGAACTTGGCGGCTCCTGTTTGGCCAGACTGTGGGAAAGCATTTGAACTTAACGAGTTTTATCGGCTGTACGAGTCTTGCGGAGGAGAAATCGGCCAAGCCTACATCTTCTTTTGGTCAACCAAAGAAATCGCAGAGTACGAGCCCATCAGGGTTGAGTGTTACCCTGCCACTTGGAGAATATTTGCTAGCGACGGTGGTGGCTGGTATTTTGGCTTCTGTGATGAAACCGACAAACCGCGCTTTTTCTCCTGCGACCCAGTTGATCCAACCGGGAGTGTAACTTGGCTGGGGCCATGGCCGGAGTTCATTCAGCTTGTGAGCAAAGCAAATTACGTCTGACTTCAATCAGTACCTACAAAGCAGTCATTGATGTATGTGCTTTCAATGCCGACTTCGTGCCGCAAACTAGCCCTTACCCATGCGACGTTTTGAACGCCTCTTTGGCCTCGGCGCTTGCCTCGGTCTGGTACTTCTCTTTCCATTCCGCAAACGGCATCCCGTAATACGCCTCGCGCCCCTCATCCTTGCTCATCTCGATGCCGCGTTCATTCGCGGCTTCCTGATACCATTGGCTCAGGCAGTTTCGGCAGAACCCGGCGAGGTTCATCATATCTATGTTCTGCACATCCTTGCGGTCTTCCATCAGGTGCTTTTGCAGGCGGCGAAAGGCGGCGGCTTCGATTTCGATACGGGTTTGGTCGTCCATCTTTTCTCTCCCTCACAGGCCGGAATTGGCGAGTACGTCATTCAATATAGGAGCCAATCGTTCGGCCCAAAGTCTTTGCCCTGCTGCATCCGCGATCAGGTCCTGACGCAATTCGATCAGCACATTGGGCCGCCCATGTTGTAAGGCGTGGCGGTCAACCGCGTCGCCGGGCAGGTGCCCGGCATAAGGTTGGTTTTCGCCCGTGCACCAGCCTTGGGCGCGGCAGGCCTCGATAAACGGTCGCGCCAGCCGGTCGTCATGTGCGTAGAGGATGCCAATCTCCCAGGGCCTTGGATGCCGTCCTTGCAGGCGGGGTGTAAAGCTGTGTACAGCGCAGATCGCAGGTGATCCCATCTTGTTGGCGAGATCTGCATAAGCCGCATGATAGGGGCGATAGAGACGGCGCAACCGCTCCTCTTTCTCGGCGTCATCAGCGTATTTGTTGCCGGGGATAATGGTGCCGTCATAAAGCCGCATCATGATCGTCGGATCATCCTCTCCCCGGTTCGGGTCACAGACCAGCCTGGAAAAACGGGACAGGATCGCGGGGCTCTCCATCAGGTCGGCGAGATGCCGTGTCACGCCGGCTGCGCCGATATCGTAAGCGATGTGACGGCCCATATCGGCAGGCGGCAGGCCCAGATCACCGCCATGCACCCAATCGGGGATGTGGTTTGAGGCGTGATCACAAGCGATCAGCCACCGCCCGGGTCGATCTGCCCCTATGATTTCAAATGGTTGGTCGGTCATGCAGTGTCATTCCTTTGTCACCGCGTTTAGGCTAGTTGTGAAGGGAAGGGAATTGCGTATAACGGGCGCAACATCGCCGTTACCGCTAACGGTGCCGGAAATTGGAGGGACCAAAGATGAGACGCCACCGCAATGTAAAGATCGTCGCGACACTGGGCCCGGCCTCTAACGATTACGACACAATCCGTGCGCTGCATGAGGCGGGTGCAGATGTGTTTCGTCTGAATATGTCGCATGGCGATCATAGCGAGATTAAGGCGCGCCATGATATTATCCGCCAGATCGAGGCGGACATGAACAGCCCCATCGCGATCCTTGCGGATTTGCAAGGACCGAAATTGCGAGTCGGCGTGTTCAAGAATGGCGAGGAAGAGCTGATCGAAGGCGCCGATTTCCGCCTCGATCTTGACGATGCCGAAGGCGATGTGACGCGGGTGAAGCTGCCGCACAAGGAGATTTTCGACGCGCTTGAACCGGGCGCGCATCTTTTGGTCAATGACGGCAAGATAAAGCTGCGTGTTAAGGAATGCGCTGCTGATTTCGCAAATTGTGAAGTTGTTGTGGGTGGCACGATTTCGAACCGCAAGGGCGTGAATGTGCCGGATGTAACGCTGCCGGTTGCAGCGCTTTCCGAAAAGGACCGCAAAGACCTGGAATTTGTCTGCGAATTGGGCGTGGATTGGCTGGCCCTGTCCTTCGTGCAGCGCCCGGCAGATGTGGAAGAGGCGCGCGATCTTGCAAAGGGGCGCGCCGCGATCCTGTCGAAGATTGAAAAGCCGAACGCGGTCAATGCGTTTGACAGTATTCTCGAAGCCTCTGACGGGATCATGGTCGCGCGTGGGGATCTTGGGGTGGAATTGCCGGTACAAAATGTGCCGCCGATCCAAAAGCAGTTGGTCCGCAAATGCCGGGCTGCCGCGAAGCCGGTGATTGTCGCCACGCAGATGCTGGAATCCATGATAGACAGCCCCATGCCGACCCGCGCCGAAGTCTCAGACGTAGCGACGGCGATCTATGAAGGCGCCGATGCGATCATGCTGTCGGCGGAATCCGCCGCCGGTTCCTACCCAATTGAAGCGGTTAAGACGATGAACAACGTCGCGGGTGAGGTCGAGGCCGACCCCACCTATACCGATATCATCGAGGCTTCGCGCAAGTCCGATGGCAAGACGGTGGCCGACGGGATCGTTTCCGCGGCGCGCGAGATTGCGGAAACAACGGATGTCAAAGCGATCTGCTGTTTCTCCGAATCCGGGACGACCGCTCTTCTGGTCTCACGCGAGCGTCCGCGCGTGCCGATTGTGGCGCTGACGAGTTATCAGTCAACGGCGCGCCGTTTGTGTCTGTCATGGGGCACGAATTGTGTCGTGACGGGTGACGTGAACCGCTTCAAGGATGCGGTGGTTGCGGCGGTACGGGCAGCGTTGGATCAGAAATTGGCCACGAAATCGGACAAGGTTGTCGTCACCGCCGGGGTCCCGTTCAACACGCCAGGGTCGACGAACATCCTGCGTGTCGCCCCGTGCGAAGAACGTTTGATTTACGCCAACCAGTCAGAGTAGGTTGCGCGCCAGGGGGCGTTGCAAAAGGATGTGACGCAGTGGAATTCGACGTAATCTTTGTGCTTGGGCTGCTGCTGGCACTTTTCTCTGCGCCGTCTTTTGCCAGTGCCTATGCGGACAAACGCCGCCCGACGCAGGCCTTGCTCACCGTTTTGATTGGAGCGGGCATGATCTATTACGCCGTGGTGATGAACCCGGGCGTCTATGCCGTCGATCAGGTTGATGACGTGGTGCTGCGCGTTATTGGTTGGGTTCTCAACGAATAAGTCTTGCACGGATTTCAAATGCGCCCTATACGGCGGCCTTCACCCGCGCGTCCGGCCCATATGGCATGCCGAGGCGCGCGTTTCGACCGACCAAAGATGGAGACGGAAATGCCAAAGATGAAGACAAAATCGAGCTGCAAAAAGCGGTTCAAGACGACGGCCTCTGGCCGTGTTGTGGCAGCCCAAGCGGGCAAGCGTCACGGCATGATCAAGCGTACCAACAAATTCATTCGCAACGCACGCGGCACGACAACCCTGTCGAAGGCCGACGAAGGTATCATCAAGCCGATGATGCCCTACGCACGTTAAGCAGGAAGGATTTGAGATATGCGCGTTAAAGGCGGAACCGTCACCCATCGTCGTCACAAAAAGGTTCTGGACCGGGCCAAAGGTTACTATGACCGCCGCTCCAAAACCTTCAAGGTCGCCAAGCAGGCCGTTGACAAGGCCAACCAATACGCAACCCGTGACCGGCATAACCGCAAGCGCAACTTCCGTGCGCTGTGGATCCAGCGGATCAACGCAGGCGTTCGCTCGGTTGATGAAACACTGAACTACTCAAAGTTCATCAACGGGTTGAGCCTCGCCGGTATCGAGGTTGACCGTAAAGTTCTGGCCGACCTCGCCGTGAATGAGCCCGAAGCATTTGCGACCATCGTTGGCAAAGCAAAGGCTGCACTGGCCTAAGGCTGGTCTGAGCTTCCACAGAATTCAAAAGGTCGTCGCAGTAATGCGGCGGCCTTTTTCGTTGCTTAGTCGTGGCTGCTAAAACACATGCGTCGGTCACATGCTATCGCCGGTGTCACGACTGTTTCAGGGATTTGACCTGAGATTGCACCGGTCGGGGCAGTACCGCATGGGGTAGGTTGGAGGAACCAACGACCTTTCCGCTGGCACTGCTGAGGTGCAGGACGGCCGCGCTGGGGCATCCCGTTAGGCGGCCAAATCTGTACCGGTCAGCACCACCACTTGATCACGACCACAAGATTTCGCCTCGTAAAGCGCGATATCGGCACGTTTGAGGGTCTCCTCCACCGAACCATCGTCGATATGTACCTCGGTCAAACCAAAGCTTGCCGTGATCATCAATTGCATATTGGCGACGGCAAAGGGCGTGTCACCGATGCCGTCACACAGCCTTTTGGCGACCCTTGTTGCATCTTCAAGGTTCGTGCCTTCCATCAAAAGGCCGAACTCTTCGCCACCCATGCGGATGAGTGTGTCCGCCCCACGTGACCTACCGTTGACGCGTTTTGCAAATGCCGCCAGCACCGCGTCGCCAACATCATGCCCGTAGGTGTCGTTGATCTGTTTGAAATGGTCGAGGTCCATGGCCAGATAGCAAAATGGCGTGCGCGTTTCCTGCCATTGTCGCCAGAGCGCCTCGACCTGTTCATAAAGCAAGCGCCGGTTTCCGGCCCCGGTCAAGGCATCGACGCGCGCCATATGCGTCAGCGCCTCCATCTGGTCGATCACTTGCAACTGCATCGCCAGACATTGACCAATCGCCTCGAGCGCGCAAATCACGTTACCGGGCTGATCAAGTTGGCCCAGAAAGCTCGCGTTAATCACGCCAAACCGACGCGACTTTGTCATCAGCGGAACCACGACAACGCTTTGATAGCCCAACTGGGCCAGCGCCTGGACTCCGGGTGACGCGACGCCTGCCGGATCAGGCATATAGGCCGGTTTGCCTGTGCGGAAGACGGCACCAGAGATGCTGTTGCTCACGTCATATTGTGTGTCTGGGGCGACCCCCTTTGTCCCTGTCATTGCCGTGACGACAAGCTGCGCGTCATTGTCATGAAGGGCGATTGAACACCGATCCGCCGCGACGATCTGCTTTGACCACAACGAATAGGCATCCAGCACCTCACTGCGGCTGGTCGCTTGCGACAGATCGTTCAAAAAGCCGATCGGCACATGCAACGCGTCGCGCCCGGCCTTGGCCTGCGCGCGTTCGGCCAACCTGAACTGTTCCGCAAAATGCTTTTCGTCCGTCATAGGCTCTTGTGGACACAGAGGTCTTAATATCGCGCTTAAACTTGCATCAGTTTTGGTCAGGTCAGGATTATTTAATCGCCCGCGACACTTTTCGTGAACAGGCAATGAAAACGTAAGGACTTTGCCGCAGGTTGCGCCCGAATTTGTTCCGAGGTGCTGATGCGAACCATTCTGACCCTGTTGGTGTATTTGTGGCCCTTGGTGGGGCTGGCTGAAGTTGCCCCACTCATCTCTGCCGCGCGCCAACCGCTCGTCCAGATGGCGCCGGCATCTGGCAATGTGCAGAGCGCAAGTCTTTTTCAAGGGGCGTCCAACGGGTTCTTCGCGCCCAAATCCACCTTCGACAAAGACGCGCTGATCCGTATCCGCAATGTGATCGGGCAGGCTGAATCGCCCCAAGCGGGATATGACGCTGTACAGCATGGCGCGCGTATCCGCCCCGCGAAACCGCCGACGCAAATGACTCTGGCCGAGATATTTGCATGGATCGATGCCACGCCTGGCCAGCCGCACGCCATTGGCCGCTATCAGTTTATCCCTGCCACCCTGCGCCGCGTCGCCACGCAGATCGGCGCCCAACCGGGTGACCGCTTCAGCCCCGCGATGCAGGATCGGCTTGCCGATGTTCTGCTTGCCGATGCTGGCTTTGCCGCATTTCTCGCAGGGGAACTGAACCAGAAAGACTTCATGAACAACCTCGCTGCGATCTGGGCAGGCTTGCCCACCTCAAATGGGCGGTCGCGCTATCACGGGATTGCGGGCAACCGGGCAACGGTGACCCTCGCCTATTTCCAAAGCGAGATTGCCAAAATCGCGCCGGGTTAAGGGCGCTTGCAACCGTGCCGCCCATTCGCTAACCGAAGGCGGATGATTGCAAGAGGCGCGTGATGGACGATCTGAAGGAAAAATATCTGGGTCTGATTGCCGATGCCGCTGATGAGGCCGCGATTGAGGATCTGCGCGTACAGGCTGTCGGCAAAAAGGGTGAGATCAGCCTGAAAATGCGCGAACTGGGCAAGATGACACCGGAAGAGCGTCAGGTGGCAGGCCCCGCTTTGAACGCGCTCAAGGATGAGATCAACAGCGCCCTGTCGGCCAAGAAAGCGGCCCTTGCCGATGCCGCCCTTGATGCGCGCCTGCGCGACGAATGGCTCGACGTCACACTGCCATCCCGCACCCGCGCCCAGGGCACAATCCACCCGATCAGCCAGGTGACTGAGGAGATCACGGCGATCTTCGCCGATATGGGCTTCTCCGTCGCCGAAGGCCCGCAGATCGAAAGCGACTGGTACAATTTCGACGCGCTCAACATCCCAGGCCACCACCCCGCACGGGCCGAGATGGATACGTTCTACACACACCGGAAGGAGGGCGATAACCGCCCGCCCCATGTGCTGCGCACCCATACGTCGCCCGTGCAAATCCGCTCGATGGAGGCGACGGGCGCCCCTACCCGCATCATCTGCCCCGGTCGCGTCTACCGCTCTGACTATGACCAGACCCACACGCCGATGTTCCATCAGGTCGAGGGGCTGGCGATTGACCGTGATATCTCCATGGCGAACCTCAAATGGGTGCTCGAAGAATTCGCCGCCGCCTTCTTTGAGGTCGACAAGATCGAGGTACGCTTCCGCGCCTCCCACTTCCCGTTCACTGAGCCCTCGGCCGAGATCGATTTCCGCTGTTCATGGGTCGATGGCCAGTTGAAACTGGGCGAAGGCGACGACTGGCTGGAGGCTGGAGGCTCTGGCATGGTCCACCCCAAAGTGTTGCAAAACGCCGGCATCGACCCGGCGGAATGGCAAGGCTTTGCCTTCGGGTTGGGGATCGACCGGCTGGCGATGCTAAAATACGGGATCCCGGATCTGCGATCCTTCTTCGACTCAGACCTGCGGTGGCTGCGGCACTATGGGTTCAACCCGCTGGTGCAGCCGACACTGCATGGTGGATTGACCAGGTGAACGGTGCAGCGCTCTCAATTAGCTGGCTTGCCCTAGCTATTGGGGTGGTTGGTTATATCCTTAAACGTTGGTGGGACAACGCTGACACAATTATGGAGCACCGTCGCCGAGCTTATGGCGAGTATTTCTCAGCATGCTACAATGTTGCTCGCCAACTGATGCATCATCCTGAAGATGCCAGTAGTGACGCGATGAAAGTGGCACATGATGCTCTTCAAGATCGCAGCCCGGACTTTCTGTTACACGCATCGCCCACCGCATTAGCATATCAGACGAGTTTTACTCAAGACTCATAGCGCTTCGTGATGCGGACAGAGCGAATTGGTCTGAAGATCAGCGGAGTGAGCTTATTGGACGGCTGAGCCAAGCGCTTAGTGTGCTGCGTGAAGTGATAAAGAGCGAGCTATTTCTAACGCAACCACGCTTCCAGTTCGAACGTTTTTTGTATCGGCGCAGGTGGAATAAAATGCTTGCTGCAAAAATTGAAACCGACGATCCGGCTTTAGAATGACGGGCTAGCCAATCTGGCAGCCCGGCGAAGCCGGGCAGCGCCCGGACCTCCCCCACGGGGAGGGCGCTTTTGCAACGCTGCAACCCGAACAACCGAAGCATATGAATTGACCACCTCGCATTGATCAGATGTCAGTGCGCCCGCCCCGAGGTCCGGGCGCTGCCCTACCGTTGCGTGCTATAGTGGCCACCTGCATACTTCTTAAATGTCCAAGCTCACCACCCTCAAATCCAAATACCCCAGCGCGGAAACCTTCACCTTCGGGGACAATCCGGATCTCTGCCAACGTCTCATCACCCTTGTACGTGAGGGCAAGAAAACCGCCACCTGCGCGGCATTGACGGACTTCGCAGCCGAGGGCGAACCTCTTCCCGTCGTGGGTCGCTGCGATATCGCGCTCAATTGGGACGGCAGCCCGGCGCTCGTTATCCGCACCACTCAAGTCACCCAAATCCGGTTCTGCGACGTCACCGAAGCCATGGCGTTGGCCGAAGGCGAAAACGAAAGTCTCGCCGGGTGGCGGAAGGATCACGAGGCCTTCTTCACCCGCAACGGTGGCTTCAGCCCTGACATGATGCTGGTCTTCGAACACTTCGAACTTGTCGAAGACCTCGCCTAAAGCGCCCGCCGGACTCCACGCCGCGCTCAGACCGCGTTATCCTGCGTGACATAATGCGCCTCTATGTCATTCTTCTGCTCATCCTCATCATCGGCGCACATATCGCCATGTGGACCTCTGACATGCCCCGCGACCTTGCCCTAAAGCTGACGCTGATCAACGCGGCGGGTTGGGCGGTCATCCTGCTGCCCGCCTGGGCGGTTTCGAAATGGGCCGCCGCCCACAAGGCCTGCAAATAGCCTTCCACCCCCCGGCGTAATCCGGTAAGCCCTGTCCGACCCGAATTGGACGCTGGATGAATCCATGAAATTCACACTTTCCTGGCTGAAACGCCATCTCGACACGGATGCATCCGTGGATGACATCACCTATGCGCTGACCGACCTCGGGCTTGAGGTGGAAGGCGTCGAAAACCCTGCCGAACGGCTGGCCGCCTTCACGATCGGCAAGGTGCTGAGCGCCGAGAAACACCCCGATGCGGACAAGCTGAAGGTCTGTCAGGTCGACACCAAGGACGGCCCAACCCAGATCATCTGCGGCGCGCCTAATGCCCGCGAAGGGATCACCGTCGTGATTGCCACGCCAGGCACATATGTGCCCGGTATCGACACCACCATCGGCGTGGGCAAAATCCGCGGCGTCGAAAGCTACGGCATGATGTGTTCCGAACGCGAGATGGAGCTGTCGGATGAACATGACGGCATCATCGAACTGCCCTCGGGCGAAGTGGGGGAGCGGTTCACCGACTGGCTCGCCGCCAATGATCCCTCCAAGGTTGATCCGGTGATCGAGATCGCGATTACGCCCAACCGCCCAGACGCGCTGGGCGTGCATGGGATTGCGCGCGACCTTGCCGCCCGTGGCCTTGGCAGGCTGAAAGCGGTCGAGGTGAGCCCGGTTCCGGCCAGCTTCACCTCTGATCTGAATGTGTCCATTGATGACGATACTTTGGACGGGTGCCCGGTTTTCTGTGGTCGTTTGATCAGGGGCGTCAAGAACGGCCCCAGCCCAGAGTGGTTGCAGCAGCAGTTGCGCGCCATCGGCCTGCGCCCCATCAGCTTTCTTGTCGATGTGACGAACTGGTTCACCTACGACCTGAACCGCCCGCTGCACGTTTTCGACGCGGACAAGGTCAAGGGCAATCTGCGGGTCCACCGCGCCAAGGGTGGCGAGACGCTGCTGGCGCTTGATGACAAGGAATACACGCTCCAGCCCGGCCAGATGGTGATCTCGGACGATGAAGGCCCGGAAAGCATCGCGGGCATCATGGGCGGGGCCGAGACAGGCTGCACCACGGACACGGTGAACGTCTTCGTTGAAAGCGCCTATTGGGACCCGATCCAGATCGCCTATGCGGGCCGCGCGCTCAAGATCAATTCCGACGCCCGCTACCGGTTCGAACGCGGCGTCGACCCCGCTTTTACACCCGTAGGGCTGGAGCATGCGGTGCGGATGATCGTGGATCATGCAGGCGGCGAGGCATCCGAGATGATCGTCGCTGGTGCAATCCCCGATACGTCCCGCGTCTACAAGCTCGACACGGCGCGCTGTTCGTCGCTCGTCGGCATGGATATCCCGGCAGCGACACAGCATGCGACTCTGACAGCGCTCGGCTTCCGCATGGAAGGCGACATGGCCCATGTGCCCACATGGCGCCCCGATGTGCAGGGTGAGGCGGATCTGGTCGAAGAGGTCGCGCGCATCGCATCCCTGACCAAGCTGGAAGGCAAACCTTTACCCCGGACTGAACCGGGCGTGGCGCGGCCCATCCTGACGCCAAGCCAATCGCGGCAACAGGCCGTGCGGCGGACAGCTGCGGCGCTGGGCTACAACGAATGCGTCACCTACAGCTTCATCGATGATCAGGCGGCCAAGCTTTTCGGCGGTGGTGATGACAGCACGATGCTGGAAAACCCCATCTCATCCGAGATGTCGCATATGCGGCCCAACCTGCTGCCGGGCCTTCTGCGGGCAGCGGCGCGCAATCAGGCGCGGGGCTTCATGGATATGGCGCTCTTTGAGGTCGGTGCCGGTTTCCACGGCGGGGAACCGGGTGAGCAGCACGATCTGATCTCAGGCGTTCTGATTGGGAAAACCGGCCCGAAGGATGTGCATGGCGCATCGCGCCTCGTCGACTTGTACGATGCCAAGGCCGATGCGGAGGCTGTGCTGGCGGCGATACGCGCGCCCGCCAAGGTGCAAATCCTGCGCGGTGCCTCTGACTGGTGGCATCCGGGTCGGCACGGCATGATCTGCCTTGGCCCGAAAAAGGTGCTGGGTATCTTCGGCGAACTGCACCCCCGCGTGCTGCGCGAGATGGATGTCAAAGGCCCAGCCGTCGCCTTCACCATCTGGCCCGACGAGGTGCCCGCACCGCGCAAGAAATCGACCACCCGCGCGGCTCTGACGGCAACGGACCTGCAATCCGTTGAGCGCGACTTCGCCTTCGTCGTGGACGCGCAGGTCGAGGCGCTGGCCCTGATCAATGCAGCTGCTGGTGCCGACAAAGCGCTAATCACCGATGTACGCGTCTTTGACGAATTCATCGGGGGCAGCCTCGGCGAAGGCAAGAAATCCCTCGCCCTGACCGTGCGCCTGCAACCGACCGACAAGACGCTGAAGGATGCCGATATTGAGGCGGTGAGCGCCAAGATCGTAGAGAAAGTAACGAAGGCCACTGGTGGCACTTTGCGCGGATGACAGAGTTTTCTGACCAAAGCTTTGGCCTCCGGTGGAGGTATTTTTGAACGAAAGAAGGGTGCAACGATGCGCGTATATCTCTCCGGCGAGATTCACACCGATTGGCGGGATCAGATTGTTAGTGGAGCGAAAGGGCTGGACGTCGTCTTTGATGGCCCGGTGACCGATCACGCGGCGTCGGATGATTGCGGTGTGGCGATCATGGGGGCGGAGCCGGACAAGTTCTGGCATGACCACAAGGGTGCGAAGCTGAACGCGATCCGCACGCGCCATGGGATTGAAAACGCCGATATTGTCGTTGTCCGCTTTGGCGAGAAATACAAGCAGTGGAACGCGGCCTTTGACGCGGGATATGCTGCCGCCTTGGGCAAATCGCTGATCGTCATGCATGGGGACGATCACCAACATGCGCTCAAAGAGGTGGATGCCGCGGCGCTTGCTGTTGTGCAGGAACCGCAGCAGGTGGTGGATATCCTAAAATATGTGCTGATGGGACAGTTACCCTAAGGTCGCTTCAAGATCCGTTTTGTGATTGAGTGATCTGCATTGGATCAATTGCATTATGGGGAAAGTCATGCCGACCGTTGCCGACTACATTGTCCTGAATGACCGATCGTTCACACTGATCGAAGGAGAAAGCCGTGAGATCGGTCCCTTCGATCTGCCGTCTAATTTTGTACGCGGGACAAGCCGCGCCAAACCAATCCTGGCTTACCGCGCCAAGGCTCTTGGAAGTGCTGATGGTGCGTTGGCGCCGCAGGCGCGGCTCCGGGTGTCAATCCAGAACGGCCTTCATCCGTTGGAAACAGTGTTTCTGGAAGGTGATGGTCTGAGCGGTCAATGGGAGGCGTTTTCCGGCAATTTCCTGAATGATGTCGTTCTGAACGACGTGACCTTCACACTTGAAATGGGACGGATTTGGATCTCGGACGTGATCCTTTGGTATCAGGTACGGATCTGACCCCCACGCAAGGGTGAGGGCCAGTCTGACTATGACGGATCAGGGATACGCCGCGCCTTGGCCACTGCGGGGCGGGCGAAAAACCGCTCGACATAGGCAGGCACGTTTTTCAGATCGTGATATCCGACCACATCCTTGGTCCCGTAGAATTCCAGCGCATTGATCCAGGGTGCAATCGCCATATCGGCGATGGAGTAATCCCCCACGATCCAGTCCTGCCCGTCCAATTGCTTGTCAACGACGGCCAGCAGACGGATCGCCTCATCACGGTAGCGTTCGCGTGGGCGCGGGTCTTCGATATCCTTGCCGGCGAATTTGTAGAAAAAGCCCATCTGCCCCAGCATCGGCCCCAAACCGCCCATCTGGAACATCAGCCATTGCGTGATATGCGCCTTTGCGGCGGCATTAGATCCAAGGAATTTCCCTGACTTTTCAGCCAGATAAAGCAGGATCGCGCCGCTCTCGAAAATCCCGATGGGTCCGTTCGGACCGTTTGGGTCGATGATCGCGGGGATCTTGTTGTTGGGGTTCAGCGACAGAAACTCGGGGCTTTTGACGTCGGCGTCCGACAGCGTGACAAGATGCGGCTCATAGGCCAGCCCCATCTCTTCCAACGCAATTGAGACTTTGACGCCATTTGGCGTGGGGTAGGCATAAAGCTGGATTACGGACGGGTCCTTTGCGGGCCAACGCTTGGTGATCGGGAATGCGGACAGGTCGGTCATGGATGTGCTTTCTTGGGCAAATTAATGTTTCCCTAAGATAGACCCAAAGCCGCGCGATAAAACCCATAGCCATGTGAGCCAATATTGATATCAATGTGCGTAGTTGCGCATCAAATGAACGAATGGCGCATGAGAGAAAAGTTGTGGGGACTTAACATGATCAACGAATTCAAAGAGTTTATTGCCAAGGGCAATGTGATGGATATGGCCGTTGGCATTATCATCGGCGCGGCCTTTACCGCCATCGTCACATCGCTTGTGGGCGATCTGATCAACCCGATTATCGCGCTCTTTACCGGTGGGATCGACTTCTCAGGCTGGTTCTACACGCTTGACGGGTCCGACCATGCCTCGCTCGCCGCAGCACAAGAGGCGGGGGCCGCCGTCTTTGCGATTGGCAACTTTATCATGGCGGTGATCAACTTTCTGATCGTGGCCTTTGTGGTCTTCATCCTGGTGAAGATGGTAAACCGCATCAAAGACGCCGCGGAAGGGGAGAAAGAGGAAGCACCGGAGGAGCCAAAAGGCCCGACCGAATTGGAGGTGCTTCTGGAAATCCGCGACGCGTTGGCCAAGCAAAACTGAGGCGCAGCAATTCGTGCGGGGCCTGCCAATAATGCAGGCTCTTTGCGTTTAAGCTTTCAGTGCCAGACTCGGTGACAAGACATCGATGCCAAGCGCCTTGCCGACCGCGTAATAGGTCAGCTTGCCAGCGTGCACATTCAACCCGTTCAGCAGATGCGGGTCGTCCTCGCAGGCTTTGCGCCAGCCCTTGTCGGCCAGTGCGAGCATAAAGGGCATCGTTGCATTGCCAAGCGCGATGGTGCTGGTGCGGGCTACGGCGCCGGGCATGTTGGCGACGCAGTAATGCATGATGCCATCTACGTCATAGATAGGGTTTTCGTGGGTGGTCGGGCGTGAGGTTTCAAAACAACCGCCCTGATCAATCGCCACATCGACAAGGGCGGCACCTGCCTTGAGTTCAGAAAGCTGTGCCTTGCTGATCAGCTTGGGCGCGGCCGCACCGGGGATCAGGACTGCACCGATGATCAGGTCCGCGTCGCTGGCAAGCGCAATCGTATTGCCCGCGCTGGCATAGCTCGTCTTGAAGAGCGTGCCGAAAGCGTCATCCAGATAGCGAAGCCGGGCCAGTGACCGGTCGAGCACCGTGACATCCGCCCCCATTCCAGCGGCAATGCGTGCGGCATGGGTGCCAACAACCCCGCCGCCGATCACAACCACCTTGGCCGGGCCCACGCCGGGCACGCCGCCCATCAGAACACCGCGCCCGCCATTGGCCTTTTGCAGCGTCCAGGCCCCGACCTGTGGTGCGAGCCGTCCGGCAACTTCCGACATCGGCGCCAAAAGGGGCAGACCACCCCGGTCGTCGGTGACGGTTTCATAGGCGATGCACGTAGCCCCGCTTTCCAGCAGGTCTTTGGTCTGTTCCGGGTCTGGTGCGAGGTGCAGATAGGTGAACAAAATCTGCCCTTCACGCAGCATTTTCCGCTCAATCGGCTGCGGTTCTTTCACTTTTACAACAAGATCGGCGTTTTCGAAGATTTCGGCAGCTGTACCTGCAATGGCTGCCCCGGCATTGATGTAATCATCATCGGAAAAGCCCGCGCCCACACCCGCGCTGGTTTCAACGGTCACCTGATGGCCATGCGCCACAGCCTCGCGCGCCGCATTTGGCGTCAAACCGACGCGAAACTCCTGCGGCTTGATCTCTTTCGGGCAGCCGATATGCATGATCATTCTCCTCCTCACTCCTTAAAGTGATATTCTGCTAAACCGGGCGCAAGGTGCATGGCAATTTGTTGAGCTAGGCAGCTCATGGCGCTAGAAACGTGCAACAAACGACAAAAACACCGAAGGATCGTGCGCGTGGCCGAACTTGATAGCATCGATCATCGAATCCTCGCCGTGCTGCAGAAAAAGGGCCGCATGTCGAATGCCGAATTGTCCGAGCAGGCCAACCTTTCGGCTTCGGCCTGTCATCGGCGCGTTCAGCGGCTTGAGAAAGAGGGGTTCATCCGCGATTACGTCGCCTTGCTCGACCCGCGCAAAATGGGCCGCCCGACCACGGTCTTTGTCGAAATCACTTTAAGTGGACAGGCCGATGAGGTGCTAGACGCATTTGAACGCGCTGTGGCGCGGGTGCCGGATGTGCTGGAATGCCATCTGATGGCAGGTTCAGCGGATTACTTGCTGAAGGTGGTGGCCGGGGATACCGAGGATTTTGCCCGCATCCATCGCCGTTACCTTGCGACCTTGCCGGGGGTGGCGCAAATCCAGTCCTCCTTTGCGCTGCGGACTGTCCGCCAGACAACAGCATTGCCGATCTAGCGGCCCGGCGGGTCCTCTTTGCACCCCAGCCCATACTGCGCAGCGATGTTCCAGACATGGTCAGGAACCATGTTTTTCATCTTGGCCGGTTCTTCGCGGCGTAAATGCAGGATCGTTTCGGCCGCCTTCATCTCGACTCGTGCGCGTGCAAACTCCAGTCCGCGGGGTCCGAGCCGGGGCATCAGCCATCCCATGATCCCGCGCATGGAATTCGGCATTCGGCGCAGCGGCAGGCCGCCCGCAGCGCGACGGGTGTTTTCGATGAACCCCTTCACCGCACCTTCGCGTTTACCTCCAGAACCGGGGGCGCTCAAAGCGACTTCTGCACCAAGACTATCCAGCATCTCTTGCCCGCGCGTATTGCGCACGATCAGCCATTGATCGCCCTCACCCGCCATATAACCAACCGTGATGTCGGCGAGCCTGTTGGTGTAATCCACACAAGTCCGGCAGGTTAGCGGGAAAAAGTCAGAAGGCAAATCCGCCAGTGGGAGTTTCAGAAACGGGATGAGGCGCTTGCGTCCGTCATCAAACCGGAGTTCCACATGATAATCGGCACGGAATTCCAGATAGGTGACTGTTTCCGGCGCGTCAGTGAGACGCGCGAGAAAGGTATGGAAGTTCTCCGTCGTTGTGTTGTCAGAACAAGGCGTGCCGATCACGTAGATCCGATCAAATCCCAGCTGGGCCTCAAGCGCGCGGAGCGCGTAGACCTGACAGGGAATGCCGATCACCGCGATCTTCCGGTGCCCCGCATCCCGTGCCGGTTCAAGCAGCGCGAGCAGCGGCGCATAACCCATCCGCATGCCCCTTGCCTGCTGCAAGTCGGCAGGATCCGTGATGATCGCTGGACGCGGGCGCCAGCGGTCATCCGTGGCGGGGACCATCGTCAACACCGCATCCACGGCCCGGGTTTCCAGCAGACGCTCCGCCAGTCGCGTGGTCAGCCCCGTCCATTGGGCACCATCCCGCGCCGGGTGCAGCGCGGCCCGATACATCGCACCCGTTACGCCAAAAAAACGCTCATCACCCGCAGCCTTCGCCTGACGACCATGTACCCTGGTTTCAAGGCTTGGATAGTCAGGCTTGATGAACTGGCAGGCCTTACCGCAGGCGCTGGGATCGGACATCCGCGAGACGCCGCAATCGGTGCAAAGACCTCGCGGCGCGGGCGTGTTGAAGTCGGGGGTTTGGGGGCCGGTTCCCATCATCCGAGCTTAGCGGCACGACGGCTGAAGGCCAAGGGCAGTTCCGCCAACGAAGCTAGGTTGGCCGGAATCTTTGTCCCGGCCTTCCGCAGGACTAGACGAACGCAAAAACATCCGCACTTGGGTCGAAGATCGGCAGGTTAGGTGTCTCATCGCCGGGCAACGAGGCCCAGAGGTTGTCCAAGAGATGTGCGTCAATCAGATCAAGATCGCGCAGAAAATCCGGCTCATCCGAGGCCAGAATAACCTCTTTCACATGAAAGGTCTGGCCTGCCCCGATATGACCCCAGGACGTGACCAAATCGTTGAAGTCGTTGCCGGGATCATCGCCCGTGATTTCGGTGATATTCGCATCACCAATGCCGTCCCAGATTGTCTGATCGTAATGCGTGCCGTCAAATCCTCCAATGCCGACGGCCTGCACAGCATAGACATCGTCAAAAAGCTCCGGATTGTCGCGATATTGCAGCACGACTTCGGCCCCACCCAGCGAGTGACCGGCAAGATTGACGATAGCACCATCCTCGATGTCATCTTCAAAGAATTCCGCGATCATCGCACTGATCGCGTCTTCGCTGGCGCCCGTATCTTCGGACAGGATCAGAGTGATGTCGCTCAGCGCATCGCCGAACCCATCTGAGCCGCCGACCGAGATATAGTACTCACCCGTCGCCCTATTTTGCAAAAGGGTGACATTCGCCTCGAAGCTGGCAAGAAAGCTGCTGCTCGAGTCTTCCAGCACGCGGATGATCTCAAAACGGTCATCGGCCCATGTCACGATACCGTCGAGCCACCCTTCGGTCTCGTAGACCAGTTCTTCATCCAGAACATAGCCTTCCGCATCGACAGCACCCGCAGCAAAGAGTTCGGAGTAATCGGCATACCCGATCTGCGCGGCGACGATGGCATCGCGCGCTTCAATCTCTTGATCTAATGTCCAATCCGCGCTCTTGATCGTCTGGGATGGCACCTGATCTTCCAAGGCCGCCACAGGTTCAAAACGGGAGAGATCGGGGTCGGTTGGCACATATCCTTCACCCACGGCGTCCTCGACCGTTTCAAGCACCAGATCGATTGCCGCCTCGCCGGTATTGTCGATCAGTGATCCGACCGCCTCCTCAACCTCTTGCACAACTTTCTCGGCAGTGGTTTTCACCACCTCGACAACGGTATCAACGGCCTGTGTAACCGTATCGACAATGGGGTCGATCACCGTCTCCTTGACAAATTCAACGGTCTCTTCAACCGCTTGGACAACCGGTGTGACCACCGCTTTGAGCCAACTAAACCATCCCATATATCATTCCTCCCTGGGGTGACGCGCCCCTTTGACACCAGCGTGCTGGCTCCTCTCGTCGCGGGATGTGCGTTTTGGTTGTGTGGCCGACCATAGGGAGAAGGTTTGGAATCGGATAAATGACGCTACGTCAGTGACGTAAGGTCAAGCGACTGGCAGTCGCGTAGCATCAGCCGGTGATGACCGGCTGATGCCTGTGTTGACAGGATTATTCTGCGGGGCAGCAGCGCGCGCTGGATTGTGGTTTTTCAATCGCGGTGTAGATCGTATCGGACGCATCAACGCCGTATTCGGTAGCATCGCCATGAGTATAGAACGTCTCCCACCGCAGACCGGCCGGGTCCTGAACCCAGGTTTTGTCCGAGACGGCGTAGCAGCAGGTCGTGGCCTCTTCATCAAACGTCGCCGCTTCCGCTGCCTTCAGCCGTGCGCTGATCGCACCCAGCCCTTCGCCGGTATCGGTTTGCAGCCCGACATGGTTCAACCCCGGCTTGACGCCTTCGCGGACCGAAATGGCAAAGTTCACGCTCGGATCATCCAGCAGCCACTTGGCATAGTCTTCCTTCGTAACGGTCGGATAGGTGCCGAACAGGCTCGAATAAAAGCTGATCGATTGCTTGAGATCATCGACATTCACATGGACGTGGAAGCGGTTCATGACTGGTCCTTTACGTCTGGGTTGGTGGTGATGAGGTCTTGCAGGATTTCCGGGCGCCGCTGGCAGCAATCCTCCAACAGGAAAGCAAAGAGGCCGCGGATCGTATCGTAATTGGCGGCGTAAATCACGGATCGTCCGACGCGCTGGCTTGTCACAAGCCTGGCCTGGCTGAGCACATTCAACTGTGCGGAGGTGGTCGTAAAAGCGCTGCCCGCAGCACTGGCCAATGCGCCTGCAGGCATGCCCGAGGGCCCCGCCTGAACAAGCCGCCTAAACAGATCAAGCCGCCCGTCATGGGCAAGGGCGCTGAGGCCGGTGATTGCATCATTTGATTCCATAATCCATGGATTAATGAATTAATGGATCAAAGTCAACCGACGCCTCCGCCGCAGCCCCTTTCCCTTCACAACGCCGCACGGTAAAGGGGCGCATCTGACAAGAAGGAGCCTGAGACATGGGCTATCGAATCGCCGTTGTCGGTGCCACGGGCAATGTGGGCCGCGAAATGCTGAACATCCTTGATGAACGGGCCTTTCCCGTTGATGAGGTTGTGGCCCTCGCCAGCCGCAAATCGCTGGGGACCGAGGTGAGCTTTGGCGATGCGACACTGACTACCAAGGATCTCGATACGTTCGATTTCACCGGCTGGGACATCGCGCTTTTCGCCATCGGTTCGGACGCGACCAAGACCTACGCGCCCAAGGCCGCGGCGGCAGGCTGCGTTGTGATCGATAACTCATCGCTTTATCGGTACGACCCGGATGTCCCACTGATCGTGCCAGAGGTGAACCCGCAGGCGGTCCACGGCTACGACAAGAAGAACATTATCGCCAATCCTAACTGCTCGACCGCGCAGATGGTTGTGGCGCTCAAGCCCTTGCATGATCGCGCGACGATCAAGCGCGTGGTGGTGAGCACTTATCAATCGGTCTCGGGCGCGGGCAAAGGCGGGATTGATGAGCTGTGGGACCAGACCAAATCGATCTACAACCCCACCGACGATAAACCGGCCAAGCAATTCACCAAGCAGATCGCCTTCAATGTGATCCCGCATATCGACAAGTTTATGGATAGCGGTGAGACCAAGGAAGAATGGAAGATGGTGGCCGAGACGAAAAAGATCGTCGATCCTGCCATCAAGGTGACAGCCACTTGCGTGCGGGTGCCGGTCTTTGTCGGCCATTCCGAGGCGATCAATATCGAGTTCGAAGACTTCCTCGATGAAGACGAAGCGCGCGACATCCTGCGGACCGCCCCAGGCGTGATGGTCATCGATAAGCGCGAGGATGGCGGCTATGTTACGCCGGTTGAGTGTGTGGGTGACTTCGCCACCTTCGTCAGCCGCATCCGGCAGGACAGCACAATCGACAACGGCCTGAACTTATGGTGCGTGTCCGACAATCTGCGCAAGGGTGCCGCGCTCAATGCAGTGCAAATTGCGGAGCTTCTGGGCCGTGAGTGCCTGAAGAAGGGCTAGCCCACTCCGGCTCTCATTGTTTCGGACTGTCAGGTTTCGTGAAATCCCTGCGCGACGGAGCGTCTCTTGGCCTGCGTTAAACCCGCATATCCCAACAACAGGAGTGATGGATATGCGAAGAACAACAATCCTGATCGTGGCCTTAACCGCGACACTGACCCTTCCGGCGACCTTTGCCGCTGCTGACACGCACATCAATCTCGACCGGGTGGAGGACCGCATTGACCGGCGCGAAAGCATCCGGGATGAGCGCGTTGACCACGGCCCGCGCGATGTGATTGAGGACCGGATCGACCGCGCAGAAAGCGTGCTGGATCGCAATGGAATCGAGGCTACCCCCCGCATCGACCGTCATGAACGGCGAAGCTGGTGGCGTCGCTGGGCAAACTAGCGACATCAGGCCCCGCGTATTCCGTCCCTAGCAGACGCGGGGCCTCATTTTTTTCGATTTCTTTCCAAGGATCGGCTCTTGCGGTGCGTCAAAGATGTATAATGAAGACGCAAAATTTGCAGGAGACATCGATGCTGCGCTTTTTTCTGACAACCAGCCTGATCGCATTGGCCGCACCCAGCCTTGCTGACACGATCACCGGGCAGGCCAAGGTGGACACCGTCACGATCTATCCCGGTCTGGCGACGGTGAGCCGGCTGGTGACACTGGATCTGCCTGCCGGATCGCACGAGATCATCGTGCCGGATCTGCCGCAATCCCTGTCGACCGAAGGCTTGCGGCTCTCCGCACCAGCAGGCGTGCAGATCGGGGCGGTCAATCTTGCTTATGATCGGCTGCCGGTCACGCCGGATCAGAGCAGTCCGGCCATTGTCGCAGCGAAAGAAGAGGTGGAGCGGCGGGAAGAGGTGCTGCGTGGGCGTGACGCCGAGATCGCTGTGATCCGACTGCGGGTTCAGGCGGCAGAAGAGCAGATTGCATTCCTGCAAAGCCTGAGCCAGGCCAGCCCGGGCCAGACCCTCACGACCTCTTCCATCGCGGATATTCAGGCGCTGGCGCAAATGGTCGGGACCGAAACTCTGGCCGTGCGTGAAGCGGCTTTTGCCGCCGAACAAGAGGCTCAGGCGGCCTTGCGCGCACGCGAAGACGATGTTGAGGCGCTGGAGGATGCGAAGAAAGCCCTTGCCGCCTTGATGGCGCCGGAAAGCGATGGCGCGGTCCTGACCTTTACGGTGAATGCGGTCGAGGCTGGCGAGGTTGTCATCGACGTTAGCACGCTGGAGGGCTTCGCCAATTGGTCGCCCGTCTACGACATGCGCCTGACCACGGGCGATGACGCCGCACTGGATATCGACAGGGCCGTGGTGGTGAGCCAGGCAACGGGGCAGGATTGGCTTGATGTGCAGCTTATCCTGTCGACCGCCCGGCCGGGCGAGCAGATTGCGCCGAGCGGCGTCTGGGCACCGTTGCGGCGGATCATCTCGGAAGATGCGTTAAAGCGCGAAGAGGGAGAGATGTTGTTGATGGCGGATGAGGCGATGCCGATGAACCGCTCTTTGGCAGGTATGGCGGAGGCCATGATGCCCGCCCCAGCGATGACGGCGCAGGCGGATTTCAGCGGCGCGACAGTGACCTACACCTATCCGGGCCGCGTTGATATCCGCAATGGTGTGGAGGACCTCCGGCTGCCGCTGGATACGCTCGCTTTGGAGGCTGACGTTTGGGCCGAGGCTGCACCAAGCCGCGACAGCATCGCGTATCGGATGGCAGAATTCACCAATACGACCGATGAAATCCTGCTGCCCGGACAGGCGCTGATCTTTGCTGACGGCACGATGATCGGGTTTAGCGAATTGCCGCTGCTCGCGGCCGGTGCGGATACCGAAATGGGCTTTGGCCCGCTCGACGGGCTGCGGCTGACCCGCGCGACACCGCGCCGGTCCGAAGGTGATGCCGGGGTATTCACCAGCGATAACCAACTGGTCGAACAGGCCGAGATTTCGGTCGAAAACCTGACGGGGCAGGATTGGCGCGTGTTGTTGCGCGATGCGATCCCCTATTCCGAACAGGATGATCTGGAAGTGGAGTTTTCAGCCTCCCCATCGGTCACCCGCCGTAATCCAGAAGGCCGGCGCGGCATCCTTGAATGGGACCTCGATGTGGCTGCGGGCGCGACGCAGGATGTGTCCTTGGAATACACGCTGACCTGGCCTGAGGGCTATCTGTTACGGTAGAGGCACCGATGTCGGATGGGCACCGCCCATCCGGCCCATCGCACCGTCACAAATTGTGCTGGGACAGCAGGTCGGTTTTGCATTTCGCAAAGTTGCGGTCACGCTCTGCCTCTTCCGCGTCATCTGCGGGCCGGGTGGGGGGCAAATAGTAGAGAACACAGTATTGATGCGCATTCTGCGCGATGCTTTCCAACGCACAGTCTTCGACCTCGCGATGTAATTGTGACGGATCGCGCTCTGCGCATCTTGTGCTGTAATAAGATAAACGTTCTTCCGCGGTCGCCTGCCACAAAAACCAAGATGGCCCGCCAACACGGTCCGGGTCCGGGGTATTACCGCCGCAATAGCCCGTTGGGTTGTGACATCCCAGAAGCACAGATGCTGTTGAGCATGCAGCGATACCACCGCCAAGTGCGGCGACAGTCAGCCCGATCCATGTAAGTGTTCTCAACAGATGTACCCCGTCCTTGATGGGGTGATAACATGCAGTAGGCGCAATGTCTTGCACGGTACATGCTCATCAATGAGGTCCATGCGATAAGGGGCGTTGCAGCGACCCCTTTCGCTATCACATATTCGGGTAGTTCGGTCCGTCGCCACCCTGCGGGACTGTCCAGGTGATGTTCTGGCTGGGGTCCTTGATGTCGCAGGTTTTGCAGTGGACGCAGTTCTGGAAGTTGATGACAAAGCGCGTGTCTTTGCCCTCTTCCTCGACAAATTCGTAGACACCTGCCGGGCAGTAGCGGGCGGAGGGCCCCGCATATTTGGGCAGGTTGACCTCAACCGGGATGGACGCGTCGGTCAGCTGCAAATGCGCAGGCTGGCTTTCCTCGTGATTGGTGAAGCTGAACGAGACATTCGTCAGCCGGTCGAAGGACAGCGTGCCATCGGGCTTGGGGTAGTCGATGGCCTTGTGCTTGCTAGCATCTTCAGTGGCGTCGGCGTCCGACTTGCCGTGATGCAGCGTGCCAAGAATACCGCCACCAAACGTGTTCATCCACATATCCATGCCGCCAATGCCGAGCGAGGCGAGCAGGCCGTATTTTGACCAGAGCGGTTTGACATTGCGAACTTTCTTGAGGTCAGCGCCGATCTCACCCTTACGCACGGCCTTGTCATAGCCATCCAGCAAATCGCCTCCGCGCCCTGCTGCAATCGCGTCGGCGGCTGCATCGGCAGCGGCAATGCCAGAGAGCATGGCGTTATGGTTGCCCTTGATGCGCGGTACGTTGACCATGCCAGCGGCACAGCCCAGCAAAGCGCCGCCGGGGAATTCGAGTTGCGGCATGGACTGGAAACCGCCCTCGGAGATTGCGCGGGCACCGTAGGCCACCCGCTTGCCGCCTTTCAGAAGCTCGGCCACCATCGGGTGATGCTTGAAGCGCTGGAACTCCATGTAAGGGAACAGATGCGGGTTCTTGTAGTTCAGGTGGACGACGAAACCCACATAGACCTGATTGTTTTCAAGGTGATAGATGAAGGACCCACCGCCCGCATTGCCCTCAAGCGGCCAGCCCATCGTGTGGGTGACAGTGCCTTCGCGGTGCTTTTCGGGATCGATTTCCCAGATTTCCTTCATGCCCAGCCCGTATTTCTGGACATCGGATTTGGCGTCGAGGTCATATTTCGCGATCACTTGCTTTGACAGCGACCCGCGCACGCCTTCCCCGAGGAAAACGTATTTGCCGTGCAGTTCCATACCCGGCTCATACGAGGGGCCAGGGGTGCCATCTGCATTCTTGCCGAACTCACCGGCGACTACGCCTTTGACCTCGCCGTTCTCGCCATAGACCAGCTCAGAACAGGCCATGCCTGGGAAAATCTCAACGCCCATCTCTTCGGCCTGTTCGGCCATCCAGCGGCAGACATTGCCCATTGAGACGATGTAATTGCCGTGATTGTTCATCAGTGGGGGCATGATGAAATTGGGGATGCGCAATTGCCCGGCCTGACCCAGCATGTAGAAGTTGTCTTCCTTCACGGGGACGTTGAGCGGTGCGCCCTTTTCCTTCCAGTCGGGCATCAGCTTGTTGAGGCCAACGGGGTCGAGCACGGCGCCCGACAGGATATGCGCGCCCACTTCGGAGCCCTTTTCGAGCACGACGACGTTGAGATCCGCATCGCGCTGTTTCAGCCGGATCGCCGCTGACAGGCCCGCAGGGCCTGCACCCACGATCACCACGTCATATTCCATCGCTTCGCGTTCAATCTCGGCCATCAACACATCCTTCAACCTTGGGGAATTTCGCCCCTTTCATTTAGCGTCGGCACCGGTTACCTCAAGGAAGGTTACGGGGCAATCAAGACACGACGTCAAAACTGCTTGGCGCGACACCAAATCGCGTCAACGGCTTGACTATTTGCGTCCCGAATGGACTATGAACGATCGATTGACTGTAAGACCTCTTCAGAAGGGGATGAAAGATGGACAAGATACCACTGACCCGCGCGGGTTTTGACAAGCTTGATGCGGAGCTCAAGCACCTGAAAACAGTGGAACGCCCGGCCATTATCCGCGCGATTGCCGAGGCGCGTGAGCATGGCGATTTGTCCGAAAATGCAGAATACCATTCCGCCAAGGAAAAGCAGTCATTCATCGAAGGCCGCGTGAAAGAGCTGGAAGGCGTGATTTCGCTTGCCGATGTGATTGATCCGTCGAAGCTGTCTGGTCCGATCAAGTTCGGCGCGACTATTGAGTTGGTCGATGAAGACACGGACGAAGAAAAAACCTATCAGATTGTCGGCGAATACGAGGCCGATATCGAAAACGGCAAGCTGAACATGAAATCGCCATTGTCGCGGGCTTTGATCGGCAAGGAAGAAGGCGATAGTGTGGATGTGCGGACGCCCGGCGGTGTGCGCAGTTACGAAATTCTGTCTGTGACGTATAAGTAGAGAGTGCGCAGTGCATGGCGCAACAACCGCTGAGCGATAAGGCGCGTGAGGCCGAAGGGCTGAGCCAGGCCGAAGGCATTGCCATGGCGTTGGCCGTGGGATGGCTGATTGCCGTGGGCTTGTTTTTCTGGATCCTGCCGCCTGAGCAGCCGGAAGGCGCGCCCTTTGACAGCTTGCGCTTCATCCTGATGCTGATCGCGATTTTCATGCCGGTCGGGCTGATCTGGGTGGCCGCCGTCGCCGCACGCTCCGCCAGGATCATGCGCGAGGAATCGTTTCGCGTGCAGGCGGCGATTGACGGGATGCGGCAGACCTATCTGGCGCAGGCCCAGAAGGCGCATGCAGAACCCGCCGTGGAAAAGCATCTTGAAGCGATTGCGCAA
This sequence comes from Cognatiyoonia sp. IB215182, assembly GCF_033963905.1. Classification (NCBI taxonomy): domain Bacteria; kingdom Pseudomonadati; phylum Pseudomonadota; class Alphaproteobacteria; order Rhodobacterales; family Paracoccaceae; genus Cognatiyoonia; species Cognatiyoonia sp. IB215182. Next base: position 356,938 of record NZ_JAXBMB010000004.1, read on the forward strand.
TCGGCCAAAAACACCGAAACCGCTGTTTCGCGCTTTGCGTCCCGTCGCGAGGTCTCGCGGATCATCGTGCCGCGCGCAGCACCACAGACACCGAGCGACCAGCCCGCACTCGCGCTTGGCACCTCGCAAGAGGAGTTGGCGCCGCCGCTGGAAAGCGTCGATCTGATCCGCGCGCTCAACTTCCCTGATGACGAGCATGATATGGATGGATTTGCAGCCCTGCGCCGCTCGTTGCAGGACCGGCCCACGCGCAAGTTGGTGCAGGCGGCGCAGGACGTGCTGACGCTGCTGTCACAAGACGGCATCTATATGGATGATTTGCGCCCCGAGCCCGTGAGCGCTGAGATTTGGCGCCGGTTTGCCCATGGCGAGCGGGGCCGGAGCATGGACACGCTTGGCGCTGTGCGCGACCGGGCGGCACTTTCGCTAGCCGCGGGACGGATGCGCGAAGACACAATCTTTCGCGATGCGGTACATCATTTCCTGCGGCATTTCGATCAATTGCTAATCACCTTCGAGGCCGAGGCGACCGATACCGACCTTCTGGAACTCGCCGAAACTCGTACAGCAAGGGCGTTCATGCTGTTGGGGCGGGCGACCGGCACGTTCGACTAACATATGCTCGACATCTTCCTGCAGACCTTGCCCTTCTTCATGCTGATCGCGTTGGGCTATGGCTCTGGCAGGACAGGGTTTTTCTCGGCAGAGGCGACGGCCTATCTGACGAAGTTCGTCTTTTACTTCGCGCTGTCGGCAATGCTGTTTCGGTTTTCGGCCAATCTGTCATTGGGTGAAATCCTCGATTGGCAATTTGTGCTGGCCTATCTCGCCGCCACGACGGCGGTTTACGTACTCGCAACATATGTGGCCTTGCGCCGCCGGGCCCCTTTGACGGAAGCGGCGATTGAGGCGCAATGCGCCGTGGTCGGCAATGTTGGCTTTCTGGGAATCCCGATGCTGGTTCTGTTGCTGGGTGAAGCGGCGGTGGGGCCTGTCATGATGGTTCTGGCGGTTGATCTGATCGTCTTTGGCAGCCTGATCGTGATCCTGATCACCGGTGCGCGCGATGGACGGATGTCACCACGCATTCTGGTGACTGTCGCGCTGGGATTGGTGAAGAACCCGATGATCGTATCGATTTCGCTGGGCCTGCTGGTCTCGGCCAACAACGTGCCGATCCGGGCACCGGTCAACGACTTCCTGAGTCTTTTGGGGGCGGCGGCAACGCCAGGAGCGCTTTTTGCCATCGGTGCCTCGCTCGCCTCCAAATCGGCAGAGCGGGTTGCGGTGGCGGGCTGGCTGTCACTCTGCAAACTTGTGCTGCACCCTTTGGCGGTGGCCATCGCGGCGCTGTTTCTCTTCGATGTCGATCCTTATGCGGCGGGTGTGATGATCGCCGCCGCAGCTTTGCCGGTGGCGGGCAATGTCTACATCATCGCCCAGCATTATGACGTGGCCCCGACCCGCGCGTCGGCGGCGATATTGCTGTCCACGATGGCGAGCGTCGTCACTGTCTCTCTGGTGATTGCCTGGGTGACAACATTGATTGCCTAGGATAGCCGTGTTGCGATGACAGGAGGGTGGTATGGAAACTGTTTCTGAGAACCGGAGTTTTGAGGGGACGCAAGGGGTCTATTCCCACAGGTCCGAGGCCTGTTCCTGTGACATGACCTTTGGCCTGTTTCTGCCCGCCGAGGCGGCGGATGGCCCCGTGCCGGTCTTGTGGTTCCTGTCGGGGCTGACATGCACCCACGAAAACGCGATGACAAAGGCCGGGGCTCAGGCCTGGGCGGCGGAGCATGGGGTTGCATTGGTCTTTCCCGACACGTCGCCTCGTGGCGACGATGTGCCTGATGATGAGGCCTATGATCTGGGCAAAGGGGCGGGGTTTTATGTGAATGCGACGCAAGACCCATGGGCGCGGCATTTCCACATGTGGGACTACGTATCGGACGAATTGCCCGGTGTTCTGGCGGAACACTTCGCGCTGGATATGGATCGGCAGGCGATCACCGGGCATTCGATGGGTGGCCATGGCGCGCTGACCTTGGCGATGTCCTTGCCAGGGCGTTTCCGGTCCGTTTCTGCCTTTGCGCCGATTTGCCACCCGACACAAAGCGACTGGGGCCGCAAGCAATTGGGTGCCTATCTGGGTGATGATGAAACAGTATGGGCGCCCCATGATGCGACGCTTTTGATGCGCGAGGCCGGTTTCGACGGGCCTGTTCTGGTGGATACCGGCACGGATGATCAGTTCGGCGATCTGTTGGGGACAGAACATCTGGCGCAGGCCATGGCAGCGCGCAGGCAAGAGGGGCAGCTGCGCCTGCAAAAGGGCTATGATCACTCTTACTTTTTTATCTCAAGCTTTGTGGAAGATCACGTGGCCTTTCACGCCGCCGCCCTTTACCGGTGATTTATGTCGACGCCGATGCCTGCCCGGTCAAGGCCGAGATTGAGAGGGTCGGCACGCGCCACAAGCTTAAGATGTTCGTCGTCTCGAACGGTGGCTTGCGTCCGTCGCAAAACCCGTTTGTTAAAACCGTTGTCGTTCCTGATGGCCCGGATGTTGCCGATATGTGGATTGCGGAACGCGCGACGCGCGGTGATGTGGTGATCACAGGTGACATCCCGTTGGCGGCGCGCTGCATTGAGAACGGTGCACTGGTGCTCAAGCACAATGGCGAGGCCTTGACCGAAAGGAACATCGGCAATGTCCTCGCCACGCGCGATTTGATGGCCGATATGCGTGCCGCCGATCCGTTCCGACAGGGCGGCGGCAAGCCATTTGGCAAAGCGGACCGCGCACGCTTTCTGGATGCATTAGAGCGGGTCGTGCGGCAGGCCGCGCGTCTTTAGCGCGGCAATGACCGACCGCCTGGGTTGCATGGGTGTTTACAGTGCCCCCGACACCGCTAGTGTGGCCGCAGGGTAAACGAGGGCAGATATGGCAGACGTGCAGGCGGTGATCTTTGATATCGGCAATGTGCTGATCGAATGGCAACCGGAAAGGTTTTATGACAGCGTGATCGGCCCCGAACGTCGCAAGGCGATGTTCGCCGAGATCGATTTGCACGGCATCAATGACGTTGTTGATCGCGGCGGCAACTTTCGTGACACGATCTATGCTGCGGCCGATGCCAACCCCGTCTGGGCCGATGAAGTGCGGATGTGGCATGATCGCTGGATCGAGATGGCGGCCCCGGCCATCGACCATTCCGTGCGGCTGTTGCGTGCTTTGCGTGAGGCTGAAGTGCCTGTTTTTGCGCTGACGAATTTCGGCATCCAAACCTTTGAAGTGGCCGAGCCCGTCTATCCGTTCCTGGGCGAATTCGACCGGCGTTACATCTCGGGCCATATGGGCGTGATCAAGCCAGAGGTAGAGATCTATCAGATGGTTGAGGCGGATTGCGGACTGGATCCAGCGTCGCTGCTTTTCACTGATGACCGGGGTGACAATATCGATGCGGCAGCGGAAAGAGGCTGGCAAACACATCTGTTTGAAGGGTCGCAGGGTTGGGCAGACCGGCTTGTTCAGGCGGGTCTGTTGACGCAAGCAGCCGCGCGATGACGGTAATGATCCCATTCGCCGAAGGTGAGCGGCATCTGGATTGGCTTGCGCTGACCGAGGCTTTGGCGGCAGGGCATAAATTGCCCAAGGCCGAAGTGGCCGATGTGTTCCTGTATGAAGGTGAGAACACGCTCTTGAACCGCTCGGCGTGGATTGCGGGGACGGGATTGGCGGTCAAATGCGCCACGATCTTTCCTGGCAATCGTGCGGAAGGCAAACCCGCCATTGGCGGGGCGGTGAACCTGTTCTCGGGTCGGGACGGTACGTTAGAGGCGATTTTGGATTTCGCGCTGGTGACCAAGTGGAAGACAGCAGGCGACAGCTTGCTTGCTGCAACACGGCTGGCGCGACCGGACAGTCGAAAAGTGCTGATCGTTGGTGCCGGAACGGTCGCTCACTCGCTCGTCGCGGCCTATGGGGCAGGGTTTCCGCAGGCGCAGTTCACATTCTGGAACCGCTCGAAAGAAGGCGCCGAGGCGTTCAGCGAGCAGCATCCAGAGGTTGAGGTGGCCACGGATCTGGAGGCGGCAGTAGGTGATGCTGATATTGTGGCGTGCGCGACAATGACGACCGCACCGTTGATCAAGGGCGCGTGGTTGCAGCCAGGTCAACACATTGATCTTATTGGTGCTTATCGTCCTGATATGCGCGAGGTTGACGATGAGGCGTTGCTGCGATCTCGCGTCTTCGTGGACAGCCGGGCCACGACAATTGACCATATCGGAGAGCTGAAAATCCCCATCGCAAAGGGTGTGATTGACGAAACCCACGTTGTCGCGGACTATTATGCGATTGATCAGTTTGTCCGGCGTGATCCGCAGGACATTACATTGTTCAAGAATGGCGGTGGGGCGCATCTGGATTTGATGACAAGCCGGTACATTTTGTCGGCGTGGCAGGCCGCGCAGGGCGACGCGCGGACTGAGGACTAGAAGGGCACTAATTGCATGTGGTTTGGCGTGGGATTGGCGATTGTCGCTCTGCTGGCTCTGCTGCCGGTCGCGCTAGAGCGCGCACGCACACCCATCGGCCCCGCGCAACGGCGGGGCGCCGATGGCGGCTTTGCGCAATTGTCGCAGGGTGTAACCCATTATCGTTGGGTCGGGCCGGTACGAGGGCCGGTGGCGGTCCTGATCCATGGACTCGCCTCGCCACAAATCGCGATGGAAGGCCTGGCCGAGGGGCTTGGCAAAATGGGCTATCGCGTGCTGACGTATGACTTGTATGGGCGTGGGCTTTCGGACGCGCCATTGGGGAGGCAAAGCCGCGCGTTCTTTTTGCAGCAACTCTCAGAGCTTCTGTCCGAGCAGCAGGTCGAGGAAGAGATCACCTTTGTCGGGTATTCGATGGGTGGGGCAATCGCGACGGCATATGCTGCAGAAAACCCGCATCGCATCAACCGGGTGATCCTTGTCGCCTCGGCCGGGGTTGAGACGAACGAAAGCGGTTTTTCCCGGTTTTGCCGGACCGTGCCTTTGATTGGTGACTGGTGGCATGGCATGTTCGTCCGTCGCCGTATTTTGCGGGCGATCCCGCTTGATTTTGATAGCCCCTACATCCAGCGTGTTCTTGTGGCGCAGCGGGCCGAGCTTGCAAGGCGAGGATACTTGCCCGCGATCCTGTCAAGTCGTCGCGGCATGCTCGCTGCTTCATCCCGCAAGGATCATCGCAAACTGGCACGCGAAGATGTGCCGGTGATTGCGATTTGGGCCGAGAACGATCAGATTATCCCGATCAAAGCATTGGGGGTCCTGGCGCAATGGAACAGGGCGGCCCGTCAGGAAGTTGTCTCGGACGCGGATCATGCCTTGCCCTACACACATACCGAGCAGTTGATAAATGCGTTGCGTACCGCGATGCGCAACTGAGTGGCGCGCGTTGAAGGGTGGATTCCGGTCAGTGCGCCCCATGAAACGGACATGGGTTCGGAGTGACAGTTGCGCTGTGCCTACGCAACGGCCGCAGTGACAAAGCTCTTGGGCTCAGCATGGACTTCAAATGTCACGCGGTTTCGGCCATCGGATTTTGACCGATAGAGCGCGTTGTCAGCCTTCTCACGGAAGCCGTTGAATGACATGGGCATTTGCGTCCAGACCGCGCCGACGCTGATTGACGGTCGCAGTATCCTGTCCTCGAATGCCATGGGCTTGCTGCTGATGGCCTTGCGGCAACGTTCAGCAATGCAGTGCGCCTGATCAGTGGTGACGGCGTTCAAGATGATGACAAATTCGTCGCCGCTGAGCCGCGAGACTATGTCGGCGGGGCGCACACTATCGGACAGGCGATCCGCAATTTCCACCAATACGTGGTCACCGCTCACATGCCCGTGGCTGTCGTTGATGCCTTTGAAGCTATCGACGTCGATACACAGCATCGCCTGACCCTGCGTTGGATCCTCAATGGCAGGCAAGTTGCGATAAGCTGCAGTTGCCGTCTTGCGGTTGATCAGCTTGGTCAAAGGATCGGTTGTCGCTTCATCTGTCAGGCGTTTGGCCTCCTCGATTAATGCGCGTTCACGCGCGATCAGTTTCCCCAGCAGAAATGAACCAATCAGATTGGCCAAAAGAAGGGTCGGCCCTAGCCCGATGAAAAAGCTGACCTGCAGCGCTGGCGGCAGGTAGAAGCCCGTCAACATCTGCAACGAAATCATGATGGCAAGCACAAACAAACCGGCATTTTCGTTCTTGATGCGCTGACGGAATGCATAACCCCAGAGCCAAGCCATAGACCCCGCAACGACCATGCCTGCGACGCCGGGCACGACACCGTCCCCACCGATTGAGATGCGCATTGCGGCCCCAAGTACCAATGCAATCACACCACCCACAAAGCCAAAGAATGCGGCGGCAATACCGATGAACAGATTGCGAATGTCGACAATCACGCCATCTGCGATGGGAATTGGCGATGACATGGCAGCAATCGCCGCAAAACCGAGCATGCCGCCCATGACGCTGTTTAGGACATGTTTGTTGTGCAGTGACCTTGAAAACAGCCCATAAAGATAAATCACAAGGACAGCCAATGCGATTGGCTCTACAACAAGCATCACGTTTTCAAAGGCAGGCAGCATTGTGGTCATGTCCTCTCTGACGGAGGACCATAATGCGCAGATGGTAAGAGCAGTCTTAACAAGGCACGCAACTTGGACTGACAAGTTGCCCGTCTTCGGAGCATTCAATTCAAATTGGGTTTGAAGCGCGTAAGTTGGGTTTGATGTGGGTCAGTATCTGAGTTCGTGCCAGCCATAGACATGCTCACTGATCGCGGTGGTGCCAATCCGCTCTCGGCGTGTGGTGAGGATGTGGCCACCCGACTTTTCATCGAACGCGCACGCTCTTTCGTTCTGGGTCAGGACGCAGGCTGTGAAGGGTTGTCCGTTTGGTCCATATGCAGCCTTCAAAAGCCGGTGCCCGCTGCCGTGGGCGAGGCGGAGCAAATACATCGCGTAAAGTTCCTCGGGATAACCGCAAGCGCGCCATTCCTGCTCTCGCTGCGGGCCAAAGTGGGCAAAGCCGACATTGCCCAAAAGCCAGACACGTCCGAGATTTCCTGAGATGGCCTTGCGCCAGAAAGACGTACGTTTCGCGATGGTCTGGGCCGCAATGACTTCGGCGGGCAGCATTCCGGCATAGGTTTCCTGCCAGGCGGTCACATGGATATGCGCCAGCAGGGGGACATCATCTGTCGTTGCGGGTCTGGGGATCATCGATGTGATGCCATGCTTTCCAACGGACGCGGCCCAAGCTATCCAGACGCGATGACAGTGCAAGAGGCATATCAGGCGGCGGTGGCTGCAGGCAGTTTACGCGCGGATGACGCGCAAGTGGCCGTCTTGCCCGAACTGGAACGGGTACGCAGTGCACTGTCTGTTCCACCACCGCGCAAGGGCCTGTTTCGCAAGGCGCCGCCGCCGATCCCAGGCCTTTACATGTGGGGCGGAGTAGGTCGGGGCAAATCCATGTTGATGGATCTTCTGTTTGATCATGTCGATGCGCCGAAACAACGCCGACATTTTCACGCCTTTATGCAATGGGTTCATGCAGAAATGAATGCAGCACGTGCGCAGGGCGTTGATGACGCGATCGCGCCCGTGGCAGCCAAGCTTGCCGATGACATCCGGTTTTTGGCCTTCGACGAAATGCAGATCACTGACATCACCGATGCGATGATCGTGGGCCGTCTCTTTGAGGCGCTTTTTGCTGCGGGTGTCACCATCGTGAGCACATCGAACAGACCGCCTGATGATCTTTATAAGGACGGTCTGAACCGACAGCTTTTCCTGCCGTTCATTGATCTCTTGAAGGATCGCATGATTGTCCATGAACTGGTAAGCGACACGGATTATCGGCAGGACAGGCTTGCCGGAACGCCCAGCTATTTCACGCCCGTTGATCCAGCGGCGCGCCAAGCGATTTCCGATATCTGGGCGCGGCTCAGCAATGGGCAATCCGAGACGCTTGTCCTGAATGTCAATGGCCGCCAGGTCGAGTTGCCGCGGTTTCACAACGGGGTCGCTCGTGCGAAATTCTTTGATCTGTGTGGGCGGCCACTGGGGCCTGCGGATTACCTCGCATTGGCCCATGCGGTGCGGGTTCTGATCCTGGAAGACATTCCTGCGCTTTCTCGCAACAACTTCAATGAGGCAAAGCGGTTCGTCACGCTGATCGACGCGCTTTACGAAGGGAAGGTTCAGTTGATCGCCTCCGCAGCCGCACAGCCCGAGATGCTTTATGTCGAAGGCGAGGGCACGTTTGAGTTTGAACGCACCGCCAGCCGCCTGCGCGAGATGCAATCGGCGGATTGGGTCAGTTAGCCGTTGCATTTGTTCGGTCGCGGCTTAGGCTGACATCGGGCCTTAGTGTTCGGCCCGCCGCCCTCCGTTTCGGGAAGCAGTGAGCCTGCAGGACATGCCGCGATCATATCAACCACGCTGATACCGCACAAAAGGAGGGGCTGTGGCGCGATCATCAAGCGATGGATGTCAGATATGAAGTGCACTGCACCAATTCCCGTTCTCAAAAGCCGCGCCAAGGCGTTGGCCAAACGCGACAGGATCCCGTTGAGCGAAGCGCTCGACCAGGTTGCCCGGACCCAAGGCTTTTCGGCCTGGAGCCTGCTGGCCGCGCAGGAGGCGCAAAGTCGTCAGGACCAACTCCTTTCATGCCTCGCGCCCGGTGACCTAGTCCTGCTCGGCGCCCGCCCCGGCAAAGGCAAAACGCTTATGGGCCTGCAATTGATTGCTGATGCTGTAGCAAAAGGTGGCAGCGGTGTCTTCTTTACTCTGGAATATACGCAGACGGATGTCGTTGCGCGGTTGCGCCAGCTGGGCGTCGACCCGCAGGCGCTGGGCGACGCGTTTGGTTTGGATATCTCGGATGATATCTGCGCCGATTATGTGATCGAACGAGTGGCAGGGATGCCGCCCGGCGGCCTTGTGGTCATTGACTACATGCAGCTTCTGGATCAGCGAAGCGATCATCCCGATCTGGCACATCAAGTCACGGCGCTGCGAAACTGCGCACAACGACAGGGCCTGATCGTCGTGATGATCTCCCAGATCCGCCGCGACTACGATCCTGCCGTCAGGCCGATCCCCGAACTGTCGGACGTGCGTCTGCCCAATCCGCTTGACCTAAGCCTGTTCAGCAAGACCTGCTTTATCGGCGATGGCGGCGTAAACATAACGCCAGTGGCCGCTTAGAAGCGCTCGGCCCGGACGACTTGCGCATCGGTGATGCTGACCACGCCGATGTGCTTTTCGACCACGGCAAAGGCCGCGTCGAGCAGGCCGTCCAGCCGTTCTGGCTTGATCAGGCAGACGACAGCGACCATCCCGGCGCGGCCCACTTGACCTTCGCGGGTCCATTTGCCCGATCGGCCAGAGCCGCCGCGCACGGGCAAGATTGTGTAGCCAGTGACGCCCGCACTGGTCAGGGCGTCGGTCAAGCGACGTTCCAGCGGGGCCTCGATGACGATTTCAACGCGCTTGGCGGTGTGGGTTTCCATATCAGCCTCCGGCGAGTGATTGGGCGACCGCAAGATAAAGCGGGATACCCAAAGTCAGATTGAACGGGAATGTCACGCCCAGCGACAGGGTAAGGTAGACGGACGGGTTCGCCTCCGGCAGGGCCACACGCATCGCCGCAGGCACCGCGATATAGCTGGCCGAAGCGGAGAGGACCATCAAGAGGACGATACCACCCAGCGACAGACCGATCAGCATGCCGACGACGAGGCCAATCGAGGCGGAAATGAGCGGCATCAGGATGGCAAAGCCAACCGCGCCCAACCCCAACACGCCCCGTGATTGGCGCAATCCCCGCCCCGCAATCAGGCCCATATCCAACAGGAACAGACAGAGCACACCCTGGAAAGGTGCCACGATAAAGGCGCTGATATCTTCCAGACCTTCTTCGCCCGTAATGGCGCCGATGGCGAAAGAACCAACCAGCAATACAATGGAGCCGTTCAGCAAAAGCTCGCGGATCAGCCCCGGCTCCATCTTCGCGCCGCCACCGCTGCGCGCGACAAGCCAAAGGGCCGAAAGGATCGCGGGCGCCTCCATCACGGCGGCAACGGCAACCATATAGCCCTCGGCATCAATGAGCCGCCCTTGTAGAACAGAGGTGCCTGCCACGAAGGTCACGATACTGATCGAGCCGTAATGGGCCGCCACTGCGGCGGCATCAATATGCGACAGCCCCGTCATGATGCGTAAAAGTGCAAAAGCAATCAGCGGCAGGGCGAAAGACAGGACGAGCCCCGCAATGAGCGACAGGATCAGCGTCTGATCCAGCCCATTCGCACTGACCGCAACACCGCCCTTAAAGCCGATGGAAAACAACAGGTAGATCGACATCCCCTTGGCCACAGCCTCGGGGATTGTGAGGTCAGACCGGGCGAGGGCGGCAGCAAGGCCAAGCGCAAAGCTGAGGATAATGGGCGAAATCAGGTTCTCGCCCGCCAAGCTCAGGATTTCTGACATGAACGTCCCTCAGACCATTTTGGCGCGGTTTAATGCAATTGCCGCTGAATGCAAATGGTGGACACACCCCCCTCTCACTTCACCTGTACGTGGATCCATTTGGCAATGTCATCCAGTGCATCCGGAGCAAACGCGCGTCGGCCTGCGACCAGAAACAGGGCCTGACTGTAAGCAGGCCATTGATCAGCCAGTTGGTAGTTAAAGAAACGGGCGCGTAACAGACCGTGTGTTGCATCGGGGATAACGAGGCTTGATTGCATGTTTGGGTCCGGCAAAAGCGTGCGATATCTGGCCGCATCTGTCTGGGCGTCGACGTTCAGATCATCCGCGCCCCAAACAGCCAGGACCGGGCCGGTCATGGCCGCAATGTCGTCGGTTGCATCGGCCTGATGGTTGCGGGCGACGAAGGCAAAACGATCCGGCGTCATACCACGCAAATCCTCCGCGCCCGGCACATAGTCCTTTGCAAAGATGCGTGCGTCGCGTTCTGTGTTTGCGGCAATGGTTGCATCAATCTCATCCGCAGTGGCACCCTCAGCTTCCAGCCTTTTGCGGGTAAAGTATGAACCTTGTTCCTGCCAGTTCACTGCAGGTCCGATCAGCACCGCAAATGCGGGTGTCACCTCGTGTGTGGCTGCCGGGATGACCCAGCCTGCTTGAGAAAATCCCAGAAATCCGACTCGACTTGATGAGACATCATCGCGGTCGCGAATGATTTGCAGTGCAGTTATGGCTTCCGCCGAGCGATCAGGCATCGACTGATCTAGCCAATTGCCTTCGCTTTCACCAATTCCGGGCTTGTCCCACGTGAAAACGCCAATGCCCGCATCAAGCAACACATGGAATAGCGGCAGATACCCACCATCTGAAAACCGGTCCTGAGGGCCGTCGCCATGTACGATCACCGCAATTGGCGGATCAGCCACGCCAGTTGGTCGCAGCAATGTCCCCCGCAGCGTGTGCCCATCACTTTGAAACGCGATTTCTCTGCTTTCAAATTCGGCAAGGTCAAAATCATCAAGACCGGTAAGGACCGCCGCAAAAAAGGCAACAACAGCAAGCGCGCCAATAATCAGCCAGTGCCGCAAGCGCATTGTCTAGTGCCCAGAAAGCATGTTGGCCGTGCGGCAGCGGTTCACGGTGCCGTGGTGTGGCACGCCCTTTGTTGACCAATCCTTTGGAGCGGACGGTGAGTTCATCAGGGCTTGCTTTGATCGCATGATAGGCGCCTTCGTAGGGTGATTGAGACTGGTCTGGCAGGGGTGCCTTTGCACCATTCGTACATCTGGGTTCCCGACCAACTACGGGCAAGGATGGTTCGCATTTTCATGGAATTCGCGCGATTTTTTGGCGGCGCACTAAACGTTCTGGGAACCTTGATGGCTTAGGACCGCCCTCATGGACAATACAACTCCCTTCCTGGCACCCGTGCCCGATGCAGAATCCGACGTTATCGTGCTGCGCTGTTCGGATCATCTGCACTTTGATCCGACCGCATTGAATGCGCTTTTCGCCAAAAAGGGCTTCCACGCCGCTGAGGAGGTGGTGTGTCGCATCCTGGAGGATATCGCGATGCGCCTTGATATGCTGCAGGAAGGGCGCAGCGAAAGCCGGTTTGATCTGATGTTCAAACCTGCCCGTCGCATCCGGTCGGTGGCAGGCCAGATTGGCCTGATCGAGGTGGCTGCTGCCGCCGGTCACGTGGTGACTTGCCTGGAGCAGATGGACGGCGTCGCACTTGAGGCGACGATGGCTCGGCTTGAGCGTGGGTTTGACGTGGCCGTGTCAGAGATCTGGACCTATCGCGAGGTTTAGGACCTTGCAGCGCTTTCCTTGGCGGTTAGGGTGACGAGTAAATGACACGACCCAGGAACTCCGATGCTCCTTGCCTTTGCCGATGAGACCGATGACGCGATCCCACTTAATGTGATTTCGGCGGATGCCTTGGATAAGGCGCTCGACCGGCTGCCATCGTCCGCTCGGAACTGGGTCAAGGGGCAGGGGTTCTCGGCGGGTTTGGGTGAGTTCGTGTTGATCCCAGACGCGGAGGGTCAAGTCTCTGAAGGGTTGATCGGGTTTGGGACAGAAGCGAAGCGCGCGCGGGGGCGCTTTCATCTTGGCGCTGTCGCCAAGGCTTTGCCCAAGGGCACCTACCGCATCGCGAGCGGGCTGGAAGGCTCTGATCTGGAAGAGGCCGCGCTGGCTTGGCTGCTTGCCGGGTACTCCTTTGATCAATACCGGAAACCCGCGCAGCCGATTGCCGGACTGGTCGCGCCCGAAGGCGTCGATGCCGAGCGGTTGGCCATTATAGCAAACGGCGAGGCGCTGACGCGTGATCTGATCAACACGCCTGCATCGGATATGGGGCCGGATGAGTTGGAGCAGGCGGTGCGTCGCGTGGCCTCTGATCATGACGCGGCGATCAATGTGATCACGGGTGATGATCTGTTATCGTCAAATTTCCCGATGATCCACACTGTGGGTCGTGCAAGCACCCGCGCACCGCGTCTCTTGGACCTGCGCTGGGGGCAGGCGGGGCCGCAACTAACGCTTGTCGGCAAGGGCGTGTGCTTTGATACAGGCGGGCTGAACCTCAAACCCGGTTCATCAATGGCACTCATGAAAAAGGACATGGGCGGGGCGGCGACCGTACTGGGCCTTGCGCAGATGATCATGGCGCTGCGTCTGCCGCTGCGCTTACGCGTGCTGATCCCGGCGGTGGAAAACAGCATTGATGGCAACGCCTTCCGGCCGCAGGACATTCTGACATCGCGCAAGGGGCTGACGGTTGAGATCAACAATACCGACGCGGAGGGGCGGCTGGTGCTTGCCGACGCGCTGACGCTGTCGGATGAGGATGCGCCCGATCTCGTCATCTCGATGGCGACACTGACGGGTGCGGCACGGGTCGCGGTGGGCCCTGATCTGTCGCCGTTCTACACAGATAGCAACGATGACGCGGCAGCCTTGTCAAAGTCAGGTGATGCCGTGGCGGATCCGGTCTGGCGGATGCCGTTTCATACGCCCTACGAGGCGATGATCGAACCCGGCATTGCCGATCTGGATAATGCGCCCAAGGGTGGCTTTGCAGGCAGCATCACCGCCGCTCTGTTCCTGCGCCGCTTTGTCGAAAGCCGCTACGTTCACTTCGACATCTATGGATGGCAGCCGAGCGCCGCACCGTCCCGCCCCAAAGGCGGCGTTGGGATGGGCGCGCGTGCGATCCTGGAGGCACTGCCGGAGCTTTTGAACTTGTGAGCGACCGGCGTTTGACACCTGCCAATGGTCGCGTGGCGGCCATGCATCTGGCTGGGCAGGTGACGGCAGAGCGTTACGTGCAGGGCGAGGCCATGCGCCTACGCCGCCCTGTAACGGATCTTTGTGCCAGCCCCGGCGGTGCGCGGGACCGGCAATTGCTGCTTGGGGCTGCGGTGACGGTCTATGAAGACCGCGCGGGCTGGGCCTTCTTACAAGCTGCGGATGGTTATGTGGGATATGTCACCTCGGATGCGCTTGGCCCTGTCAAGACGATGACCCACCGGGTCGCCACCGCCGCCACCCATGCCTATGAAGCACCCGATTTCAAATCACCAGATCTGGAGTGGCTGCCCTTTGGTGCGCGGCTTTCCGTTGTGGATGAACGGCAGAAGTTCTTTGAAACGGATGCTGGCTTTGTGCCGAAAAAGCATCTGCGTCCGCTGGACCGCCCGTTCACCGACCCTGCCACCGTGGCGCAGCTCTTCTTTGGAGTCCCCTACCTTTGGGGCGGGAACTCCACGCGCGGTGTTGATTGTTCGGGTTTGATCGCGGCGAGCCTGAACGCCTGTGATATGGATTGCCCGGCGGATAGCGACATGCAGCGCGCGGCACTGGGTCACGATCTGACGGACCCTTTGCAGCGCGGCGATCTGATCTTTTGGGAGGGGCATGTGGGGATGATGGTGGATGCAGAGACGATGATCCACGCGAATGCACATCACATGGCGACCACCTATGAGCCGATTGAACAGGCCATTGCAAGGATTGCGGCGCAGGGAGATGGGCCGGTATTGGCGCGAAAGCGGCTTTAGTCGACCGCGCGGATCAGCTTGCGTTCCAAGACCCGCAGCACCTGCCGCAGGTCGTTCCCGCGTTTCAGGATCTGCCCATCCATCCCGATCACCGCATATTGGCCTTGCCGCAGCCGCAGCTTCGGGCGTTTCTCAATACGATAAAGCGGATGCTCCGCAGTGCGGCGAAAGACCGAAAAGACCGCCACGTCCCGCAGATGCGACATCCCATAGTCCCGCCATTCGCCCGCCGCGACCATCCGGCCATACAAACCGAGAATCACGTTAAGCTCATTGCGTTGGAATGCGACTTGCTTGGGGGATTGAAACGGCGAAGGGGTATGTAACGTCATGCAACGACAGTTGCGGCCTATCCCTTAAAAATCAAGCATTCTTCGCGCGCCGCCACGTTTATGCCACGAAATCACCATTGACGCGCCGCAGCACTTACCAACTGGGAACACATCTGAGCGGAATAGTCAGGGCATAGCGAAAAGCTTACCCCGATGTTACGGTCAATAGCCCCCACCCAGTTCGTGACATCGGGGACCTTTCCCCAAAAAGCCGTCAGACCGCCGGTGTGCTCAGCCGCACGAGACTTCGATCACCTTTTCATCGTTACTGATCCCGAAGTTTATCCTTTCGGGCAGAAAATCCATCGTGACCATGTCACCCGGCCGGATCACACGCACCGGCCCAAGGATCAGCACGCGTTCAAGCGCGGTGACATCCTGGCCAATCAGAGCGCCATACTCACGGGCGCCACAGGTGTCTTCCAATGTGGGCGGCAAGGGCTCCGATGCAGGCGCGCACGCCGCCAGCAACAGCAGTAGGGAAATGCGTTTCATAGGCCCATTCTGGTGACAAGCGCCGGTGATTGGCAAGCCTGCACAAACTGTATGGTTGAAATCTGCCAACCTTTGTCTGATCGTCAGACAAAAGTATGGGAGGAATGATGATGCGCACACGTGCAGCGGTTGCTTTGGAGGCGGGGAAGCCGCTTGAAGTGATGGAGGTGAACCTCGACGGCCCCAAAGCGGGCGAGGTTCTGGTCGAGATCAAGGCGACGGGCATCTGTCATACCGATGAATTTACGCTGTCCGGTGCGGACCCCGAAGGCATGTTCCCCGCGATTCTTGGCCACGAAGGGGCGGGTGTTGTTGTCGAAGTGGGCGAAGGTGTGACCAGTCTGGAGCCTGGCGATCACGTCATCCCGCTTTACACGCCTGAATGTCGGGAGTGTGAATACTGCCTGAACCCCAAGACAAATCTTTGCCAGAAAATCCGCAGCACCCAGGGGCAGGGTGTGATGCCCGATGGGACGAGCCGGTTCTCGATGCTCGATGGCACACCGATCCTGCATTACATGGGCTGTTCAACTTTCTCGAACCACACGGTTCTGCCTGAGATTGCCCTGGCCAAGGTGCGCAAGGACGCGCCTTTTGACAAGATTTGCTATATCGGCTGCGGTGTGACTACGGGCATTGGCGCGGTCATCAACACCGCGAAGGTTGAGATTGGGTCGCGCGCCATCGTGTTCGGCCTCGGGGGCATCGGGCTGAACGTGATCCAGGGATTGCGGCTGGCCGGTGCGGACCAGATCGTGGGGGTCGACCTGAACCCTGGCAAGGTCGCGATGGCCGAGCATTTCGGGATGACCGATTTCGTGAACCCCAAGGATGTGACCGGCGATATGGTCGCGCATCTGGTCGAACTGACCGGTGGCGGTGCCGACTACACCTTTGACGCAACCGGCAATGTCGAGGTGATGCGCACAGCATTGGAAGCCGCGCATAAGGGCTGGGGCGAAAGCATTATCATTGGCGTGGCTCCCGCTGGCGCGGAAATCTCCACGCGGCCCTTCCAACTGGTCACCGGGCGCAGCTGGCGCGGGACGGCCTTTGGCGGTGCGTCGGGCCGAACGGATGTGCCCAAGATCGTGGATTGGTACGTGCAGGGTAAGATCGAGATTGATCCGATGATCACCCACACGCTCAGCCTTGATGACATCAACAAGGGCTTTGATCTGATGCATGAAGGCAAGTCTATCCGGGCCGTCGTCGAGTTTTGAAGACTAGCCCGCTTGATGCATTGACCCGGTCACTGGCCGGGTCTTTTGCGTTTTGCGGAATTGCCGTGGCGCGGGCCGATGCGCGGCATCTGTCATTGGCCACCGCACCGGGGATCAACGCGAATGAAGACACGATGTTCCGTGTCGCCTCAATCTCAAAGCTGGTGGTGGGGCAGGCTGTTGCGGCGCGTGTGAAGTCGCGAGATGTGAGCTGGGACACTGACATTTCGAAGGTTCTGGGATGGCCCTTACGCCATCCGGACGCCCCGGATGTGCCGGTAACCATTGGCATGGTGACAAGCCATGCGAGCGGGTTGAGCGATGATGCGGGATATGTCTTGCCGCCCGATGTGACATTGCGGGACTGGTGCACGTCAAAGCCTGTCTTTGCCGCAATGCCTGGCAGCCGGTTTGACTATGCCAATCTGAACTACGTCGTTTTGGCGACTGCCCTTGAAGCTCTGGCGGGTCAGGCCTTCCCCGATGCCATCGCGGCTCATCTGCCGCAACCGGGCGGATTCAACTGGTGCAATGTGTCGGATGTCGCGGCCAGGAACAGGTTGCCGACATTTCGATCTGATGAGGGCGTGTTCCTGCCGCAGATTGACATTGAAATCGCCCCGATCAGACCTGCAAAGAATGTCGGAGCATTCTCACCCCAAGGGGGGTTACGCATTTCACTGAACGGGATGCTGCATCTGGCGGAGAGCCTTCGCGGGTCGGATGCCACGCCGCTTTGGGACCCAGCGATGGGTGAGACCCATGATCCGGACGGTGTTTTTGAGGCTTATGGTCCCGGCCTGCAAATCTTTGATGACCCCTGGTTTTACCCACGCCCGCTCGTCGGCCATTTCGGCAATGCGTATGGGTTCAAAGGGGGTGTCTGGTACGATCAGGCGCGCGACCTCAGCTTTGCCTACGCGCTCAACGGTTTTCCGATGGGTGACGAAAGCGATGCCTTTGCGAAGGAGGAGTTGCAGATTTTCGAGGCGGTTTCAGACCTTTAGGTCCCGTAGCGCGCCATGAACATGTCGACGGCGCCGTTCACCACGCGCTCTTTTTCTTCATGGGTGAAGTCTTCGACAATGTTGAACACTAGCTTGGGGAAAAGATCCGCCTTGCTGAGTTCGTGAAACTGCTCTGCCGCCAGTTCAAAATCATCGATCTTCAGATCGCCCCGCGCCACGCCCTTTTCGAAGAAATCGATGAGCTTTGCGCGGATCATCACGGGGCCACTTTCGTAGAACTCGCGGCCGAGTTCGGGAAAACGGTCACTTTCGCCGACGCAAATCCGGAAGATCTGCTTGCCGAATTGCGACGTCATGAAATCGACCATTTCGGTCGCGATGTCGTGGAGCACCTGACGGATCGGGGCATCCATATCGATATTTTCAATGGCCAGATCGGCCTGGCGTTGGCACTCGGTCTTGGCCACCTGCATGAACAGGAACCGCTTGTCAGGGAAGTAGCTGTAAAGCGTGGCTTTTGAGACGCCAGCAGCGCGGGCGATGTCGTCCACCGATGCACCCTCAAACCCGTCCGACAAAAAGACCGTTCGGGCGCCGTCCAGCACCTGATCAAACTTCCGTCCTTTTTTGGGTTCGATCGTTCCGTCCGGCATGGCGTCCTCCCGCTTTAGAGTAATTATAAACTGACCAGTTCATTTTGAGCAAGGAGATTGCGGGAATGAGGCCCCGCCCCATGCGAGGCCTCGTCAATCTGCGCTTACTTTGAAGGGGTCACACAAACGTCGCCTTGCAGTGTTTTAAGATCCGCGCAGCCTTGCGTGGTCTCTGGCGCGGGCTGGGTCGGGAAGCTGAGCCGCGGTAGTTCGAATTGTAGGGACATTGCGGAGGCAGATCCCGCAAACCCGACGAGAGCCACAGCGGAGAGTGCAAAAAGCGTGCGTTTCATGACGATTTTCCTTTGCCAAATCTCTAGGTATGAAAATAACTAAACAGTTCAGTTTAGAAATCAAGGAAAAAGTGAACTGACGAGTTCAGTTTTTTGGAAATGCACTGGTTGCACCACCCTGTCAGATGATCGCAAGCGGTTCCGTACCAACAACGTCATAGAGACGGATGACTAAAAACACGGCTCTGATGCTGGAGCATGCAGAAACAATTGGCAGCTAACCGAACAAGTTCATATTCGTCCGTCGATCCGACCTTCTTGTCCATTTGGAGGAGAGTAGCGACAGGTCCGTTGCAGATACGCCGCGACGAGGTGTCGACATCGGTCGAGTTCGTGCCACTCGATCATTGGGATAACCCCTCATGGGTCAATCCGGCGCCACCATTTCTCGCGCCTGCCACCGTGTATGCGAAGGGCTGGTGTCGCTAAACGTCCCGCACCATCGTCGTCGCTGCGCTAAAGCCAAAGACATGGCGCAAGAGGCCCAATTCATGGGTCGCCACCTCCTCAAACCCCTCATGCAGGTAAAGCGCGCGGGCGCGCGGATTTGTGTCGATCACGTCCAACCGGACCTGACGATAGCCGCGCTGCTTCGCTTCTTTGCAGATCGCATCAATCAACGCGGTGCCGACACCCCGACCCCGCGCCTCTGGGGCGACAAAAATCCCGTCCATCAGAAAGCGTTCATTCTCCGTATCACGCTCAAGCGCGGCCAGCAGCAGGATGCGGATCGATGCGCCCACCCAGCCGTAGACCCGGCGCAGATCGGTGAAATCGCCGCCGACCAGTGCGCCCTGCGCGGTTTTGAAACCCGCCACGCCCAAAAGCCGCCCGCGTTCGTCATGGGCGCAAATGCCGTGGTCACCACGCAGAACGCTCGTGATGAAGATGAGCGCGCGGTATTTGGGGCCTAGAACGAAGCCAAGTTTTTCGCCAAAAGCCTCCCAATAAAGGGCGGCGACTTCGGCCCTGTTGGCCTCGGGGATACCTGTCGTGATCTTCATGGCTCGAAACTGTAGAAAGGGATGTAAGTGACGGGATCACCGAGGGCGATGGTTTGCGCAGGGTCGTCCAATGCGACAAGCCCGGTTGCCCAGCTGAGCCCTGAAATGCGGCCTGATCCTTCGGAGGTGAAAATCTCGACCTTGCCGTCCGTGATGCGCGCCCGTAGATATTCACGACGCCCCGCTTTCTTGGATTTCGAAAAGGCGGCGGGCAGTTGGTAGGATTGCGGCTCTGTCCAGCTTCCACCTGCGAGGACACGCAGGGCGGGTCGCGCGAATATGAGTGCGCAGACCATCGCGGCCACCGGGTTGCCTGGCAGTCCGAAAACGGGTGTGTTGTTCCACAGCCCTAAGGCGAGCGGGCGCCCCGGCTTGACCGCAATCCGCCAGAGCGCGAATGATCCGGTACCTTCCAGCAACGCCGACATATGATCCTCATCCCCCGCTGACGCGCCGCCGGAGGAAAGGATCACATCGCAATCCGCTGCCCCCTTATCGAGGATCGCGCGCAACTTGGCGCGGTCATCTGGCGCGCGGCCAAGATCAACAACCGTGTAATCCCAGTGCTTGATCAGGGCTGAAAGCATGGGCCGGTTGGCGTCGTAGATCTGTCCTGCATCCGCAGGCGCGCCGGGGTCCCGTAGCTCGTCACCGGTGGACAAGACGCCGACACGCAGGCGCTGCCGTACCGCAACACGGCCAATGCCAGCGGCGGCCATCGTGCCAAGGTCAGCAGGGCTGAGCCGGCGTTCGCTTGTCAGGATGGTTTGACCCGCAACCATATCCTCGCCCTCCTTACGGGCATTCGCCCCTTTCTTCAGGGGACCGTGGAACGCGATTTCAGATGGGGTAGCAGTGACGTCCTCTTGCAGAATGACCGTATCGACGCCCACCGGCAGGTTGGCGCCAGTGAGGATGCGGATGGCGCTACCTTGAGGGACGCTAGCCGGGTACGGAGCACCGGCCGCGGCGCGCCCCGGGATGAGAGGCATGCGTTGCACACCAGCCTCCGCCGGTCCTGCAAATCCATATCCATCAACGGCAGCATTTGGTGCAGGCGGATGGGCGCGCGCGGCTTGTACATCTTGCGCCAGAAACCGGCCTGCGGCCAGCGCGATGGGCAGGTTTTCGACGCCGGTCACCGGGCGCAGTTGTGCCCTCAGATGTGCGAGCGCCTCGTCGACCGGGGTCCAATGCGCGCCTTGCGGCATGGCAAAGCAATCGTTTTTGAGTGGCGGCGGCGTCGCTGGCGCCATCGCGACCTCTTCCAGCAATCTGACTTGGTCCAGCCCCAGAATTGATCCTTCCGTAGTGCAGGGCACATCGAGCATCGCTTCGAGTCGCGCGGGGGGCAGTCGTGATAGTGTCTGCGCCAAAAGGGCCACCTGATGCGCGTCCTTGATCTGGCCTTCCGGCATCGTTGCGGTCACGGCTTTCGCGATCAGAGAGGGCCAGATCTCGACAATCGCAATCGGGGCATCAGGCGCCTCAAACGGCCAGACGCGCAGGGCCCTGCCAAATTCCGCACGGAGCCGGGCGAGCATGGGTAGCCCCATGATCACCTGCGATCCAACCGCGCCGGCACCGGCAAGCTGCCAGACGGGGAACGCCCCCTTAGCCTCTTGTTCGGCGACCCGCTTTTCAGGTAGGCCATGGCCGCTGCGATCGTTACCCTTGCGGGGCAGGTGGGGCACATCCTGTTTGCGTCCATTGCCCCAGAAAGGCCCGATGCCGGGGAACATCGCGTTGATCTCGCCTGCCAGATCAAAGCGGTTGTTGGTATCGGGCGCATCCTTGACCCGCTGCGCGAACCAGTCCCACACGGCAAAGGGATCATCGCTACCGGTCAGCGCCTTACCGAACCCAACAGGATAGCCAAAGGCGAAATCAAACCCGGCGAGCACGCGATGCCCGGCATCTACTTCCTCGGCAAGGAACGCCTTAATCCATTCCTCGGCCAATTGACGATTGCGCAGATATATCGGCGCATCGGTCACCCCGTCACGCGCCGCGCAGACCCAAATCGCGTCCTTCTTCGGGGTTGGTCCGCGATCATTCCCGCCGGACCAATCGACCATCAGAAAGGTGTCAAAACTCACAGGCCAACCTCGGCAAGGATGAAATCGGCGATGGCCTTTGTGTCGTTGAGGTCAAAGACGGGGCGGTCGAGGTCGATGGCCGTGTCACTTGCCATCGCGCGCACGGTCGGGTCGTTATGGGCGAGGATCGGGTTTTTGGTTTCGGCGCGATAGGCCTCGACCTTGGGGTGAGTGTCGCGCTTGTAGCCTTCGACGAGGATCAGGTCGACCGGGTCGAGCTTTGTCAGAAGGTCGGCCAGTGGCGGCTCGTCCGCCTCGCGCAGTTCAGTCATCAACGCCCAACGCGCGCGTGAGGCGAGCAGGACCTGGTGCGCACCCGCCTGCCTGTGGCGATAGCTGTCCTTGCCGGGATGATCGACATCGAAAGTGTGATGCGCGTGTTTGAGCGTTGAGACGCTGAAGCCACGCCCGGTGATCTCGCTCACCAGCCGTTCCATCAGCCCGGTCTTTCCGGCGTTCTTATAGCCGACGATGCCATAAAGCTTCATAACATCGCTTCCGCTGTGGCTAGATCGTCGGGCGTGTTGACGTTGAAAAAGGCCGCATCGTCGGGGAACTCGGCCATGGCGCAGCCATGCTTGTCGGTCCAAAGGATCACCTTGCGCAATCCATCCGTGAGTGCCGCGCGCAGATCGTCGCGCAAGGCGGTGGGCCAGAGCCCGAAGGTCGGATGCCGCCCACCCGGGGTCGCCGCGAGGGCGATCTGGGTGCCGTTTTTCTCGGCGGCCAGCATCAGTCGCGGGACGAGGTCGCACGGAAAAAAGGGCGTGTCGGCGGCGCCGGTCACAATGTGACTGGCCCCTTGATCCGCCGCCCAGTCGAGACCCGCCAGCACGCCAGACAACGGCCCCGCAAAGCCGGGAATGCTGTCAGCGATCACCGGCAGCCCCAGATGTGCGAACCGTTGCGGGTCACCATTGGCATTGAGCGCAAGTGCTGCAACCTGCGGTTCCAGACGGTCGATGACGCGCTGCAGTATCGTGCTGTCGCCCAAGTCCAGCAGGCCCTTGTCACCGCCGCCCATGCGCGTTGCCTGACCGCCTGCGAGTATCACGCCAAGGGGCTGGGTCATGAAGCCTCTTTCCAGGCGCGAAGTTTAGCTTCTGCGGCTTGCGGATCATCCAACGCTGTGCGTGGGATTGTAAAGACCAGCCCGGCGACACCGATGATTAGCCCGGTCTTGCCGAGCCCGATTTTGTCGACAGCCGCCCAATTGGTTTGCCATTGGCTGTGCGCATTGCGGATGACCATGCCGGTCTCATCGAATTCTGCAGTCTGCGTTCCGCTGCAGTAGGTCGACGTCGCCGCCTGACGCGCTAGCCTGCGGATGGGCCAGTTCTGCACGGCGATAAAGAAGACGATGGCCAGCACGGTACCGACCCAGACATAAGGCAATGCGGTCTCTGCGGTGCCGGTGGCGCGCAAGGCGATGGCAAAGTAAAGCCCGGCACCCCCTAGCCCGACCAGCAACGTGACAAGCAATGCCGCAGCGTTTTGCAACATGCGGTAGGGGCCGAGCATCCAGGCTCCGGCGACCCGGATCCCCTCTGCAATCGCGGGCGCAGAGGCCTGATAGGTCACGCTGATCCTGTCGGTCATACCGATCCTTTTCTGCCCATCTTCCGGGGCTCGTCGGCCACCAGCGCCGGGTCAGCATCCCGCAAAAGGCGTTCTTCACCGGACAGACACACAAAGCGCTGCCCCTTCATGCGCCCGATCAGGGTCAGCCCCACTTGCTGGGCGATCTCGACCCCCCAAGCGGTAAAGCCTGACCGGGATGCGAGCACCGGAATGCCCATCAGAGCGGTCTTGATCACCATCTCGGAGGTCAGGCGCCCAGTTGTGTAAAGGATCTTGTCCGCAGCAGCGACACCTTCCGACAGCATCCAGCCTGCGATCTTGTCGACAGCATTATGCCGGCCCACATCCTCCATATAGACAAGCGGACGATCCGCCTGGCACAGCACCGTGCCATGGATTGCGCCCGCCTCAAGATAAAGCGACGGGGTGCGGTTGATCTTGGAAGCCAGCGCATAAAGGTCAGAGGTTTTCACCTGCAGCTTGGGCAGGACCACATCCTCCAACCCTTCCATCATGTCGCCAAAAACGGTGCCAACCGCACATCCGCTTGTGCGGGTCTTCTTCTTCAACTTGTCTTCGTAGCTCGTCTGGGCCTCGGTGCGGACAACAACCGTTTCCAGTTCGTCATCATAATCGACACCCTTGATCACCTCACCCTCGCGCAACATGCCCTGATTGCGCAAGAACCCCAGGGCTAGATATTCCGGGTAGTCGCCGATGGTCATTGCCGTGACGATTTCTTGGGCATTGAGAAAGATGGTCAGCGGGCGTTCCTCAACCACATTGAGGTCAATTTGCGCGCCATTTTGATCCGTACCGGTGACCGCACGGGTCAGTCGGCGGGCCTGCGGTGCGGGCGCGATCAGATAGTCCGACATGTCATCAATGCGCGCCAATTGTCATTCCCGTATTGCGCCGTTAAGCCTGTCACGACGGCCTCAAGCTAGGGCAAAGCCATGACAACTTCTACCGTCAAAACGCAGACCAGCGCGCCCTATTGGGCGGGCTTTCGGGATGGGCTGCCCTTCATCCTGATGGCGGCACCGTTCGCGATGGTCTTTGGCGTGATCGCCACCGATGCCGGGCTGACTTTGGCGCAAGGCATGGGGTTCAGCGTTCTAGTGATTGCGGGCGCGTCTCAATTCGCTGCGCTGCAGATGATGATCGAAAATGCGAGCATCGCATTTGTGCTTTTGGCCGCTTTGGCCGTCAACTTGCGGATGGCGATGTATTCTGCGGCGCTCGTGCCTTATCTGGGTGCGGCACCCTTATGGAAACGCGTACTCGTCGCCTATCTCAACTTTGACCAGACCTATATCGTCTCGGTCGCACGTTACGAGAAAAGACCAGAGATGAGCGTGGCTGAACGGGTCGCGTACTTCTTTGGCGTCGCAACGCCTATCGTGCCGTTTTGGGTCGGCATGACGATGGTGGGGATGCTTGCAGGGGCGGCGATCCCCGAGGCATGGGCGCTGGATTTCATCATGCCGATCATGTTCCTGGCGATGGTCGCACCGATGGTCAAATCGCTTGCCCATGTTGCCGCGACCTGCGTTTCGATTAGCGTCGCGCTTGCTCTGGTTGGTTTGCCATCAGGTACGGGTCTGCTGATCGCAGCGGGTGCCGCGATGCTGACTGGCGCCTTGGTTGAGATGTGGATGGAAGGGCGGCGGAAATGACTTACAGCGATGCCCAAATCTGGACGATCATCGCGATCCTTGGTGTTGGCACCTTTCTGATCCGCTTTTCCTTTCTTGGCCTCATCGGGGATAGACCAATGCCCAGCTTTGTGCTGCGGCTCTTGCGATTTACCCCGGTTGCCGTGCTGCCGGGTATGGTGGCCCCTCTGGTCGTTTGGCCACCCGCGACGAGTGGTGCGCTTGATCCGATCCGCCTTTGCGCGGCCATTGTGACGGTGGCAGTCGGTATCTGGACGCGCAACGTGCTGTGGGCGATCGTGGCTGGCGCACTTACGCTCTATGGCGCGATGGGCCTTACTCTTCTGCTCTGAGCGTGGCGTTGATCTGGCGGGCGGCGACGCGTTTATCATCGTCGTCGTTTTCGCGATACTCTGTGGTTTCTACACCCGGTAGTCGACCAAAATCCTCATCAAGTGCGCCAGGCCACCAGGTTTGTCGTACGCCTTCGAATCCCGGCAACTGGCGCACGATACGCGATGTATAGCGGGCGCAGTTCGCTTGCCCGACCGGCCCCGCTACTAATGCAAGGTTCAAAGCTCTTTCCGCGACTTCGGGTGCAACAGGGACTTTGCGACCGACAACGTAATACGTGATCCGTGCGTGAAAGCTGACGTAGTAATCTTCCATCCGGGGGCTGGCCCCGAACAGGACGTCGTTGCGTTCGGGCATCTGATCTTGCTTCCAGGCACCTGCGGGGTCGAAGATCACGCGTTGGCTTGCGTTGATTAACAGCGCCGAATGCTCACCACCGTCCGAGCGCACGTTTCTCATCGTGTAGAGTGTGAGATGTTTTGGGCCAGGATCGCGATAGATCGCCCTTTCGATCACATCATCAGGCGCCCATGCCGGTTGGCCCGTGCAACCCGCCAGGGCCAGCGGCATGCCGATCAAAAAACCACGACGATCCATCGGGATGACTAGGCGGCGATAAGGGCCAGGAAGATCAGAAACACCAAAATGCCAATTGTGGCCTTGGTGGTCATGTTCATGAAGCCAGCGAATGTTTTCTCCTGTGTTGAGATGTCCATTTCGCCGTGTTTATGCTCTGCCATCTGATGGCTCCTCGTACGCTTTCCTCAAGTGCGGTCTAGACGATTCATTTCGCCCTGTCACGCGGTCAGGTGGTCACATCTTCGTCCCGTTCCAGCCCCTTGGCGAGGCGAAAGCCGATTCGGTTCGCTTCGGGCTGATCGATATGCTTTGGACTTGCCACCAATGTGACGTTCATTTGGCTGACATGCTGGATCAGCTGGGTTTTGGCACCGGCCCCGTTGATCCCGTAATAGGTGACAATATCGGGATCGAAATAGCCCAGGCCCTCAATCCGGATCACGCCAGCCTCACCACCGGCCAGACCCATGCCCACCTCGTGGTCATTATCGAGCTGTTTCTCGAAATTCTGGATATACATGATGATCCGCTCATAGGCCCATTGGGCTGGGCTTTTTTGCGCCACAGGTTCCGACAGCGCTTGCGGGAGTTTTGATGTATCGGGGCAGTGGACATTTGGATCGGTGTGGATTTCCTGCGTCCGGGGCAGAACCGCGTTCTCCATCTGCTCTGCCGAGGTGTCGATACGCATTTGAGGTGGATTGTTTTCGGTCATAGGGGCACCGCCGTTGTCTCTTTGATCTCTTCCATAACGAAACTTGCCGAAATGTCCGAGACCGAAATCCGTGATGTGAGCCTTTTGTAGAACGCGTCATAGGCAGGCACATCCGCCACGCGCACCCGCAACATGTAATCCAGATCACCAGTCATGCGATAGGCGCCGACGATTTCGGGAAAACTCTGCAGTGTCGTCTGGAACTTCTTCATCCAGGCGGCGTCATGGGCATTGGTGCGGATCAGCACGATCGCAGTCAGTGGCACACCGACGCTTGCGGGATCGATGAGCGCGACACGACCCTTGATGATACCCACCTGTTCCATGGCCTTGATCCGGCGCCAGCACGCATTGCGAGACAGATGAACCTCGCCGCTGATGTCATCGACGGAAAGGCTTGCATCCTTTTGCAGCAAACGGAGGATAGTGCGGTCTATTTGATCTAACTCATGTCCCATTAATGGGACAGCATCCCACAGTTTTCAGAAAACGCAATCACGAGTGGGATGTTTGTGCGCGACGTGCCGCATAGCCTGACTGGAAAGCGAGCAGAGGAAAGGGCCACCATGTCAGACGCAGATACCGCAGCCAAACAGCGGGGCATCATTACCACCCTTTTCCTTGATCACCCTGCAAACGTGAATGAAAGCTACTTTGGCCATATGCGGTTTGCACTGGGGTTTGCCTTCTGGCTTGGGGTTGCGGCTCTTGCTGCCTTGGTGCACGCCCTCGTCCCTGCGTTGTGCGAAACCACAGCAAGCCGCATCCTCAAACGTCTTCATGCCCGGATTGAGAACCGTCACTGATGTGTCGGATAGCTGCCTATACCGGTCCCGCCATTCCGCTGGAAAACATCATCATCCGCCCGGCACATTCGCTGCTGCAGCAAAGCCAGCACGCGAGCGAGGCGAAGCTGGCCGTGAACGGCGATGGATTTGGCATTGCATGGTATGGCGCGGATGAGAAACCCGGTCTTTACCGTGACGTTTTGCCCGCCTGGGCCGACGACAACCTGACCAATCTGTGCCGCATGGTGCATGCACAGCACTTCATTGCCCATATCCGTGCCTCGACCGTGGGCGAGACGAACCGCGCGAACTGCCATCCCTTCACGCATGGGCGCTGGTCGTTTTGCCATAACGGGCAAATCCCGCATTTTCGCGCCATCCGGCGGCGCCTGGCCACCGCTTTGCCGGATGATCTTTACGATGCAAGACGCGGCACGACCGACAGTGAGATGGTGTTTTTATTGCTTTTATCCCACTGGCTGGATGCAGACCCGCTGGCCGCGATTGACGCAACACTGACCGAGATTGGACCAGCCGCTGATGCGGGGCCTATCAAGCTGACATGTGTCTTTTCCGATGGCGCTACGCTCTACGGCTTTCGCTATGCGTCCTCTGGCCCGGCGCCGACGCTTTATGCGTCCGGCGTGCTGGACAATGGCGGTCGCGCGCTTGCCTCTGAACCTTTGTGTGGGCGGGCATCGCATTGGACGCTCTTGCCGCAAAATACGTTATGTGCGTTGACCGCGACGGAGTTGAGCCAAACGCCTTTCAACGGCGAAGTGGATCAGGTGGCCTGATAAACCCACGCGCCCGCATCATTCAGCTCGCGGCGCACTTGATCCGTCTGATACAGGTGATTGACATGGGCCACCGCCTCGACCAAGGCCAGCCCATATTCGCCGCCCGAGATCTCGCGTTTGAAGAGCGGCGGAAAGCATTCTCCGGCGGTATGCGGTGTCTTCAGGAAGTCCAGCAGGCGCGCCAAGGCGCCGTGATGGTTGGCGATCATCTGCGTCAGCCGTAGGGGCAGGCCGGTATAGGGCAGTTTGTGCCCGCCAAGGACCAGCTGATCATCACGGGCTGAAGCCTGAAACGTCGCACAGGATGCGAGCCATTCGGCCACCGGATCAGCCTCTGGTTCGGTCGGGTACACGCCCAGATTGGGGCTGATCGACGGCAAGAGCTGATCGCCACCGATGACAAGCGCGTCATCGCGGCTCCAAAACGTGGCGTGCTCCGGGGCGTGGCCGTGACCCATGCGGATGTCCCAAACCCGGCCACCTATCGTGATCGTTTGCCCGTCCTGCAGTCGAGCATAGCCCTGCGGAAGCGGGGCCACGCAATCAGCAAAGTTGAACGGCCGCTCTTCCTTGCGTTTGGCGAAAATCGTCGGGTCCATGCCTGCGCGGGTGTAGAATGTCAGTGCCTCGGGAGAGGGGACCTCTTGCACGTCCAGCGTCAGCATGCGCGCCATCAGCCAGCCGGTGCGCGGCATGCAGAGTTCGGCCCCATTTTCAATGAACCAGCCCGCCAGCCCCACATGATCGGGGTGGTGGTGGGTGACGACAACGCGGGCCACCGGCTTACCTGCCAAGGGACCCGTCAAAAGTGTCTGCCAGATGCCGCGCCCGCGTTTTGAAGCAAAGCCGGTGTCGATGATCGTCCAACCGTCACCATCGTCCAGCGCATAGACATTCACATGATCCAGCGCCATGGGCAGTGGCAGGCGCATCCACAAAACGCCTGGCGCAACCTCAATCGCCTCGCCTTCTAAAGGAGCGTCCGGGAAAGGGTACCGGATGCCGCCCTCCCCATCCGCCATCAGGCGGCCAGGTCTTCGGCGGTGATCGCCATCAGATCGTCGGCACCTTCGCGCGTATGAGCCAATAGCCCCACATGCTCTGGCAGAAGGCGCTTGATATAGAATGTGGCGAGCTTCAGCCGCGCCTCATCGCCCTTTATCGCCGCCATCAAATGCACATGGCCGCCCAACACGCGCGCGAAGGCGCGGAGATAGGGGACGGCCCCGGCGAAGCGGTCGTTCAGATTGTCTTGCGCCACCAGCCATTCGGTGGCTTCGCGCAATGTCTCGGCAGCTTGCCAGACGGCCTCAGCCAAATCTGGATGCTTTGCCTTCGCGGCTTCGGCGCCCTGTTCGATTTCCTCAAGCAGGCGGAACGCGGCCTCACCGCCATCCATCAGCTTGCGCGCGACAAGGTCCATCGCCTGAATGCCGTTGGTCCCCTCGTAAATGGCCGTCACGCGGACGTCGCGGGCATATTGGGCAGCGCCTGTTTCTTCGATAAAGCCCATGCCACCATGGATCTGAATGCCCGTCGCTGCCGATTCCATACCCACATCCGTGCCAAAGGCCTTGCAGATGGGCGTCAGGAACGCGGCGCGGGCCTGCCATCCGGCATCGTCCGTGGCGGTGGCCATATCGATGGCCACGGCATTCATCAGGGAGATGGCGCGGGCGGTGAAAACCTCGGCCTTCATGGTCGTCAGCATGCGGCGCACATCCGCATGTTCGATGATCGTACCGGTGCCGGGCGCCTTGCCCTGTTTGCGGTCCTGCGCATAGGCGAGCGCGTGCTGCATCGCGGCCTCGGCCACGCCGATGCCCTGCACGCCGACGCCCAGCCGGGCATTGTTCATCATCGTGAACATCGCAGCCATACCGCCATGTTCGGGGCCAACAAGCCAGCCCTTGGCGCCCGCATATTCCATGACCGCGGTCGGAGAGCCGTGCAGGCCCATCTTGTGTTCCAGGCTCACCACACGCAGATCGTTCTTTGCCCCGGGATTGCCATCGGCGTCAGGGATGAACTTGGGCACCATGAAAAGGCTGATACCCTTCGTGCCGGGCACGCCGTCGGGCAGACGGGCGAGCACCAGATGGCAGATATTCTCGGTAAAGTCACTGTCGGCCCAAGAGATGTAAATCTTCTGCCCCGTGATCGCGTAAGAGCCGTCACCATTCGGTTCGGCCTTGGATCGCAATGCACCAACATCCGACCCGGCCTGCGGCTCGGTCAGGTTCATCGTGCCGGACCACTCACCCGAAATGAGCTTGGGCAGATAGGTCGCCTTGATCTCGTCAGAGGCATGGTGTTCGAGCGCCTCGATCTGGCCTTGCGTCATCAAGGGGTTCAATTGCAACGACAGACAAGCGCTCGCGATCATCTCGTTCACGCTGGTGGTCAGGGTCATGGGCAGGCCCATGCCGCCATTGTCGGGATGCGCCGACATGCCGACCCAGCCACCCTCTGCAATCGCGCGGTAGCCATCCGCAAATCCGGGCGAGGTCCGCACGACACCGTTTTCCAGATGCGCCGGGTGCAGGTCGCCCGCACGGTTGAGCGGTGCCAGCACCTCTTCACACATCTTGCCCGCTTCGGTCAGGATGGCGTCGACCATATCGGGTGTCGCTTCGGCGAAACGTTCGGTTGCGGCGACATCTGAAAAGCCCACAACATGATCCATCAAAAAGCGGAAATCGCTTACCGGGGCACGATAGGGCATTGTCATCTCTCCAAATTTTGCAACAGCTTGGCAAAGACCACGCGTGAGTCTATGCATCGCAAACTTGACGCTAAACTAAAGCAGCACTCTGCCCCATCAACCAAAACGCCACGTCATGAGCCAAGCGACATTGCGCATCCTTTCGCCCGACGAGGCTGGTTTGTCCGAGGCCGCTGGAATCTTGCAGCAGGGTGGTCTGGTTTCTTTCCCCACCGAGACGGTCTATGGCCTGGGCGCGGATGCACGAAATGATCGGGCGGTGGCGGGCATTTTTGCGGCCAAGGGGCGACCCAGTTTCAATCCGCTGATCGTGCATGTGGCCGGCCTCGAAACAGCGGCCAAATACGTCCATTTCAACGACACAGCAGAGCGTTTGGCAGCAGCCTTTTGGCCTGGCGCGCTGACCCTGGTATTACCCTTGCGCGCAGATACGGGCATCTCAAAGGTGGTGACGGCGGGGTTGGACAGCCTCGCAGTGCGCGTGCCTGATCATGCAGTGGCACAAGGCCTTCTGCGGCGTTTTGCCGGACCGGTTGCCGCACCTTCGGCCAATCCATCGGGTCGGGTCAGCCCGACCAGTGCAGCCCATGTGATAGCCGGGCTTGGCAATAAAATTGACGCGGTTGTTGATGGTGGCGATTGTCCGGTTGGGTTGGAATCCACCATCGTGTCCTGCATCGGCGCACCGGCCCTCTTGCGCGCAGGTGGGATACCGGCAGAACGTATCGAGGATTGTCTTGGCGCGCTGTTGCGGCTTCCTGACGACCCGCAGACGCCGACGGCACCCGGCCAGCTCGCCTCGCATTATGCGCCTGCTGGCAGCGTCCGTTTGAACGCAAATGCAGCGCGCGAGGATGAGGTTTTACTGGGTTTCGGACCGGTGGAGGCCGACCTCAATCTCTCGCCCTCGGGTGACCTGACGGAGGCGGCGGCGCGACTTTTTGCCTGCCTGCACGCGCTTGATGAGGTGGGTGCCACTGCCATCGCGGTGTCACCGATTCCCGATCACGGTCTGGGTCGTGCGATCAATGACCGCCTAAGACGCGCCGCAGCACCGCGCGACTAGCCACTGGTCCGGCGGGATGTTAACGCTAGGTCATCCAGCACAAGTCAACCGACAACCGAAAGCCAGCAGGGCGGGGATCATCATGCGATGTCGTAAGCTCATATTTGCCGCCGTTCTGGCAATCACCTTACCGGCATTTCTGGCCGCTCAAGGCCGCCCAGCAGGTGTGCAAACCGATCTGGTTGAAATGGCCGAGATGACCGAAACCGTAACGGTCTTTGGTCAGATTGTTGCGGTCCGCGAAAGTGACGTGGCCACACGGGTTGCGGGCATCGTGAACGAGGTGCCTGTGCAGATAGGCTCCGGTGTGGCTGCGGGTGACGTGCTTGCGCGCATGGACACGTCCCGGCTTGAGATTGAGTTGCGCAGTGCCGAGGCCGAATTGGCCATCGCCACCGCCGGGCTCGAAGTGGCGCAAGCGCAAGCGGATCGCGCGCAGACCGCCTTTGCGCGGGCCGAGGAACTGGTCGCCAATGCCTCAATCTCCACCGCACAATTCGATGACCGGGCGAGTGATTTGGCTGCGGCCCTTGGCGGGCTTTCCGAGGCGCAGGCGCGGATCCGCGCTGCTGACAACGCCATCGAACTGGCGCGCTACAATTTCGACAATGCAATTGTCCGGGCGCCCTTTGACGGCATCGTGCTGGACGTAGCGACGCAAGTGGGCCAGTTCGCTTCATCAGGCAGTCAGGTCGCGACGTTGCTCGACACCGGATCGATGGAGGTGGAGGCGAATGTGCCGGCCCGCTTCATTGCCGCGTTGGAACCTGGCCGCGATGTAATGGGGGAAAACGATGCAGGCACTGCGCTGACCATGACCTTGCGCGCGGTGCTGCCCACCGAGTTTTCCGAGACTCGCACCCGCCCCGTGCGCTTCTCCCTCACCCAAGTGGATCCATCCTTTGCCATCGGCCAGCCTGTCACACTGGATGTGCCCATCGGGGCCGCCCGCGAAGTTATTGTGGTGCCGAAAGATGCCTTGGTGCAGGCGCGTGGAGGCTGGACTGCGTTCGTAAACGAGGAAGGCAAGGCGGCCCCGCGCACAGTCACGATCGGCGCGGCGATTGGTGATACGTTCGAAGTCGTCTCGGGCCTTGTGCCCGGCGATGAGGTGGTCGTGCGCGGCAATGAGCGGTTGCGCCCCGGGCAGGATATCATGCCGATGAACGGCCCGCCCCCCGCCGCCGCGCAGGCTGGTGCCACCCCGGCAGAGGAGGGGTAGGGCATGAACCCGATCCGCCTTTCGATTGAGCGCCCCATAGCGGTGATGGCCGTTGTGGTGATGGCGGTTCTGTTTGGCGTTCTTGCGCTCACGCGGATCCCTGTTCAACTCGCACCGGATGTCCGCAAACCAATTGTCGTGGTTGAAACATCCTGGCCCGGTGCCGCGCCCGCCGAGGTCGAACGCGAGATCGTCAACCCGCAAGAGGATGCGTTCCGTGGCCTTGAAGGGCTGGAGCGGATGACCAGCCGGTCCAGAACGGGTCAGGCTGAGGTCACGCTAGAATTCGCGGTGGGATCGGATATGGGTGACGTGCTTTTGCTGGTATCCAACCGGCTAGACCGCGTGGGCGGTTATCCCGACGAGGCGGGTGAACCGACGCTGAATACGGCAGGTGCCGATGACAGCCCAATTGCGTGGGTCATCGTCAGCGCGGGCGAGGGCAATCTGACCCCGATGCCAAATTACGGCGACTTTCTCGAAGATGAGGTCAAAGAGCGGCTGGAGCGGATCGATGGCATCTCCACGGTCAACGTCTTTGGCGGCGTGTCGCGCGAGTTGCAGATTGTCATCAACCCCGAGGAACTCGCCCGCTACAACATGACCATTCCGGCGGTTGTCCAAAGCTTGCGGTCAGAAAATGTCAGCGTGTCCGCCGGCGAGGTCGACGAGGGCAAGCGCCGTTATGTGGTCCGGGCCGAGGGGCGGCTCGACACAATCCAGTCCATCGAAGATGTCGTTCTGCGCAGTGAAGGGCAAGGAGCGGCAGGCATTCTTGGCCGCGTACGTGTCTCGGACGTCGCCGATGTGGGCTTTGCCTACAAGGAAAACACAGCCCAATTGCGCTTTCGCGGTGAGCCTGCGTTGGCTTTCAACCTGATCCGCGAACAAGGCGCGAACGTCATCTCAACCATGGAAGAGGTCAAAGCGGTCCTGGCAGAGCTTGAGGCCGGGCCGATCACCCGCGAAAACCTTGTGCTGGAACAGGTTTACGATGAGACGATCTATATCGAAGGGGCCATCGATCTGGTCGTGCAGAACATCTGGATCGGTGGCCTTCTTGCCGCGCTCGTCCTCCTGATCTTCCTACGCTCGCCGCGTGCGACGCTGGTGATCAGTTTGGCGATCCCGGTGTCTATCGTGGCGACCTTTGTGGCGATGGCGGCGACGGGCAGGACGCTGAATGTGATCTCGCTGGCGGGCATCGCCTTTGCCATCGGGATGATCGTCGATGCCGCGATTGTTGTGTTGGAAAACATCTATCGCCTCCGCGAACGCGGCATGAACCGGCGCGAGGCGGCCTATCATGGCGCAAGGCAGGTCTGGGGGGCGATCCTTGTCTCGGCCCTGACAACGGTGATGGTCTTCATCCCGATCCTTGTGATGGAGTTGGAGGCGGGGCAGCTTTTCCGGGATATCGCCGTTGCGATTTCGGTCTCGGTGCTCTTGTCGCTTCTCGTGGCGGTCACCGTGATCCCGGCGCTGTCCAGCCGCATTCTGGCAGGTGGTGAGGCCAAGACTTTGCGCCTGCCGATCATTGATCACTTCGCCCGCGCGTTCAGCTGGCTGGTTATGAAATATGTGCAGATGACCGTGCGGTTCCGTGCGCTAGGCTTGCTTTTCGTTTCGGCCATCGCCACCAGTGCCGCCGTAGCAGCGTTCACCTTCCTGCCCAAGCTGGAATACCTGCCAGAGGGCAACCGCAATCTGGTCTTCGGCCTGATCATCCCGCCGCCGGGCTACAATCTTGAGACAACCGAGACAATCGCCCAGCGGATCGAAACCGTCGCCCAGCCCATGTGGGAGGCGGCACCCGCCACCGAGACCGCAGAAGGTGCACCGGCACTCGAAAGCTTTTTCTTCGTGGCCACGCCAGGCAACAGCTTTGTCGGTGCAGCCGCGGTCGATGGGGACCGCGTGGCCGAGGTGATCCCGATCCTGTCGCGCCCGATCTTCTCCGAGCCGGGCACGTTTGGCTTCATGACACAGCCATCGCTGTTCGGGCGCGGCGTGGGTGGCGGCCGGACGATTGAGCTGAACATCACCGGCAATGAACTTGAGGAGATACTGGGCGTTGCAGGGCAGGCCGCAGGTAATGTCGCGCGTCTTTTGCCGCGATCTGAAGGGCATCAGTTCAGACCCATCCCGGGACTTGAGCTTGGCGCGCCAGAGGTGCGGCTGATCCCCGACCGGTTGCGGCTGGCGGATGCAGGCCTGACCACCCAAGCCCTCGCCGCAACAATTGACGCCTATAATGACGGGATCCGCGTGGCCGAGATCAGCGTGGGCAACCGGCGGATCGACCTGACGCTGAAAGGCGACGAGACGGTGCAATCGGCTTTGCGGACGCAGGATATCGGGTCATTTCCGGTTGTGACACCGTCAGGGCAGATCATCCCCGCCTCGGAACTTGCCGAAGTGCGGGTCACTGCGGGTCCGACAGAAATCCGTCATTTGGAGCGGCTCAGAACCGTGACGCTGGAAGTGCGCCCATCCGACGCTCTGCCATTGGAAGCGGCGGTGGAGTTGCTTGAAACGGAGGTGATCGCGCCATTGGAGGAACAGGGCCTGCCGCTGGGTGTGCGCCTGTCGGTCTCAGGCACTGCTGATCAGTTGTCGCAAACCTGGAATGCGATCCAGATCAACCTGATAGTGGCGATGCTGATCGTATTCCTTGTCATGGCGATCCTGTTCGAAAGCTTTGTTTTGCCGCTGGTCGTCATGATCTCCGTCCCCGTTGCTGCGGCCGGCGGCGTCGGCGGTCTGGCGGTGCTGAATATGATCGGCACGCAGCCTTTGGACATGCTGACGCTGCTCGGCTTCGTGATCCTTGTGGGGATCGTCGTGAACAACGCGATCCTGATCGTGCACCAATCGCTCTATCACCTGCGCGACGAGGGCATGGGCCCTGTGGATGCCATCGAAGAAGCGACACGCAACCGGATCAGGCCGATTTTCATGTCTACGCTCACCTCGGTTTTTGGGATGCTGCCGCTGGTCATTTTCCCCGGTGCGGGGTCCGAGCTTTATCGCGGTCTCGGCGCCGTGGTCGTGGGTGGCTTGTCGATGTCTGCATTCCTGACCCTGCTGACGGTGCCGCCGCTTTTGCGACTGGTGCTGACGCGTAAGCCAAGCACCACGCGCGACTTGGACGCCCTGCCAGCAGAGTAAGCCGGACGCGCAACCCAATCAGCGGTCTTCGAAAAAACATGCACCTCCAGCGTAGGTCTGCGCCATCTCCCGCGTATGCGTGAGAGAAGATCAGGTTGGACCGCCCCTTTTCGCGTGTCGGGCCTGCTTGGATGTGATGCAGCCCTGAAGGGAGATGGGAGATGCGGTTTATCATAACGATGGCCTTGGTATGCTGGGCAAGCCTTGCGTGGGCAGAGCCGCCGCGCAATCCAAACCTCGCGAGTGACTGGGCGATGGGGCATGGGTCATCAGCTCAAGCCGCCTTTAGTGCCCGTCCGGGGCCCACAGGCCAAGGCAGTGCGACGCTTGTCCCATATGGGGTGGGTGTCAAAGGGACATCGCCGTGGCTGGTCGAGACTGGGCGTGGTGCGCTTTACGGGGCTAGCCTGACGCACCTTTTTCGATATCGCACCACGCCGGATTTAGTGTTTGAGACTGGGTTTCAGCTGACGCGGGTTGGGTCGATCAGTTGGAACATTGTGGCCCTTGCGGGGCGGGGCGGCCCGGGTCTGATCATCGTTCCGCAACCGCTCGGATTGCGCCCTGCCGTACATCGCGGCAGCGCCTGTGCCGGGCAGGACCCAGCGCTGCTGGTATTCGAAGATCGGGATGGTCCGTTACGCTGCCTCCGCCAGATCCGGTTTGATGCGCCAACAATCAGGCGGCTCTGCGGTGCGCGCGGCGAAATGGGCTATACCGCGTCCAACGTCGTGCCGCTTTGGGATGGCAGCATCGCCGTTCCCGCGATTTTCCGGATCGGTGGAGCACGCGTCACTTATCTTGTCACGGCAAATCCGCGTTCAGGCAATCTGATCGCCTGCGTGCAAGTCGGTGCGGGTCGGCCCACCAACAACATCCCCGTCGAAAGCCTCGGCGGCGGTCGGAGCGCGCTTTACGTGGCCACCGATCAGGCGCTAGTGCGGATTGATCAGACGGGGTCCACCATGACCCGTCGGTGGTCTGTTCCGATTGATCTTGCAGAGAGGACTGGAACCACCCCCACATTAGTTGGCTTTGGCAGAGACCGCTTCGTCGTGCTGGTCGAAGGGATTTGCGCTGTAACTGGCGTCTTTTCCGGTCGTATCGCGTGCAGCAACCGTGATGCATCGCGCCTGATCTGGGTGCGGCGTGACGGCGCGCGGCCAGAGGTCGGGGAGGTCAGGTTGCCTGGATTTATCCGGACCGTAGAAAACTCCCCGGCCACTGATGGCAGACAAGTTGTGATTGCCGATTACGGCGGTTATCGCGCCAACCGGCGCGCAGGAGGCGTCGTTTCACTGGCCTGGGATGGGCGCGGCTTTGCACCGGTTTGGCAAGCGCCTGATGTGCAGATGAATGGGGTCCTGACGATTTCAGGGGGTTCCGGTCTGGTGTATTCCAGTGGTCTCGATACGTCCCGGCGGATCGTGGCGCGAGGGCTGATCATGCATGGCAATAATGCAGGTCGATTGGGATATGTTGCCCCGGTCGGCGCGCCCCGGCGGTTTCTGGATCGCGGGGTGAACACGGTAATCCTTTCAGGCCAGCGCGGGGTTTACAGTGTCGATGAAGGGCTGGTGCTTTTGCGTTGAACGCAGCGCGTCAAAGGTCAGGTAATGTCTGAAAATGCGGTAGCCGATTTCCGGCCGCGTTTGTCAGTCGTCGTCAAAAAACGGGGTCATCTGTGCGACGATGACGCTGTTTTCGTCGAGCGCCCGTTGCATCAGCGCCTTCTCTTCGTCCGAGATGTCATGACCTTCGGACAGCCGTTCCTCTAACGTGCCATAGCCGGACACATCCAACGGGGCGAGGTCGGCCTGCTTCAGGATCGCAACGGTTTCACGCACCGCCTCGGCCTCGTCAATGCCGCTGGCATAGCACATCAACGCGCCGCCCGTTGCCTCGTTGGGCAAGCCGTCGCCCTTGTTGCGTCCGACCTCGACCAGCAAGGTGAAGACTTTCTGTTTGGACGTTTTCGTGGTCATGAAGGTGGCCTGAAGCTGGGATCGCACCTGCATGCGGTGAACAACGCCTTGTGTCAATGTCTTCGACTACAGAGTTGAAATCGCCTCGAAATGACGCTTCTGCTGAACTGAAACGTAATCACCACGCCAAACATGTTGTTAGCTAAACAACTGCAGGTTCATTCTTGGGGCTTCGCGCCAAATCTGGTATTTTCGACCCGGGGGAATAGAAAATGCCAATTCTTGAGAATGGTGATTTTTCGGATGGCCTGAACGGCTGGACCGTTGTTGGCGCGGGACCCACCGCACCAACCTTTGACGCGGCAAATGGATGGGTCGTTTTTGGTGCCGGCAACAATGATGTGCAAGACGGCGACCGATTGCAACAGCAAGTAAGTCTCGAACAGGGCACGGAATACACGCTCAGCTTCACAATGCAGGAAGTCGGGGATGGATTCGGCGGCTTCGGCCTGAACATCGATCTTATCGAACTTAACCCTGACGGAAGCCAGGGTAACCAGACCTCTCTTGGTTTCGAGTTTGTTTTCAATGCGCAAACAAACAATGTCAGCATCACATTTGTGTCGCCATATGATGATGCGATCCTCCAGATTCGGGGCGGTTTCGGTTTTGGTGCGGTGAGTTCGACGCTGGTGCTCGATGATTTTGTGCTCACCTGTTTTGGACGCGGCACGATGATCATGACGCCGACGGGTGCCGTGACGGTGGAGCGATTGCAGGCCGGTGATCTTGTCAATACGCTGGATGACGGACCATGCCCTTTGCGTTGGGTCGGCTCGCGCGTGGTGGAGCCGGCTGAGATCAATCAACGGCCCGAATGGACGCCAGTTGTGGTGACAGCCGGCGCGCTGGGCAGAGGACGACCCAACGCCGATCTCATCCTTTCGCCCTGTCATCGCGTCTTGATTAGTGATGCGAAGGCCGATCTTCTTTTCGGTGTGGGTGAGGCGTTGGTGCCCGCGAAGTTCCTGGTCGGGCAGCTTGATGGTGTTCGAAACGCTTCTGTCGACGGCAGCGTCTGTTATTATCATCTTCTGTTCGATGCCCATCAAATCGTGACGTCCAACGGATTATGCACTGAAAGCTTCCATCCGGCGCAGCGGACGATTTCAAAATTTGACCGTGCGGCGCGGCGCGAAGTTTTGTCGCTCTTTCCGGATCTTTCAAAGCTGCCAACCGCACGGCGGGTGCTCAAGCGCTATGAGGCGGACGTTCTTTTGTCGGCCACATGATCCCGAAATGCGTCATGAAGGATCAGGCGTTTTCGTCCCAACGTGATCTGATGGCCCAGATCGTCGAAATAACCACGACGATCTGAAACGGGACGTAAACAGCAACCATCAGAAACACGATGCGCCAGAACAGGCTCAAGCCCATGGCAAGCGTAAGCGACACGATGGGCAGGAACAGTACGCCCAGGATCAGTGCGATGACACAGGTGTCAAAGGCGACTGGCGCCCAGGCTGCCCGGATTGACGGGCGCATGCCAGCCGCAATCCGCTTGCGCGCAAGAATGCGGCTGAGGATCATCCTAGTCGCGCAATAGCTCGTTGATACCGGTTTTTGAACGGGTCTTTTCATCGACGCGTTTGACGATCACCGCGCAGTAAAGGTTGATGTTGTTTTTGGACGGCATGGAGCCTGCGACGACAACCGAATAGGGCGGCACTTCGCCATACATCACCTCGCCTGTTTCGCGGTCCACGATCTTGGTGGATTGGCCGATGAAGACACCCATGCCTAGGACCGAGCCTTCGCGGACAATACAGCCTTCAACAACTTCAGAGCGTGCACCGATAAAGCAGTTGTCTTCAATGATCGTTGGCCCCGCCTGCATCGGTTCCAGCACACCGCCGATGCCCACACCGCCAGAGAGATGCACGTTTTTGCCGATCTGCGCACAGGACCCAACGGTGGCCCAGGTATCGACCATCGTGCCTTCGTCCACATAGGCCCCTAGGTTCACAAAGGATGGCATCAGCACGACGCCAGGAGCGATGAAGGCGGACTTGCGGACGACGCAATTCGGCACCGCGCGAAAGCCCGCGGCCCGCCACTGATTGTCACCCCAGCCCTTGAACTTGCTGTCGACCTTGTCCCACCAGCCGCCGGATTGCGGGCCGCCATCTTGTTGTTCCATATCCTTGATGCGGAAGCCCAGCAGAACGGCCTTTTTTGCCCATTGGTTGACGTGCCACGACCCGTCATCCTGTTTTTCGGCGACGCGGAGACCACCGCTGTCGAGCGCGTTCAAAGTGTCCTCGATTGCCTCGCGTGTCTCACCTGTTGTGGCCGGAGTGATCGTGTCACGCGCCTCCCACGCGGCTTCGATGGCGGTCTCAAGGGCAGCGTTCGACATGGAATCCTCCGGTCACATTCATTCGGATTGGCTATAAAGGCCGTGCCCTTCCTTCGCAATCGCGAACCATGCCCATTGCATCTATGCCCGCATCACGAAATGTTAGCGGTAAACCATGACAGGACACGATTGATGAAAGACGACCGCAAGCATCCCTTCCGCGACAGCCACCAGGATCGCGAGGCGGCCACGCATGCCGTCGACACGCCGCAAACGCGGGCGCCATCCTATCGGCTCGCCTTTGCGGACGAGGATTTCATGTGCCGCGAGGAATTGCGGCCAGTGCGGTTGCAGCTTGAACTCCTTAAGCCTGAACTTCTGATGAATGAGGCGGGGATCAACTCGACCATCGTGCTCTTTGGCGGCGCGCGGATTCCGGAGCCTGCGCAGAAGGACAAGGCGCGGACGCAGACGCTCGCCGACCTCACAAAATACTACGACGAGGCGCGCAAATTCGCGCAGATCATGACGGCGAAGTCTCTGGCCAAAGGCGGCAAGGACGATGTGATCGTCACAGGCGGCGGGCCGGGCGTGATGGAGGCGGGCAATCGCGGGGCGCAGGATGCAGGGGGCAAGTCCATCGGGCTCAACATCGTGCTGCCGCATGAACAATCGCCCAACCCCTACGTGACGCCGGAACTCTGTTTCAACTTCCACTATTTCGGCATCCGCAAGATGCATTTCCTGATGCGCGCCTCTGCAATCTGTGTCTTTCCCGGTGGGTTCGGAACCCTGGACGAACTATTCGAATCCCTTACGCTGATCCAGACGGGTCGGATGGCGCAGGTGCCTTTCCTGCTGTTCGGTCGGGAGTTCTGGGACAAGATCATCAACTGGGACGCGCTGGCAGAGGCGGGCACGATCTCTCAAGATGATCTGAAGCTTTTCCGATTTGTCGAAACAGCGGAAGAGGCTGTGGCGGCGCTGGACGATTGGGAAGGCAAAGGCGTCAAACGCGGTGCTATTCCGGGCCGGTAACCGCCGCCGCTATCGGTCTTCTGGCACCTGCAGGGATTGCAATGGTGGCTCGTCTGGATTGCGGATCGCCTGAATGGCAGCCTCTGCCAGAAACTTGCCAGCCGCATCCACGTTCTCCGAGATGGTCAGAATATCGTTCCTGAAAAGTTTCAGAAACGGAATCGCCTCTTTCGCAAAGACGTCAATCTGTTGTCCGACCTGGGCACCGTGTTGCTCAATCGCGGCAACAGCAGCCATGGCGGAAGAGGATGAGGCCGTCACAACCGCATCAATGTCCGGCCGCTTTCTCAGAGCATCCTGCATGAAAGTCACAACCTCGGCGCTTGGCGTGTCGCTAGTGATCCCATCGGCGATCACAATCGCGACGTCATGTAGGGCGCTGCTTTGCCCTATGCCGGACACCATGTGCTGGGCATAGCTTTGCGTCGGAGGGGGTGCGATGACGAGTATTGTTTTGCGCCCACGTGCGGCGAGTTGCCTGACTGCGATCTCGCCGAAGGCGCTGTTGTCGAAGTCGTAATAGGGATGCTGATCCGCCCAATCTGTGCGCCCGTAAGTGGCAAAGGGGAAACCGCGTTTCATCAGATAGGCCACGCGCGGGTCTTTTGGCTGGATCTGGTTCATAATGATCGCGTCTGCCGAGACCGTCTCCACGATGTAGCGCACCGGCTCCATCGGGTCCTGATCGGGAAAGAAGGGCGTGAC
This sequence comes from Cognatiyoonia sp. IB215182, assembly GCF_033963905.1. Classification (NCBI taxonomy): domain Bacteria; kingdom Pseudomonadati; phylum Pseudomonadota; class Alphaproteobacteria; order Rhodobacterales; family Paracoccaceae; genus Cognatiyoonia; species Cognatiyoonia sp. IB215182. The sequence goes on from NZ_JAXBMB010000004.1 coordinate 399,320, forward strand.
GATCATATGGAAGGGCGTGTGCCGTAACCCTCCCGCGACCGACGCAATCAGACGGGCCGTATGGCTCATCAAATCGTGCTCGGTCGACATCATGAGGCTGATGACATTCGTCCGGCCGGTCCGCAGCCTGACACCCGCGCGATTAGGCACATAGCCGATGTCATTGGCGATCTTGCGGACCAGCTTCTTCGTCTCAGAGCCGATGTCGGGCGCGTCGTTGAGCGCGCGCGACACGGTCGGCACCGCAAGACCGCTCAGGCGCGCAATCGTCTTCAACGTCGGTTTCTCATCAGCCACAATGCGGTTTGCCGCGGCATCGTATTCGATCTCGTTTTGCGGCATGTGTTTCCTTCTCGCGGCACGGAATCTGCAGGATAAGTACAATGCTTGTTGCCCTATGGGGCAACGCTAGTCGAGGAGCTAGCCATCAGCGATGCGTCATTTGTCGATGTGATAGTGCGAGTTACGTGTTGCGAGGTCAATCTAAATCGTTATAGGTCTTACTATAACGATTTAGAGATTGGGCTAAAATCCGTGCAATTGAGAGCAGAACATCCGCTGCGACAGCATTGGCGCACAAATAGCGGTGCGCAGCGTATCGAAGTCCTCTTAGCTTAGTCCACGTTCATGCAGCCCCAACTCTTAGGCGCCAACGATGCCCAAAGGACCCTTTTCATGCAGATCTCCTATCAGCTTTATTGTTCACGCAATTTCCCGCCCTTGACTCGCACATTGCGGATGTTGGGTGAGGTCGGCTTTTCCGAGGTTGAAGGCTATGCCGCGCTTCTTTCAGATGTTGACGGCCTGAAGGCTGCGCTGGATGCGAGTCAGCTGGAGATGACCAGCTGTCATATGGACCTCGACATGATCGAGAGCGATCCGGTCGCAGCGTTGCAGATTGCGAAAAAGCTGGCGGTCAAAAAGGTGTTTGCACCTTTCCTCGATCCAGAAGATCGGCCAAATGATACAGCGGGATGGCAGGCCTTTGGCAGACGCTTGGCCGAGGCGGGCAAGCCGCTAGTGGATGCGGGGCTGATCTTTGGCTGGCACAACCATGCCTTTGAGTTTGATGTGACAGGCAGCGGGGATATCCCGCTTGATCTGATTGCCGCTGCGTCGGATGACTTGATGCTGGAGCTTGATCTGGGTTGGGTTCGCGTGGCGGGCCACGATCCGGTCGCCTGGATCAACAAATATGCGGGTCGGATCGCGGCGGTGCATGTCAAGGACATCGCTGCTGACGGCGAATGCGCCGACGAAGATGGCTGGGCCGATGTGGGACACGGCATCATGGATTGGTCTGCCATCCATGCAGCGCTGCAAGGCGCCGGCGTCGATCACTACGTAATCGAACACGACAACCCAAATGATGACAATCGCTTTGCGACGCGCAGTCTTGCATCGATCAAAGCATTCGAAGGACAGCATTCATGACACAACTACGCGTCGGCATTATCGGCTGCGGCAATATCTCAACGACATATCTGTCCTTGGCGCCGCTGTTCAAATCGCTTCGCATGGTTGCGGTTGCTGACCTCAACATGGACGCCGCACATGTCCGCGCCGCGCAATATGGTGTGCGGGCCGAGACGGTTGCAGATCTGCTTGCCGCAAAAGACATTGACATAATCGTCAATCTGACAATCCCAGTCGCGCATTTTGAGGTGACAAGGCAGATCCTGCAAGCGGGCAAACATGCGTATTCTGAGAAGCCGCTGGTTCTTGATTTGTCTGAGGCCGAAGAGCTTCGCGCCCTCGCCGCCGCACAGAACCTTCGCGTGGGTGTTGCACCGGACACATTTCTGGGCGCCGCCCATCAGCAGGCCCGAGCGGCGATTGATAAAGGCCAGATTGGCAACGTGATTGGGGGCACTTGCCACGTGATGGACCGCGGGATGGAAAGCTGGCACCCGAACCCTGACTTCTTTTACCAACCCGGCGCTGGCCCGATCCTTGATATTGGTCCCTACTATGTCACCAACCTCATTCAACTTTTGGGCCCGGTAAAGTCCGTCGCGTCATTGGCGACGGCGGCTTTCAAAGAACGGCTCATCGGATCTGGTGATCGTGCGGGAGAGAAGGTGCCGGTCGCAACGCCGACAAACATCAATGCACTGTTGGAATTCGCCAATGGCGCCACGATCACCCTTGGCGCAAGCTGGGATGTCCGGGCGCATCGGCATGGGCATATTGAACTTTATGGCGAGGACGCATCGCTGTTCCTGCCTGATCCCAACTTCTTTGGCGGGACCGTCGAAATCAGCACAGACGATGGGAGTATCAAGCCTTTGCCCGCTTGGGATCATCCGTTTGGGGTCAATAACCAGGACAACCGGGCCAATTATCGTTGCGCAGGTCTTGCAGATATGGCGACCGCTCTCACAGAGGGCCGCCCACATCGGTGCAGCATCGATTTGGCCGTGCATGCCGTCGATGTCATGACGAGCATCTTGAGGGCGGGAGAAGAGCGGCGCTTTGTGGATCTGACCACGACATGCGAGCGTCCAGCGCCCCTGTCGCCAGACGAAGCGCGCGCCTTGCTGGCCTAGGTATTGCTGTTTGATACGGTGCGGGTGCCCCGGAGATAGTTTGCGAATGACGCACACTATCTTGGAACAGCTCTCGCCAAGATCTGATTAAAGCCCAGCCTCTTGCGCGATCTGTGCCCGGCTTTTGCGCGCCCGTTCGGTTGCAGATTTCAACTGCCCGCACGCGGCCATGATGTCTTCCCCGCGCGGCGTCCGAATGGGAGAGGCATAGCCCGCCTTGTAGATGATATCCGCAAAGGCCCGGATGCGATTGTTTGATGACCGCTTGTACGGCGCGCCAGGCCATTCATTGAACGGGATCAGATTGATCTTGGCGGGAATACCATCAATCAGCTTGATCAGACGGAGCGCATCCTCATCCGTGTCATTCACCCCATCCAGCATCACATATTCAAACGTGATCCGCTCTGAATTCGAGACTTTGGGATAACTGCGCAAGGCATCAAGCAATTCTGCAATATTCCAGCGCTTGTTGATCGGCACCAGCTTGTCGCGAGTCTCATCCGTCGTTGCATGAAATGACACGGCGAGTTGGCAGCCGATCTCTTCTGCCGTCCGCGCAATCTCCGGCACAACACCTGAGGTCGACAGCGTGATCCGACGACGTGACAACTGGATCCCATGCGGGTCCATCGCGATCCGCATCGCGTCGCGCACATTCTCAAAATTGTAAAGCGGCTCGCCCATACCCATGAGCACGATATTGGACAACAGCCGCGTTTCATCCTTGGGTTCGCCCGGTACCGGCCATTCATCCAGATCATCGCGCGCGATCATGACCTGGCCGATGATCTCTCCTGCGGTCAGATTGCGCACCAGTTTCTGCGTGCCTGTATGGCAGAACGAACAGGTCAGTGTGCAGCCCACCTGAGATGAAATGCACAAAGTTCCCCGGTCCGTCTCGGGGATGTAAACGACCTCAACCTCATGCCCGCCTGCAATGCGTACGAGATATTTACGGGTGCCATCGTCCGAGACTTGACGCGTCACCACCTCAGGGACTTCAATGACAAAGTTCTCGGCCAGCATCGCACGATAGTCTTTGGCGAGGTTGGTCATCGCCGCGAAGTCGCGCACGCCCCAGTGGTAGATCCATTGCCAGATCTGGCCTACCCGCATCTTGGCCTGTTTTTCAGGTGTCCCAACAGCAATCAGCGCTTCGCGCATGGCGTCGCGCGTCATGCCCACAAGGTTGGGCAGCCCGTCCGGCAGTTTGCGCGGAAAGGTCATGACGTCCTGTGTGATCGGGGCGCTGGCAGGCATCGGGCGACTCATTTTTCTGGATCAGGCTTGGCATATAAGAGGAAGGGCCGATTTTCGCAAGAAAACCGGCCCGTCATCATTCCTTTGCGTCGCACGTGCCTAGCTTGTGCACCGTCTTTCAGCCTCTTCAACCGCTGCGGTAAAGCCCAGCAGGCTGAACGTGTCTTCGGTCTGCGTGCCGCGACCGGACCGTCCGGTGATCACCGCATCTGCACCTCGCTTCATTGCCGCAACAAATTTCACGTCATCCTCTGGCGTTGCAGGCCATGCGGTTTCGCCCTCTGTGAACATCTGGAAGGTCGTATCTCCGACCCTCATCGATACGGTCGAACCGCTGGCGAATGGATAGCCACCGGTGAACATGACCTGGCCCGCCACATCCTCGGATGGCCGGTAGAAAACGATCAAACGGATATCGCCACGGCGCACTGTCACGACACTGCCGTCACGCGTATTCACCGTTTCCTTTGGGGCTGATACGGCCCAGCATTCAGTGGGGTCGCTTTCGACAAATACGCTCCAGTCAGTGTTGGCGGCGATACGGTTGTCGCTTTCTTCCTGTGCGAATGCGGACCCGGCCACACAAAACGCCAAAATCGCACAAAGGGTCCGGGAAGTCTTCAAAATCATCTTACAGCCTCCAAGCTGTCCTTGCCTCTGGATGCCTCGTTACAGCCCTGATGCATCTGACGACACCTTTTCGACTGGCGAGACGTGGTTCAACTCGATAGCGTGAAGCGTAGCAAAAAATTGCTGGCCGGGCAAAGCCCCGAAATACACATATCACGCGGGCGGGAAGGCCCGGCTGGGCAAGGCAAAAAGCATGACAAATCCTGTCGATCTGGTTGAAATCTGGCGTGGCGATCTGCGCGAATGCGTGCATCAGGGGCATGCGGTTGTCTGCGATGAAAGCGGCCAGATAGTCGAGGCCTGGGGCGACCCAGAGGCGCTGATCTATCCGCGCTCGTCCTGCAAGATGATTCAGGCGCTGCCGCTTTTGGAAAGCGGGGCGGGGGCGCACCTGACGGATGAGCAGTTGGCACTGGCCTGTGCCTCGCATCAGGGGGCGGCGATCCACACGGACAGGGTCCGGGCATGGTTGCGCGATCTTGATCTGACGGATGATGCCTTGCGTTGTGGCCCGCAAGTGCCCAGCGACAAGGATGCGCGAAATGCCCTGATCCGAGCAGGCGATGAACCATGCCAGTTTCACAATAATTGTTCGGGCAAGCACGCGGGTTTTTTGACCCTGTCAAAGCACATGGGGGCCGGTGCAGAATACCATGAGATTGACCATCCCGTGCAGCAGGCTTGTAAAGCGGCCTTTGAGGATGTGACGGGCGAAAGTAGCCCGATGTTCGGCATCGACGGCTGCTCTGCCCCGAACCACGCCTGCACCCTGCATGGTCTCGCACGCGCCATGGCGTTTTTTGCGAGCGCCGGTGATCGGAACGACACCCGCAGTCAGGCGGCCACCCGGCTGATCCAGGCGATGGTCGGGCACCCTGATCTTGTTGCCGGAGAGACGCGGGCTTGCACGGAGTTGATGCGCGCGATGGATGGTCGTGTTGCGATCAAGACCGGGGCAGAGGGCGTGTTTATCGCCATTGTTCCTGAAAAGCGCATGGGCGTCGCGGTGAAAATCTCGGATGGCGCAACGCGGGCGAGCGAATGTGCTATCGCGGCAATCCTTGTGAAACTGGGTGTCTTGGATGCCGATCATCCAGCCGCAAAGGCGCGCCTGACCCCATCTATTCAAAACCGGCGCGGCATTACGACGGGCCAAATTCGGCCCGTCGCAGCACTGGCCTGATGAAGGCAAACAAGCAACTGTTTCTCAGTGTGAGCGATGCAGTCGTCGACCTTTGCAAGCCAGAAGGTTTTGTCGAGCATCCTGTTTATTCCGCTGGCTGGGAGGCGGCGAACCAGGCCTACCAGGAGAGTCTGATCTGCACCGATCTGGCGCAGCATATTGATCAGCTGGAAATGTCTTTCTTTCCGAAAGATCGTGCGTTCGGTTTCGCGATCACACGCTCGGAGAATGTGTTCGGGATCAATGATTTGGCAGACCTCCCCGCTGTTGCGGGGGATTGTACGGATATGTGGCTGCATCAACCGTTCACCGAATATCAACTATGTGGCGGGACGCGGTGGGACCTTTTGGTAGGGCGTCAGCCATTCAGGCTGCGGCGGCACGACCTTCAGGATATGGACAAGGCTGCTGGGAAGATCGTCCGGGCCTTTGCCAAAGATGCAAGCTACCTGTTTGGTGCCTTGCGCGGGGATTATCGGGGAAGGCGAGTTCTGGTCCGCGCATATGACATGCGGGGCTAACCCGAAGCCCTGCGACCCGTTGGCAGTGGCCCTTGTCGCGCCACGCCGCGGTTTTAGCTCCGCCATATGGCTCGTCACGATCATTCTCATTTCCGCCGCCTTTACCGTTTGATGGTGGGCAATTTTAACCCACCACCCGGGAAGAGCAGGATCGCCGTCGCCCTTATCTACGGTGCGGTCTGTCACGTGATCTTTACCGCCGCCGTCTTGGCGATGATTGCCGCGATGTATTTCGGGATGAGCGAAAGCTTCGGTCGAGTGCCGCAACCTTGGGCGTGGTTGGCCAATATCGCGTTGATCGCGCAATTCCCCCTGGCCCATTCCTTTCTGTTATCGAAGAGGGGTCGAACGATCCTGGCGCGGTTGGCACCCGCGGGCTATGGACCAACCCTGGCGACTACGACATATGCAATCATCGCCTCGACACAGCTTTTGGTGCTGTTCACACTCTGGACTCCAAGCGGGATCATTTGGTGGCAGGCAGAGGGTTCGGCCCTTGTCGTCTGGTCGACGCTTTATGCGCTGGCATGGCTCATCCTGATCAAGGCCAGCTATGATGCCGGAGCAGAGGTGCAGTCTGGTGCGCTGGGCTGGATGTCACTGCTGCAAAAGATCAAACCGGTCTTCCCAGACATGCCGACCATGGGCCTTTTCAGGCTGATCCGGCAGCCAATCTATGTGGCCTTCGCGCTCACACTCTGGACGGTGCCTGTTTGGACACCGGATCAGCTTTTGCTGGCTGTCAGCTATACGGCTTATTGCCTGCTCGCACCGCAGTTGAAGGAACGGCGTTTTGCCATGCTTTATGGTGAACGCTTCGCTGCGTATCAGGCGCGAGTGCCGTATGTTGTGCCGCGTTTGCGGTTCGGGCCGCTGCTGGCGAAACGACGGTTAGCCCGCCGTCGCTGATTGCGCGGCCATGTGATCGCGCAGAACTGATGCCTCAAATCCCCGTAAAGCAGGGGCGGCCATATCGCCGAAATCGCGGATCGCTTCGGTCAATGATGGGAACAGTGACAAAAGCTCTTTGCGGTGTGCAGCGTCAATTGCGGAAACAGCGTTCTCAGACAGAAAGAAGCTCTCGCACATTGCACCATTGGCATAGATGATCTGGTGCGCATCGCACATGATATGCACGTAATGCACGCGCCCGCCCGAGCGCCATGTTACGCCGGGCAAGCCGACAAAGTGCTTTGCGGCAACCAAGACCTCGGCTGAGCCGAACAGGAGCTCTGCACGCGCATCCTGGAGAAACACGCGGTGCTCGGGCGAAAGGGTCAGTTGCGTGCCGTTTCCGATCACGCCGGGTTCAAAGGTCACCGGTGCATAATCGCCCGTCGCCGCAACATGTGCACTGCCGACCCAACGGACAGGCTGAAATCCCGCGTCTCGCGTCCGGATCAAGTCACCGGGAGAGATATCCTCTGCAGCTACCGGGCCTGATCGCGTCTCAATCAGTGTTGCGGCCTCAAAACAGGGGATGAAATCGGTATAGGGTGAGGTGCCGTCATTGTCGCCGCCGACCTTGATGTAGGACACGCCGTCAACAAGTTCCTGACTGGACGAAAAGCCCCACACATCCTGTGTGACACCGCCCTGAGAAAAGACGGTCAGTTCGATGGTGGGGCCGGTTGGATTGCCCATCGCATCAAGCGCGCGGATCAGAATTGTCGATTCCGCTTCAACATTCTGGCCGTTGGCCACGATCCCGCCACCATCGGTGACCACGTGATCCGTCGGCTCATCATCATTGAAGAACAGGTTGTTATCTTCGGGGATATTGTCTGCAAAAGCGCCAGCATCGTCGATGGTCACGGTTGTGCCACCGCCGGAGGAATAGACAAAAACCGTTCCGTCCGGTGTGTCGGAATTGTTGATGATCCCGTTTCCGACGAGCCCTGCACTGCTGCTTGAGGTGACAACAAGGTTGTCACTGTCAATTGCGAAAAAGGTGCGCAGAACCATGGAAAGAACCGTCTGTTGATCGTGTTTGCCGGCGCAAACTAGTAGCACTTTTCTTGCGAATAAACCGTTGATTTCGCAAACGTGACCTAAGGAGATGTGTCCATCTTGCGACAGTTGATCAAAACTGCCGGGCAAGGCACATATGGCGGGCATGCCTCAAATGAAAGCCGGTCACATGCCATTCACACTTGCCACCTGGAACATCAATTCGGTCCGCCTGCGCGAAGAGCTTGTTTTACGCCTGATGCGTGAAGAGATGCCGGATGTGCTGTGCCTGCAGGAATGCAAGAGCCCGGTCGAGAAAATCCCGATGACGCAGTTCACCGCACTTGGTTATACCCACATGGTCGCGCGGGGTCAGAAGGGATATAACGGCGTTGCGATCCTGTCAAAACTGCCCATGGAAGAGGTGGGTGCCGAGGATTTCGCGAGCCTTGGTCATGCCCGGCACGTGGCGGCACGGCTGGAAAACGGCGTCACCATCCACAACCATTACGTGCCTGCTGGGGGTGATGTGCCAGACCGGGACGCGAATGAGAAGTTCGGCCAAAAGCTCGACTACCTGACCGATATGCGCGATGCGTTTCATGCCGAAACGCCGCAAAAATCCATTCTTGTCGGTGACCTGAACATCGCGCCGCGTGAAGATGATGTGTGGAGCCACAAGCAGCTCTTGAAAGTCGTCAGCCACACGCCGATTGAGGTCGAGCATCTGGCGCAGGTGATGGACGCCGGAGGGTGGACCGACGTGACCCGGACCGACATTCCCGACGGGCCGCTTTATAGCTGGTGGTCATATCGCTCGCCCAATTGGGATGCATCCGACAAGGGCCGCAGGCTTGATCACATTTGGGCGACACCGGATATCCGGCAGGCCGCACATTCCAGCCGGGTCTTGCGCGAGGCGCGTGGGTGGGAGAAGCCAAGTGACCATGCGCCCGTTTTTGCAACTTTTGATATTTAGAGAACACAGGTGCATTTATGAAACTCTTTAACCTTGGGCTGCCAAAGTCTGGGACAACAACGCTACATACTGCCCTGGAAAAAGCGGGCATCAAATCGGCACATTGGGAATTTTATCCCCGCATGGGCATCGGGCTGCGGGCGCACCAGTTTGTGGGCGCGAACATTTACCGAAGCTATCTGCGCGGTGCTGACCCGCTGGCGGGTCTGAAGGAATGGGATGCGGTCACACAGGCCGATCAGATCGTTGCACCGTACAGTCTTTGGCCGCAGATGGACTTTCCGCTGATGCAGCGGATCCGCGAACACCATCCTGATTGCCTGTTTTTGCTTTTGACACGCGATCCCGCCAAAGTCGCAAACAGCATCATGCGCTGGGGTGATATGCACAAACGCTTCATGGATATGGGTGCGCCCTGGCTGACGCCCCAGATGGCGCAAACCGAGGCAGGATTTCAGGATTGGGTTGAAGGCCACTATGACCGGACACGGACAATGTTTGCCGATGATCCGCATTTTCTTGAAGTCGACATAGCGACCCCCGACATACAGGGGATACTCAGTGATCGCCTGTCGCTGGACCTCCCATGGTGGGGTACGGCGAACACCAATACCGAAAATCCTGCGTCATGAACGGAGTGTCGGACCATGCATGCAGCTGAGATGAAAGCACTGATCCAGCTCCATGATGGGTACGCAAACACGCAGACCGGTCCGAATATCGATGACCTGAGTCCGTTTGTGGCGCTGCAAGACGTGCCTGTGCCGACGCCTGGCGACGGTCAGGCGCTGATCAAGGTGCACTTGGCTGCGGTGAACCCGTCGGACATCCATTTTATCAAGGGTGAATATGGCCAACCGCGTGTGAAAGGGATGCCCGCAGGGTTCGAGGCCGTGGGCCAGGTTGTTGCAGGTGACACACCGTTGATGGGGCAACGGGTCAGCTTCTTCGCCAGCGCGTCGGGTGCATGGGCAGAATACGCGATGACCGATGCCGCGCGTTTGATCCCCTGCCGCCCCGATCTGGCCGAGACGGATGCAGCGGGCCAATTGGTCAATCCGCTGACCGCGATAGCCATGTTTGATCTGGTCAAAGAGAGTGGGGCGGAAAGCTTTGTTTTGAATGCTGCGGGGTCGCAGCTGGGCAAGCTTCTGATCGTGCTTGGCCGTGATCACGGCATTGCGCCAATCGCAGTTGTCAGGCGCGCGGCACAGGCTGATATGTTGCGCGCTCTGGGCGCGGCAGATGTGATCGTCACTGGTGAAGAAGACCCGGTTGAGGCTGCGCGGGCCATCTTCAAAGCAAGCAAACCGCGCATCCTGCTCGACGCGGTCGGCGATCAGGTTACGGCGGATCTGTTCTTTGCCATGCCGTCGCACGCGGTTTGGGTCAATTACGGCAAGCTGGCAACCGAGGCGCCGAGGCTGACGCAATTGGGTCAGATGATCTTTCAGAACAAGCGGATCGAAGGGTTCTGGCTCACGCGCTGGATGCAACAGGTTGATCCGGCGCGCATCCCCGCAGCGTTTGCCGAGATCCAAGAGCGTTTCGTCACTGGCAAATGGACCACGGATGTGGCGGGAATCGTTCCGTTGTCGGATGCGATGACCCAATTGCCGCAGGTTCTAGCCAAACTGGATGGCAAGGCTTTCATCGATCCACGCCAGTAGCCGCTCTACATGGTTTCTAGGCTTGATCCATCTCAGCCGCTTCCAAAAGATCACCGGGCTGGCATTCCAGAACCGCACAGATTTTGGCAAGTGTCTCGAACCGGATGCCTTTGACCTTGCCTGATTTCAGAAGGCTGATGTTCTGTTCAGTAATGCCAACGGCCTGCGCCAGATCCCGCGATTTCATCTTGCGCAGGGCCAGCATGACATCAAGCCGCACAATGATTTCAATGTCTTTCATACGAAAGACCGGTTTTCTGCCGCAGCTGCGGCTGCTTCACGCATGGCCCAACCGACAACGATGATCAGGCCACCCGCGAGTGCGAAAAACATCATGTCGCTGTTGAGACTAATGGCCAGGCTCCGCGACCCGGGAGGGTTCGCCATGGTCAGGATGAGGACAAATAGCGGCTGGAACAAAAAATCGGCCACCGCCATCGCGACAAAGCCCTGGCCAATGCGTTGGATGAGACGGGCACTGCGGTTTGTGAGGATTGCCCCCTTGCTGTAGGCAACAAACAGCTTTCGCATTTCATTAAGTATCCACAACAGAATGATGGGTTTGATTAGCGCAAGGATGAAAACCATCGTGACTTGGGTGCGCGAGATTTCAGACTCGACAATGAGATCCGCAGGATAGGGCGCCTCCCAAAAAACTCCGACACGCATGCCGACAATGATTGCGAGCGGTAAGACAATCATCGCCGACACGGTTAGCACCTGCAAAATACGCGAAAAGCGTGCGACACGTTCTAGCTTTGCCATTTTTCACCTTTCTGGTTTTAAAAATTAATGTAAAACAATAAAAAATATCTGTCAAAGGAGATTCTTATGCGTTGTGTTTCTATTCTGCTGATCCTGCTGGCCGGGTGCACGAGTATTGTGCCAACAACTGCGATGCGTCTGAACAATCTCTCGCCAACAACCGCCGATCCGGCGGATATGGCGGTGGCGCTCACCTTGCCTGAAGGCATCGATGTACAGCCGGGATCGGCAATGCTGACATTTGCCGTCATCCGCAGTGATCTTGACCAAACTGCCAAGGGCACTTTCAGGCTGGTGCGTGAAGGGGACGTCTACGCGATTGCGCCGTCAGACCATGCGACTTTGCGCGCCTTGCAGGCCACTGCTTGGCAGTGGGAAGCAGAGAATGCCAGCGCAACCCAAGGGTCGTTGGCAATCACACTCGCTCCGTGTCTGCGGGGTGCGGGGCCGTCGGATGATGCGCGCGTGAACGTTGCGATCCGGTTGGCGCAGGATGGGGCTTTCCTGCCGCTTGTCCGCAATGCCCCCCTTTCTGCGGTCACTTCGGCGGAACAACTGGGCGATGTTCCTCAATGTGATGCGGTTTACTGAACTGGCGCGCCGTCGCAAAAAAGGGCCATGTGATCCCGGTTGTTGAAAAAACAGGGGTCACTTGCTATTTTGAGCCCATGCCCGGCGCCGGGGTCATGACGGCGCGTTTTAAGGAGGACAATGCACTGTCTCTTAACTCTGCGGCTGCACCTGCAGCCAATATCGGGGCTCACGCGATGAGCGCCCCGCGCCAAGCCACCAGCGAAAGCTTGTTGGCGGCTGTTCTGAAATCCCTCGAAGATGACAAAGGCGAAGACATCGTGCAGATCAATCTGCGCGGCAAGTCCGAGATGGGTGACTACATGGTCATTGCGTCAGGGCGGTCCACGCGTCAGGTAACGGCCATGGCCGAAAAGTTGACCGATCGGCTCAAGCAGGAATTTCGGGTCATCTGCAAGGTGGAAGGCAAGGATGCCGGCGATTGGGTTCTCATTGATACCGGTGATGTGATCGTTCACATCTTCCGCCCCGAAGTGCGCGAATTCTATCAGCTTGAAAAGATGTGGCAGCCAGGGGCAGCTGCGGCGGGCTGATGCGCGTGCAAATCTGCGCCGTTGGCCGCCTGCGTCAGGGGTCGGAACGAGTGCTTTACGAGGATTATCTGACCCGGTTTGAACGCACCGGGCGCAACCTTGGTCTCGGCCCGGCAGAGCTGATTGAGGTCGAAGACAAGAAGGGTGGCGGCATGGCCGCAGAAGCTGCCCTGTTGTCACGCGCAGCCTCTGATGGCGCATTGCTTTGTACTCTGGATGAACGCGGAAAGGTGATGTCATCCCCCGATTTTGCGAAACAACTGGATGGGTGGCGCGATCAGGGGCGGCAGGATGTGGCCTTTCTGATCGGCGGTGCGGATGGTCTTGATCCGGGCTTGCGTGCGAAGGCTGACGCATCGCTAAGTTTTGGCAAGATGGTCTGGCCGCATATGCTGGTGCGGGTGATGCTGGCGGAACAGCTTTACCGTGCTGCCTCAATTCTGGCGGGTGGTCCTTATCATCGGGCGTAGGGCCGCCTCCGGCGGGAGTATTTCTGGCGAGATGATTAAGAGGATTTTGTTACCCGGCATCTCGCGCTAAGGATATGGCGACTTGAATTGGAGGTTGTGATGTCCGTGCCAAAACCCGTTGTCTTATGCATTCTTGACGGCTGGGGGCTGCGCGAGGACAGCGCGGCCAATGCGCCTGCGCTCGCACGAACGCCCAACTTTGACAGGGTGATGCAAGGCCCGCATGCGCAACTTGTCACGCATGGCAATGACGTCGGTCTGCCGAAAGGGCAAATGGGCAATTCCGAGGTCGGTCATACCAATATCGGCGCGGGTCGGGTTGTGGCGATGGATCTGGGTCAGATTGATTTGGCGATTGAGGATGGGTCGTTCTTTGACAAATCCGCGCTGGTCGACTTTGCGGGTACTCTAGCGAAATCTGGCGGCACCGCGCATGTCATCGGGCTGGCCTCCCCTGGCGGGGTGCATTCGCATCAGGATCACATCGTCGCCAGCGTCCGCGCGCTGGTTGATCGCGGCCTACCTGTGGTCGTGCACGCGATCACCGACGGGCGCGACGTGGCCCCGACATCGGCGGCAGAACAGATTGCGCAGATGCACGCTGACCTGCCGGACAGTGTGGAGATTGTCACGGTCTCTGGCCGCTACTACGCGATGGATCGCGACAACCGGTGGGAGCGCGTCGAAAAGGCCTATCGCGCCATGGTTTTGGGTGATGCTGACGCGCTGAGCGACGCCGTTGAGGGGATCGCGACCTGTTACGATCTGGATCAGACGGATGAGTTCATCGTCCCCTTTCGTGCGGAAAACTACACTGGCATGCAGGATGGGGACGGGGTGTTTTTTGTGAACTTCCGGGCAGATCGGGCGCGCGAGATCCTTTTGGCGATCGGCCAGCCTGACTTTGATGCCTTTGACGTGGGCGCGCGCCCGAAACTTGCCGCCTTGCTGGGCATGGTGGATTACTCCGAGACCCATAACGCCTTCATGACGACCGTTTTCCCTAAGCAGAAGATCGTCAACACGCTTGGCGCCTGGGTTGCCAAGAAGGGCATGCGACAGTTCCGGCTGGCAGAGACAGAGAAGTACCCGCATGTGACGTTCTTTCTGAATGGCGGTATTGAGACCCCTGAGCAGGGTGAAGACCGCCACATGGCACCGTCGCCCAAAGTCGCGACCTATGATCTGCAGCCCGAGATGTCGGCGGGCGAGGTGACGGAGCATTTTGTCAAAGCCATCGAAGACGGTTACGACCTGATTGTCACCAATTACGCCAATCCCGACATGGTAGGGCATACTGGCGATCTGGACGCCGCGATCAAGGCTTGTGAAGCGGTTGATGCGGGGCTTGGCGCTGTCCTGCAGGCGCTTGAAAAGGCCGGTGGTGCGATGATTGTCACTGCAGATCACGGCAATTGCGAAACAATGGTCGACCCGAAAACAGGCGGCCCGCATACGGCGCATACGACCAATCCGGTGCCCGTTGCATTGGTGGGTGGGCCGGACGGGGCGCAGTTGCGTGACGGGCGGCTCGCGGATCTTGCACCGACGATCCTGCACCTGATGGGGCTGGAGCTGCCGCCGGAAATGACGGGCAAATCGCTGATCACATGAGGTGGGCCGCGCTTTTATGGTGTCTAGCAAGTCCGCTTGCCGCGGAGGAACAGGCGCAGGAGGCTGCGCGGCAATTGCAAGCGGCAAATGCGCGTCTGGAAGCCGCTGACACTGGACGTGATCGCATCAGGGCTCTGACCGAAACAGTGCAGGCCTATGAGGCAGGGCTGATCGCGATGCGCGACAGTTTGCGGCAGATCACCGTGCAAGAGGCCGAGATTTCCCGAAGGCTGGCTGAGGATCGCGAGGACCTTGCGCGCCTGCTTGGCGTGCTCTCGTCGATCAGCAAAACGCCGAACCCGGTGATCTTTAGCCATCCGCAGGGTGCCAGAAATGCCGCGCGTGCGGGTCTGTTGACCACCGACATGGCACTTGCGCTTGAGGGACAAGTGGACGCGCTACGCGACCAATTGCATGCGGCGCAAAGCTTGCGGACTGCACGAGCTGTCGCGACCAACACGTTGCAACAGGGTTTGGAAGGCGCGCAAGAGGCGCGGGCGGCGCTGGGCCAGGCCGTCTCTGACCGTGTCACCCTGCCACGTCGGTTTGAGCAGGACCCGCTGCAAACGGCCCTGCTAGTGGCCAGTGCGCAGACGCTTGCAGATTTTGCGGCGGAAATCGCAGCCGGCACCCCGTCACCAGAAGACACGCTGACCGCGTCCGGCGATCTGCCACTGCCTGTTGCGGGCATTGTGCTACCGGATCAGGCCCCGAACCTGCCCGGCATCCATGTTGGTGCCGCGCCACAAGCATTGGTCAGCACACCGGTCGATGCGACGATCCTGTTTGAAGGACCGCTCTTGAACTATGGCACCGTGGTGATCGCTGAGCCCGCCGCCGATGTCTTGTTCATCTTTGCGGGGCTCGGCACAGTATTCGTGCAACCCGGCGAAATCGTGTCGGCAGGCGCGCCGATTGGGCTTTTGGGTGGTGCAGCCCCCGATGTTGACGGTATTTTGACCGAAAACGATGCATCAAATGCGGGTCAAACGCAGCAAGTGCTTTATCTTGAGGTGCGAGATAGGCAATCTGCCGTCAGCCCGGACGCGTGGTTTGCGTTGGAGTAAGCAAGGATACGGAATGAAAAAGGCGATGATGGCCGCATTTGGCGGCGCAGCACTGGGGTTACTGGCGACGAGCCAGATAGCAGGGCCGCTTCTGGCGCAGGAATCCGATCGCACCAACGTCTATGAACAGCTTGATCTTTTTGGTGACATCTTCGAACGCATCCGCGCCGAATATGTGGAAGAGGTCGATGACAAGGAGCTGATCGAGGCAGCGATTAACGGCATGCTGACCTCGCTTGATCCACATTCCAGTTATCTGTCTGCCGACGATGCCGCCGCCATGCGCGTTCAGACATCGGGTGAATTCGGTGGCCTCGGCATTGAGGTGACGCAGGAAGAAGGATTTGTGAAAGTCGTGGCACCCATGGATGGCACCCCTGCCGATGCGGCGGGCATCCTTGCCGGCGATTTCATTACCGCCGTTGACGGGGAAAGCGTGCTGGGTCTGACACTCGATGACGCGGTGTCGATGATGCGGGGGCCTGTCGGGTCGGAGATTATCATCACCGTTGTGCGTGAAGGCGAGATTGAGCCGTTTGACGTCTCCATCATTCGTGACACGATCAAGCTGACCGCTGTGCGCAGCCGTACGGAAGGCAACGCCGTTGTCTTGCGTGTGACAACCTTTAACGATCAGACCTTCCCCAATCTCAAGGATGGCATGGAGGAACAGATCGAGGCTGCGGGCGGCATCGACAATATCGATGGAATCGTGATTGACCTGCGCAACAATCCCGGTGGCCTCTTGAACCAGGCGATTTACGTCTCGGACGCGTTTCTTGACGCCGGTGAGATTGTCTCGACCCGCGGCCGCGACCCCAGTGATGGAGATCGGTTTAACGCCTCACCCGGCGATCTGGCGGAAGGCAAGCCCATCGTGGTGCTGATCAACGGCGGCTCTGCCTCGGCGTCCGAGATCGTGGCGGGTGCTTTGCAGGACCACCGGCGTGCCATCGTCATTGGCACGAATTCGTTTGGCAAAGGGTCGGTCCAGACGGTTGTTCCGCTGCGGGGCGACGGTGCGATGCGCCTGACGACATCGCGGTATTACACGCCGTCGGGTCGGTCGATCCAGTCCTTGGGGATTTCGCCGGATATCATCGTCGAGCAGCCACGCCCTCGCGCTGATCTCGAAGAAGATGAAGACGCGCCAGCGCGGCGGACAGAGGCCGATTTGCGCGGTTCGCTCGACAATGACAGCCTGACCGAGGATGAAATCCGCCAGATCGAGGAAGAGCGTGCACGGGCCGAAACTGCCGCCCAATTACGCGAAGAGGATTACCAGCTGGCCTATGCCATCGACATCCTCAAAGGATTGAACGCGCTGGGCCCAACGGCACTGCTGAACCCTTAAGCGGAACTGGGGGTGCCGCGCCTAAGGTGTCGGGGAACTGATATCGACAATGGTACCCGCAGGGTCTCGCAACAGAAGGCGGGTCTGCCCGTATGGCAGATCTGTCGGCTCCTCGACGATCTCCGCATCGGCTGCAATAGCTTTCTCGTGGCAAACGGCGGCATCCTCAACGACGAAGGTCAGGATCAAGCCTGCGGGAGGTTGGGCCACGACAGGCGGCACGGTTTCGTGAGCCTTGTCGAGCAAGCCCAGTTCAAGACCGGGTAGATCGTCGGAGCCCATGATGATGAACCAGCCGAAATCATTGCGGCGGTGCATGCCGAGAATATCCTCGTAGAAACGCGCATTCGTTTCGACGTTGTTGCAGAGGATATTGGTGAAAGCGCGGTTCATATCGTATCAGTCTTTCTGGCAACATACACATGTGTATTCGACTTATGACATACATATGTGTATGTCAACGCCATGAGTACCGATAAGCTGACCCCGACCGATTGGCTTGACTGCGCGCTGAAGGAACTGACGACGCAAGGCTATGGCGCGCTCAAGGCGCAACCGCTGGCAAAGAAGCTGAACGTGACACGTGGCAGTTTCTATTATCACTTTGAAAGCCTTGCCGATTTTCACGCCGCGATCATGCGGCATTGGAGCGCGAAAACGACCTTGCCGCTTATCGCTGATTTGAAGACCCATGCGACACCGCAGGACACTTTGTTTGCGCTTTTGTCGATCACTTTAAAATCCGGCGAACGGCTTGAACGTGCGATGCGGTCTTGGGCGACGGTCAACGCGCAAGTCGCTGCCGGGGTGAAAGAGGTGGACGACGCGCGCATCGCCTACGCTGATGAGCTTTTGCAGGCATGCGGTGTTACACCTGCCGAAGCGACCCCACGTGCAAAACTTCTCTACTGGGCGGCGATAGGACGGCTGATGATGCCGTTTCCAGACGACAGCCAGTTGTCAGAAGATGAGATTGCGGGGATCGCAGCATTGATGCGCACAGGCAGCACGGTGGATGGGGGCTACAGTGTCAGCTGAATTGACCGAAGACGCCTTTTCGGTTAAATTATAGTCATCGGGTCGCATATCTATGCGGCCCGTTTTGTTTGGCGCTGCAAATTCAGGGCCAATATCAAACAACCAAAAAGGGACCCACGATGACCCCCGACTTGCTGCGCGACGATTGTACGCGCTGCGCTGCTTTGTGCTGTGTGGCGCTGGCATTTGACCGTTCTGCCGCGTTTGCCTGCGACAAGCCGAGCGGCATGCCTTGCGCGCACATCGGACCCAATGCGACCTGCAGTATACATGCGCAGAGGCAGGCGAAGGGTTTCTCTGGCTGCATCGGCTTTTCGTGCAATGGGGCCGGGCAACGCGTCGTTCAGGAGTGCTTTGCAGGCCGTGATTGGCGCGATGATCCGAGGCTGATCACGCGGATGACGAAGGCGTTTCTCGTGGCGCTGAAGGTGCATGACTTATTGATGCTTTTGGCAGAGGTAGAAAAGTTACCGTTGTCACCGCAAGAGCGCGAGAAAGCTCGCGAATTTGCACATGCCCTCTCATCCGACACGGCGCTGACCGAAAGCTGGCTGAGCGATCTGGATGTGTCAAAACATCAGGCAAGCGTACACGCTTTTCTGCGTGGTCTGGCGCCGCGATGGGCCTCGATGCAGTATTCAGTCAGCCGCTGACCGGAGCCTATACCTTCACACGTTCGCTTGCGGGATCGTAGAATGGCTTGAGCTGCGCCTCCGCCTCGACCCTCGTACCCATCACATCGATCTCGTAACTGCTAGCCAGCATGTCCGCCACTTTCTCACCTGGCTGGGCGCAAGGCACATAGCCCATGCCAATTGCCGCGCCCAGATGGTGACCGTAGCCGCCTGATGACAGGTATCCCACAACCTCACCGTCCCGCAGCACCGGTTCGTTGTGGTAGAGCAGGGGTTCGGGATCAGTCAGTTTGAACTGCATCAACCGCTGTTCTAAACCGGTCTCGCGTTTGCGCAGGACCGCATCGCGCCCAATGAAATCAGGCTTGTCGGTCTTCACCGCAAAACCGAGCCCAGCTTCGAGCACGTGATCCTCGGACGTGATGTCATGCCCGAAATGGCGAAAGCCTTTCTCCATCCGGCAAGTATCCATCATATGCATGCCACAAAGCTGCAGATCGAAATCGGCACCCGCTTCGGCCAATGTCTCAAACACATGCCCGCACATATCGGTGGGGACATAGACCTCCCATCCCAATTCACCCACGTAGGTGACGCGGTGCACGCGGGCGAGCGCCATGCCGATCTCGATCGCCTGCGCGGTGCCGAACGGGTTGACGGCGTTCGAGAAATCATTGGGTGAGACGGCCTGCAAGACGTCGCGTGACCGAGGGCCCATAATCGCCAGCACACCTTCGCCTGCTGTCACATCAGTGATGACCACGTTGAAATCGCCCTTGTGGCGGCGCAGCCAGGTCTGGTCCGCAAGGCGGGTCGCGGCAGGTGTGACGACGAGAAAGCAATCGGGCTCAATCCTTGTCACGGTCACATCCGCTTCGACCCCGCCGCTGTGATTGAGAAATTGCGTGTAGACGATCTTCCCCACCGGCACGTCGTAATTGCCGCCACCCACATAGTTCATGAACGCGATTGCATCCGGCCCCTCGACCCGGATTTTGCCGAACGATGACATGTCATACATGCCGACATTCTGGCGGATCGCCATATGCTCTTCGCGGACATTGTCAAAGAAGTTCTGGCGCGACCAAGAGTATTCGTATTTCGCTTCCTGCGTGCCGCGCGCGAACCAATTGGCACGCTCCCACCCGGCAAGCTCGCCCATGACGGCACCCCGCTCCAGCAGATGCGCGTAAAACGGTGTGCGCCGGATGCCGCGCGCGGTCGCTTTCTGGCGGAAGGGGAAGTGGTCGGCGTAAAGCAGGCCGAGCGTTTCCTTGGAGCGCTCAAAGAGATAGGTCTTGTTGCCCTGAAAGGGCTGCATGCGGGCGATATCCACATCGCCCAGATCAAAGGGTTTTTCGCCACTCTCCATCCATTGGCTTAGCGCCATGCCTGCACCACCTGCGGATTGGATACCAATGGAGTTAAAGCCCGCCGCGACCCAGACATTGTCCATCTCGGGCGTCAAACCCAGATGATAGGCGTCATCGGGCGTAAAGCTTTCGGGGCCGTTGAAGAAGGTATGAATGCCCGCCTCTTCCAGCATCGGCATGCGTTCAATCGCGGCGGCGAGGATGGGTTCGAAATGGTCGAAGTCTTCGGGCAGTTGATCGAACTCGAAGTCAGCGGGGATACCATCCATGGCCCAGGGCTTGGCATTCGGCTCAAACGCGCCAAGCAGCATCTTGCCCGCATCTTCCTTGTAGTAGGCGCATTCATCCGGCACGCGCAGAACGGGCATCTGGGTCAGCCCGTCTATTGCTTCTGTGACAATGTAGAAATGCTCACAAGCATGAAGCGGCACGTTGACGCCCAGCATGCGACCCACCTGATGGCCCCACATGCCGCCGCAATTGACGACCATATCGCAGGCGATGTGACCGGTTTCTTCACCTTGCGCCCAATCGACACCGGTGATCCGGCGCCCAACGCGTTTGACACTGGTTAAAAGCGTCTTTTCGATCACCTTAGCGCCGTTCTGACGCGCCCCTTTGGCCAGCGCCAGAGCGATATTCGCCGGATCTCCTTGACCATCAAGCGGCAGATAGACACCAGCAGTAACGTCATCGATGTTAAGATGTTCGTAGCCTGCCTTAACCTCTTCCGGCGTGATCTCTTCCACGTCCACACCAAAGGCGCGCGCCATGGCGGCCTGCCGGAAAATCTCTTCCTTGCGTTCTTCGGTCAACGCAACGGTGATCGACCCGCAGCGTTTGAACCCTGTGGCGACGCCCGTTTCCGCCTCCAGATTTCCGTAGAGTTCCTGACTATACTTCGCGAGCTTCGTCATGTTGGACGACGCGCGCAATTGCGCGATCAGCCCTGCCGCGTGCCATGTTGTGCCAGAGGTCAGTTGCTTGCGTTCGAGCAACACGACGTCTTTCCAGCCCAGCTTGGCCAGGTGATAGGCGACCGAGCAGCCAATAACACCGCCGCCGATAATCACAACCCGCGCATGAGACGGAACCGACACCATTTCAAAAACCCCTCGGCAGCTTTGCATTTGCCAAAATGTGTCGCGAAACGACCCATACGTCTGCGCAAAAAACGTCAGGCGTGACGCAAATCCGCTATGGCGTGCGGCCTTTCCTGCGCGCCGCATTGGGGGTCACGCCAAAGGTCTCACGATAGATCGTTGTGAACCCGCTGGGAAAGCCGCAGGCGAGGCCGATTTCGTGAATCCGCATGTCGGTGTTCAGAAGAAGGTTGTTGGCCTTGTTCAGCCGCAAGGCACGGTAATAGCCATTTGGTGTGGTGCCCAAAAGGCGGTTGAACTTCCGCTCAAGCGAACGTTTGGACAGCCCCGTCTCGTCGGCGATCAGGCTGATTGGGATGGGAAACTCGATATTGTTCTGCATCAGCGCAATTGCTGCGTCCAAAGCCGCATCGCCGGTGGCCAGCACCGACTGGCCGGAGAAAGGTTGCAGCGTGCTGTGGTGGCGAATGCGTTCGTGCAACAGCACGTCCGATACCGTCATCAAGACGGTTGAGGGCACATGGTGACCCGCCAGCGACAACATCAGATCAACGGTCGCCCCCATACCGGCGCCGGTGATGACCGGCCCTGTGTCAGCAGCGAGGGCAGATTGCGTCTCAAACAAGCCATAGCGTTCAGACAGGACCGCGCGGTTTTCCCAATGGGTGGTGTGCAGCCCCGCCTCATCATCTGTTTCGGCGATGTAACGGCTTGCCGCCTCGGCCAATAGTACAACGCGCGCCTGGCGGCTCTTGTAGGTGGCGATGGTGGCACCAAGGGACAGGTCGCGCGCGTTGGCGTCGCTATTGCCCAGCGCGACGAAGTAATCTGCATTGGGGCGTGCGGGCAGCGGCGTGGTGGATACCATCGCGCCGCTGCTGCTATTGATCGTGCCACCCGTTAGGGACCTGAAATGCCATTCGAAGATGGGCCTTGCGCTGATCCGATTGACCAGTCGCAAGACGTCGACCACGCCCGCCAGCTCTGTCAGGACAAAGCCGTCGGCGACGAAGACGTCAAAATGCGTTGGGGTTTGCATGACTACTCAATTGTGTGCCCTGCTGACTTGATTGCGTTTGCCAATGCGGCGATATGCGCAGGGCCGACCTCGCAACACCCACCGACGATTGTTGCCCCTTGGCGGATCCAGCCCAATGCCGATTGCGCATACGCTTCCGGTCCGATATCGCGGCGCGCGCTCAACGCAGCGACGGTTGGCTTGTCTTGCAGAAACTCCTTGGTGATCTGGGTAAAGGCGTTGGCATAGGCGCCAAAGGGCAGTGCGCCGCGTGCCAGCGCATCCATTGCCGCCGGTATCGCTTCGGGTGCGGCGCAATTGACCAGAATGGCGGCGGCGTCCGCTTCGGCAAGGGGCAGTGTGTCGGCCAACGGCTCACCGGAACGCAGCTTTGTCCCATCCTCATCATCGACCGTAAGCGCCAGCCAAATGGGTTTGCCCGCAGCCCTTGCGCCTTCAAGGATCGCGCGGGCATGGGCCACTGACGCGACGGTTTCGCAGATGATGAGATCAACATCTGGCGCCAAAAGGCGGGCCACTTCGGCATAAAGCGGCACAGCAACTTCATGATCAGGGTGAATGTCGGGTCGGTAAGAGGCGGCAAGCGGTCCTATGGCCCCTGCGATCCGTCCGCTACCCCGCGCCTCGGCCAAGGCTGCCGCATGTAAGTCCGCGAACTTGTCGGCCAGCGGCGTGTCCACCAGCCGATCCCTGTGGATGGCATAGGTGTTGGCCGTGTGGACCGTGGCACCTGCCGCGCGGTAGGCGGCGTGCACTTCGGCGACAAGACCGGGGTGATCCACCATGACTTGCGTCGACCAAAGCGGCGTTGGCTTGTCGCCTGCCCGATGGATCAGCTCTTGCCCCATGCCGCCATCAAGCAGGGTGATCGCAGTCATTCCCGTTTCCTCTTAGGCGCGGATACGGGCATTGTCAGGGTCCCAGAGCGGTTGATCTTCGTGGATCGTCGCCGCGTATTTCTCGCCATAGATCTCGATCTCGACCTTGCCGCCGACGATGTTGGCATCTGACCGCACCATGCCCAGAGCGACCGATTTGTTCACACGGAAACCCCAATCGCCCGACGTCGTCTCGCCCACAACCTCTCCATTCGACCAGATGGGCGACATGTAAGGGGCGTCGGCGGGGCCTGGATTGTCGAGCGTCATGGTCGCAAAACCCTTCTTACGCCCTTGTTGCTTTTCGTTCAGCAGTGCTGTCTTGCCCGGGAAATCCTGCGGCTTGTTGAACCGGACAAAGCGTTCCAGCCCGCCTTCCAGCAGGCTGTAATCTGAAGAAAGATCACCTTTCCACGTGCGATACCCTTTTTCGATGCGCATCGCGTTGAGGGCAAACATGCCAAAAGGTTTGGCGCCCGCATCGCGGATGGCTGCGTACGCCGCAGCGCTGTCTTCCATGGATGTATGCACCTCCCACCCCAACTCACCGCAGAAGTTGATGCGGAAAAGCTTGGCCGGTTTGCCTGCAAACGTGGCCTCTTGAATAGTCAGCCATCCGGTTGTCAGATCAGCATCTGTCAGGCCTGCCAGCAGATCACGGGATTTGGCGCCGCTGACCAGCTGCGTGGACCATTCCGTTGTGATGTCGGTCAGTTCCAGCCCATCCGCCAGACGATCCCGCAGGTGTTCGAAATCGTGCCATTGCGCGACGGCGGCGGTCATCAGCCAGAAATCATCCTCACCCCAGCGGATAGTGGTGACTTCGGTTACGATCCGTCCGCGATTATCCGTGAAATAGCCAAGGTTCATGCGGCCTGCCTTGGGCAGCGCACCAGCAATCTGGCCGCGGAGCCATTCCGCAGCGCCGTCACCCGTCAGCTTGTAGCGGGAAAAGCCCGGCATATCGAGCACGGCAACACCATGTGTCGCGGCCTCAACCTCGCGTGCGATGCCAGCCTTCCATGGCCCGTCACGCTCCCACGTTTCAGTGCTTTCAACCGAGGTATCCTCGCCTTCCTGAGCGAACCATGTGGCCCGCTCCCAACCATTGAAGGCGCCCATCTCCGCGCCGTCCGCGATCAGCCTGTCGTGATTGGGTGAGAGTTTCTTGTTCCGACCGGCAGGCCACATCTTGTGCGGGAAATGCATCCCGTATTCATGGCCGTAGGTCTCAAGCGCTTTCTGGTGGCAGTAATCATGGTCGACGTAATCGGTGTAGCGGCGCGGATCGACCGACCACATGTCAAGCTCGGTTTCACCTTCGATCAGCCATTCGGCCATCACCTTGCCCGCGCCACCGCCCTGCACGATGCCAAAGGTGAAGGAATGCGCCTCATAGGCGTTGCGCACGCCCGGCATGGGGCCGATCATCGGAAGCCCGTCAGGCGCGTAAGGGATTGGACCGTTAATGTTTCTTCCAACGCCACCTGTAGCCAGGATCGGCACACGTGCCATCGCGTCCTCAATATACCATTCCAGCCGGTCAAGATCGTCCGGGTAAAGCTGAAAGCTGAAGTCTTCCGGCATCGGGTCGTCAGCGGTGACCCAATGCGCCTTGCAGTTCCGTTCATAGGGGCCAAGGTTCAGACCGTTCTTGTCTTGCCGCAGATAATAACTGCTGTCGACATCGCGGATCATGGGTGTCTTTCTGCCGTTTTCCTTGGTCCAGGCTTCGATCTCGGGGATTTCCTCGGTCAGGAAATATTGGTGCGACATGACCACCATGGGCACGTCACGGCCGCCATAGGGTTTGAACCATTCACCGACGCGCGCGGCATAGTAACCAGCGGCATTGACCACTTTTTCGCACTTGATGTCGCCCTTGTCGGTGTGAACGATCCATTCGCCCGTATCGCTTTGCGAAACACCTGTCGCCGGGCAGAACCGCTCAATCCGCGCGCCTAAATCGCGCGCGCCCTTAGCCAGCGCCTGGGTCAACTGCGCGGGGTCGATATCGCCATCAAGCGGGTCCCACAGTACGCCTTCAAGGTCATGGATTTCGACAAACGGGTTGTAGTTCTTCACCTCGCTTGGGCTGATCATCTCAAGCGGCAGGCCCATGGCCTGCGCCTGGCCCACAACGCGCTGAAACTCTTGCCTGCGTTCCTTGCTATGGCCCAGCCGCAGCGCGCCGGTGACGTGGTAGTTCATCGGGTAATCCACATCGTCGGCGAGTGTGCGGTACATCTCCAACGAATAGCGCTGCATATTCATGACGGCCCAGTTGGGCGCGAAATTGGGACAGTTGCCCGCCGCATGCCAAGTGGAGCCCGCCGTCAGTTCGTTCTTTTCCAGAAGAACACAGTCGGTCCAGCCCTTTTGGGCCAGATGATAGAGGGTCGATACCCCCACAACACCGCCGCCAATGATTACAACTCGTGCCGTTGTTGGAAAGTCAGCCATCACGTTTCACCCATCTTCGTGCAGGACATGCGCCGCATCATCCGCGCATAGGGTGGCGCGATTGGCTGAGGTACATGTCATTTAGTAAACTGGAGGTGAGATGGCCCAGATCATCTCACATTCCTTGCCAGAGTTATTCGCCCACAGGAATTCTTGTCCGCGCAGCCGAATGCTGTCACCCGCCCGGAGGCGGAAGGTCTGGCCATTCATCATGAAATCGATGCGTCCCTTGATCACATAGCCGACCTCCTGGGTCGGGCGGCTCAAGGGGGAAGCAAGGTGAGCACCCGGTGCGTAATGCGAATGCACCATCTCGAAGTCGTCGGTCAGATCCGGTGACAGCAATCCTTCGGTTAGCCCCTCCGTGCGGCTGCCCATCGGTCGCCGCGCATCAGCACGGACGACAATGCCTTCCTCTCCGGGTTCCGCTCCGGTCTGCACCAGACTCGATACCGAGACATCCAAAATCTCGGCCATCCTACCCAGATCGACAATTGCTGGATTGGATAGGTCGCGTTCAACCTGGCTGAGCCAACCAACCGAGCGGCCCATTGCGGATGCCAAATCGGTCAGGGTCATTCCCCGCGCCTTGCGTAATGCGCGGATATCGGCCCCCAGCGTGCGTTGTTTGGCGACTGCGTCAAGCATCGTCTCAGCCATGAAAAAACCCCGTCAAATTTCATTCTGGTCATTCGAATTCTGAAGATCAACGTTATTCTTTCACGACTCTTCAGAAAACCCATATTTTTCGCTCTATTTTGCGAAGACCTGATGCAAGATCTGGGACAGGGCGGTCGCGTCTTCCTCATCAAAGGCGTCGGGCTGGTCGCTATCGATATCAAATACCGCAATCAGTTGATCTGATGCGTCAAAGATCGGCAGAACCAGTTCTGATCTTGTTGAGCTTGCACAAGCGATGTGACCTTCAAATGCATCGACATCGGGGACAAGTTGGACGCGACCGGTGCTGGCGGCAGCACCGCAAACACCGCGGCTAAACGGGATGACAAGGCACCCATGGCCGCCCTGATAGGGTCCAATCTTCAAGAGTTCAGGCGCCACGACCCGGTAAAAACCGGTCCAGTCAAAGCGGGCGTCGCTGTGGTGGACCTCGCATGCGACCGTCGCCATCAAAGCGATCTGATCAGTCTCGCCTTCTGTCAGCGATGCGATTGTATTGTTCAGCGTTTCGTAATCCACACGCATGTTTGCTGTCCTCAGGCTTTCTTGCGACTGAGGCATCTGGATCACCGAAATGAAGGTGGGTCAATCGGTTGTCAGTTGGATCATGCTGCTTGGGCCTAGCCAAGGCCATTCAGCGCGCCTAACCGGCGGGGCAGCCTTCACCCGTGCATGTGAAAGAGTCGAGTTGGACGCGGATCGCGCCCAAATTCTCAACTTCAACGAGGTAGGACGTTTCGTCGACCCCGACGAGGTTGCCCGAGATCTCAGTGGCGCCGTTTGTCAGCACAACCGGGCCACCGAAGACAGGGGCGGAGACTTCCACAACGCAGCCCTCGCCCTGACAAGTGACCTTGTCGGTCTCAATGCGCAACTCGCCAGCGGCTGTCGCCACCACATATTCATTGCCCGCGATTTCAAGTAGGTCGCCCGACAATGTAATCTGCCCATCAAGCGATGTCAGAACAATGGGTGATGCCTCTACAGCAAGGCGCAGTGATTCGGGACATGCGGCACCGATGCAGGACACGTCTTCAGCCGGGATGGTAATCGTACCTACGGTTGTTTCAATCCGTAGCTTATTCTCCTCAAAGCTGATAAGCTGTCCAGTGATTCCGTCGCCGCCATATTCAAAACGGATGGTGACAGTGCGTTCTGGTGCCGCAATGTCAACGGCTTGCGCGTGAACCGATGTTGCGGCGATACATAGCGCTGTGGCAGCTGATGCTGTGCCGACGAGCAGAGCGTTTCGGAAAAAGTTCATGGCAGAAGATCCGACATTCTTTACTTGGACATAGGACGAAAACGCGATCTGTGCAGTTTAACATCCCGTTTTGCAACCGGCTTTAGCATAGAATGTTGTTATTTGGCCACTCAACACTGCTTGACGTCGCGCAATAAACCATGCCGCAACTGCGAACGATGCCGACCGAAAAGCGCTCATAGCGACCGAGTCGCCCAAAAAAGTAGCAACTCACAAGCTGTCCAGAGCAAGTTGCCGAAATTCTTGGCGGCAAAATCCACGACTCATGCTGCAGCTGCGAAATCGTCTTAAGTCCTTCATACTCGAAGCTTAATATTTCGTTAACAAAGCTAGATTTCACAGGGGCAGGTTGATGGGCGATGTGCAAGCAAATGCAAAAGATCAGCACGCCTTGCGCAAGTCACTCGCGCGGTTGACTGCGGGCACATCCCCGGCAGCGACGATCACAATGTGGACAGACTGGGCGGTGCATCTGGCAAGCGCGCCGGACAAGCAACTCACACTCATGCGCAAGGCACAAGAGAACTGGCTGCTCTGGACGAATTTTGTCGCCCATGGCTGCCCGTCTGAGCTGGAGGCGCGGCCCGTCCGACCTGAGGGGACAGATCGCCGTTTTCGCGACGAAAGCTGGGACAGCGCCCCCTTTGCAGCGATGGCACAGGCATTTTTGCTGATGGAAGACTTTCTCGACGCCGCGACGTCAGACGTGCCCGGCCTGAACCCGGCACATGATCGGGCGATGACGTTTCTGGGGCGCCAGATGCTTGATGCCTTCGCCCCCAGCAACTTTCTGGCCACCAACCCGGAGGCAATCGCGCGGACCTTTGAAACGGGCGGTTTCAACCTTGTTGGCGGTGCCTCCGCCTTCTGGCAGGACATACAAAAACGGATGCATGACGAGGCGCCCAAGCCCACCAAGAAAGTCGGACGCGATGTTGCCGTCACGCCGGGCAAGGTTGTCTTCCGCAATCACTTGATCGAGTTGATTCAATACGTGCCCGTGACGGACAAGGTGCATCCTGAACCTGTCCTGATCATCCCGGCCTGGATCATGAAATACTACATCCTCGATCTGAGTCCAGAAAACTCCATGATCAAATACCTGACTGAACAGGGCTTTACGGTTTTTGCGATCTCGTGGCGCAATCCGGATGCCGCGGACGCGGAACTGGGCATGGCCGACTATCTGCATCAGGGACCTTCTGCAGCGATTGACCAAATTGCGGATGCTACGAAGGCCAGGAAAATCCACACGGTGGGGTATTGTCTTGGTGGCACATTGTTATCCATCGCGGCGGCTGCCATGGCGCGGGATGGCGATGACCGGCTCGCCAGTATGACGCTTCTGGCCGCACAAACTGATTTCAGCGAGGCGGGTGAGTTGATGCTGTTCATCAACGAAAGCCAGGTCTCGTTTCTTGAAGATATCATGGATGCGCAAGGCTACCTGAATGCGAACCAGATGATGAGCGCGTTTCAGATGCTGCGCTCAAACGATCTGATCTGGTCGCAGATGGTGCGCAAGTACCTGCTGGGCGATGGCGACGCGGCGATGAACGACCTGATGTCCTGGAATGCCGATAGCACGCGAATGCCCGCGCGCATGCATGGCGAATATCTGCGGCAGATGTTCCTGAACAATGACCTTGCCGCCGGGCGCTACCACGTGGATGGCCATGGGGTGTCGCTGCGCGATATCCGTATCCCCGTCTTTGGTGTCGGGACCGAAACCGACCATATCGCGCCGTGGAAATCTGTGTTTAAGATTCACAATCTTGGCCATGCAGATGTCACCTTCGCGCTGACCAATGGCGGGCACAATGCGGGCGTTGTGTCAAAGCCGGGCCACCCGCGGCGCCATTACCGCCTGCATACGATCCGGGATCAGGACAAAGCCCTGACCCCCGAAGACTGGTTTGAGGAGGCCAGTTTGCATGAAGGGAGCTGGTGGCCCGCCTGGGCCGCCTGGTTGTCCGAGCGTTCGGGCAAGAAGATCAATCCACCCAAAATCACTGGCGCGCTGGAGGACGCGCCAGGGTCCTACGTCAAAATGGAGTAACCCATGTTGCCCAACACCAACTTCCTCACCGGTTGTCTGCTTAATGGCTTCGGGATAGCTTCTGCCTCTGCGCGGTCAGCTATCGGCAACACCGCCTATATCGAAAGGGCGCATCATGTCATCTGATCACGACACCGCCCTGGGCTATATCGAAAACCGTCCCTTTGATGAGATTGCAATCGGCGACAGTGCCGAGCTTGTCCGCACATTGACCGCACAGGATATCGATGCGTTTGCCGCCGTCTCTGGCGATGTGAACCCTGCCCATGTGGATCAGGAGTTTGCCGAAGCCGACATTTTCCACAAAGTCATCGCACACGGTATGTGGGGTGGGGCGCTGATCTCCAACGTGCTGGGCACCAAACTACCGGGGCCGGGGACGATTTATACGAACCAGACACTGAAATTCCTGAAACCTGTTGGCGTTGGTGACACCGTCACGGTGCGTGTGACCGTCACCGAAAAGGACGAGGAGAATAAGCGGCTGACGCTGGATTGCATTTGCACCAACGGCGACGACAAGCCCGTGATCAGCGGGCAGGCGGTGGTGATCGCGCCTGAAAAAAAGATCAAGCGCCCGCGTGTCGTGATGCCCGATCTGGTGATGCATCAGCGTGGCGGCGGTTATGACAATTTGCTCGAAGAGGCGCGCAAATTGCCGCCTCTTTCGGTGGCCATCGTGCATCCTTGCGACGCAGACAGCCTCGCTGCGGCGCTGAAGCTCCGCGACATCGGTCTGGTTGAGCCGCTGCTTGTTGGGCCAATCGCACGGATCAAGGATGTTGCTGCGGCTGAGGCACTTGATCTCGGCGGCGTCGAGATCATCGATACCGAGCACAGCCACGCCTCTGCCGAAGCAGCGGTGGCGTTGGTACGGGACGGTCGCGCGCGGGCGCTGATGAAGGGCGCGCTGCATACGGATGAGATCATGTCCGCCGTCGTCTCCAAACAGGGCGGTCTGCGCAGCGAACGGCGGATGAGCCATGTTTATGTGATGGACGTGCCCACCTATCCCAAGCCGCTTTTGATCACCGATGCCGCGATCAACATCGCGCCGGATCTCAGGACCAAAGCGGACATCGTGCAAAACGCGATTGATCTCGCCCACACGATCGGGATCGCGGAACCCAAGGTCGCGCTACTTTCTGCCGTTGAGACGATCACGCCGCGCCTGCAATCCACTGTCGAGGCAGGCGCATTGTGCAAGATGGCCGACAGGGGCCAGATCAAGGGTGGCGTGCTGGACGGCCCCTTGGCCTTTGACAACGCGATCTCAATGCGGGCGGTGGCCACGAAAGGCATCACATCGCCAGTCGCCGGTCAGGCCGATATTCTTGTGTCGCCTGATCTTGAGGCCGGGAACATGATCGCCAAGCAGCTGATGTATCTCGCCGGGGCCGAAGCCGCTGGCATCGTCCTTGGCGCGCAGGTCCCCATCATCCTGACCAGCCGCGCTGATGATACACGCACGCGGATCGCGTCTGCCGCGATTGCGGTGCTCTTTAACAAGGCGCGGGGCCTATGAGACGGATCCTGACGCTCAATACCGGTTCATCCTCGCTCAAATTCGGGTTGTATGAGGATGCAGCGGAGCCTGTGATGTTGCTGAACGGCCAGGTCGACAAGATCGGCGCGGATGCGAGGTTGATCCTCGATATGGATGGCGTGAAGAGCAAACAGGTTGTGCCTGCAACAACCCCGGCTGAGGCGCTGGATCAGGTGATCACCGCCCTGCGGATGAACATGCCCGGCCTCAGCATTGCCGGTATTGGCCACCGGATCGTGCATGGCGGCCCGGATTTTGCGGACCCGATGGTGTTGACGGCGGAGGTCTTAGCGCAACTGGAAGAATTCGCCCCACTCGCCCCCCTGCATCAACCGCACAATCTGGCGGGTGTCGTGGCTGCCCAAGCGGCGTTTCCCGAAGCGGTGCAGGTCGGGTGTTTCGACACCGCGTTTCATCGCGGCCACCCTTGGGCCAATGACACCTTTGCCATCCCGCGGAGGTTTTACGATGAAGGTGTGCGGCGCTATGGGTTCCACGGGCTGAGTTATGAATACGTGACCGGCGTGATCGAAAAGCTTCACCCCGAACTCCATAAGGGGCGCATGGTCATTGCCCATCTTGGCAATGGGGCCTCCATGTGTGCGGTGCGCGGCGGCAAAAGCGTTGGCTCGACCATGGGGTTTTCGGCGCTTGACGGGCTGCCAATGGGCACACGCTGCGGGCAGATCGATCCGGGCGTGCTGCTTTATTTCATTGATCAGCAGGGTATGGATCCGCAGGACGTCCTGCGCATGCTCTACAAGGAAAGCGGTCTCTTGGGTCTGTCTGGTATTTCTAGCGACATGCGCAAGCTCCTTTCCTCGGACGCGCCTGAAGCAGCGGAGGCCATCGACTACTACGTCTTCCGCGCCCGCCGCGAGGTCGGAGCGATGACCGCCGTTTTGGGAGGTATTGACGCGTTGGTCTTTTGCGGAGGCATTGGGGAAAATGCCGCACCAATCCGGGAACGGATCGTGGAGGGTTTGGGGTATCTGGGATTGGTGGTTGATGATGCCGCCAACGCAGAAAACGCTCTGGACATCGGCACAGGAGCCGCCCGCGTCATGGTCGTGCCCACAGATGAAGAGCGGATCATCGCTCGCGCGGTCCACCATGCATTGGCCAGTGGCGCCAAGGTCAATCCGGTACACGCCCAAACTCGGTCTGCCTGAACGATACCGTCGAACGATTGTGTATGTCTGGTCCTGTCGTCCGGTACTCACCTTTATAGCCCGGTCCACAGAAGACTTCCTATAAGGCGCGTCTTTCCCCTAATTCACTATGGCGGCGGGTGATTTGGCGTGAAAGGAAGGTCGGCAAGGAGCTCAAAGGTATGTACCGGCTGCTGTTCGCAACTGAGATTTTGGCGTGGCGAGCGGTAGTCGCTGATATGTATTCGGCCTGTTTATCGGCTCGCGGGCCGTGGCCATTGTGGGTTACGCACGCGCCTTGATCTCATGACTAACCAGATCGCTGACGACCAATTGGGCTCTCAGATTCTGGGGGTGTAGTTTCTCCGTCCCATGCTTTTCTCCTTCGCGAACTCCGTGGCCTGCTGCCGGTTTCGTGGACGGCACCTTAAGCTTTCATAGCTCGCTCCTCGAATGTGAT
>NZ_JAXBMB010000005.1:0-415661 GCF_033963905.1 Cognatiyoonia sp. IB215182
TGCGGCTTCTGCCAGTTTGCTGAGCTCGCAGAATAACTGTGTCGAGAAAGGGCGTCTCCCGGCCCCGATTGAATCTTTGCAACAGAGCCGAATGTGTTCATTGATCAATTGCATAGGCCGCATTTCAGTGCGTGGCACAATGACAGTTTGTCTCTGCCGCCAAGTGGGTATAACCGGTCCCGGACAGATCTGCAGTGAAGGCATCACATGACCGAAAAGCCAGAGAACACAACGCATTTCGGGTTTGAAACGATCCAGGAGGATGACAAGGCGGGCCGCGTGCAGGGCGTGTTTTCGTCCGTTGCGAACAAATACGACATTATGAATGATGTCATGTCTGCCGGCATTCACCGGATCTGGAAGGATGCGATGATGGATTGGCTGGCGCCACGCGCGGGCCAGCGCTTGCTGGATGTCGCGGGCGGTACCGGCGATATCGCTTTTCGGTTCCTTAAACGCGCCGGGCACGGCCACGCGACAGTGCTGGACCTGACCGAGCCGATGTTGGTTGAGGGTCGCAAGCGGGCCGAGGCGGCGCGCATGTCCGACAGCCTCACCTGGGTGGTTGGCGACGCCATGTCGCTGCCGTTTGAGGCCAATACGTTTGATGTTTACACAATCAGCTTCGGCATTCGGAACGTGACCCGACCGCAGGATGCCCTGACTGAAGCCTTCCGTGTCCTGAAACCGGGTGGGCGCCTGATGGTGCTGGAGTTTAGCCAGCTCCCCAACCCGATGATGCAGGCGGCCTATGATGCTTATTCGTTCAACGTCATTCCGCGGATGGGGCAGATGATCGCGGGCGATCGGGACAGTTATCAGTATCTGGTCGAATCGATCCGCAAGTTCCCTGACCAGGACACATTCCTTGCCATGGTGCGCGACGCGGGGTTCGAAAACGCCAAGTATCGAAACCTCAGCATGGGGATTGCCGCCCTGCATTCCGGCTGGAAGCTCTAGCTTGCGCGGTCCTCACAACATCATTCGCCTGATCCGCACGGGCGCCACGTTTGAACGCACCGGCGCGATGAAAGTCGTGCTTGAAGCGCTCGAAGCCGGGCCCTTGTTGCGCGTGACCTTTCGCACCCTCGCCTGGCCGTTTCGGTGGCTGGGCTACCGGGGCGATGTCAGCATGCCGCCGGTACCGCGCGCCCTAACGGCCTTGGGTCCGGCCTACATCAAATTCGGGCAAATCCTCTCAACCCGACCGGATGTAGTGGGTGAGGATATGGCCGTGCAACTGCGTGTGCTGCAAGACAAGCTACCACCATTTTCCATGCGCTCAGCCAAAGAGACGATCCAAAAGGAATTGGGCCAGTCCTTTGACCAGCTTTTTACATCCTTTTCCGAGCCCGTCGCGGCGGCATCGCTGGCACAGGTGCACAAGGCCCACCTTGCCGATACGGGCGAGGGTGTCGCGGTTAAGATCCTGCGCCCGGGGATCGAACGTGCCTTTCGCACGGATATTGACGCTTTCTACTTTGCCGCCCGCACCATTGAGTTCCTATCGCCATCATCACGGCGTCTCCGGCCGATGGACGTAATCGCGCATTTCGAAGGCGTTGTGATGGCCGAGCTCGACTTGCGTCTGGAAAGCGCGGCTGCAGCTGAATTTGCTGCGAATACGGACGGGGATGCCGGTTTTCAGGTGCCGCAGGTCCGATGGGCCTTGTCCAGTCGACGTGTCATGACGCTCGATTGGGCGGAAGGCACCAATATCGGCCTCAATAATGCGCTCGACACAGCAGGCCATGATCGTAGCGAATTGGCGGCGCGGGTGCTGCAACTGTTTCTCAATCACGCTTTGCGCGACGGGTATTTTCACGGAGATATGCATCAGGGTAACCTGAAGGTCGCGGCCAACGGTGACATCATCGCTTATGATTTCGGGATAATGGGCCGCATCGATGAGTATACTCGTAGGGTCTATGCCGAGATCCTTTTTGGCTTCATCCGCAAGGATTATCAGCGGGTCGCCGAGGTACATTTTGAGGCCGGCTATGTCCCCGCTGACCGCGATGTTGATGAATTTGCCCGTGCCTTGCGCGCGGTTGGTGAACCGATCTTCGGTATGGATGCCAGCCGGATCTCGATGGCACGTTTGCTGAGTTACCTGTTCGAGGTCACCGAGCGTTTTGGGATGGAAACGCGTACAGAGCTCATCTTGTTACAGCGAACCATGGTCGTCGTTGAAGGCGTGGCCCGATCACTCGACCCGCATATGAATATCTGGCAGGTCGCCAAGCCGGTTGTTGAAAACTACATCAAGGAAAGTATTGGCCCCAAGGCGCTTTTGCGTGATCTTCGCAAGACTGCGATGATTCTGACGCGTTTTGGCCCGCAATTGCCACGCTTGGCAGAGGATGCGTTGATCAAACTCAACAACCCACCTCCGCCGCCAAAGCCGCAGCGCCGCCGTGCGCGGCTGGCATGGATGGCGCTGGGCAGTGTCCTGACCGCCTCCGCGATTTGGTTGGCCAGTTTGATCTGATCATCCCTACCGACCAGTCATCTCCAAAGAGCAACCTGCACAGTACGCACGACAGGACCAGAGCAGGGATCACCGCTCGGAGATGCAGCACTTTGGACGGAATGCGTCGGCGAAAAGGACGAGCTGTGAATGAACGTGTTTGTGACTCTAAAGCACCAATGCCGTGTCTAAAGTGTTGGGTCGCGTAACGCTGTGACCTCGCTGGAAGGTATGGCTGCACCCCCCTTCAGGATGAGGACGGTCTGTCCATCTTGAACTCGCACTTCGGTCACACTGCTGTAAACCTCAACCAGATCCTCGGACACAATGGCATCATCCGCGCGGCTGATGAGCTCAAAAGAGTATTGCCCCTGCGGAAATGGATCACCTCCGGGGCCAACACCTGCCCAGGAGATCGTCTCTTGCGTTGGCGGTACGGCAAATTGTTGCACCACATCACCATTTGCATTTCGCACAATGATCTCTGCGCTTTCTGCCAGCGCAGGCGGATTCGGAGCCAAGGTGAGTGGTTCACCATCAAAGTAGGCTGGCGCGGCAGCGCGTGCCTCTTTGCCGACCCAAGCAGCCATGTCGGCCAAACCGCTGGAGTTCATTTGAGCCGTCAGCTCCTTTAGCAGATCGTTGGTCAGAACCGCCTGTTCGACGTTCGAGAACGTCGCGAGCTGCGTCGCAAAATCGGTGGATTCGATGGGATTAAGCGGATCCTGATACTGCATTTGTGCAGTGAGCATCTGCAAAAAGGTATCAAAGTCCGAACTAATCACACTTGTAGATGATGCATTCGTATTGCTTGCAGTATTCGCGGCGTTCGTGATTTGGTTAACTTCCATCATCAATCCTCAAAGTCGTAAATCCAGAACCGAATTTGACCCAGCTTGTGGGCGCGGCAGACCCTCTAAAGTTTCGGAGGCCGCGTTCATATCGGGCAATGCCTCGGGGGTGGGCTCATCATCCGACTTGTCGCCACCTTCGAATGAAAAGTTGATGTCGTCGTAGCCCAGGTCGCGAAACTCCTGCGCCAGGATGTCGATGTTTCGGCGCAGAAGATCGACGGTTTCGGGGCGTTCTGCCGTCACACTCAGTGTGATTGCGGCATCGAGTGACGTCATGGCCAGTCGTACCCGCCCCAATTCCTCCGGGTGAAGCGCGATCTCTGTCGCTCGCCCGGTACTCTGCGTCACGGAAACTGCCAGTTGTTGCGCGATCTGGCGTGCCGTTTCAGCGCCATGGGCCGGTTGGGTTGTGGCGACCTGCAGTGCTGCCGATGCAGCCGGCCTGTCGCTAACCAGCAGGGTCTGGGTCACTTCGACATCCCCGAGCGGCATGCTCGCACTAGGCTCAGATGCATCCTTTATCATCTGTGCAAGGGGTGTCGCCTGAACCGGCACTGGAGCCTCTCGCGTTATTGTGTGTGCGGCCTTTGGTGGGTTCCGTGATTCAAAAGATATGTCGCGTTTATCCAACTTTTGCGGCAACAACTCCTCCCGAAGTGGAAGCAGCGATTTTTCGTCAGAAAGCTGCGCTGCGGTGGGCACCGCAAGCGCAGGTTTTTTGGGCATGTCTTTAGATGTGGCCGGAGCCACCGGTGTTTCATCTGACTGTTGGTCGAATGTAAGTACCTTTTCCGGCCCAGCGGTTGTTGCCGTGGCAGGTGTTTTCATCTGTTCCGCGCCCAACTCCTTTGCTTTGAGAACTGTCTTACCGTCCGGCGAAGGCATCTGACCTTCCACAAGGCGTTGGGTCATGCTAGCCGGCTCGGCAGGGATTGACGCCTTCGCCATAGAGGGGCCCTGCGCCTCTTTCGCCTTCATCTTGGGCATATCCTGGCTAGATATGGGTCGATCCGAATCGGGCCGCGGCGTCAGCTTCTTGTCTTCCTCCAAGGTAGCTGTCCGCCCAGGCTCCCCAGTAGCCTCGGGCAACTCGGCAACCGCAATATCCGGCTCTTCCAAGGGCAAGTCCGCGGCACCCGGCAAAGGCTGCGATTCCGCCTCAACCCCTTGCAAACGTACCTGTTTTTCGCCTTGGTCAGTTTCCAAGGCAAAGGTCGCAGCGAAGTCCAAGCCCTCATCCTCTTGCTCGGGCGGTTGCGCCGATTTCGGCGCAGCCCGGTCAACAGGACGGCCCGACGGGGGCGCAACCATATCTGTGATTGGCAATGGTAGCATCGGTTCTCCGAAAGAATCGCGTTCTTCTTTTGTTTCACGCAAAAAACTTACTGAATGTTTAGGAGTAACCGGCAAAAGACAGGGAATTGACAGAACCGGAGAACCCGATGACGCTGATTCCTGCGCTTCCTGCGCCTCAATCGAACGTGACCCTTCCTGCATATGTACAAGAAGACGGCAAACTGCGCGCCGCAGCAGAACAGCTAGAGGCGACATTTCTCGCCGAAATGCTGAAATCCGCGGGTTTGGGCACGCCGCGCGATTCCTATGGGGGTGGTATTGGAGAAGAGCAATTCGGCTCATTCCTGCTTGAGGCCCAGGCGAAGGAAATCGTTGCTGCTGGCGGGATCGGCCTGGCGGAAGCGCTATTTGAAGCCATGAAGGTGCGGATGGATGCCTGAGCGGATCAGCGATGATATCATTGCTCTTCTTGAGGATGAGCGCGCCGCCATTCGTCGTGCCGATTTTGACGAACTCGAAAAGCTGACACAAGCAAAAGAAAAGTTGTTTCTGGAACTGCAATCCGAGACCCCCAGCCAAATCGCTTTGTCAAGAATCAAGGATCTGCTGAACACCAATCAGGCGCTTCTTTCAGCGGCAATAAAAGGTGTCAACGACGCCAGGGCACGCCTTCTGGAGATTGCGGAGGTTCAAAAGGGCCTGCGTTTCTACGATCCCACCGGCCATATGGCACAGGTGGAAACAAGACGCTCAGCGTTGGAAAAGAAAGCATAATTTCAATAAAATTGCGCACATTTGATCGATGCACCTTAACAGGTTGTTCAGGTCAATTCGATTTACCTGCCACACTGCCAGGAGGGCGAACCGCACCGACGAATACGCTGCGGTGATCACGTCAGAATGACGCTTCAACGCACCCATAAGGGTGTTTCCTGAATCAATACGGCGCAAAGCGCCTTTCAAGAGGACCATGAAATATGTCCAGTATTCTGACAAACAACAGCGCGATGGTCGCGCTGCAAACACTCAAATCAATTAACATGGACTTGGCCAAAACTCAGTCGATGATCTCGACTGGTAAAGAGGTCGGTTCGGCGCGTGATAACTCCGCCGTGTGGGCCATCTCAAAAGTGATGGAATCGGACGTAAAGGGGTTCAAGGCCATCTCCGAAAGCCTCTCGCTCGGTTCTTCTTCTGTCGCAGTTGCCCGGAATGGTGCGGAGACTGTGACCGACCTTCTCAACGACATGAAAGAGAAGATCGTTGCGGCACAAGGTGAAAACGTCGACCGCACAAAGCTTCAGGCTGATGTTGACGCGATCGCTGATCAGATCTCTTCGGTTGTTGGTGCGGCCCAGTTCAACGGCTTGAACATGCTGAACGGCACGGAAAGCGTGAATGTACTGTCCTCGCTAGATCGCGCAGGCGACGGAACCGTTTCTTCTGCCAATATCACCGTGGCGCGCCAAGACCTCAGCTTTGACGCAGGTGTTTATGGCACCGGGGCAGATCTGAGCGCCAACGTCACAACGACGCTGGGCGGCAACCTTGCCGCTGATGGTACCGGTGATGCATTCTCAAACGGTGCCAACGTGTTGGAAGCAACAGTTGCTGGTACGCTGACTGCTGGCGAAACCTATAACTTCCAGATCGCTGGTGAAACGGTAAGCTTTACAACCACAACAACCGCAGTGAACGACTTGGCGGCCGGTTTGACAGCCGCAATCAATGCTGCCGGCATTGAAGACATTTCCGCAACTGTGGCTGGTGCGGTTATCAGCATCAACTCAACGTCGCAATTCGATGCGGTGGAAGTTAACACGAGTGGTACTGGCTCGGGTACTTTTGCACTTCAAGCCAACGGCAACACTGCTGCGGCCGCAACGACCAACACTCAGACAATCACTGCACGTGCGTCCGAACTTGCATTCTCAACGACTGCTGGTGTCAACGAAGGTGATGGGTATCGCGCGACAATCGGCGGCGTCAGCTATGACTATATCGCAGGCCCCAACGAGACATTTGAAGATGTTGCGCGCGGCTTGAAGACTGTGATCGATGGCGCTGGTATCGAGAATATCGAAACCCGCGTGCGTCAGGATGCGACAACTGGCGCCTGGGTTCTTCAGATTGATAATGATGGTGCCGCACAGACTCTGACAGACGCGGGTGCCGCTGGCGGCACGGCAACAGGTGGTCTTGTTGGGTTGGACAACCTGGATGTGACATCTGACGAAGGTGTTGCTGCAGCCTTGGCGAATATCGAAACCTACATCGATACAACCATTGATGCCGCTGCTGAGTTCGGTTCCAGCCAAGGCCGGATCGACACGCAGGCAGAGTTCATCTCAAACCTGACCGACAGCCTGAAATCCGGCATCGGCGCACTGGTTGACGCCGATATGGAGGAGGCTTCTGCCCGCTTGCAGGCACTGCAGGTACAGCAGCAGTTGGGCGTACAGTCGCTGTCGATTGCCAACCAGGCACCGCAGACGATCCTGTCGCTGTTCCGGTAGTGACATTTGGCGGCGCGGGGTAACCGGCGCCGCCTCAATCCCGGCGCGGTAAAACCGCGTCTCGTTCAACACTGTCCCGGAAGGACCTCTCGTGAACGTTATTGACCAAGCCCGTCAGGCTTACGCCCCAACACAAGTTGCCGTTCGCACTGCACAATCAATCGAAGTTCAACTGATCAGCCAGATCACCGCCCGCATCAGACGGGCACAAAGCTCCCAGCCCATTAATTTTCCTGCTCTCACCAGCGCCCTCCATGACAATCGGCGCATGTGGTACACCATGGCGGCAGATGTCGCTGACAAGGAAAATGCACTGCCACGCGAATTGCGCGCACAGCTTTTCTATCTTGCCGAATTTACGGATCACCATAGCAAGCGCGTCCTGAAAGGTGAGGCTGACGCCACTGCGCTTATCGACATCAACACCGCTGTCATGCGCGGATTGAATGCCCAAGGGCCCGTGTGATGTCGGGGCTCGTCTTAAAACTGAACCCTAAGGAAAGGGTGCTCGTCAATGGCGCCGTGATCGAGAACGGCGACAGGCGCAGTCGTCTGTCGATCCTGACGCCAAACGCCAACATCCTGCGGCTGCGCGATGCGATCCGCCCTGATGAGGTGAATACGCCAGTACGACGTGTCTGTTATATTGCCCAATTGGTGCTGTCCGGAGATGTCACACCAGATGATGCAAGACTGCAGATTCTGCGGGGCATCGAACAGCTTAGCCAGGTTTTTCGGGATGAAGACAGTCGCACACATCTTGATGCCGCGACGAATGCGCTTGACCAGGACGATTTCTACCGAACGCTCAAAGCGCTCCGCAACTTGCTTCCGCGGGAAGCACGGCTTTTGGCGGCACAACGCACATGAGTTTTCAACCGGTTGTCCCTCTCTCCGGCTATGTTGGCTGGCGCTTTTTGGAACGCACCTTTGATGCGCAACAGACAGCATTTTCCGAAAGCCAGCCGATCACCCGGGCGACCGACTATTTTCGTGAAAACATCGGCAATGTGCGGACAGCCGAGGATCTGGTGAGCGACCGGCAATTGCTGTCGGTCGCCCTGGGCGCCTATGGCCTGGACGACGATATCGACAATCGCTTCTTCATCCGAAAGATCCTTGAGGATGGCACTATCGATGACGATGCCTTGGCAAATCGATTGGCCGATAATCGCTATGCCGAATTTAGCCGCGCCTTCGGCTTTGGAGATCAACCCGTCCCAAGAACAAGCCAGACATCATTTGTGGACGATGTCGTTGCGCGTTTTGAGGCGCGGCAATTTGAACGCGCCGTCGGTGAACAGGACAACGATCTGCGGCTTGCCATGAATGTCAGTACCGGCTTGTCGGATATTCTCAACCGCAACAGCACGCCGACCGGCCAGTGGTTCTCCGTTATGGGAAACGCGCCGTTGCGAAACGTCTTTGAAACCGCCCTTGGACTGCCTTCGAGCATTGCAAGCATCGACCTCGATCAGCAGCTTGAAGTATTTCAGGACCGTTCGAGAACCGTGCTGGGTACCGATGATTTGTCAGTGCTTGCAGACCCTGCCGAGCAAGAGAAGCTGATCAGGCTCTTTCTCGTACGTGCCGAGGCTGCCGAGGTCAGTGTCTCGTCTGGCGCATCCGCCGCACTGACATTGCTGCAATCCGCACCACAGGTCATCGCCTAGCGCGTTATTGTTGTTTCCCGGCACTCTTGGGATGTGAGAACTCTTGGAACGATCACCGCCTGCTCAGTCCGAGACAAACTGATTTCGTGGAACACCAAGGAGTTTCAGAACGAAGAATCAGGCTCCACTCGCCTGCAAGTCATCTGATGCCAAGCGATTACTTGCCCCCTGCATCGCCTGCCTGAGCTTAGCGAAATGCGCAAGGGCGCCGCGTTGGTCTTTGACTGTCATCAGCTCTTGCAGCGCAGGCACACAGTGAATGGCGGCATCAATGTTCTTGTCAGACCCCGCCGTGTAGAGACCCGACTGGATCATCAGCTCTGCGCGATCAAAGCAGCCCAGATGCGCCCGGGCCTGCGAAATCAGGTTGTTTTCCTGGGCGGTCGCCGCTGCAGGTAATGCGCGAGAGACCGATTTCAGCACATTGATTGCCGGAAAGTGCCCGCGTTCGGCAATCTCGCGGTCAAGTACGACATGGCCGTCAAGCACGCCGCGTAGCATATCTGCGACCGGCTCATCCATATCGGACCCAGCAACCAGCACCGAAAAGACAGCCGTAATGTCACCCGTCCCCGGCAATCCCGGCCCGGCGCGTTCGCAAAGCGCGGCTATTGCCGGACCGGTCGAGGCAGGATAGCCGCGCAAATTTGCGCTCTCACCGCTGGCAACGGCCACTTCGCGGTGGGCCTCGCAAAACCGTGTCACGGAGTCGATCAGCAGCAGCACTTGCTGGCCCGCATCGCGAAAATACTCGGCGACGGCCATTGCCGCCCAGGCACATTGCCTGCGCATCTGCGGCGATTGATCAGATGTCGCCGCGACGACAACGGCGCGTGCCATCCCTTCCGGTCCAAGAACTTCTTCAACGAAATGACGCAATTCGCGGCCGCGCTCGCCAACCAGTGCGATCACGATAACATCCGCCGTCACCCCGCGCGCCAGATCGGCGAGCAGCGTCGATTTCCCGACGCCAGAGCCCGCAAAAAGCCCGATCCGCTGTCCTTGCACGATCGGCAACATCGTGTTGAAGACGGCCAATCCGGTTTCTAGCCGTGATCCGAGCTCACGCCGCATGTGGGCGGAAGGGGGCGTGTTGCGGCGCCTCCGCGGCACGCTGCCCGGCAAGAGCGGTTTGCCATCCATCGGCCGCCCATCCGGATCAATGACGCGCCCAATCCACGACGTGTCAGGCGCGA
The DNA here is from genome assembly GCF_033963905.1 of Cognatiyoonia sp. IB215182. NCBI lineage: Bacteria > Pseudomonadati > Pseudomonadota > Alphaproteobacteria > Rhodobacterales > Paracoccaceae > Cognatiyoonia > Cognatiyoonia sp. IB215182. The sequence goes on from NZ_JAXBMB010000005.1 coordinate 10,006, forward strand.
AGACCGCCGGTGTCTGAAAAATCGCAACGTCACCGATGGCAATCCCATCGGTTTCAGCCTCCATCAAAAGGTGCACACCTGCACGGTCGAGCTTGACCACTTCACCGCTCAACGTTCGGTGCCCGGATTTGATCAGCACGCGGTCCCCGACCCGGGCAGTATCAGTCACACCGGCAACCTGAACCGTACCGCCGGAAACACCCTGCACCCGGCCAACATCGTAAACAGGATCTAAACCCGCAACTGCCATTCGCATCTGGTCAATGATATTTTCGGTCATCTTTTGTTCTCAGCCGTTAACCACAAACGTCTTTTTAAGGAATCGGGCTTAAAGCTTCGTTGAAATCAGCCGAGGGAGAAGCCCCGATGCACCAATCACTGGACTTATTCCAGACCGCCCACGCGATGGCCCGGCATGCCGGCGCCAGACAGGCGCTCGTGGCGCAAAACATCGCGAATGCGGACACACCGCGTTACGAAGCGCGGCATATTCCGCCTTTTCAGGATGTGTTTGAAGCTGGTGCTGATGTGCAGATGCGCACGACACGCGCAGGGCATCTTTCCGCAGCCGCTGCACCCGGCACCAATGCAACAACACTGACATCCTCGACCGAACCTTCGCCCAACGGGAACACTGTTTCGCTGGAAGAAGAGATGATGAATGCTGTCGCGATCAGCCGCGAGCATAATCGCGCGCTTACCATCTATCGTCACACAATGACGGTTTTGCGCACCAGCCTTGGGCGCAACTAGGGGTGGACATGACCGATTTCAGTGAAGCAATGTCAGTGGCGACCAGTGGGATGAAGGCACAGGCCAACCGCCTGCGCCACGTCTCTGAGAACATCGCCAATAGTGACACCCCTGGCTACCAACGAAAAGTTGTCGCGTTCGAAGAGATGGTCGCGCGCGGCATACGCACCGGGGAGGTTACAACTGGCCCTGTACGGCTCGACCAGACTGAACTGACCAGGATTTATGATCCGGCAAATCCACTGGCGGATGAAACCGGCCATTACGACGGATCAAACGTGAACCTGCTTTTGGAGATTGCAGACGCGCGCGAGGCGCAACGCAGTTACGAGGCCAATCTCAAAATGTTCGATCAGGTGCGGCAGATGTCCTCTGCCCTCATGGATCTTCTTCGGAATTAAGGAGTAACGACATGGATATCAGCTCACTCGTCGCGCAGAATTACGCGGCCAGCAAGACCGCAACAGCGCCCGAACCCGGCACCGCAAATGCTTTGTTGGGCGCTACCCAGGACTTTATGACCACGTTGCGCAACAGCGAAGCCACAGCCATGCAGGCGATGACGGCGGGCACTGACCCGCATGCGCTGGTGCAGGCATTGGCCCAGACGGAACTGGCCGTGCAGACTGCGGTTACAGTGCGCGATCGGGTTGTCGAAGCCTATCAAGAAATCCTGCGTATGCCGGTTTGATGAACGAAGCGTTGTTCTATGACACGTTGCGCCAGGGTCTTTGGGTGGCATTCGTGATCTCGCTGCCCATTCTGACCGTAGCGCTTGCAGCCGGTCTGGCAGTGGGCTTGTTTCAGGCGCTCACCTCAATCCAGGAGATGACACTGACATTTGTGCCAAAGCTGGCGGCGATCATCGGCGTTTTCTGGATCACGATGGCATTCATGTCCGAAACGCTGGTTTCGCTGTTCAAAACGACGATCATCCCAATCATTGCCGGAGGCTAGACATGGATAATGCGTCCTACACAACGCTCACCCGGCAATCGGGCTTGATGCGCGAAATGCAAGTCATTGCCAACAATATCGCAAATGCATCAACCACCGGTTTCCGCGCGGAAGAGGTGATGTTTGCCGAACATGTCAAAGGGCTGGGGCCTGGAACGCGATCTCTCTCCATGGCGACGGCAAATGTTCGCGACACCGTGATGTCGCAAGGGACACTCGCGCAAACAGGCGGCACATTCGACCTCGCGATCGAAGGTGAAGGTTTCTTTCTGGTCGAAACACCGCAAGGGCAAAGACTGACCCGTGCCGGGGCGTTTGGCCCCAACGAAAACGGCGATCTGGTTACGCCGGACGGATATGCTGTGCTCGACCCGGGCGGTGCGCCTGTCTTTGTCCCGCAAGGCCTCGGCGCCATTGGCATCGCCCCGGATGGCACGATCAGCGCCGGTGGACAGCCGGTCGGCCAGATTGGGATGGTCAATCCGATCGACCCCAACCAGATGGTCCGCGAAAGCGGTGTTTTATTCGACGCACAAGGTGGGTTTGAGCCTGCCCTCGACGGGCGCATGCTGCAGGGTTTCCTCGAAGCGTCCAACGTCAATCCCATCTTGCAGATCAGCCGCATGATCGAGGTGCAGCGCGCCTATGAGCTGGGGCAGAGTTTTCTCGACAAAGAAGATGAGCGCATCCGCAGCGTCATCGAATCCATTCGGCGATAAAGGAGACTGAAGATGCGTGCATTGCAGATCGCAGCCGCAGGTATGACCGCGCAGCAAATGCGTGTCGATACGATTTCCAACAACCTCGCGAACATGAACACAACGGGCTATAACGCACGGCGCGCCGAGTTTGCGGACCTGCATTATCAGCAACTGGCCCGGCCCGGCACGATCAATGCGTCGGATGGGACGGTGCTGCCAACTGGCGTCCAGCTTGGCCTTGGCGTGCGGGCGAGTGCGATTTCAGTGCTGCTCAGCCAGGGTTCCCTTGCGGCCACAGGTGGCGACCTCGATCTTGCGATCGAGGGGGAAGGCTACCTTGAAGTGACCCTGCCATCCGGCATCTCGGCCTATACACGGGATGGCGGGCTGAAACTGACGGGCGACGGGCTGATCGTAACCTCGGATGGCTATCCCGTGGTCCCCGATATCACGATCCCGCGTGACACGCGCTCGATCTCGATCAATGCCGAGGGCGAGGTTTGGGGCTACTTCAACGATCAGGTACAGCCACAGCTTCTGGGTCAGTTTACTTTGGCCGGGTTTACCAACCCGAAAGGGCTTGAGGCGATTGGCTCCAACCTTTTCCTTGAAACACCGGCATCCGGTCCATCAGCGGTGACCACACCGGGTGAGGAAGGATTGGGCGTGTTGCGGCAAGGATATCTTGAGGATAGTTCCGTTGACCCGGTGCGCGAGGTCACCGATCTGATCGAGGCCCAGCGCGGATATGAGCTGAACTCCAAGGTGATCACGGCGGCCGACCAGATGCTTGGCGCAATGGTGCAGCTGAGATGATCCGCACACTTCTCTCTCTTTTCATGCTGGCAGGTCCCGCGGCGGCAGACACCGTGGTCGCCACGCGCACGATCCCCGCCCAGTCCGTCATCATGGATGGGGATGTTACAGTCAGCAATCGTGACGTGCCCGGCGCGGTCTCTGAACCTGCCCAAGTCATCGGGATGGAAGCGCGCGTGGCCCTTTTTGCTGGACGGCCCATTCGGCCAGCGGATATCGGTTTTCCTGCGGTCGTCGAACGCAACGAGATCATCCCGCTCTATTTTAAGCAAGGCAGTCTCATGATCTCGACCGAAGGGCGCGCTTTGGGCCGGGGCGGGCCCGGTGATCTGATCCGGGTGATGAATATCAGTTCCCGCAGTACGGTCACCGCGCGCATTGGCGCTGATGGGGCAGGCTATGTGGCGCGCTAAACTCATACTCGCACTGATCTTGGTTGCATCGGCTTGCACGACAACACCGGTCGGCAAGCCACCCGCCTTCTCACCCCCAGAACGCGCGGCAGAGCGTGAGGCGATGTTCAACCCAAGCTTTCCCGACCCGGCGCTGCCGTCATCACTTGGCCCATCACCCAATGCGTCCCTTTGGACCGGAGCGCGCGGATCGCTTCTGGGCGACAGACGCGCCCTGTTGCGTGGTGACATCATGACCGTCGTCATCGAGATCGACGATAGCGCAGAGATATCGAACTCCAGTGATCGCTCCCGCTCGGCCTCGCAACAGGCGGGTATCCCGCAGCTATTTGGCTTACCACAGCGGGTCGATGACCGGCTTCCAATCGGCGCGTCCTCGGCGCAACTCGTGGATCTGAACTCCCAGAGCAGCGCGTCAGGCGATGGCACGGTAAGGCGCAACGAACAGCTGACATTGCGCGTAGCCGTAACGGTCACCGATGTTTTGCCCAACGGTGTGCTGCAAATCGTCGGCCAGCAGGAAGTCCGGGTCAACTACGAGCTGCGCGAACTGATTGTGACCGGTTACGTCCGGCCAGAAGACATCACGCGGCAGAACGAAATCACTTACGACAAGATTGCCTCGGCCCGCATTTCATATGGTGGCCGCGGACAGATCACGGACATGCAGCAACCGAGGTACGGGCAGCAAGTGCTTGAAACCGTGCTGCCTTTCTAGCCGTCGAGGGAGATTAACTCATGAAGAAGTTGCTGCTACCTGTGATTTTACTGGTGATCGGTGTCGGTTCAGGCGTTGGTGCGGGATTCGCGCTTAAGCCCGAGCCGGTTGCAGGTGAAGAGCTTCTAGCCGACGGCCATCCGTGCGGTGACCCCGAGAAAGTGGTGGAGCCTGCGCCACCTCCCGAAATCCCGGAAGAGCGGGAATATGCAAAGCTCAACAATCAGTTTGTGGTCCCGGTTGTGGAAGAGGGCCGTGTCGCCGCGCTTGTCGTGATGTCCCTAAATGTCGAGGTCACCGTTGGTGGCCGGACGACGATTTTTGCGGCGGAACCCAAGCTGCGGGACGGTTTCCTCCAGGTGATGTTCGATCACGCGAATATTGGCGGGTTCTCTGGCAACTTCACCTCTGGGACCAATATGCGCGCACTCCGGAATGAGCTTTTGCGCGTCGCGCAGGAGATCGCCGGCAGCATTGTCACCGACGTCTTGATCATCGACATCGTCCGTCAGGATTCGTAGTCCGCGCGGCGGCTGCGATCGCGCTTGGCTGCGAGCACGGCGCGATCCAGTAGCGCCCTAGCAGCCTGATCCTTGCCAAAGGCCAGACGCAACTTTGATTGATAGTAATCCTTGCTTGCGCGGACCTGCGCCAGCTCCGCATTGATGGTTGCGCGCCGTTGGTCGACCCAGCGATGCCACCGGATATCCGCACCGGCAATCATGGCCGCGTCATCTGAACGGCGTGGCGTCCGCGCCAAAGACGCCTTGCTTTCAGTCAATTGTGCCAGGTTGCGGCAAAGATCAGCCTCTTTCTGCATGATACGTGCCATATCCGCCTGTGCCGCGCGATAGGCAAGCCCTGCAATGTCGGCCAGCCCCTTGAGATCCTGAACGTTGCGGCTCATCGCATCCGCGCCTTCTGACGAATTCCCTCGGCAAAGCGGATTGCGGCGGCCACTGCCTGATAATGCTCGGGCGCGATCTCTTGCCCAAGCTCAACACCTGCGTGCAACGCCCGCGCTGTCGGCGGATCAGAATGGATCGGCACCGCATGTTCTTGAGCGGCCTCACGGATGCGAGCGGCAATCTCATCCACGCCTTTGGCCACACAAACCGGTGCCGATGCCGCCATGCGATCCCATTTTAGCGCCACCGCAAAATGGGTAGGGTTGACGATAACCACATCCGCTGTCGGTACATCCGCCAACATCTTGTTCATGGCGATTTCCTGGCCCTTTTGGCGACGTTGCTGTTTCATCAGCGGGTCGCCCTCTGCTTGCTTGAGCTCTTCCATGATTTCCTTGCGGCTCATGCGATTTTTGCGGATGTGCTCGGCATGCTGCCAAAGGTAATCAACACCACCGATCACAAACGCCACGCAAATCACGATCATGGTCATCAAGACCAGCATCTGCGCCAGTTCGGCCACGATCAGACCTGGCGGCAATCGAATACTGCCGATAATCCGGTCGATTTGCGTAATCAGAAAGATGGCCATGACGACCGAATAGATGATGAGCTTCGCCGAACTTTTCACAAACTCGAAAAGGCCCTGCCGCCCCAACTTGTTCTTGACGCCTTCAATGGGCGAAATCCGATTTAGCTTTGGTGCAAGCTTGCTCGGTGTCAGCACAAACGCGCGCTGGGCAATCACCGCCAATATCGCCAATATCGCCGGAAAGATGAACCAGGCTGCAGTGCCCCACGCAACTTCCAGCAAGATACCGGCATGAAATGCACGACCCGCGCCAGCGAACGCCTCGACCGCGATATCGTGCGATTGGCCCAGCATCACCGACATCGCGGTGCCCAAGCCGATAAGTGATGCCGGCCCAACGGTCAGGCAGACAATCAGAAAGCCGCTATAGGCTGCGGCCGTGGTGAGGTCCGCCGATTTGGCAATGTCGCCCTTCTTGCGCGCATCATCGAGCTTCTTCTGCGTCGGTTCAAATTGCTTGTCGCTGTCTTCGTCTGATGGATTCATGGCCAAACCCCAAAGGGCGTCTGCATGAATTCGGAAAAGGCCAACATCCAAACTGACAAAATCACCGGCGCTGTCAGAAGCAATAGAAAAAGCCCGCCTGCGGTTATGGCGGGAGCGCCGACAAAAGAAACCATAAGCTGCGGCATAGCCCGGTTAATCACGCCAAGGATCACATTGTAGATCAATGAAGCGATGAGAAACGGTGCAGCGAGCGTGAAGGCCAAGCCGAAAGTGCGCGTCACCTCGCCAACGCCGACCTGCAGCACGACATTTGCTTGCAGCCCGGCACCGTATGGCACCATTACATAGCTTTGGATCATATAGGCTGCCGCCTGTACATGCAGCCCGGACAATGCGGCCAGCGCTGTGCCTGCAACCACTAAAACATGGCCAATCGCCGGTTGCGGATCCACACCTGTGGTTCCACCAAAGATCTGCGAAAGCGACGTTGCTTGCGCGGCAACAGATCCAGCAATCTGCAGGATGAGGATGAAGAAGCGCAGAAAGATGCCAAAAAAGAGCCCAGCCAAGGCTTCCGGGCCCAGAAAGGCCGCGGCTGGAAGCAGGCTGTCAGGCATAGGCCCGATTGTGGGCGCAACAGCGGGCGCCACGACAAACGTGAACATCAAAGCCAAGGCGAGGCGCACGCGCATTGGCACTGGTTGGTCACCAAAGGCAGGCAAAACCGCCATGACAGCGCTGACACGCACAAAGACCACAAACCCGACCCAGAGGACTTCTTGGGAAAGCGGTAAAAGCGGGACAAGCGCCTCCACTACGCCGGCACCAGACCAACAAGGGCCGGGCGCGCATCTATGCCGATTTCCTCAAACGACAACACCGGGTTCATGATACCCTTCGCGGCCATAACCGTACGTAGAAAACGGCGCCGGCGCATGGACGTCACAACAGCGGCATAGGCGCCCGCCTCTGCAGCCTGTCCCAACTTCTCGGCAATGCCATCCGCAAGCTGATTAAAGTTTTCTGGCGGTAGGGCCACGTCGCCTCCACCACGATCAGTACGGATTTCGTAGGCGGCGAAGGTGTCCTCCCATTCCGGCGCCAATTGCACCAGTGGGATCGTCCCATCCGGGCGCCGCATTTCAGCGACAAGCTGAAACCCAAGGCGCTGGCGCACATGCTCGGTGATCCCGTCAACAGTTTGGAAGAGCTGCCGTCCTTCGGCCGTGGCCTCCAGTATCAAAGGCAGGTTTCGGATGGATACCCGCTCTTCCAACAGCATACGAAGGACTGACAAAAGAACGTCGATCGGCACCTTGTCGGGGATCAATTCATCGAGCATCTTGCGGTTCGCCTCACCCCGAACCGGGTCGGACAGATTCACCATCTCATCCAACCGGCGCCTTAAGGCTTTGAGCGTCAGCAACCTTGGGAAGTTACGTTTGACGATTTCCAACAAGTGCGTCGCCAAAACCTCGGTCGGTTGCACGGTTGTCATGCCTGCAAGGGCGGCAGCCTCTTGCTGATCAGGTTCAATCCAACGTGCAGGGGCGCCATAGACAGGTTCCTTGACGTCTTCTCCCGTGATCTCGCCTGGTTCGGCCTCATTCACCAGGGCGAGTATTTGGCCGGGCTTCAAGACGTCCCTTACCTGTTCGACGCCCTGGACATGAACAACATAACAACCCGACGGTAGCGCCGCGTTGTCGGTTAACCTTATCTCGGGCAGGAGCACGCCAAAGGATGTGGCGACGTGACTGCGCATATTCGCAATGCGCGCATCAAGGCCCGTGCCAGGATCCAGAACCATATCGACAAGATCGGGCGCAAACTCAACATGAATATCGTCAAGATCCAGCATATCGCCCATCGACACTTCCGCCTTTGTCTCCTCCGGGGTCTGCAACGTCTCTTTCGTCTTTTCTTCGGCCCGCGCGGCAGCCGCAGACAATGCGAATGCACATGCGCCTAATGTCACCGATCCGACAATAAACGGCAAAAACGGCAAGCCAGGCACAAGCGCAAAAAGCGCCATAAGAATCGCAACCGTCGCCAGCGCGGCCGGGTGGCGGCCAAGCTGTGCGATAAGGGCGAGATCTGTTGCGCCGGTCGCGCCTCCACGGGCCAGAAGAAGCGCAGATGCGATCGAAATCACCACTGCAGGTATCTGAGAAACCAAGCCATCGCCCACCGTCAGAATAGCATATGTTTCAAAGGCTTGGCCGATTGGCATATCATGAACGGTAATCCCGATGATCAGCCCCATGACAAGGTTCAGCGCCGTGATAAGCAGACCGGCAATGGCATCTCCCTTTACAAACTTGGACGCGCCATCAAGTGAGCCGAAGAACGTCGTCTCTGCCTGCTCTTTTTCCCGGCGCGCCTTCGCCTCCTGATGATCGATGGCGCCCGCCGACATATCACTGTCGATTGCGAGTTGCTTTCCAGGCATCGCGTCCAATGCAAAACGGGCGCCAACCTCTGCCATCCGTGTGGCCCCTTTATTGATCACGACGAAATTCACGATCAGCAAGACGCAGAAAATCACGAGGCCCAAAAGTACATTGCCACCCATGACAAACATGGCAAAGCCTTCGATCACGTCGCCTGCTGCGTCAGTTCCTGTGTGACCTTCACCGATAATGAGTTTCGTCGAAGAGACGTTCAGCGAAAGGCGCAGCATAAGTGATGCCAGCAACACTGTCGGAAAAGCCGAGAAATCGAGCGGTCGCTCGATGAATAGCGTCACCGTGAAAATCAGTATGGCAAGGGCGAATGATGCGGCCAGACCGATGTCCAGAATCCAAGCGGGCATCGGCAATATCATCATGACGATGACCGCCATCAGGGCAATGGCCAAAAGGACCGTTGGCTGGAACAGCTCTCGTGCCGAAAGACCGTTCATCTGCTGCCGATCCGTTTTGGCGGGCGAGTGATTTGCTGGTGCGCATAATAACGCGGCAACAGAGTATCGCTGTTGATACGATGCCCGATGACAATGGTCAGTCCGCGCAGCGGCCGCGGCCTGCTGATTAGATGGCCCCGGGTATCATTATTAGCACGAGACACGCAGCTGTGTCGTGACATGGATTTCCGCCAGCGCATCGCACCGCAGACCGGAAGGCCCGGTTGCCACCAATGATCGCACAATCCATGCATCGATATCCGCGCCTTCTGCTGCCGACGCACACAGCGTTAATGCGGATTCGTTGAAAATTCGTAAGCTCATCTCAGGTCTGATCAGGAATCCGATGGCGCGGAAAAGCGTTCCAGTAACCGATCAACGACGTCTCTTGATTGCATTGATTGCTCCAGCAATGCGCGCCCACTCGCAATCGGCGTGCCTTCAGACAAAGGCATTTCGGGGCGGCTGCGAAGAACTTCCGAAACATCACGCAACAAGGGATCATCGGAGGCGGACATTTCGCCCCAATCTCTACCACGCCAAAGCTCAGATCCGTCCGGCTCCTGCAATAGCCATGCCCGGTCGAACAATTCACCGCGTGCGACCCTCTCGGCGGCACTACGAAGTGATAAGGCACGGTCTGTCTCAACACCGTCAATCTCGCGCAATGCCGCTGCCGCATCACCACGGATCAGCGCGATCTCCGTCTGTAGATAGCTTTGCCGAGGTCCAACATCCTCAGGCGCGATACCGGCAAGGATCTCCGCGGCTCGTTCTGGAAATCCTAATGCAAGCAGACGGTTAGACACTGACAGCCTTGTTGTGGTGACAAGTGCTTCGGGCGTTTCTTCAAATGCATAATCCAAGAAGCGGACATCGTCCCCTCGTTCCGTGAGGGTCACTGCGAAGTTATCCTCTAACATCTGAACAATCGATGCGTCCGCCGTTGGTCGAAGTTCCTCGCGCAGTCGCGCTGCTGCATCGAAGGCGTCCTGATGCAGATAGGCATTCATTTGCGCCAATTGTAGTTCATTGAGCTCTGCCGACGGGGCGCTCTCAAAACGGAGAACGTCCGCAAGTGCGAAATCCTGATGCGTGACCTCAATATCGTCGCGCACCGCAGCTCGTAGGAATGCCGCGAAAGCGGCTGGTGTGGTTCTGCTCTCAGCGCGGGCAAGCGCCGTCAGGTTTGCGTTGGCCTGTTCTGTTTCGCCGATGTCGTCCAGCAGCGCCGCTTCTGCCAATTGCGCGTCGACCTCTGGTTGTGGCTCCGAAACGGCTTTAGCCAGGGCTTGTAACGCGCTGTCTTCGTCACCTATTGCCAAAAACCGCTCTGACAAACGCGGCCCCAAATGTGATTGCAAATGCAATGGCAGTGCCTTGAATGCGCGCAACACCGAAGACGGGTCGACCTGACCATCAAGGCCATCGTTACCAGCCGCGAGAAGAGCCCAAAGGGCGACGTTTGCCTGACAACTGACAAGTCGGTCGAAGAGGCCAAGTGAAGTTGGATCATCATCAATGATCTGCGCCAAACCGACCAAAAATCGACGCTCTTGCGACATGGCACCATCAAGTGCAAGCGTATGGATCGCCTCGCGGCCAAAGCCGAAATGGACAAAAAGACGTGCCTTCGCCAGCACCGCTTCTTCATCAAAACGATCAAACTCACCAACAAGCTCACCTCTCAGTTGGCCGAGCTGTTCTGCAAAGGGCAAATCCTCGCCCCAAGCCGACACATCAAAAAACGCATCGGGCGGGCAGACCTGGCCTTCCTGTGTTCGGGCGACGCGCGGGTCGGGCGGGACGGCGGCCAAATCTATTCCCGACCGTGTTTCGACGCCAGGCGGCATTATGTTCTGCATCGACGCATTAGGATCCGCTTCACCTTGCGGATCCAGATCGGGAATTAGTACACCTTGAGATAGGCCACGTGCCAGGCTTTCGGTAATGGACTGTGCCAGCGCCTCAAGATCAGCACTTTGTTCGCTGCTGAGCTCAGATTGGTCTGGATCAATCTGTTCGATTTGTCCCCCCACATTGAGATTGGACTCTGACCGGATGGTTGTCTCTACAGAAGTCGCTTGAGGCACTGCGGAAAGCGACACGGCGTTCGCTGAAGGCGGATCCGGAGGAAACACAACTGGCAAAAGCCGATTTGGGTCAATCGGATATTGCGGCGGGGCAGCTGCAATTGGATCTGATGGGGGTTCCGGCGCAAAAGGCGCCTCAAACGCAGCATTCTGCGGTGCCTGGCCCGACTTTAGGTCGATAACCAATATGTCAGCCCGATCAACGAATGCATCGACGTAACAGAGACAATCAACGACAAGCTGTAGCTGGTCTGGTTCTGCACCGATTTGCGCGTCGCGGATACGCGTGCGCGGGATCAAATCAAAAAAACGCGTCAGATCGTAACCGGCTACACCGGGAACTTGCAGCAGATAACCTTCAGCGTTGCGCCCCAGCTGCCAGTCCGCGCCCGGAGGAATGTCAACAACCACGCGGGTAAAATCGAGATGTTCACCAGTTTGCACATTTGCTTGCTGCGCTGCAGCTTGGATAGGGAAAATCAGAGCAAATACGATTATCAGATGCCGCATCAAGCTGCGTCCTGTTTTGCAGCCTTTAACGCCTCTTCCATTTCCGAGAAACTTGGCCGGTAGTGGCTGGGCATGTTCTGCCGACCAACTTCGATACAAATGTTCGGCGCATGCGCGTGCAGATTGGCAATCAAAACCTCTCGGATAAGCTGGTGGAAATGGGCATCTTCTTCAACAACCGCCTTCACTTTCGCCGAGAACGGACCAACAAATCCATAGGCCAGAAAGACACCAAGAAACGTGCCAACCAGTGCGCCGCCGATCAGTTTTCCCAAGACTTCCGGGGGTTGGTCGATTGATGCCATCGTCTTGATTACGCCCAGAACGGCGGCCACGATCCCCAATGCTGGCAGACCGTCGGCAACAGTTTGTAGTGCATGGGTCGAATGCATCTTATGGTGCAGAGTCGCCTCGATCCGCTTTTCGAGGATTTCTTCCACCTGATGCGGATCATCGTAGTTCATCGAAGCGGAACGTAGTGTATCACAGATCAGCGCAACGGCTTCCCCGTCGTCCAATATCCGCGGATACTTTCCGAAAATGGTCGAGTCGCCCGGCGCCTCAATATGCGCCTCTAATGCTACGGGGTTCGAACGGGCAACGCGTATAAGTTCAAACAGAAGACAAAGAAGATCACGGTAATCCTGAGACTTCCATTTGGGGCCCTTGAAGACCTTTCCCAAGTCCTTGACGGTGTGTTTGATCGCCGAGTTGTCATTACTGATCGCAAAAGCACCAATTGCCGCGCCGCAAATCATCAGCATTTCAAATGGCAGAGCCTTGATGATGATGCCCATCTTGCCGCCTGCAAGAAGGTAGCCACCAAAAACCGTGGAAAAGACGATCACGATGCCAATCAAGCCTACCATGGAATTGCCCCCTCTCGTTCACGCAGCCTGCTCAATGGCATTACGCCAAAAAGATTAAGGAACCCTCTGCGGTTACTCGGTAGGTGTGTTTGCGTTCCGCCCAGCAAGAACGACGCTGAACGAGTATGCAGTCTCGGGCTCAAGCTCGGTCATGATCAGGGCAGCGGCGTCAGGACGCATCATACCCAAAAATCCTGCCGCAAATTGAGGCGTCATCTCTTCAAAGAGTGCTGCAGCTTCCTTGGGCTTCATATTCTCGTAGACGGTCGTTAGCTGACCGATATCTGTCTGCGAGGCCGTTTCGGCCTGAGAAATTGTTGCACTCAGTGCCATCTCAGCCGCGCGCAGTGCCTCAAGTTTTTCAACGATTTCCGCCTCGGCGATTTCGAGGGCCTGCAATCTGTCGCGTAGTTGACCTTCGCGGGTGATCAGTCGCGCCTCTCTTTCTTGTAAGGCCGCAAGCAGGCGACTTGTCTCGACCGCTGGTGCGGTGACCTCAGCCGGTTCACTTGTCATTGACGCATCTTGCGCCAGCGCCGGGCCTGCTTCTGCGGCGAGCCTTATCACCGCAGAGGCGATCAGGAAGCTTGCCAGGATGTGCAGTGTACCCCGGCTGCGCACTGGACGGATCGGTTTTTTCATTGGTGGGTCTCCGCATCTGGCGCGCGGCGCACAAAGAACGGGTTCTCGACCGGTTTACGATCGCTGGGATCGGGCAGGTCATGAAGCGACGCCACCAATAGTTCGAGATGGCGCGCAGCGGCCTCTGCCCGGGCGCTCACATCATCAAGACGGTCGACGGACGACTTCGCGGTTGACTGTGCCTGGTTGAGCGTCTTCGTCAAATCATCCACTTGCGCCGACAACACAGCCACCGCACCGCCGACACCTTTCTCGAGATCAGTGAACCGTCGCAAACGTCGCGACAGAACATAACAATAAAATCCTGCGCCCAAGGCGCCTGCCACTAGCAACGTGTCCGCAATCATGAGCATGTGGGCCTCCCTTCAGCTTAAGACAAATTCCATGATCAACAGATCGTTCACGCGGTTCTCACCGGTGACCACGCGAACGCGACGCAGCATCTGACTGCGCAGACGCATCAGAGCGGTTGGGTCTTCGAGTTCTGCAAGATCGACGGCACGCAAGTACCCGTTCAGCACATCCACGATGCGCGGTTTGATCGCTTCAATATCTGCAACGTAGTCCGGCGCGACTTCAAGTTGAGCGGCGAAACGCAAGTGATGCCTGCCTCCATCACCCGGCAATGAAATCACAAGTGGATCAATTGCAACGAACGCGACCGGTGGGAGCGATTCGGTAGGCTCTTTTTCTTCCTCAGCAACTTTCTCGGCCACTTCCGTAGCGCCACCCAAAAGGCCCGACTGCACGGCTAGGAAACCACCACCACCGCCCAAAACAGCAAGGATAAGCCCAATGATTAAGGGCAATTTCGAACCTTTCTTCGGTTCCTCTTCAGCTGGGTCCGCGTCAGTTGACATTCACTTAGCCTCTTCGAAAAGCGATGGCCAACTCATAAACCGTCACACCCTAACCGATTGTTAAGGCTCATGGGGCAAACAGAGAACATCGGCAGAACGCCAATCAGATGGAGAACCAGTTTGCAAAGCCTTGGCACCGTTTGGGCAGCACTTGATGCGAAGCGACGCGTCTTTGTGATTCTTGCGACAATTGCTGTCTTTGCTGCGATCCTGTTGCTCGCACGGGGCGCCGGCACAAAGGATATGTCGCTTCTCTTTGGCGGGTTGGAGACGCGCGCAGCTGGGGATGTAATCGGCGCGCTGGACCAACGCGGTGTCCCTTATGAGGTACGTGGTGGCGCGATCTACGTGCCAACCAGTCAGCGCGACGTCTTGCGAATGGCCTTGGCGAGCGAAGGCCTGCCCGCGATGGGCAGCCAAGGGTATGAACTGCTCGATTCACTGTCGGGCTTCAGCACGACCTCGCAAATGTTTGACGCGGCCTACTGGCGGGCCAAGGAGGGGGAACTGGCACGCACAATCCTCGCAAGCCCGCATATCCGATCGGCACGGGTACATATCTCCACGCCGGCAACACGGCCGTTCCAACGTAATGAGGCGCCAACAGCAGCCGTTACCGTGACGACTGCGGGCGGCAGTCTGTCCACGCCGCATATCAAGGCGCTGCAGTACCTCGTCGGCTCTGCGGTACCCGGCCTCGCACCCGACGCCGTCGCGGTCATCGATGACAATGGTGGGCTGATGTCGGACGCGGATGGCGGCGCTGCCAATGCGAGCAGCGACGAGCGTGCCGAGACTTTACGCTTGCGTGCAGAACGGCTCTTGGCAGCGCGCGTTGGTGCCGGAAATGCGGTTGTCGAACTATCGCTTGATACCGTCACGGAAAGCGAGGCGATCACCGAACGTCTTGTTGATCCCGATAGCCGGATCGCAATCAGCACGGACGTGACCGAAAGTGCGGGTACATCATCAGACAGCCGCGGGGGAGATGTGACTGTTGCATCAAACCTGCCGGACGGGGATGCCGGTGGTGCAGCGGGATCGTCGGCAAACGAGTCCAGCGAAAGCCGGACACTCACGAATTACGAAATCTCCGAAACGGAGCGGCAGATTTTACGGGCGCCGGGCGCTGTGCGCCGGTTGACCGTTGCTGTTCTTGTTAATGATGTCACCACAATCGCCGATGATGGAACAACTGTCACTGAACCACGATCTGACGAAGAACTGGCCGCACTTGAGGAGCTTGTGGCCTCTGCCGTGGGATTTGACGCGGATAGGGGTGACGTCATCACGCTCAAATCCATGTCATTCGAACCCATCGTCCCACTTGGTACCGAAGTCGCGACACCCAGCGCAGGCGCACCCCTAGATACGATGCAGCTCATTCAGGTGGGGGTTCTCGCGGTCGTCGCACTAATCCTCGGCTTGTTCGTAGTGCGCCCCATTCTGGCGCCATCAAGGCTCTTGCCTCCTCCGACCACGGCAGAGGCGCAGGACAGCGAAGACGATGACTTGCCCATGTTCGGTATGGCTGAATTGCCCAGCCTCGATGCTGGTGACCTTGGGATGATGGATGAGGGCGACGATCCTGTTCAACGCCTGCGTCAGATGATTTCCGAGCGCGAGACGGAGACAATCCAGATCCTGCAGGACTGGATCGATGATCCGGTCACGAAAGAACAGGCGTGATGACCCAGCTTCTTGCACTCGAATCCTTTGACGATATCGAAGTCGCTGATGCGGTAGAGAGCGGTAGCTTTCAGGACGGCTACGACGAAGGGCATGCTGCTGGCCTGGAAACAGCCCGGGCAGAGCAGGCGGCACTGACAGAAGAATGCGTCCAGGTGCTAAACGCGATTGATTTCACCTATGTCGAAGCGCGGCGTCAGATGCTTGATGCGCTGCAACCTTTCTTGCAGGATCTGGCAGAAAAGGTATTGCCGCATTGTGTGGCCAATGGCTTTGCAAGCCAGATTGCCGCCCTCATTTCTGACGCGGTTGAACAAAGCGCGGGCGCTGCACTTACCTTGCACGTTCATCCTGCACAGCGATCAGCAATTGCCAAAGCCGCAGAGACTACGGCTGCGAATATTATGGTCGTAAGCGACCCCAACCTCAGCCCTCATGCGGCATGGGTCGAAAATGCGGGGTCAGAGGCATTTCTGGACATGGATGGTTTGCTTGCATCTATCGCCGAGATTCTCAGCGCGATCAACATCACTGACGATAGGAATGCCGATGGACAATGAAGCAAACCAAGTCCCTGCCTCAACGGAAGACCACCCGCTGCACAAAATCCCGATCGAGATCTCCGTCTCCGTCGGTAAGGCGCGACCCCTGGTCAAGGATCTTCTCAGCCTCAACGAAAACGCTGTCTTGCCGCTGGACAAGCGGATTGAGGATCCGGTTGAGCTTTATGTCGGCGATAAGCTGATCGCGCGCGGCGAATTGCAGGAGCTTGAGGGGGGAGAACCCGGCCAGCTTGCGGTACGGCTGACCGAGGTGGCATCAGATAAGGGTGAGCTGTCGTAGATGCGCTTCATCTGGTTGATTGCAGCCACGACCCTTTTGTTCTGGGCCATGCCCGCCCAAGCGCAAGAAGTGTCGATTACACTGGGCGACGACGGATCGCTCGCCACGCGCTCGGTCCAACTGCTTGTCCTGATCACGGTGCTGAGCATTGTGCCCGGTATCGCGATCATGGTCACCTGCTTCCCCTTTATCGTGACCGTCTTTGCGATCCTGCGCCAAGCCATCGGCCTGCAACAATCACCGCCCAACATGCTGCTGGTCAGCCTTGCTTTGTTCCTGACCTATTTCGTCATGGAACCGGTCTTCATCGATGCCTGGAACAGCGGGATTGAACCGCTCCTGAACGATGATCTGCCGCTTGAGCAGGCTTTTCTGCAAACCATGGATCCTTTGCGCACGTTCATGTCTGCGCGTATTGCGCCCGATACATTTGCGGCACTTGTTGACCTGCGCCCGGATGTTGACGTGCTCGTCCCACCGGGGGAGGCACCCTTGTCAGTGTTGATCCCTTCATTCCTGTTGAGCGAAATGGAACGAGCATTTCAGGTAGGTTTTCTTATCTTCATCCCGTTCCTCATCATCGATCTGGTTGTTGCGGCGGTCCTGATGTCGATGGGGATGATGATGGTCCCGCCGGCGATCGTGTCATTGCCGTTTAAGCTGGCCTTCTTTGTGGTCGCTGATGGCTGGGGTTTGATCGCGTCCAGCTTGGTCCGCAGCTATGGCTAAGCGGATATCCCGAACCGGCGCCATATAAGGGATAAGGACGTCAGGCTGAACTGACACACAGTGCGTTGGCGATCTCGTCACGGTATGTGGACACAAACCGCTGTGGTACCGGCCCGGCGCGGGTGCACGCCGGGTCAAGTGATCCTCGTCAGTTCCCGTAGGCCACCGACGGTAACCAGGTGGTTAGCGCCGGGAACTCGAAGACGATGAACAACCCGAGCAGCTGCAGCATCACGAACGGGATGATGCCCCGGTAGATATGCCCCAAAGTCACGCCCGGCGGGCATACGCCTTTGAGGTAAAAGAGCGCAAAGCCAACCGGCGGGGTAAGGAACGAGGTTTGCAAGGTTACCGCAACAAGTATCGCAAACCACACAACGGACGGGTCACGCACCTGATCAAAGCCCGGAACTGCCAGCTCAAGCGACAGGATGATGGGCAACATCAGCGGCATGATGATGATCGTGATCTCGATCCAGTCCAGCAGGAAGCCCAACAGGAACACGATAAAGAGGATGAATGCGACCGTCATATAGGGGTCGTCAAAGGCCGAGAGGACAAGATGCTGCACGATCTCGTCGCCACCATAGCGGCGCAACACGTACGCAAAGAAGTTCGCGGCAAGGAATATGCCCACGATATAGCCTGACGTGTTCAGCGTGGAGCGGCTGACATCCCGCAGCACGCGGAAATTCAGCTTACCATTGGCCAAAGCCAGAAGCGTCGCACCCAATGCACCCAAACCCGATGCCTCTGTCGGTGTCGCAAAACCGGCAAAGATGGAGCCCAAGACCAAAAGAATGAGGAACATTGGCGGCACGACTGCCAAAAGCACCTCTTTCACCTCCGGCCAACCGACCTTGCCCGCCTTCTCGGGTGCGGGCATCGCATCGGGATTGATGAAGCCATAGATCACGATGAACACGATATAGAGCCCACCGAGGATCAGACCGGGAAAGAGCGCGCCCATGAACAGATCACCAAGGCTGATCGCCAACTGGTCGGACATGATCACCAGCATGATCGATGGCGGGATCAGGATGCCCAAGGTTCCTGCCGAGGCGATGGTGCCGGTTGCAATGGGTTTGGAGTAGTTCTGCTTCATCATCGCAGGCAGGGCCATGACACCCAAAAGCGTGACAGACGCGCCGATCACACCCGTCGATGCGGCCAGAATGATACCGATCAGGAGCACCGTGAGCGAGAGCCCCCCGCGCAACGCGCCAAAGAGCTTTTGCATCGCATGCATCATCCGCTGGGCCACGCCCGATTGATCCAGCATCAACCCCATGAAGATGAACATCGGCAACGCAACCAGAACCGGGTTCTTGACGATATTGCCAAAGAGGCGCCCAGAGAGGGCCTGCAAACGCTGGTAATTGATGCCGGTGCGATCAAATTCGATGATATCGCGGAAGAAGCTGCGATAGGGATCGAGAAAGAACTCGGCAATCAGCACGAAGATCAGGCTGACACCGACCAGCGCCATCGCCACTGGGATGCCGCGGAAGAGCATCCAGATGAAGGTTGCAAACATCGCCATCACGGCGATTTCGTTCAATGTCAGGAACTGACCCAGAAATTCAAACATGTCAGGTCCCCTTAAACTGCGCTTTCATTGCGAGCGCCGCGGTCCAAGAACCGGGCCGCACCGATGACAAGCACAGTCAGAACAAGTGAGATAACGATGGTGTATTTGATGTCGTAAACACCCACTTCGAATTCATCAAAGATAGCGGCGCGGCCAACCTCTCGCGCGGTCGTTTCAGCTGGGCTGGTCAAATAGATGAACCACCAGATCGCATAAAAGGTGATGAGGTTGACGAGAAACATCGTGGACGGAAAGGCGTAAATCAGCTGCCGCGATAATGTCGGTTTCATCAGCTTCGATAAATTGCGCACATAGGCTGACCAGGCGGCAATACCGATGATGATGAAGCTAGCGTTCATCATTATCTTCAAAATCCAGAGATTGTGCAGACCGTTGGGGCTGTCCGAGCCTTCATCAGCAACGACCGAAGCAATCGCATAGTGGATGGTGACGTCCCAGCACAGGATGATGAACGGCAGGAAAAGCCACGCCAACGCGAAGATATCCGTGCGCAGCTTCTTCTTATCGGGGAAATTGTCATAAAGGATATCGACACGGACATGGCTATTTGTGGTCACCGCATATCCGATGCCCACCAAAACCGCCGAGCCATAGAGCCACCATTGAAAATCATCAAGCCAAGCCTGGTTCATCCCAGCGCCGCGCAAAAAGACCTGCGCGCAGATTGCGATCATCAGAATTGGGAAAATCCAGGCAAAGAGATTGGAGATCAGGACGGTCAGACGATCACCCTTATTGTGATCGTCTCGTCCCACCTCACCGGGGTCATTGACCGCGGCGATTTCTTCAACAGACTGCATGAAACGGCCCTCCTAGACCTAAGCAGAACCCATAATCCGGTTCTCCCCTTCCGAATGTTGGGCCAGTGTCGGGGCCAAGCGGCTTTGCCCCCGACAGGCACGCGCCGGCGCAATCACTGCGCCGACAACACGCATTCTTGGATCATTTGCGTGGGCGTGGCAGGTAGATATTGCTGTTCCACACGGCATAGCCTTCGCGGAATTCCTGCAGATCTGTCCAGACCTCTGCAAAGAACGCGTCTTCCGCAGCCAGTTCTGCAGCCACTTCGTTCCATGACGCCTCAAACGCATCCAGCATCTCTGGCGGCCATTGCTTGATCGTCACACCATTGTTTTCAGTGTTGTCCTGCATCGCGGCAAAGTTCGTCGCCTCACCTTCAGCATAGTTGTCGGTGATGTTCGCCATACATGCGATCTCGACCTGGTTTTGTGAGATTTCATCCAGATCTTCCCAACGATCCTTGTTGATCAAAAGCTCAAACATGGTCGCAGGCTGGTGCCAGCCGGGGAAGTAGTTGTACTTGGCAATGTTGTGGAAGCCCAACCGCGCATCGATCCGCGGCATTGAGAATTCGGTGGCGTCAATCGCACCGCGCTCAAGCGCTGGGAAGATATCGCCAGCCGCAAGCAGCGATGTGGACACGCCCAGACGCTGCATCACCTCGGCACCCAGACCGAAGAAGCGCATGTTCAGGCCTTCAAGATCCTCAAGCGAGTTGATCTCATTCTTGAACCAGCCAGAGGTCTCGGGCGCGATGATGCCGCAAGGAATAACATGCACGTTATATCCATTCTCGTCATACATGCGTTGGAACAATTCCATCCCATCGTCATACATCATCCATGCCAGGAACTCGCCCGCCTCTGGGCCAAAGGGCACAGCGGCGAAAAGTGACGCGGCGGGGATTTTGCCCTGCCAATAACCGGCTGTCGTGTAGGCCGCATCAACCGAGCCGTTTGAGACCGCATCAAGCGCTTCAAGCGCGGGCACCAACTCACCGGGATCAAAATGCTCAAACTCGACGTCTTCGGTGATGGAGTTCAGTTTCTCGGTAAAACCAACGGCAGCCGTCCCAAGAATGGGCAGGTTCTTACCAAAAGCTGAAGTCATCTCAAAGGTTTCCTGCGCTTGCGCAGGGGCGGTTAACACGATGCTGGCCGCAGCAGCAGCGGCGAAAGTACGAATGGCCATGAAGGACCCTCCCTTGTTATAGAAACAGACCCCTCCCAAGGCCTGTGGTAAAAGAACCTTACCAATTTCTCTCGTATACTGGGTCCCATCATGACTGTGAATACCCAGTAGTACGCAGGAGCTTACGCATACATTAACACGCTGGCTACCATGAAATCGCGATCAGGGCCTTTACTTCTGGCTGTTTGATCGGGGCACCAAACGAAAGAAAAAGACCCCGAAGGTCACCTCGGGGTCTTCTTGGCCGATCTTCGTATGGTCGGCGCGGGCGCGCCCAACCAAACCTTAGTTCAGCGCCTGATCCGTAATCATGTGCGTCCACGCCCCTTCAGGCTGCGAAGTAATCACGGGGTCCGATCCCCCAGCGAGCAGCGTGTCGACAGTCCGCTGGAAGTCGGCGGGATCAAGCGCGCCGTCGGAACCAGCCGTCAGCTTCGCAATCTCACCCATCATGCGGATTTGCGCGGCTTCTCCCTGCGCACCGGTTTCATCGTAATCAAGCACGATGCCAGCCGCATCTTCCGGGTTTTCCTCGGCCCATTTCCAGCCCTTCATCGAGGCGCGCACAAACCGCACCATCTTGTCGACGAACACAGGATCTTCCAAGTTCTCCTCAAGCGCATAGATGCCATCTTCCAAGGTGGCGACACCCTGTTCTTCGTATTTGAAGGTGACGAGTTCATCCTCGGACACGCCCGCATCGAGCACCTGCCCATATTCGTTATAGGTCATGGTCGAAATGCAGTCGGCCTCGCGATTCAAGAGCGGATCAACGTTGAAGCCCTGGCGCAGCACAGTCACGCCATCATCGCCCCCATCAGTCGGAATGCCCGCCTGGCTCATCCAGCTCAGGAATGGATATTCGTTGCCGAAGAACCAGACACCGATGGTCTTGCCCCGGAAATCCTCCACGCTTTCGATGCCCGTGTCCTTCCAGCAGGTCAGCATCAGGCCGGAGGTCTTGAAAGGCTGCGCGATGTTCACCACGGGCAGGCCCTTTTCGCGCGCCGCAAGGGCGGAAGGCATCCAGTTCAACATCACATCCGCGCCGCCACCGGCCAGCACCTGGGGAGGTGCAATATCCGGCCCACCGGGCAGGATCGTGACGTTCAGCCCTTCCTCTTCGTAAAACCCCTGATCCAGCGCCACGTAATAGCCCGCGAATTGAGACTGTGTGACCCACTGCAATTGCAGCGTCACATCATTTGCATGCCCATCAGCCTGGGCCGTCCCGCCCAGACCTGCGGCGAGTGCAGCCGCCAGCATAAACTTCTTCATGTACTCTTCTCCTAGTTGGTGTTGCGCCCTCTTGCCGGGGCTTCGTTTATTTGCGTTGCGATGGGTGCCAAAAGGTCACCCGCCCCTCGATCCATGCCATCAAACCATAAAACGCGCTCCCCGCCAGCGCAGCGACGACAATCTCGGCCCAAACCATGTCAAGCGCAAGCTGGCCGACAGAGGTCGATATCCGAAAGCCCATGCCAACGGTGGGCGAGCCAAAAAATTCAGCAACGATTGCGCCGATCAGTGCCAAAGTGGTCGAAATCTTGAGGCCGTTAAAGATGAATGGCATGGCGGCTGGCAGGCGGAGTTTAAAGAGCGTGGCCCAATAGCTGGCGCCATAGGTGCGCATCAGATCCCGTTGCATTGCCGTCGTGTCGCGCAGACCGGCCACAGTGTTCACTAGTATCGGGAAGAACACCATCACGGCAACCACCGCCGCCTTGGACTGCCAGTCACTCCCCAGCCAGCGCACGAAAATTGGCGCGATGCCAACAATAGGCAGCGCCGCCATGAAGCTGCCCACGGGCAAGATGCCACGTGTCAGGAAATCTGACCGGTCAGCAAGGATCGCGATGGCAAAGGCGGCGAGCCCGCCGATGATATACCCCGTCATCGCCCCCTTGATGATCGTCTGGACGAAATCAGCCCAGAGAGTGGGGATCTCATTGGCGAACCGCTCCGCAATCATGGTCGGCGGCGGCAGGATCACGGGACTCACCTCCAGCATCCGCACCAGAAGCTCCCACATGATCAGCAGTGTTAGGCCAAAGATCGCAGGCACCGCCAAACGCACCGCACGCGTCCCGGCCACGGTGCTCGCAGCCAGTCGTGCGTTTAGCCACCAACCTGCGCCCCAAACCGCCAAAGCACTGATGATCGCCGCGCCCGTCATGCCGCGTGCATCCCCATGCGGCGCAATGTCAGCCGCTCAATGAGGCTGAAGAACCCGACAAGTGCCGCCGCGGTGATGGCCGCTGCGAACAAAGCAGCCCATGTGACCAACGGCTGTCCGTATTGATCCCCCACCAACATTCGTGCGCCGAAACCTGCCCGCGCGCCAGTGGGCAGTTCCGCAACGATGGCCCCGACCAGCGATGCCGAAATGCCGATCTTGAGCGATGCAAACAGATACGGCACAGACGCTGGCAACCGCAGTTTCCAGAACCCCTGCGCGGGGCTCGCATTATAGGTGTGCAAAAGGTCGGTCTGCATCGCATCCGGGCTGCGCAACCCCTTCACCATGCCAACGACCACCGGAAAGAAGCTCAAGTAAGCACTGATCACCGCCTTCGGGAACAGCCCCTGAATGCCGATTGAACCCAGCATCACAATGATCATGGGTGCCAGTGCCAGAATGGGGATCGTCTGGCTGGCAATGGCCCACGGCATCACACTCATATCCATCGCCTTGTTGTAAACGATCCCAACGGCAAGCAGGATGCCCAGCCCCGTCCCAATCGCAAACCCTACCAGCGTCGCCGACAGCGTGACCCACCCGTGATAGACAAGCGACCGGCGCGAGGTCACACGACGCTCGAACACCGTCTCCCACATCTCGGCGCCCACCTGATGCGGCGACGGCAGACGCGGGCGCTCCAGAGTGTAAGTCCGGCTGATCAAGCTGGTATTCTGCAAAGTCAGACCGAGACCCGAATAAGCCTGCCGCTCCGCTGGCGTCTCTGGCATCACAACTAACCCGTCCCGCTGCGCCTGATCCGCCGTCAGATGCATGTTCATTGGGATCACGGCAAGCACCCAGAACCCAAGGATCGCGGCAACGACGGTGACGATAGGCAAGACCGACTTCATGAGCAAAAGCCCTCATCATCTCGCCAAAAATACTCCCGCCGGAGGCGATCCTCACGCATCCACATGCCCTGCCCGCAGACCATCACGCACACGGTGCGCAATCTCGATGAATTCCGGCGTATCGCGAATATCCAGTGGCCGTTCTTTCGGCAACGGGCTGTCGATCACATCCGTGATCCGCCCCGGACGCGGGGACATGACGACGATCTTGGTGGACAGATACACCGCCTCGGGGATCGAATGGGTCACAAACCCAATCGTCTTCTTCGTCCGCGCCCAAAGGTCGAGAAGCTGTTCGTTCAGGTGGTCGCGCACGATCTCATCCAGCGCACCAAAGGGTTCATCCATCAACAAGATATCCGCATCGAACGCGAGCGCGCGGGCAATGGACGCCCGCTGTTGCATGCCGCCTGAAAGCTGCCAAGGGTACTTCTTCTCAAACCCCACCAGATCGACAAGCTCCAGCACCTGGCCCACCCGCTCTTTCTTCTCGGTCTCCGAAAATCCCATGATCTCCAAGGGCAGGCGGATATTGCCCCCAATCGTCCGCCAAGGATAAAGCCCCGCCGCCTGAAACACATAGCCGTAAGCCCGCGCCCGCCGCGCCTGATCCGGGGTCATGCCGTTGACGGTGATCTCTCCAGCCGTGGGTGTTTCCAGACCGGCAATGCAGCGGAGGAACGTTGTTTTACCGCAGCCAGACGGGCCAATGAAGCTGACAAAGTCGCCCTTGGCAATATCAAGGTTCACGTCCTTCAGCGCATGAACCGGGCCGTCATTGGTTTGGAATGTAAGGTTTAGGCCGGTAGCGGATATAGCAGTTTTCATTCTAGCCAAAACCGTAAACAAGCTGGGTGGCTATCGCAGCAACCGGTGCGGCAATTGGGCCAAACACTGTCGAGTACGTCAATGACCCAAAACTCAGCGGTAAACCATCTGCTGCAATGAACCAAATATCCGCGCCAAGCGCAGTGATGCCCACGACAAAAAGTGTTGCAATCAATATCGATATTCTCGGCGAAAGGTGCGTTGCTGTGAGGTATCGCAGTAGAACAATCCATGCGGGCATTCCAATTAACAACGCTATTAATGCCACAGGCCCCCAAACTGGCCATCCAAAGAATAACTGCATCGCGAAAAAGGCATGCACGAATTCAAGTGCGTCCTCAAACGATGACAATGGCTCAATTCCCCCCCCTTGCCAGACGAAACCAAGCACCGTTATCAGCGGAAACGTCAAAAATATCGTCGAGAAAACAACGATTAGATACCGATCTAGCGACCAGTATCGTGGTGGTAGCTGCCCGGTCCTAGACGCCACTGGCAGGTATCCCCGTCCGCTCAACAGGCATCGGCGCGGTCAGTTCTTTCCAGGTGCTCAGCGCCTTATTGGTCGGCGTATTCGCCTCGCGTGCAACGAACTTCCCGTGCCCTTCCTGCGTCCGGACCTCCCCATCGTGGATCGCCACATGGCCCCGTGTAAGGGTAAAGCGGGGCAGGCCCGTCACTTCTTTCCCTTCAAATACGTTGTAGTCGATGGCCGATTGCTGCGACCCCGCCGTGATCGTCTTCGACTTCTCCGGGTCCCAAACCACCAGATCGGCATCGGCGCCGACCAGCACTGCGCCTTTCTTCGGATAGCAGTTCAGGATCTTCGCGATGTTGGTTGAGGTCACGGCGACAAACTCATTTGGCGTCAACCGTCCAGTTTTCACCCCATGGGTCCAGAGCATCGGCATCCGGTCCTCCAGCCCGCCGGTCCCATTCGGGATCTTTGAGAAATCGCCAACGCCGGTCCGCTTCTGCTCGGTCGTAAAGGCGCAGTGGTCCGTCGCCACAACCGACAGTGACCCCGCCTGCAATCCGGCCCAGAGGCTATCCTGATGCTGCTTGTTCCGGAAGGGCGGTGACATGACGCGGCGGGCGGCGTGGTCCCAATCCTTGTTGAAATATTCAGATTCATCCAGCGTCAGATGCTGGATTAGAGGCTCACCCCAGACGCGTTTGCCCTGTTGGCGGGCACGGCGGATGGCCTCATGCGCTTCCTCGCAGGAGGTATGCACCACATAAAGCGGCACGCCCGCCATATCGGCGATCATGATGGCGCGGTTTGTCGCCTCGCCTTCGACCTGCGAAGGCCGCGAATAGGCATGCCCCTCCGGTCCGGTATTGCCCTCGGCCAACAGTTTCGCCGTCATCTCGGCCACCACATCGCCGTTTTCGGCGTGGACCATGGCGATGGCGCCGAGTTCGGACAGGCGGTTGAAGGAGGCGAAGAGCTCATCATCATTCACCATCAGCGCGCCTTTATAGGCGAGGAAGTGTTTGAACGTGTTAATCCCCCGGTCCTTCACGACCGTTTCCATGTCGTTGAACACCTGCTCGCCCCACCAAGTGACGGCCATGTGGAAGGAATAGTCGCAATTGGCGCGCGTCGATTTGTTGTCCCAACGCTTGATCGCGTCGAGCAGGCTTTCGCCCTGATTGGGCAGGCAGAAGTCGACAACCATCGTGGTGCCCCCGGCGAGGCCCGCGCGGGTGCCGGACTCAAAGTCATCACTGGAATAAGTGCCCATAAACGGCATCTCCAGATGCACATGCGGGTCGATGCCGCCGGGCATGACATAGCACCCGGTCGCGTCCAGTTCCTCGTCCCCTTTCAGGTCCGGGCCGATCTCAATGATCTTGCCACCGTCGATCAGGACGTCAGCCTTGTAGGTCAGATCATGCGTGACGATGGTGCCGTTTTTGATGACTTTGGTCATTTCATGAGTCTCCCAATTCGTTGGCAACTTGGCTGGCAGCTTCAGCTATTGGTCGGCAAGTTGCTGCATCGCCTTCCCACACCGCATTGGCTTCCCATGCGGTTCCCCTAAGCGCGTAGCTTTCGCGATAATTCTCCAAATAGAAGTCCGCGATTTGGCGTGTGTCCAAGTTCACAGTTTCAGCTATATGCTCCACTCCATCCGCGCTATCGGATGACCTTACGAGCGTTGCAATTAGCAGCAAGTCTTCGAGAGACTTTTTCGAACTCTCGAAGACTTCTTCACTTATTGCTTGGCCGGCCCATTCCACATTTGCAAGGTAGAATGCTGCACACCTTACATACTGGTACGACTGTTCTGGTTGTCCCGCCAGTATGGTTGCAAGGGGCACCATGCCAGAGTCCGCCGCACCGACCGTAGCGGTAAAACACAACAAACCGGCAATCTGCGCCCTCACCCCACAATCTCCGCCGTCTCTACCACCGCGTGGAACAGCACGTCCGTCCCCGCCCGCGCCCATTCGGGGCTGATTTCTTCGGCCTCGTTGTGGCTCAGCCCGTCCACACAGGGGCACATGACCATGGAGGTCGGGTAGAGGTCGTTGATCCAGCAGGCGTCGTGCCCCGCGCCCGAGACGATATCCATGTGGCTATAGCCCAGCCGCTCCGCCGCGTTCCGCACGGCCTTCACGCAACCTTCGTCAAAGGCGGGCGGGTCGAATTGGCCGACGATTTCGGCCTCGAATGTCACCCCGATATCTTCGCAGAGCTTTGGGGCGCGGTCCATCAGTTCATCCACCATCCCGTTCAGCTTGTCCAAAAGATGCGTGCGCATATCGACGGTAAAGACCACCTTGCCGGGAATGATGTTGCGGCTGTTGGGGTAGACGTCGATATGGCCGATGGCGCCCACCGCGTTGGGCTGGTTCTTCATCGCGATCTCATGGACCAGTTCGGTGATCAGGGCGAGGCCCCGCCCCGCATTCTTGCGCATATGCATCGGGGTTGAACCGGTGTGGCTTTCCTTGCCTGTCACGGTGCATTCGATCCAGCGTAGGCCCTGCCCATGGGTGACGACGCCGATATCCTTGCCTTCAGCCTCAAGGATCGGGCCCTGTTCGATGTGCAGCTCAAAGAAGGCGTGCATCTTGCGATCGCCGACTTTCTCGGTGCCTTTCCAGCCGATCCGTTCGAGTTCATCACCGAAGCGTTTGCCATCGGCATCGACGCGATCATAGGCCCAGTCGAGTTCATGCTTGCCCGCGAAAACACCCGAGGCCAGCATAGCAGGCGCGTAGCGGGTGCCTTCCTCATTCGTCCAGTTGGTCACGACAATCGGGTGTTTCGTCTTGATGTCCAGATCGTTGAGCGTGCGGATGATCTCCAACCCGCCAAGCACCCCCAGTACTCCATCATATTTGCCACCCGTCGGCTGCGTATCGAGGTGCGAGCCCACATAGACCGGCAGCGCATCCGGGTCCGTCCCCTCGCGCCGCGCGAACATATTGCCGATCTCGTCGACGCCCATCGTACAGCCCGCATCCTCACACCATTTCTGGAACAGATGCCGCCCTTCGCTGTCTTCGTCCGTCAGCGTTTGGCGGTTATTCCCGCCCGCCACACCGGGGCCGATCTTGGCCATCTCCATCAGGCTGTCCCACAGGCGTTCCCCGTTGATGCGCAGGTTCTCTCCGGGGGCGGCCATGGCTCTCTCCTGTTGGCTAGGGCAGTCTTGGTTTGACCAGTTGGTCAAATCAACGCTAACAGAGGGGGGACGCCAGTCAAGTTCTCCGCATCAATTGCGGGCAGATGCAACCAAAGGCAGCAGCTGCGCCTGCAGAGGGGCATGACGCCCGAAATTTGAGCAAGGGATTACCATGACCAAAGCGCAAACCCGAATCCAGTTGCGCAACCGGACAGCCATACTTGATGCCGGGTTGGACGTATTCTCCCAATACGGGTTCCGGGGATCGACTCTGGATCAGATCGCGGCGGCGGCCGGGCTGTCCAAGCCCAATCTGCTTTATTATTTCCCGTCAAAGGAAGCGATACATACCGCACTCCTCGAACGACTGCTGGATACCTGGCTCGATCCGCTGCGCGCGCTCAATAGTGCGGGCGATCCGGTCGAGGAAATTGTCAGCTATGCGCAGCGCAAGCTGACCATGAGCCGCGAATTCCCGCGCGAAAGCCGCCTGTTTGCGAACGAGATCCTGCAGGGCGCGCCACGCATCGGTGCAATGCTGGGCAGCGATCTGAAACAACTCGTCGATGAAAAGGCGGGGATCATTCGTGCATGGTCTGATACGGGCAAAATCGCGCGGGTCGATCCGCACCATCTGATATTCTCCATCTGGGCATTGACGCAGCATTATGCGGACTTTGATGTGCAAGTGCGTGCCGTACGCGGGACCGACGATCCGTTTGCCGGGGCACAGGCGTTTATTGATCACGTCATGCGCAGCATATTGCGGAGTGATGGACGTAACCCTTCATA
This sequence comes from Cognatiyoonia sp. IB215182, assembly GCF_033963905.1. Lineage (NCBI taxonomy): Bacteria > Pseudomonadati > Pseudomonadota > Alphaproteobacteria > Rhodobacterales > Paracoccaceae > Cognatiyoonia > Cognatiyoonia sp. IB215182. The sequence goes on from NZ_JAXBMB010000005.1 coordinate 39,409, forward strand.
AACCAGACCGGCGCTACCGTCGTCCGCATGAAACAGATACAATTGCGCGAAACGCGGTTTCGACCGGGAAATCCTGCCTTCTTTCACCAATTGTTCAGCGCGAAGGCCGCGCGATCAGGTGGTATTGTGCGGCGTGCAGTCCGCGATGTTGAGCGCGAGGTCGGGCGCAGCGCTATGATTGCAGAGGTAGAACGGCGGGGCTTTCATCTGCTTGAATGCGCGGGTCAGTTTATCGTCATCTGCGCGCCTGATCACCTGACCGTGCATGTTTGATAAGACAAAGTCTTCGTCACGAAGACTTTGTCCCGCGGCAGACTTTTCGTGACGAAAAGTCTGCTACTCCGCCGCGACGGCGCCCGGGTTGTTCGGGTGCGTTGTCCAGTTGGCATATTCCTTTTCCACGACTTTGCCAGTGCGCGGGTCGACCTCGCCGGGTTTCATGGGCTCCATTGTGATGCAACCCTCAACCGGACAGACATCAACGCAAAGGTTGCAGGCTACACATTCCTCATCAATCACGGTGAAGGTGCGGTCCTCTGACAGGGCGATTGCCTGGTGGCTTGTATCTTCACAGGCCGCATAGCAACGTCCGCACTTGATGCAGTCATCCTGGCTGATCCGTGCCTTTGCGACGTAGTTGAGGTTCAGGTATTGCCAATCCGTCACATTGGGCACGGCCATCCCGATGAAGTCAGAGGTGGATCGGTATCCCTTTTCATCCATCCACTGTGACAGCCCGCTGATCATCTCTTGTACGATCTTGAAGCCATAGGTCATCGCCGCCGTGCATACCTGCACATTGCCGCAACCCAAAGCCATGAATTCTGCAGCATCGCGCCAGGTGGTGATGCCACCGATGCCGCTTATCGGGAGACCGTGTGTCTCCTGATGGCGTGCGATTTCCGACACCATTGACATGGCGATCGGCTTCACTGCTGGGCCGCAATAGCCACCGTGAGAGCCTTTGCCGTCAATCGATGGCTCAGGCGACATCGTATCGAGATTGACGGAGGTGATCGAGTTGATCGTGTTGATGAGACTCACCGCATCCGCACCTCCGGCCTTGGCGGCTGCAGCAGGCTTGCGAATATCTGTGATGTTCGGCGTCAGTTTCACGATCACCGGCTTATCGTAGTATTTCTTGCACCATTCGGTGACCATCTGGATGTATTCCGGCACCTGCCCGACAGCAGAGCCCATGCCGCGTTCCGACATCCCGTGCGGGCAGCCAAAGTTGAGCTCGATCCCGTCAGCACCAGTCTCCATCACTCTGGGCAGGATCGCTTTCCAAGCCTGCTCCTCACACGGCACCATGATGCTGACGATCATGGCTCGGTCGGGGTAGTCGGCCTTGACCCGTTTGATTTCCTCCAGATTGGTTTCCAACGGGCGGTCGGTGATCAGCTCAATATTATTGAGCCCCAAGAGCCGCCGATCTGCACCATAGATCGCGCCGTAGCGCGGGCCGTTGACGTTGACGACCGGAGGGCCTTCTGCGCCCAGCGTTTTCCAGACGACGCCACCCCATCCGGCTTCAAACGCGCGACGCACATTGTACTCCTTATCCGTCGGCGGGGCAGAGGCCAGCCAGAACGGATTGGGTGATTTGATCCCGAGAAAATCAGTTGTCAGATCGGCCATTGCATACCTCTTTCCCGCCCAGGCTTAGGGCTTGTCAAAAATCATCTCAACGGGCGCTATCCGGTGCGCCTCGACATTTGCGACGTAGTTTTTCAGCTTCTCACCTGCCGTGTCGCCCATCAGGAGGTGGATACCCAGGGGCGGCGGGCCACCTGCTTTCTCAATCGCCTCAAAGACATGTGCGAAGTAACTGAGCGTGAAATCTCGGCGATACCGCTGCCCATGCAGGGCTAGCCCTACTGCTTCGGCAGCATCTGCATAGACGGTCGCAGGATCGACAAATGACGACTCCGGCTTTTCAGACCATGGCAATGGAAATTGCAGATCTTCCGCATTATCATCGCGCATCACATCGAAGAGCGCAAAACGTCCTCCCGGCTTCAGAACCCGGGCAACCTCGGCAAAGAGATGCTCTTTATCGGCAATGTTCATTCCAACATGAAACATCGACACGAGGTCGAAACTCGCATCATCCATCGGCAAGTCAGTCGCCGAGCCAACATGCAGATCAATCGCTTCGTCCAGATGCACACGGGCATTCAGGGCACGCCCCACCTCAACAAAAAGCGGTGTCAGGTCAACGCCCGTCACATGGGCGCCATAACGATGCACGACGTGCCGTGCGGTTCCACCAAGCCCGCAGCCGATATCAAGCACCTTGGTCTCAGGCGTAATCTCCAATTGTGATAGCAGTGCATCCGTCGACTCGAGCCCACCTGTGTGAAATTCGTCGACCGGCTTCAAATCATCAACGGATGCCGTGTCGACGCCCATCTCTGACAATGCAGCATCAATCCGATCCAGTAGGTCTTGCGTGGTGTAATGCGCGGCCACGCGGGTTTCGAGCGTTTCCATCTCCCCCTCCAGCGCTGTTATCCCCGCATCAAGCATAGCACAGATTAGGCAGAAAGCGTCGCATGGATGTCTTCGGCCGCATCACGGCCTTCGGCGACGGCGGTCACTGTCAGGTCATCGCCACCACTCGCGCAGTCGCCACCGGCCCAAACGCCAGCGCGGCTGGTACGACCCGCACCGCTTACAGCAATCTTGCGCCCCACAAGGTCCAACCCGGCCTCAGTTTCCAGCGTCTGGCCGATAGCTTTGAACACCTGATCGGCGGGCAGTCGAACCGTTTCTCCGGTGCCTTTCAGGCCATTGTCTTCGACGGTATATTCAAGCTCAATCTCGCGCACCGCGCCATTTCCGTGGATTGCAACCGGCTGCGCATTGAACATCAGGTTTACGCCTTTGGAGGCGGCGAGGTCTTGTTCATAGCGGCTGGCGCTCATCGCATCGCGTCCGCGCCGGTAAGCGATAGTGACATTTTGCGCACCCAAAAGTTTCGATTGCACGGCGGCATCAACTGCTGTCATCCCACCACCGATCACAACGACGTCTCGGCCGACCGGTAGCGAGGCTAGATCGCTTGCCTGCCGTAAATCAGAAATGAAATCAACGGCATCACGCACGCCGTCCTTGTCTTCCCCGTCCGCACGCAGGGCGTTCACACCGCCTAAGCCGACACCCAAAAAGACCGCCGGGAAGCAGCCGACGAGGTCGTCCAAAGACAGATTGTCACCCAGCCGCATGCCATATTTGACTGTGATGCCGCCAATACCGAGTAGCCAATCCACTTCCGCAGCGGCGAAATTATCCGTCGTTTTATACGCCGCGATGCCGAATTCATTCAGCCCGCCCGGTTTGTCAGCGGCGTCGTAGATTGTCACGTCGTGACCATACATCGCTAGGCGGTGCGCGCAGGCCAGTCCCGCAGGGCCCGCGCCAACCACGGCCACTTTCTTGCCGGTCTCCGGCGCACGTTCGTAAGGGTGGCTTTGTTTTGCCATCTGCGTATCAGTGGCGTAGCGCTGCAAACGGCCAATTTCGACCGGTTTGCCCTCGGCCATTTCGCGCACGCAGGCTTGTTCGCAAAGGTCCTCGGTCGGGCAGACGCGCGCGCACATGCCACCCAGAATGTTCTGATCAAAGATCGTTTTCGCCGCTGCTTCTGGCGTGCCTGTGCTGATCTGCCTGATAAATAACGGGATATCGATATCCGTAGGGCAGGCTGTCACGCAGGGCGCGTCATGACAGAAATAACAGCGGTCGGCGGCGACGGTGGCCTCGTGCGGGGCGAATGGTGCGTGCAGGTCGTCGAAGTTTTCGGCAAGCGTTTCGGCGGGCAAACGTCCCGGAACGATACCGGGTGTCATCTGAGTGTTCTGGGGGCTGGACATGGGTTTTTCCTGTCGTGGCTTCACGCAAGACAGCCTGCCACAGTTTCATTTTTTATCAAACGGTAAATTTTTGGCAGTTTGTGAACTGAAGTAGGCCCAAATCTGCGGCGGTTCGTGTCGTCTGAAATTGCATGGGATAAAGCGGGCTAAACCATTGGCAAAAATAGAATAGTCTGCGGTCGCTCGGCGCTAAACTCGCACGCATCGCATACTTCCTAATGGAATGAAGCTTAGCTCTCGCCAATCCCAGCTTAAGGATTGATGAAGGATTTGGCCTAGAAGTCGAAAGCCTCGACCATTTCACGGCGCCCAAGAGTCATCGCGTCAGCCACATGGATCATCGGTGACAGATCGACGTCGCTTGCGCCACGTGCCAACAGCTTCGCCATGTGATCGTAGAGCGCCGGGTACTCATCAAGATCAGAGATTTCCGCTTCATGCGCGTTGATGACACAACGATTGCCGCCATCGAGGAGCTGCACACTGTCATCCTCCGTCTGCAATGTGATTTCCCAGATCTGGTCACCCTCTTGCCGCCAGTCAAAGGCTGCCGTGATCCCGCTCGAGAAGGTGAGATCGGCAGCGATTGGCGTTTGCCGATTTTCCGGGAAGGACAGAGCGGCAGATTGCAGGTGGATCTGGGCGGGCAGCACCTCTGTCAGGATCGAGAGCGCGTTGATGCCCGGATCGAAGACACCCATCCCTCCCGCTTCGAACACCCAGTCCTGTCCGGGGTGCCAACGGCGCACGTCTTCTTTCCAGGTGATCTGGCCAGCGGTCACAGTCTTGTCCGCGAGGAAGGCCTTCGCCGCCGCAACTCCCCGCGCCATGCGGCTGTGCCATGTCGCAAAAAGGGTCACGCCCGCCTTGGCCGCCATATCCTGCAGCGAATGGACCTCGGCCAAGGTCGCGCCGGGTGGTTTTTCGAGCATCACTTGGCGGCCTGCGGCTATGGCTTTGGCCGCATACGCAAAGCGCGGCACTGGCGGCAGGCAGAGCGAGATGACGGGGATGTCCCTTTCGGCCAGCATCCGGTCGAAATTGGTGAAGGCGGGGATGCCGTCAACCGTGCCGGAGCGGCTGACGGTGGCGGCCAAATCCCAGTCGTCGCTTGCGTTGATCGCGGGCACGTGCTGGTCCACCGCGATCTTGCCGATGCCCACAAGGCAGATGGGCGTCATCAGTGGGCTTCCTTGCCCACGGCGTTACCGCGACACCCAACGAGGAAGTCGAAATCGGCGCCCGTATCGGCCCCCATGACCCGGTCATGATAGAGCATCGCATAGCCGCTTTCGGGGCGCGGGTTGGCGCCGGAGGCTTCGGCGCTCCATTTCGACAGCCGGTCTTCGAGTTCCTGATCGGTGATATCAAGGTGGATGCGCCGTGCCTCCACATCCAGTTCGATCATGTCGCCGTCCTGCACGATGGCGAGGGGTCCGCCGCGCGCCGCTTCGGGTGTTGTGTGCAGCGCAACCGTGCCGAACGCTGTGCCCGACATGCGCGCGTCCGAGATGCGGACCATGTCGGTGATGCCCTTCTTCAAGATCTTGGGCGGCAGGCCCATATTCCCCACCTCGGCCATGCCGGGATAGCCACGTGGGCCGCAATTTTTCAGGACCATCACACAGCTTTCATCAATATCCAGATCGTCGTCATTGATGCGCGCCTTGTAGTCGTCGATATCCTCGAACACGACCGCGCGGCCCTTGTGTTTCATGAGTTCCGGCGTGGCAGCAGAGGGTTTCAGGACTGCCCCACCGGGGGCCAGGTTGCCGCGGAGCACGGCGATGCCGCCAGATTGGGTCAGCGCCTTTTCGACGGGCAGGATGACGTCTTCGTTCCAGTTCTGGACATCCTTGACCTCATCCCACATCGACCCGCCGGAGACGGTCAGTGCGTCCTTGTGCAGAAGCCCCGCCTCGCCCAGCCGTTTGATCACGACGGGAAGGCCGCCGGCATAGAAGAACTCTTCCATCAGGTATTTGCCGGACGGCATGAGGTTGACGATTGTGGGCACGTCACGCCCCAGCCTGTCCCAATCATCGAGTGTCAGGTCCACGCCCTTCGTCCGCCCAGCCATGGCGAGCAGGTGGATGACCGCATTGGTGGACCCCCCGATGGCGGCATTGGTGCGGATCGCGTTTTCGAACGCCTGTTTGGTCATAATGTCGGAGGGTTTCAGATCGTCCTTGACCATCTGCACGATGCGCCTGCCGGTGACATGCGACATCGCGCGGCGGCGGCTGTCGACGGCGGGGATCGCGGCATTGCCGGAGAGGGCCATGCCCAGAGCCTCTGCCATGGAGGCCATCGTGCTGGCCGTGCCCATCGTGTTACATGAGCCGGGGGAACGGGACATGGACGCCTCGGCCTCGACAAACTCTTCCGCCGTCATCTCGCCCGCGCGGACGGCTTCTGAGAATTTCCAAAGGTGGGTGCCAGAGCCGACCCGCTCACCCCGGAAATGCCCGTTCAACATCGGACCACCGGAGACGACAATGGCGGGCAGATCGACAGAGGCGGCGCCCATCAGCAGCGCAGGCGTGGTCTTGTCGCAGCCCGCCAGCAGGACCACGCCGTCGATGCATTTGGCGCGGATCGCCTCCTCCACATCCATGGCGCAGAGATTGCGGTAGAGCATGGCGGTGGGGCGGATCGTGCTTTCAGAAGGCGAGAAAACCGGGAACTCAACGGGGAAGCCGCCCGCCTCATAGACGCCAAACTTCACCCGCTCCGCCAGATCGCGCAGATGGGCGTTGCAGGGGGTCAGTTCGGACCATGTGTTGCAGATGCCGATAACGGGACGGCCATCAAGCAGGTCAGCGGGCAAACCTTGGTTCTTCATCCAAGACCGGTGATAGATCGCGTCCTTCGACGTGCCGCCAAACCATTCTTGCGAGCGCAGCTTGCGGGGCCATCGGGCGGGCTTGAAGGTCATGAGGTTCCTCCCTTTGATCTTGCGCATTCATTAGCGCGCGGCCCTTACGAAGCCAAGTGAGGGAGCGACATGCCAACAGGGATTCTATGCCTCCGGCGGGGATATTTTGGGCCAAAAGAGGTAACTATTTGGAAACCATGTTCGCTGACCATGGTCCTGCGGTACAGGCGGGGACGCCGATGGCCGTGCCGGAAGAGGCCCCTCCTCGCCAAATGGTAGGGAGGGGTCCATCCTCTTTTGGCCCAAAATATCCCCGCCGGAGGCATCCGAGCTTGCAACCAGCACGAAGCCTTGCCTCTGTCCTGCAACTGCACCACTTAAACTGAGATGACAAAGACACTTCTTTCCTTTGGCCACGGCTTCTCTGCACGTGCCCTGTCCCGACTATTGCTGCCTCAGGACTGGCGCATCATTGGCACTACGCGGTCCGAGGACAAGGCGCCCAGTCTAATGACGTACGGGATAGAGCCACGCATCTGGCCGGGGGCAGATATGGGGCCAGCACTCGACGCCGCGACCCATGTCCTGATCTCGGCAGCACCGGGAGAAAACGGCGATCCTGTCCTCGCGGAGCTAGGGGATGAGATTGCCAAGCGTGCAGATCAGTTCGCATGGGTGGGGTATCTTTCAACGACAGGCGTCTATGGCGATCACGAAGGGGGATGGGTGGATGAGAACACACCGCTGACCCCCGCCACAAAACGTGGGATCGCCCGCGTTGAAGCAGAGGCTGCATGGGCTGCCATCCCGGATTTGCCGCTGCACATTTTTCGACTTGCAGGCATCTATGGTCCCGGACGCGGGCCATTTTCGAAGGTACGCAACGGCACCGCACGGCGGATCATCAAGGAAGGTCAGGTGTTCAGCCGCACCCATGTCGCCGATATCGCGCGGGTTCTGGCTGCGTCAATCGCCAAGCCCAATCCGGGTGCCGTGTACAACGTCTGCGACGACGACCCGGCCCCGCCGCAGGACGTGATTGCCTATGCGGCCGAACTGCTTGGCCTGCCAATCCCCGAGGCGGTTGATTTTGAAACCGCGGAGATGACGCCAATGGCCCGCAGCTTTTATGCCGAAAGCAAGAAAGTGCGGAATGATCGGATCAAAGGCGAATTGGGGGTCGAACTGCTTTATCCGGATTACAAATCAGGCCTCAAGGCATTGCTGGCACAGGAAATCGGCGCCTGAAGCCCCAGGCGATGGCCGCGTAGATCAGCAAGACCGCGGCACCGACGGCCAGGTTGGAGCCGTAGAACACCGCTCTCTCCGCCAATTCGAGATTGTTGAGGAACGGATAAGGCAAACCGCTTGTGACCGTACCCTCCGGAGTGGCATTGAAACGCTGCACGACCAGTTCGGCCCAGGCGACATAAAGGCAAATGACCCCGATAAGCCATGCAAACGCCGCCCGAAGGTTCCGGTATGCGCGATGGATGAAGAGCGTATCAATCACCTGCAAAAGCGGGCCAAGCCCGTGCAGATAAAGCTCTAGCGACCATGCCCGCAATTGCCCGTTGCTGGTGACAGAAGTGGGATCCGCAAAATAGAGCCGCCAGTAGAGAAACACGACCATCGTGTTGATCACGGCGGTCATGCAGACAAATCCATCCCATCGCGCTTCGCTGCGCCCTTCCTCAATCGCCATCATTCGGCTGAAGGCAAAGAAGGAACAGAACAGGGCCCAGACAGTTAGAAACCGGAACGGGCCACCAAAGCCTTCCCAGCCGCCGAAAAACAGCATGCGCAGGCAATAGCCCGCCGCCAGCAAGAACGCGATCCAGCGGAAAATCAGTACAGGTCGTAAGGTCATGAAAAGCTCACTCTTTCACCATAAGATGACTTGCGCAGGCAGGCTGCGTCTACAATGACCCAACGTCGGGCGAAACACTTGCCGCTTGCTCGGAAACCTCTCATATCTGGGGCGTTTGTGAGCAGAGGCAAATCAAATGACACTTCGCCAGAAAACCGCCCAATTGATCGAAGCCGCGTGGTTTCGCAACTTCATCGTGGGCGTGATCATCTTCAATGCGATTATTCTTGGGATGGAGACTTCGGCATCGATCATGGCACAGGTCGGGCCGGTTATTGTGCTGCTCGACAGCGTGTGTCTGGCAATCTTTGTTTTGGAACTGGCGGCCAAGCTTTTCGCCCAAAGACTTGCCTTTTTCCGAAGCGGCTGGAACCTGTTTGATTTCGTGATTGTTGGCGTGTCGCTCGTACCTGGCAATGGGGGGCTGTCAGTCTTGCGCGCTTTGCGCATCTTGCGGGTGTTGCGCGTAATATCCGTCGTGCCTTCGCTCCGCCGCGTGGTGGAAGGGTTCGTGACGGCCCTGCCCGGGATGGGGTCTGTATTCCTGCTGATGGGGATCGTCTTTTACATCGGCGCGGTGATGGCCACCAAGCTCTTCGGCGCAAGCTTCCCGGAATGGTTCGGAACACTCGGACGATCTGGCTATACCCTGTTTCAGATCATGACGCTGGAAAGCTGGTCAATGGGGATCGTGCGACCAGTCATGGACGTTTACCCTTACGCCTGGGTGTTCTTTGTACCGTTCATCATGGTGACGACCTTCGCGGTTGTGAACCTGCTGGTCGGTCTCATCGTGAACTCAATGCAAGACGCGCATGCCGAAGAAGGCAACGCCGCCACCGATGCCTACCGCGATGAGGTGATGCGCAAGCTGGAAGCGATTGAGGCGCGGTTGGAGAGGCGTGAATGAAACGCTGCATTGGAGACTAATCCTGCCATGCGCTACGGCTGCCCGAATGGCGGATATCGCCATACTCAGTAACATCCGAGTAGCATTCGTGTAGAAGAAGGTGAGCCTGAATGACCGGTTGGAAACTGGACGAGACCCACATGACCAAGGCAGGCTCGGTCGCTGCCGGTCGCGCTGGCGATGGACCGGATTTAGTGCTCGCGCATGGGTGGCCTTGGTCTTCGTTTTCTTGGCACCGCGTCATACCTGAGTTGGCCAGGTCCTTTACCGTCCACTGGTATGACATGCCAGGATACGGACAATCCAAAAAATCAGACAAACAACGAACCTCGCTGGACGTCCAGGGTGAAGTGTTTGCCGAGATGCTGGCAAAATGGAGCTTGTCCAAGCCGCGCGTTGTCGCACATGATTTCGGTGGAGCAACGACGCTCAGAGCGCATCTGCTGCATGGGTGTGACTTCGAGAAATACGTCCTGATGAACGTGGTGGCGATGCGTCCTTGGGGGTCGGAATTCTTCGATCATGTCGGGCGACATGTCGATGCGTTTCAAGGTTTGCCCCCGCACATCCATAAGGCTGTGGTTACAGCTTACATTGAAGGCGCATTGGTCAATGAAATCTCTGTTGAGGACTTTGACGCGTTGGTCGCCCCGTGGCTTACCGCGGATGGCGCAGCGAGTTTCTATCGCCAATTCGCTCAGGCAGACGAAAGGTATACGGAAGAGGTCGAAGCCCAGTTTGGCGAGATTCGCTGCCCAGTCAAAATCGTATGGGGCGAAGACGACCCATGGATTCCAATCGACAGGGGCAAGGCGTTGCATCGGCTCATCCCGAAGGCGGAGTTTACCACTATCCCGGGTGCGGGTCACATGCCACAACTCGAAAAAACCAGTAGCGTCCTCAAGGAGCTTCTGGACTTCCTCCCCTAGGCCGACGACCCCAATAAGGCGGTCGCCCAATTAGACGCTCGCTATAGTTGCCCCGTTCTGGTGACGGTTCAAGGTTCCATGCCAACGGGGGAGTGTGACGAGTGAGTCGGCGATTGTCAGGTACTTCGGCATGTCCAGCTGGATGCTGCTGTTTTTGTTTATCGCTTTTGGACCGCAGCCTTGTGCTGCCAAGCTGATGGCGACTGACACTTGGCAGGTCCAGGTAAACACATTTTTAACGAGTTAAATGGAAGGTCCCGGCGGAACCGTTGCACCTGATGCCATAGCTGATTAGTGTTTCGTCTGGGGGTCCGTCCAACCAAAATAGGATAATATAGAATGGTCGATTACGTGAATCATGGGGTAGGCAGCGACAAAACAGCGAATTGCCTTATGTGTTCGCTTGGTGGTGTTCTTGGTATGAATACAAAACAAGTGCAGACGATGATGCGGGCGACGGGCCAGTCTGACGACGCCGTCTCAAAGGCATTTGGCCACGGCTCCCTTAATGCGGACGCACAGCTGCAGGCGGTAATCAACTCCACCATTGGCTTGGTCCAGGGACATTCAGAGTTGAAGGGCTACCAGTTCGGACTGTGGAATAACTTCAAGAACCACGACGAAGTCACCGCTTACATGAAAAAAACAAACCCCGGTACGCGGTTCTGCGTCTGGGGTTACGAGACCGATGAGATGGTCGGACTTGGCGCGCATTGGAACTACGCTGAAAACACAGGGGGTGGTATTGAGTTCCGTGACTATCAATACAATGTCAACGCTGGAACTCCCCCTAAAGTCGGCAGTCATTTCTTCGCACCGATGGGCAGTGGCGAAGACGACGAGGACTACAACAGCTTTATTGTCTTGTATTTCGGCACTGCGCGGAGCGGTTGACCTGCGATATTTTGGGCCCCGCGCTCAGCGCCGCGTGGCCCATCGTCGCTCTTGTGGCCTTTCATTTAGACAGCTCTTGATGCAGGGCATGGACACGATGTGGCCTGCATCAAGGTATGGGCTTGGCAAAAGGCGGCTGGCGCTGCCCCAATAAGCAAGCCGGTGCTGGCGATACGCGGTGACGCATGGCAAAAAAGGGGCAGAGGCCCGCGATCGTGTCCGGGATGCGATAGTGCGCTGTGCAAAGCTGGCGTCAGCCGCTGGTTTTGCACATATGGCAAGCAGCCGAACGGATCGTTTCTGCGTATGGCAGCATCTGGTAAAAAACGGCCCCTTCCGGAGTCGGGTCTTACGCCCGTTTTTCTAAGACCGCCACGCCCAGCACATCCAGCACCTTCGCTTCGATATGCTCTGCGTTCATCGCGGCCACGTCATACATGGCATTGGGGCTGGCTTGATCGATGAAGATGTCTGGCAGAACCATGGAGCGGTATTTCAGCCCGTGATCGAACACGCCCTCTTCGGCCAAAAGCTGGGCAACGTGGCTGCCGAAGCCGCCCACTGCACCCTCTTCGATGGTGATCAGCGCGTCATGCTCAGTGGCGAGTTTCAGGATCAGATCCCGGTCGAGCGGTTTGGCAAAGCGCGCATCGGCGATGGTTGGTGTGATGCCCTTCGCCTCCAAGGCTTCGCAGGCTTTCAGAACCTCTTGCAGGCGCGTTCCGAAGGACAGGATCGCGACCTCTTTGCCCTCGCGGATCATGCGGCCTTTCCCGATTTCCAGCGTTGCGGAGTTTTCCGGCATCTCAACGCCCGCGCCTTCGCCGCGTGGAAAGCGGAAGGCGATGGGTCCCTTGTCGTAGGCAGCGGCGGTGGCGACCATGTGGACCAATTCGGCTTCATCCGCTGCGGCCATCACGACAAAGCCGGGCAGGTTTGAGAGGTAACCAACGTCAAATGATCCGGCATGGGTGGCGCCATCGGCACCAACAAGACCGGCACGGTCGATGGCGAAACGCACCGGCAGGCGTTGGATGGCCACGTCATGCACCACCTGATCGTAGCCGCGTTGCAGGAAGGTTGAATAAAGCGCGCAGAAGGGCCGCATGCCGCCTGCGGCAAGACCCGCGCTGAAGGTCACGGCGTGTTGCTCGGCGATACCGACGTCGAAACAGCGGCTCGCGTAACGCTCCATGAATTTGGAAAGGCCGGTGCCGTCCGGCATGGCCGCCGTGATCGCGCAGATCTTGGGGTCGTCGGCGGCAAGCTTGATCAGCGTATCGGCAAAGACGGACGTGTAGGAGGGCGCGTTGCTTTGCGCCTTTTTCTGCTTGCCGGTAATGACGTCGAATTTGGCGGTCGCGTGGCCCTTGTCGCTCGCCATCTCGGCCGGGGCATAGCCCTTGCCCTTCTTCGTGATCGCGTGGATCAGGATTGGGCCATCGGCGCGGACTTTGACGGTGCGCAGGACGGAGAGCAACTGTTCCATATCGTGCCCGTCGATGGGGCCGAGATAGGAAAAACCTAGTTCCTCGAACAACGTTCCACCAACCGTCATATGCTTCAGCATATCCTTGGCACGCTTCGCTCCTTCGCGGAAGGGCTCGGGTAACAAGGAAACCGCGCCTTTGGCAGCGGCCTTGAATTCCTGAAACGGCTCACCGGCATAAAGGCGGGACAGATAGGACGACATCGCGCCGGTTGGCGGGGCAATCGACATTTCGTTGTCGTTAAGGATCACGATCAGGCGTTTGCCCAGATGGCCGGCATTGTTCATAGCTTCATAGGCCATGCCTGCCGACATCGCACCATCGCCGATCACGGCAATCGCGTCGCCACCCATGCCGCCCAGATCACGGGCGACGGCAAAGCCCAAAGCCGCCGAGATCGACGTGCTGGAATGGGCCGCGCCGAACGGGTCATAGGGGCTTTCGCTCCGCTTGGTAAAACCGCTCAACCCGCCTTCCATACGTAAGGTGCGGATACGGTCACGCCTGCCAGTCAGGATCTTGTGCGGGTAGCATTGATGCGAGACGTCCCAGATGATCTTGTCCTTGGGCGCATCGAAGACCGCATGCAAGGCGACCGTCAGTTCCACCACACCAAGCCCGGCCCCCAGATGCCCGCCCGTGACTGACACTGCCGAAATCGTCTCTGCCCGCAATTCGTCAGCCAGTTGGCGCAATTCGCCATCCGACATGTCCTTCATGTCGTCGGGCGTGTTCACTCTGTCGAGGATGGGGGTGTTGGGTTGGTCTGACATGGCGACCTTTCCTAATGCGTGCGCGCAATCACGAATTGCGCGGCCTCTTTCAACGTCTCTGCGTCGTCACCGTAAGGAGATAGCGCATCGCAAGCCTCTGCCACCAGTTCCGCCGCGCGGCCTTTTGCCCCATCGAGCCCGAGGTGAGAAACAAACGTGGCTTTGCCCGCCGCCGCATCCTTGCCTACGGCTTTGCCCATCGCGTCTGCATCGCCGGTGATATCCAGAATGTCGTCCGCGATCTGAAAGGCGAGGCCCAGATTGGCACCGTAGATCGACAGCGGCTCACGCTCTGCCTCGGCCATGCGGGGGCCGACAAGGGCCGACCAGCCGATCAGGGCACCGGTCTTGCCGGCTTGCAGGTCCATGATTTTGTCAAGCGTCAGTGGTGTCGTCGCTTGCTCCGCTGCGATATCCGCCGCCTGCCCGCCGACCATGCCGCGAATCCCAGCCGCATTGGCGAGGCTGATGACAAGGTTCAGCTTGGCGCGTGGTGCGCATTCGGCCTGCATCAGCAATTCGAAAGCCAGCGCCTGCAACCCGTCACCCGCCAGAACGGCAGTCGCCTCATCCCATTTTTTATGAACCGAGGGCTGGCCACGGCGCAGATCGTCATCATCCATACACGGCAGGTCGTCATGGATCAGCGAATAGGCGTGGATCGCCTCAATCGCCGCCGCCGCACCGGCCGCCGAGGCCGGGTTGATGCCGTGCAGCCGCGCCGTCTCCAGCGCCAGAAAGGACCGCAGCGCTTTGCCGCCTGTCACGGCATAAAGCATCGCTTCGGGCACAACACCGTCGAGCCCGCTGAGCGCAAAGCCGATGCGCGCCTCGGCGATTTTGGCCGCTTGGACCATGGCATCCTGTAAGGGGCGGCGTTCAAGGGCGGCGATGCGGATCGTCATTTCAGCCATCCAGCGGGGCGGTTCCCGTGGGCTCGCCCCCTTCGCCGAGGGTGATTTTCGCGACCTTCTCTTCCGCCTCTTTCAGCTTGGCCTCGCACCGCGCTTTCAGGGCCGCGCCGCGTTCATAAAGGGCGATGCTTTCGTCCAGCGCCACGTCACCACGTTCCAGTTGACCCACGACCGTTTCAAGCTCTTTGATCGCGTCCTCAAAGCTCATCTGATCAATGTCGCTCATCGGCCTCTCTCCTCTAACACCTGCACATGGGCGGCAGCGGACGCACCCAATGCGGGCAGGTCATAGCCCCCTTCGAGCGCCGACACCACCCGGCCCGTGCAGTGTTTGTCGGCCAGATCGCATAAACGACCTGTCACCCAGCCAAAATCCTCGGCCGTCAATTCCATGACTGCCAATGGATCAGCCTCATGTGCATCAAATCCAGCGGAAATCAGCAGAAGTTGTGGAGCAAATCCATCGACGCGCGGCAGGACCACCCGCTCCATCACGTCGCGAAACGCCTTTGACCCCGTGCCTGCGGGCAGTGGCACGTTCAGCACGTTGCCGACGCCCGTTTCATCCGCCGCACCCGTGCCTGGGAAGAGCGGTGATTGATGGGTGGAGCAGAAGAGGATCCGCGCATCATCCTCTACCAGATCCTGCGTGCCGTTGCCGTGATGGACGTCAAAATCGACAATGGCCACACGCTCAAGCCCGTGATGGTCGAGCGCATGTTTGGCCCCGATGGCCACATTGCCGAAAAAGCAAAAGCCCATCGCCGTTTCGCGTTCCGCATGGTGACCGGGTGGGCGCATCGCGGCGAAGGCATTCGCAACCTCACCGCCGAGGACCATATCCACAGCGCGCACAACACCGCCCGCCGCGCGATAAGCAGCCTGCAAGCTGCCGACCGACATATGCGTATCCGCATCGAGCGAGCGCCACCCTTCGGCAGGTGCCGCTGCGCGGATAGCCTCGACATGCGCCTTGGGATGCACGCGCAACAGGTCATCTTCTGCCGCAAGCGGCGCCTTCACGCGCTCAAGATCAAAACCTTTCAGCGCCCCCAGAACCGCATCCAGCCGCGCCACCTGTTCCGGATGGCCGGGAGGAGTAACATGGTCGTAGCAGTCGTCATGCGAAATCAAAGCTGTTGTCATGGGGCGCAGAGAACCCATTTTCAACGACAAGTACAACAGGATTGATCGCGGCGTTGGGCCAAAAGGAGGGGTGTTTACCTACGCGCTAGCTGCGAACGACCTCCAATTGCGCATCGCGACGTTTCCGCATTCGCAGCGCCCGGGCGGTTTTCTCTGTAAGAGTAATGCCGCCATAGACGCAGACATCCGCGCAAAGACCGCATTCCGTGCATGCCACCTTATCCACGAAGTAGGGCAAACCTGCGCCATCAAGAAGAAGCGCATAGACTGGGCATACCGCAACGCAGTCACCACAGCTCGTGCACCTTTCAACAAGTTGCGCCAAAGGTACGGTACCAGGGGGCCGCTCAAGGGCGAGATCTGCTTGCCAGGAATGTGACCCATGTGTTGACATATCAGACTGCCCTCTCATCATCCTGGCCAGCAGACGCAGTTCGTGATTGCTTGAACGCGTCACGCCTGCCGTGACGTCTCATGCTTGGACGATATCATCGGCAACCCCGTGATGTATTTGACTCAAGTCATGGTGATTGACCCGACGTCACATTGTTGACATGCGTCGGCATGACTGCAGTGAAGCTCACTGGGTCAACACGGGTCGTCTGCCAAGCTACTTTGCCGGCTTCACTCCGGCGCCAGCATGTACCCGGCCCCGCGCACCGTTTGCAGATAGCGCGGCTGCTTCGGATCGGCTTCGATCTTGCGGCGGAGCCTTGTGATCTGCACATCCACCGCACGCTCCTGCGTTTGTCCGCCAGAGCGGCTGAGTTCCTCGACCAGACGCGCGCGGGTGACGGCCTCACCAGGGCAACCGGAGAATATCCGCATCAACTGGCTTTCGGTGGCGGTCAGGCGCACCAGTTGGTCGCCCTGCCACATCTCGCCGCGCTCGATGTCATAACGGACAGGCCCAAGGTTAAGCACCTTCGGAAGAACGACTGCAGGCTCGGTCGCAGGAACGCGGCGCAGGATCGCGTTGATCCGCAAGAGCAATTCCTTGGGTTCAAACGGTTTGGCGAGGTAATCATCCGCCCCGGCCTCCAACCCCGTGATCCGGTCATCGGTCTCACCCTTGGCGGTCAGCAACATGATCGGCGTGGTGATCGATTTGCGCAGATCACGGCAGAGCGCCATGCCATCCTCACCTGGCATCATTACGTCCAGCACGATCAGATCAAACTCAAGCCCCGACAGCACCCTGCGGGCATGGGCGGCGTCACGCGCGGTGCTGACCAGAAAGCCAGAGCGCATCAGGAATTTTTGTAGCAAGCCCCGAATGCGTTCGTCATCGTCAACAATTAAAAGGTGGGCATCATCAACACTCATTCGGTCTTGTCCTTCATCGCCTCGTAATGGTGGCGCGTCTCTTCATCCATCATTGCCTCAAGCACCTGCCGAAATCCAGCCACAGCGACAGGACCAGCCGCGCGATAAGCCGCGCGCATCCGGTCCCGCTGCGCGTCCGACAATGCCCGTTCCAACGCGGCACCCTCCTCTGTCAGGTGCAAATGGCGTTCGCGCTTGTCACGGGTGCCCACGGTGCTTTCTACCAAACCGTCCTCGATCAATGTGCGCAACACACGATTAAGCGATTGTTTTGTCACGCCAAGGATCGACAGAAGGTTATTGACGGTCGTGCCGGGGCTGCGGTGTATAAAGTGAATGGCGCGATGATGCGCGCGGCCATAGCCCTTTTGCGCCAGAATGCGATCAGGGTCAGCAGTGAAGCCGCGATAGGCAAAAAACATCGCCTCGATCCCCTTGCGCAACTGCTCATCCGTCAGGAACAGAAGACTTTGTCCAAGCTGGGGTTGCAACCCTTCCGCCATTGCGGCCCTCCCGCGATACTGCCCATCACAATACGTCAGCTTTGTTGACATTCCAAGAATCAACTGATAGCGAAACGCAGAAATTGCGCAATATTATGTCCGAAACGGACCTATCGACGTAATTATTGCAAATCAAGCGGAGGCTGTGATGACTGGCGGATATGATGACAGGGACGGCAAAATCTGGATGGATGGGCAGCTGGTGGACTGGCGCTCGGCCAATGTTCACATCCTGACCCACGCGATGCACTACGCCTCTTCGGTGTTTGAGGGTGAGCGCTGCTATGGCGGCAAGATCTTCAAATCACGCGAACATTCGGAACGTCTGATCCGTTCAGGCAAGCTGATTGATGTGGAAATTCCCTACACTGTTGATGAGATTGAAGCCGCCAAGGTAGCTGCACTGGAAGCCAATGGTTTGACAGATGCCTATGTCCGCGCGGTCGCCTGGCGTGGTGCGGGGGACATGATGGGTGTCGCATCTGCTGCTAACCCCGTCCATCTGGCCGTGGCCTGCTGGGAATGGGGCAGCTATTATGGCGATGCGAAATACAAAGGCGCCAAGCTCGATATCGCCAAATGGAAACGCCCCAGCCCTGAAACCGCGCCCTCACAGGCCAAAGCGGCGGGGCTATACATGATCGCTACCATGTCAAAACACGCCGCCGAGGCCAAAGGATGCTCGGACGCGATGATGTTCGACTATCGCGGCTATGTGGCTGAAGCGACGGGCGCAAACATCTTTTTCGTCAAGGATGGCGAAGTTCATACCCCGACACCCGATGCATTCCTCAACGGGATCACGCGCCAGACGGTGATCGGCATGCTGGAGCACCACCAGATCAAGGTGCATGAGCGGGTGATAATGCCGGAAGAACTCGAAGGGTTCGAGCAGTGCTGGCTCACAGGCACCGCCGCCGAGGTCACACCTGTCGGCCAGATCGGCGACTACAACTTTGAGGTCGGCGCAATGACACGCGATATTGCTGAGGAATACGAAAAAACGGTCCGCCTCTAGGGGCGTTACGCAAGCACCATGCGAAACAGCGTCCGCATGGTGCGTATTACCCGCTAGACCTGAGCGCCGCGCTCTTTTTCATCCTGCCGTGCGATCCTGACAAAGTGCAGCACCCGTCGCTTGGCACTCGTTGCCCGAAGGCGGCGCTGCAAACGCAGGCTGTGGCGGCTGGGTAGCGCCCCTCTTTCGATGCGCAACGCTTGGCCGAGCCAGCTTTTGCGCGCTGTCCGCGGGCGATCCAAAATATGCTTTTTCATGGTCTCCTCCTCGGTCTGATACGTGCATTATAGCACAGACGCAGACAGATTCGCGCGTCTAATCAAACGACATGTATTCAAACCAGACGAGATTGACGGCAAAGCAAAGTCTTATCTTGGCCCAAGTTCGGCCCGGATTAAGCGCTAAGGCTGACGCTAACCACACCTATAAAAACATGACACAGATCCGCACCAGACCATTATTTCCGAACCATACAGAAGAGACGCTTCGCAACATTTTGAAGTCGTCGCCGCAGGAACTGTGGCTTGAAACGATCCGCCGCACCCGTGGTCCGGAGCATGATACGCTGGTCCACTGGATGATCAGTCAAACACAATGCGACTTTGCCGTCGCCGTCCATGCCTTCTTTCGCAGCGATCCCGGCCAGTATCTGGATGTACCGCGCCCGCTGCCGACCAGACCCGGCCCATCTGACATCTTTGCGCAGCTTCTTTTGAACTGGGACACAGGTTACTACCGGTCGCATCAATTGGCGGTCGAAAGGCAGGATGTGGATCCGCGCCAACTGGTGCGTATCAATCAAAAAGTCATGGCCCGCGCACGCGGATCCCTGCCCTTCAACATTCCGCGCAGGTTTCTGGATCCGGAAGGCGGCAGTCCATCGCAACTTGCCGCGCATTTGTCACCTGATGAGTCAGTGCATCTCTGGCCAATCTATTCTGAGCTTGGCTTGCGTGTGCACAAAGCGCCGCCGGGACTTGCCCGCAAGCTGGCGCATATCCGCGATTTCTTCTTTCGCTTCGGGGTGCCGAGCCGGGCGAGTTAGTTGCCCGAATGCCCGGTGGCTTTGCGCTGCTGCGCACGTTGGAGACCCAGCCGCCGTTCACGCCAGATGATCAGCACTCCGGCGATCATCACAATCATTGCACCTATTAGCATCGTGCCTGTCGGAACTTCATCAAAGACGAGATATCCAATGGTCAGCGCCAGGATCATTGACGTGTAATCAAACGGTGCGACAAGCGAGGCATCGGCGTAACGGTAGCTCGAGGTCAGGCAGATCTGGCCGACCCCGCCTAAAAGCCCCGCGCTGACCAGCATCGCGGCGACTGACAGGTCCGGCATCACCCAGCCCCAGGGCAGAGTGAAAAGCGCCAGAACCGAGGACGTCACCGTAAACCAGAACACAATGGCTGCGGTGGTCTCGGTCGCCACCATCTTGCGCACGAACACATGCGCAAGCGCGGCAAAAATCGCGCCCATCAATGCCACGACCGCGCCCAAAGTCTGCGCAACGTCGAGCGTCCCACCAAGGCTCAGCCGTGGCGACAGCACGATCAGGACGCCGATCATGCCAAGCCCTACCGCAGACAGGCGGAACGCGCGCACTTTTTCCCCCAGAAACATCGCGGCAAAGATCACCACAAAAATCGGCGCGGCATAACCGATGGCCGTCACCTCGGGCAGCGGCAAGAGCCCCAGCGCGGTAAAGCCCAGACCCATCGCGCTGGTACCGATCAGCCCACGCCAGAAATGGCCCATCGGATTCTTTGTCTTCCAGCCGTCGCGCAACTCTCCCCGCAGGGCCAACCAGCCAAAGATGATTGGTAATGCAAAGAATGACCGAAAGAAGACGGCCTGGCCTGGCGGCACATCTGCCGATGCCGCCTTGACCAGGCTTGCCATGCCCATGAACAGCGCCACGGACATGACTTTGTAGAGAATGCCCCGCAGCGGCTGCATCAGGTTTCCTTTTCCGCCCGGGCTGGCGGCGCGTTCAGTTGGCGACAGCTTTCATGAAACGGTCGCGAATGACCACTGGGTCCATCGTGATGACAGGCAGTTTGATATTGCCGCTGTCGCATTTGCACACAATCACGGTCATCTTGCGATCATCAATCGCCTTTTGCAGGACCGGTCCAAGGTCTTTGTCTTGAACCTCAATCACGTTCTCGCAGCCGCACGCCTTGGCTACCGCCGTCAAAGAGGTCTTCTTGCCCGTGTAGGTCGGCTGATCCCCTGTGGAGCCATAAGAGCCATTGTCGATGATCAAAAGGATGTAGTTGTCGGCCACATTGTTCGCGATGGTGGGCAGTGTTCCCATATTTGTCAGCACGGAGCCGTCGCCATCAATCGAAATGACCGTCTTGTCCTGGGCCAGGGCCAGCCCAAGGCCAATTGAAGACGACAAGCCCATCGTCCCCAACATGTAAAAGTTGGTGGGCTGGTCGTCGATGGAATGAAGTTCCTGACTGGGCAGGCCGATGTTGCAGATCACCAGATGGTCACGAATGATAGGTGCGATCTCACGCAGGATTTCAGAACGGATCATTGGTCGCCATAGCCTCCCCAGAAATTGGCATCGGTCAGGATGGCCACGGGTTTGTTGCACATGAAGGTGTATTTCAGGATGTTGTCGAACTCTTCGACATCCTTCTGCCAGTGGAAGTGATAGGTGGGGATGTTCAACTGCGCCAGAAGCGCCTTCGTATGCACCGCCATCTCGACCTGACAGGCGATCGGTTCGCGCAGTTCGCCCCGATAGCTGATCAGCATCGGCAACGGCATCCGGTAATACTGGATCAGCGTGGTCAGCGTGTTGATCGTTACGCCAATCGCGGTGTTCTGCATGATGATCGCGGGGCGCTTGCCGCCCATGAAGGCACCAGCGCAAAGGCCCATCCCCTCATCCTCCTTGTTTGAGGGGATGTGATAGATGCTGTCATGCGCCTCAACGGCGTCGATGACACCAGCCAGCTGCTTGCACGGCACTGTTGTAATGAATGAGACATCGTTGGCGACAAAGTCGTCGACGATTTTCTGATTGATGTCCACGTCTGGTGTTCTCCTGTTGGTATAGCAGGTTCAGGGGTGAAGGATGATCTTGGGTGCCGCGACATGGCCCGCACGGATATCGGCGAACGCGGCAGGGCCGTCAGCAAGCGCGCGCGTCTCGACCCAATCGAGCGGACCGAGGCGACCGTCAAAGATCGCTTGTGCCGTGTCGCGAAAGTCTTGCGCGGTGTAGGTGTAGGTGCCGATGAACGTGATCTCTTGCAGGGTCATCCGCCGGACATCCAGACCACCCGTCGCCTCGCCCAGCCCGATATGGGCGATCACACCGCCGGGCTTTGCATGGGCCGAGGCGGTGGCGCGCGTTTTTGCATAGCCAACGCCGTCGATGACAATGTCGAACATCATGTCGCTGGTCAGATCATCGGGCGCGATGGCGTGTTGTCGGCATTTGTCGGTCAGGTATTCTCGCCTGCCTTCGTTCGGCTCGACCATTGTGATGTCATGCACACCTTGTGCCACCAGCGACAATGCAGCGCCGAGGCCAATCGCACCACCGCCAAGAACAAGCGCTGTGTGGCTGCCCGCGCCCAGCCGCTCCTTCGCCAGCCGCACGGCATGCCAGCCGCAGGCAATCGGCTCTGCCAGGGCAGCCTTTTCCAATGAGACATGCCCCGGCACAGTGATCAGGTTCTCAGCCCGCATCACCACATATTGGGCAAACGCCCCCTCGCGCGGGGGCATGGAGATGATCATACGTTCGGGGCAAAGGTTATCCCGCCCTGTCAAGCAGGCCTCGCAGATGCCACATGTGACCAGCGGGTTCAGCGTCACACGCTCCCCATCGCGCGGCCCACCGACGATCACTCCTGCCGCCTCGTGGCCCAGGATCAGAGGCGCCGGTCGGCGTTCGTCATGACCCAGATAGGCATGCATGTCAGAGCCGCAGATGCCGACCGCCACCACCTTGACCAGGTGCTGATCCTCCGTCAGCACAGGGTCCGGCGCGTCGCGCAGGCTGAGTTGTTCGGGGCCTTCGTAAACCAGCGCCTTCATTTCGCAGTGAACCCCCCGTCGACCATCAGAACCTGCCCCGTCACATAAGCCGACGCGTCCGAGCACAAGAACAAGAGCGGCCCGTCGATATCTGCGAGTTCGCCATTGCGACCGGCACAGGTCTGCGCGGCATTGCGCGCGGCGCGGTCAGGGTCTGCAAAGACTGGGCCGGTCAACTCCGTTGGGAAAAATCCGGGGCCTAGCGCATTCGCAGTGATCCCGTCTTTTGACCAAGCTTCGGCCATTGCGCGGGTCAGTTGGGCGATGCCGGCCTTGGATGCGCCGTAACTGAGGCCACCGGGGAAGGCGCGCGTTGTCTGGAGGGAGGCAAAACTGACGATCCGCCCCCACCCTTTGGCCTTCATTGCCGGGGCAAAAGCCTGACTGAGGAAGAATGGGGCGGCGAGGTTCAGGTTCATTGTTATGTCCCACGCGCCAGGTGTGACATCATCAGCCGCTTCGCGTGTGTTGATGCCCGCCGCATGAACCACGATGTCTGGTGGGCCAAAGGCATCGGACACGTCCGCTGCGATATCGCCAAGCCTGTCACGCTGCGACAGATCAGCGGCCACTGCCTTGGCCCTGTCCCCCGTCGCGGCCACCCACTCCGCCAAAGCCTCTGCCCGGCGGGCGACACCGACAACCCGCGCCCCAGCTGCTGCCAGAACGCTCGCCGCCCGTCGACCCAAGCCGGAACTCGCCCCTGTTACGCAGGCCACGCGTCCCGTCAGGTCAAAAAGCTGACGGGGGTCATTCATTTGCGCTGAGATCGAAATTCTCACCAGGGAAGTATTTGGCCAAACGCACATCAGCCGCACGGGCATGACCCTCCATCCCCTCAAGCCGTGAAATCCGGGCGGTGGCAAGGGCCACGCGTTTGGACCCGTCGCGCGTCGCGCGCTGCCAGGTTACGATCTTCATATATTTGTGGACAGACAATCCACCGGTATAGGAGGCGGCCCCAGAGGTCGGCAGAACATGGTTCGTCCCACTCGCCTTGTCGCCGTAGGACACCGTCGTTTCCTCGCCCAGAAACAGCGACCCGTAACAGCTCAGCCGCTCCAACCACCAATCAAGGTCCTCGGCCTGGACGGTCAGGTGCTCTGGCGCGTAATCGTCTGACGTCGCCGCCATTTCTTCCCGGTCCGCGCACAGGATCACTTCAGCATAGTCACGCCAGGCTGCTTTGGCATTTTCGCGGTTCAATTCCGGAAGATCGTCTATCAGCGCCGGCACAAGCTCCATCACCTTTTCCGCCAGATCGCGGCTGTCGGTCACCAGCCAAACCGGTGAGTTGTAGCCATGCTCGGCCTGACTGACGAGGTCAACCGCGACGATCATCGGATCCGCCTTACCATCGGCGAGAATCAGGCTGTCCGTTGGCCCCGCAATCATGTCGATGCCCACGCGACCAAAGAGGATGCGCTTGGCCTCCGCCACGAACTGGTTGCCAGGACCGACGAGGATATTGGCCTTTGGCAGACCAAAGAGGCCAAAGGTCATCGCAGCAACGCCCTGCACACCACCCATCGCCATGATCGTGTCCGCCCCGCAAACATGCGCGGCATAGACAACGGCGGGGGCCACACCGACACCAGGGCGCGGTGGCGAGGCGGCGGTGATATGGCGGCACCCGGCAACCTTGGCCGTAGTGACGGTCATGATGGCAGAGGCGATGTGGCTATACCGCCCGCCCGGCACGTAGCATCCCGCCGCATCAACCGGGATCGCCTTTTGGCCGGCAATCATACCCGGCACAATCTCAACCTCGACGTTGCTGACCGTAGCCTTCTGTGCCTCTGCAAAGCGGCGGACGTTGTCGTGGGCAAACTGAATATCTGCCTTCAGCTTTTCCGGGACAAGGTCAGCGGCGGCCGCAATTTCCTCCTTAGTGAGGATGATGTTGCCTTCATATTTGTCGAACTTCGCAGCATATTCTCGCGCTGCATCATCGCCGCCACTTTCGATATCGGCCAGAATACCGCTGACGATTTCATGCACATCCGTCGCATCCGACTGAGCGGTGAGCGTGGCCCTTTTGAGGTATTCTCTTGCCATTTCGATTGGTCCCATTCTTCGAGGTCAGCGGCCAGTCTTTCATGCGCGAGCGCGAGCGGAAATGCGATCTCAGCTAGATCCCAACGCGCGACTCGATAGCGACAGAAAGCAGGTCTGTTGTCGTTGTAAGCCCTTACATTGACGCAATGCAAGCCTTTACATTACCCAAAGTCAACCCTAGTCAATAAGACCATGATGAAGGCGCAGAGCCCAACGCTGAACGATGTCGCCATGCAGGCCGGGGTGTCGACCGCCACGGTGTCGCGCTGCCTGAACGAACCTGAAAAGGTAACGGCCAAAACGCGAGAGAAGGTCATGGCAACAGTCACGGCCCTTGGTTATTCGCCCAATTTCGGGGCACGCGCGATGGCCACGCAGCGGACCAACACCATTGGCGCGGTCATCCCCACAATGGAAAACGCCATCTTTGCGCGAGGCCTGCAGGCCTTTCAGGAGGAACTGTGGCGACTGGGTTTTAACCTGATGGTTGCAAGCTCATCATATCAGCGCGAGTTGGAGGTGGCGCAGGTCCGATCGCTCGTGGCGCGCGGGGCGGATGCGTTGCTGCTGATCGGGCATATTCGCGACCCGCAGATCTATGCGCTTCTTGACGCGCAGCAGATCCCGTCACTGGTGACATGGACGTATGACCCGTCGGCAGCTCGCCCGTCGGTGGGGTTCGACAACTGTGCCGCGATGCGCGACATGGCCCGCAAGGTCCTGGAGCTCGGGCATCAGCGTTTGGCTATGATGACTGCCCCCCTGGCCCGCAATGACCGGGCACAGGCCCGTTTGCTGGGGCTGAAGGACGCGATGGTGGAGTTTGGATTGAACTCCGACGCGCTGCCGATTGTCGAATACCCCTATGGGATCGAAAACGGGGCCATCGGTTTTGCGGCATTGATGCAGGGCTCAACAAAACCCACCGCCATCTTTTGCGGTAACGACGTTCTGGCCGTCGGCGCACTGCGCGGCGCCCGCGACATGGGGCTGAACGTGCCGGGTGATGTCTCGATCATAGGATTTGACGATATCGAGCTTTCGCAAGTCACCTATCCGCTGCTGACAACTGTCCACGTGCCTCACCGAGATATGGGGCAAAGAGCTGCGCGCGCGCTTGTGCGGCACTTGAACGATGACGCGCCGCTCGAAAGCCAGGAACTGCATACGGAGTTGAGGCTGCGTGCATCGCTGGGGCCACCGCCACGCTAGCGGAACATCCATTTCCCGACTGAATTAACCGGATTGCCCGTGTGGGCCAAAACGCGGTAAGCGACATGGGATGAGCATTCAGGTTCTCAAACGCCGTTCGTTCCGCGGCCTTCTGACACCCGCAATCTACGGGATTGTCGGCTTTGTCACCGCGATATGTGTTCTGCCGTATCTGGGCGTACTGGCAGCGGCGCTGACAGGCTCATTCGATACGCTGCTGCATTTGGCCGAGACAGTGCTGCTTCGCTACACGAGCACGACATTTGCCCTATTGATCATCGTCATGATTGGCAGCGCAATGATCGGCACAGGGGCGGCCTGGCTCGTGACGATGACAGACTTCTGGGGGCGGCGCTGGCTGGAAATTGCACTGGCAATCCCGCTTGCCTTTCCGGCCTATGTCTTGGCCTACGGCTATACCCATATCCTTGATCATCCTGGTATCGTGCAATCGACCTTGCGCGATGTGATGGATTGGGGGCCGCGAGACTACTGGTTTCCTGAAATCCGGTCACTGGGTGGTGCTGCGGCGATGCTGACGCTTGTCCTTTATCCTTACGTCTATCTTTTGGCGCGCGCCGCTTTCGCAGCACAGGGGGCGACCGCTTTTCTTGCCGCGCGGGTGCTGGGCAAATCGCCGTTCATCGCCTTTCTGACGGTGTCACTTCCCATGGCGAGACCAGCCATCGCCTCGGGCGTAATGCTGGTCGCGATGGAGACAATCGCTGACTTTGGCACGGTCGCCTATTTCGGTGTGCAGACCTTTGCAGTGGGCATCTACACAAGCTGGTTCACAATGGCTGACCGCGCAGCGGCGGCACAATTGGCGCTGGGACTTCTCGCCTTTGCGCTGTTGATCGCGTTTCTTGAACGGACGAGCCGTGGCGGGGCGGCCTACACGGATGGTCGCAAAAAGGCACCGATGCAGCGCATCGCACTTGGCCCGCAAAAACAGGCAATTGCCTTCTTCTTTTGCGCCGTGCCCGTGGCGCTGGGCGTGCTGGTGCCAGTGATCACGCTGGGGACAATGGCCATCGGGTCAGAGCAGAACCTGCTCAGCCCCCGTTACCTCGGCTTTATCCAGAACTCGATCACACTTGCCGGGATTGCTGCAATACTAACGGTGATGGCGGCCCTTCTGCTTGGGACCGTGCATCGGGTACATACCACCCGGCTGTCGGCATTCGCACTTTACATGGGCCGTATCGGCTATGCCGTGCCGGGAGGGGTGATCGCGGTTGGCCTGCTCGTGCCCTTTGCCCTTTTCGACAACACGCTCGATGCATGGATGCGGGCGCAATTCGGGATCTCAACCGGCCTTTTATTCACAGGCTCCATCTGGCTTTTGATCTGCGCCTACATGATCCGCTTTCTGGCGGCCGCCATCGGGGCCTATGACGGGGGCATCGCTGCCGTCGGGCCGAACATGGACGCAGCCGCACGTACCTTGGGCCAGGACATGCCGGGGATGGTGCGGCGCGTTCACATGCCGATGCTGAAGACCAGCCTGCTGACCGCTGGGCTGATCGTCTTTGTGGACGTGATGAAGGAGCTGCCCGCAACGCTCATCATGCGGCCCTTCAACTACGATACACTGGCCGTGCAGGCGCACCGTCTGGCCTCTGACGAACGCCTCAGCGGCGCTGCCGTGCCAAGCCTCGTGATTGCGGCAATCGGCTTGATCCCGGTCATCCTGCTTTGCCGCCGCATCGGACGCGAGGCACGGTAAAAAAGGGCGCAGCCGAAGCCGCGCCCAGGGTTGGGTATGTCATTATGCGGCTTACTCCCAGCCAGCTTCGTTAAAGATGACCTGCGCGGCGGGGACATTCTTGGCCACCTCGCTGAGGTCCACCGCATCGGGGCGGAAGAGACCAAGGGCCGCCACCGACGGTGACAGACCGACGCCGGGCACGCCGGGATATTCGTCGTTGCCTGCGCTGAAGTATTCCTGCGCCTGATCGGAGGCGAGGTATTCAAGAAACGCGATCGCGTTTTCACGGTTGGGGGCATTGGCCGCCACGCCGCCGCCGGACAGGTTCATGTGTGCCCCTTCGGCGTTCTGGGCGGGAAAGACCCAACCGATATCAGCCAGCGCCTCTGCTCCGAGGCCATCAACATCTTTGCGCAATGCACGGGCAAAGTAATAGGTGTTTGAAATCGAGATATCACATTCGCCCGACACAAGGCCGCGCAACTGGTCTGTATCCCCGCCCTGCGGCGCGCGGGCAAAGTTGTTGACTACGCCTTCGGCCCATGCCTGTGCAGCCTCCTCACCATGATTTTCGATCACAGCAGATAGCAGCGTCTGCGAATAGACATTGGTCGAAGAACGATGACAGACCATGCCTTCATAAGCCGGGTCAGCCAAAGACACGTAATCAAGCGGCGGGTTCGTCACATCATTCTTGTCGTAAAAGATGATCCGCGCGCGTTGGCTGAACCCGAACCACTGGTTGTCATCGTCTTGCAGGGCCTCGGGAATGCGCGCCTCAAGAACCGCGCTTTCCACAGGTTGCAGAATGCCCGCCGCCTTCGCGCGCTCAAGCCGCGATGTGTCGACAGTCAATAGGATATCTGCTGGTGAGTTTGCCCCCTCGGCCTGCATCCGGGCGATCAATTCGTCCGCATTGCCTTCAATCCTGTTGATGGTGATGCCGGTTGCCTCGGTAAAGTCGGAGTAAAGCCGCTCATCCGTGTCGTAGTGACGCGATGAATAGAGGTTTAGCACACCTTCAGCGACGGCGCTTGTCGCCATGATCGAGACGGTCGCAGCAAGTATTGCCTTGTTTGTCAGAGAGGTCATCCTGTCGAATCCTTTTATGAGTGTTTTACTCAGGAAAGTGTTTTAGCGGCTGTTTCAGGACTGTAAAGATTTTCTGATAAAAATAGTCAGAAAGCGCCCAGAACCCTCATCAAATGTAACCGATTGTTTGCCGGGCAAGACTGACACGGCCTTGACACTGCCCTCTTCCAGGGCATTTCAGCCCAATCCGGACATCCAACAATCCGCGCGGCGTGAAAACTCTGCTCGCTCAGCCGCCAATGCTCGGGGGTGCTGAGTGGGGCCAGACGGGTTAATCAACCGGATATAGCAGTCTTCTAACATGCGCATTCTCGGCACGGCGATTTGCTGAAATCGACTGCAGGTCCGCAAAGAAGATCATGGTACGATCGACACCAGCTTGATCGCCGCCGACCGGTTCGGCACCCACGAAGATAGTGCACTTCTGCCCATCATGTGCAGGGATACTCCCTTCGAAAT
Organism: Cognatiyoonia sp. IB215182; assembly: GCF_033963905.1. Classification (NCBI taxonomy): domain Bacteria; kingdom Pseudomonadati; phylum Pseudomonadota; class Alphaproteobacteria; order Rhodobacterales; family Paracoccaceae; genus Cognatiyoonia; species Cognatiyoonia sp. IB215182. The sequence goes on from NZ_JAXBMB010000005.1 coordinate 68,538, forward strand.
CCGCTCTGACATCGATGGGAGGCAGCGCATCAAAAAAGCGGGCGCGCGAATTGAACAGTCTTGGATCGCATTCCTCTTGAGAGGCTTCGTCATCCAACGCGTTTCCGGACACAATCCAATAAGGTGAGTAACCCGCCTCCGACGGGGTCGCCGCTCCGAAATAGTCGTCAAGCGCGGCGGACCATTGCTCAAGTGGGATAGGCTCCGCATGCGTAAACGAAACCGAAAAGTATTCGACCGACCCATAAGTCGCGGGGGAGGATGCAACCAAGGTTACGGCGACCTCTGACGGCAATCCATCCAAGGGATTGATGGCAGAACCATCTAGCATCACGACATTGGTGTAGGTTGCAAATACGGCCTCCGTCTCTCCGATATCGTTGATCCGAACACGCGCGTTGTCTTGGTCTCGCACTGTGAACCCGGCGTCTAGCAGCGTATTGCAAGCCTCGGAAAGCCTGTCTGTGATGCCGACACCGAACATGCGACTTTGTCTTTCCGGATGGCTCGGCGTGAAGCGTACTTGATTGATCGGTTTCAGACGCCCATCGTCTACCAGATCGCAGCTCTTCGCTGCGAGGTCTTCACTTGCATCAGGCGCCGATGCTGGCTGGATCAGAACAAGCGCGATGGTCAGCGCAAGCGCCAGGACTACTCCGCCCGCAAGAACAACAGTTCGTATAGCCATTCTGATTTAACCCGTTCAGCAAGCCACATTCAGGATGTGGGTTATCCGGGTCCCTCGCGACCTTCAAGGAGGCGCTGCAAACTACCGAAACGCATCTGTCCGCACTTCAGTCACTTGTCCTGGCTGCAATTCGATCTCGTGGAACTGGCCGGTATCCAATGTGATCCGATATCGCCCTGGCGCCAGACTGACGGTCTCGCCAAGCGGCACGCCACGTTCTGACGCCACTGCATCACTGAGCGGATGAATTTCGACCATGGTTGGCACGGGTTCAGCTGCAACGGTTTCAAGGGCGGCGCTAAGTGCTGCTTGCAGCCCGTCGCTGTCGCCGGCATCAAAATAGGCGCCGTTGCCAAGCGCCGCCCAGTTGTCGAAATCGGCTTTCAGCGCGTCATCCTCAATGGCAAAACCCACAATGCTGAGCGTGATATTGATGCCTTGATTGCGTAATTCTGTCAGTGTGCCAGCAACATCGCCGTCACAGGTTTCTTCACCGTCGGTCAAAAGAATGATCGCGCGCGGGCCCGTTGCATCTGCAAGGTCTTCCGCAGCTGCAGCGCGGATGCTTGCCGCAATGGGCGTTTTGGCCAGATTAATCGCCGCCACGTCATTGATCGCTGCGCGCAAGCTGGCACGATCAAGCGGCGACAGGGGCGAGAGGTTTCGCGTGTCGCAAGAATCCTCCGCCAATCCGAAGGCGCGGAAGCTCACTGCCGTTTCATCTGGTACACCATTCTCGACAACATCGACCAAGGCCGATTGTGCGATCGTAATCCGTCGCTCCCCTTCCAGTCGCTTGAGCATGGACCCGGAGGCATCAAGGATCAGCGCAAGCGCGGGCGGGCCGGCGGAGGCCGCTTCCTGCACTTCTTCGGTGATGGTTTCAGCAAGACGCACAGTTAGTGTCGCCATCGCTGGTTGTGCCGGGATATCCTGCCATCCCACCGCATAGGCCTTTGGTTCCTGCATCCCAAGTGCCGCGTCAAATAGCGCATCGCGCAGTTCGGATTTAGAGGTCGTGCGAACAAAACTGCCCCCGGTGCTTGCGGCGAATGTCATGGGGTTCAATTCGGCAACTGCTGGATCGGGACAGAAAAACGACCCTTCGTTGCAGGGCGCAAAGATCGAGATCGTGCGCACCGGTACATCCTGCACCTGATGAACCCAATCCATGTCCTCGATCTGCATCATTCCCGCCCCCATGCCAAAATAGACCAGGGTTTTGCCACCGGGCCAGAGCCGCAGGGTTTCGGCGGAGGCGGCAACCGCCGTACCGAAATCAGCGGTGCCAACACCGTCATCCTGGTTGGGATCGGGCAGACGGGTCATGCCGAGCAGGATGTTCTCACGCCCGCGCAGCAACGTCTCGCCGGTCACTGAGGGCACACCGATATCAATGGCGTCTTTCCCGTCACCAAGGATGTCGGCGAGTTCTGCATAGGCCCGCTGCCGCGCAACATCGACATTGCTGAGCATGTCGGTCCGTTCACGTCGCATGATCAAAAGCCGCGCCTCTTCTGCGACGCGCAACTGGTAGGACTGGGCGGGATTGAGACGGGCCAGAAAGGTAAGGTTGTCCTGCCAGCCCTCTGGAATGGGAAAATCGAGTGCCGCGATATCCTCTTCCAGCGTTTTCAGTTCCTCGGGCAAGGTCGTGAGCGGGATCAGAGGGACTTCGGCACCACTTGGATCTAACAAGGTCATCCCAACCTCAACGATTTCCGGTGCGCTGAGGGTGATAACCCGCCAGACTTCCTCTGTCGTAGCTTCCCCCGGCGGCAGGCTGTACCAGTCGGGGTCATCTTCCTTCCGCGTCACCGACATTGCTGTCTCTTGACTGGGCAAAAGGGCGGGATCAGTCGCGCTGGACCGAACCTTGTCAGGCAACGGCGATCTTTCCGGCCCGTCGAACCAGTCGACCGGGCCTTTCGGGTCGTCCTCATCCCACGTGCCGAGGATTGAACGATAGCCACCCTCTTCCGCTGTCGCTTCGATCACGCGAATGGAACCGGCCACGTGATTGCGCCCCTCAGGCAAGTCGGCGCGCAGGATCAGATAGCGGGCTGAGGTCCCAACGGGCAGCTCCAGCGTGCCGACACTGCCCGGCGCCGGTGCTGCCAGCGTACCCAGCGAGATCGGGGGTCTGAGGATGCTATCGATGGCCAGCACCTCGAATGATGTGACCTCCAACAATTCCTTATCTGCAGGGACTGCCCATTCAACCCGAGTGATCTGCGCCATCCGGTCACGCCAGAAGCCGATGATGATATCGGTTGGGTCCAGCGCTTGCTTTTCGGTAACGTTGAGCCGCAATGTCCGGTCGTTGAAAATCTCCAGTTCCGTACGCAGCCCGATGTCGGCAGTGGTCGAGATAAGTCGCCCTCCCAACGCGGGGTCAGCGATGTTTGGCGTTGACGACAGTGTATCGGGATAAGCGCCCGGCACCGCAATCACGCCAAGTTCCGACATGGCGATGCAGAACCGCACATCGCAATCAGCGGCCTGAACGCGGATATGACTGGCATCGACAGGCGCGGCAAAGGGCAGGTATTGCCGGTGCGCCTGGATCGAGAGGGGGAAGGTGCCAACCTCAGCAAAGTTTGCCCCGTCGGTGGATGCCGCAACAATCACAGCGCGCATCGGATCATGCAGCGAGACAGTGGGCCCGCGATGTGTGTAATGCAGCCCGACAATGGGCCAGGCCGCGTCACCCGCCAGATCAAATGTAATGCTATCGACCCCATCTGCCACACGCGGCATGCCACCGAATGGCGCGGTGCCGTCAATCAGGATTGTGTCAGCATCGGTTAACTGCTTGTCGCCCACTGCCGAGATGCGGCCCCCGAAGCGGGACAGCGCGACGTTGAGACCACCAGCGAAAGAAGTCGGCACCTGCCAGCCATCACGCGTTTCATACGTGACAGCAGGCAATGCAGTATCTGACATTGATGTATTGGTGAGCGGTAAGGTTGGCAGGTCTGAGAGCGGAGCGAAACTGCAAGCGAAATTGGTTAGGCCCTGCGCAATGTCCGGGCGGATGACTTGGCGCCTACGCGTATCAATAACATCTTCGGTCTGGATCACCTCCCCATCCGCATTGGTAAGCGCACAGTGGGAAAAGACCGCGTTAACGTCATCCAACTCAAGAACGAATTCCGGTCGTGTTAACAAATCCCCCGGCAAGATGTCCCCTGCATAGGTGCCCGGCGTGCTCACGCTGACCACCGGGCGGTCGGCGAAAGGCGTACCAGCCGGCATGGGCGGTCCATCGACTGGAGTGTCATCCATTGTGACGTCGCAGCGAGCAGTCAGGGGATCAGTGATGCGCGCGAAAAATGTCAGGTAGCCGCCGGCCATGTCGATATCGGCGGTCAGTGGGCGATCCGTAGGGCGGCCTGATGCCAGCCGCTGGCCCGCTGCGTTGTAGATCGCGGCCTGCAAATCCGGTACATCGCAAACCAGCGTGATCTGTCCGGGCTGCGGCATGCCAAGGGAAATGATCTGGCGAGGCGTTTCAGCAGTGAAATCAAGCCCAACACCCGCAGGTGCCCTGACGAAGCGCGGTTCTCCCATCCCAAAACCGCTAGCCCAGGGCACTTCCAAATCAGGAAGCGAACCCAGCGCCACATCCCGCGTCTGCGCCGTGGCCCAATGGGCCGCGCAGTCATAATCGAGACCATTGCCGGGCCGATGCTGGACAAACAGCGCTTGGTCCGCTGCGCCGTCATGGGTGAGCGTTCGCAGTACATCATTTCGGTGCGTTTCACGACGGACTTCGTCACCTCGCGCCGCGAGCGGCCCAATCCCCCAGGTGATATCTCCGCTTGCCTGACGACAATTGTAGAACACATCGCCTACTTCCGCAGGAAGCGGCACGGCATATCCATCAGCAGGGTCCATGCCGAAATTCTGCCCCATGATCCGAGCGCCCGCTGTCACTCGGGCAAAGACGCGCGTGTTTGGTTCGATCTCGGACGCGGAGACCTCAGCCGCGTCAGGCGCAGACAGTCTCACGATCCACGCATCCTGCGAGATGCCCTCGCTCCATCGGTTCAGCAGCAGGGTGTATTCGCCCGCTTCCAGCCAGAAGACCTGATCAATCTCGTCGCCAGGGCCGGTGCGAAAACGCTCAAAAGCTTCAGTGTTACGATAAAGCAGGGCGACATTCATTTCCGCATCATCCGGGGTGCGAACGTAGATACCGACATACTGGTCTGAGGGCACATCGAAATGGATGTGGTCGTTGTCATTATCGGAGAGCTGTCCGCGCATCTGGTCGCCAATCGCCAAATGGTTCGAGGCATGAACATCGCTGTTGGGTTCATCCTCCCAATCCTCAGGCTTTGGTCCCATGTCGCGTAGCGTGAGATCATATTCGCCAGCGCCAGTCAGCGCGATCACATAAGTGCCGACTGGCAAAGCCACCGCGGGCAGGCGCATGACGTTGGCGGTGGCATCCACCTCGCCCTTGGTGATTTCGACGCCGGATGTGGTCATCAGGCGCATCTCCGCACGGCCCGGTGTGACGGCACCCCACATCCGCCCCGCCGTTGTCACATGAAAGCTGAAATGATCAATATCCCCGCGAGACAGGGTGCCAGCAACAGTCTCATCCACCGTTAAGGACTGGGTTTGTGCAAGCACGTCGTTCGGTTCGATTTCATTGTCTGCTCCCGGCACGCGGCGGGATTTCAGCTTGAGGCTGTAGCGGGTGAATGCCTCTGGCCCGCCATCGATCCGTAGGAAATAAGTACCTTGGGGCAAGACAACCGGAGCGATTTCGAGGGTTCCGCCGCCGAAGGTCTCAGTCAGGGTCGTGTTGTCCTCTGCCAAAAGGGCGAGACGCGCAGATCCGGACCCCAGCTCCAGCGAGATTTCGAGAGCATCATCGCGATTGTGATCCAGCCGCCAGATATCAAAGTTGTTACCATCGGCCAGACGCCCGTCGACGCGCGTGCGCCGTTTGCTGTCCGGCCAGTCGATGGGCGTCGCGGTGGCAAAGTCCTGATTTGGCTCGACCTCATCCGTGTCGATGGGGGCTAAAGCAAGTGTCAGGGGCACGACTGGCCAGGGGTCATCGGCAAAGGCGCGCGCCCGATCAAAGCGGATGGCAATATCAGTGACGGGATCATCGGCGGCAAGTGCCGTGCCGGGGGCGTAGCGCAGCCAAGTGCCAGCCACACGCATTTCGACGACGGCGTTCAAGTTCGCGGGAGACCCCAATTCGGCGCTGAGGTTGATGCGGTCTGCGGGGACGTCATAGGAGATCGGGAATTCCACTCGCGCGGCCGCCTGCGCCCCGAACGTCACGTCGAGAGTTGGCGAACCAACGGCTATGGGTGCACGCGGCGTCAGGGTGATGGTTGCCGGTCCAGAGGTCGCGATTTCGAGGTGCTCTGCCTGAGAGGGGATCGCCAGGTCGAATGGCGGTGCAGCTTCGTCGGTCGAGACCCTGTCGAGCGTCTCGATATCCGCGATCAGCCCGTCATCTGTGGTTTCGAATAACGAAGGGCTAACCGCGACCCGTGTACGTGGCTCCCGGTCGATGGTCACCGTCCAAACCTGACCTGCTGCTGAAGGGTCAAGCGGGATGAAAAAGACGCCATCGACTTCAAAAGTGACTGGATTTTCGGCAACGAGGGGGTGTCCTGCGAGATCGAGACTTAGACTCTCTGTAACGGTTTTGGCGGGCTGGGTGTCACCGCCAATGTGCAACGTTTCATTTAGATTGACGGTCTGCGCTTGCAGGCTCGATACCGGCAGCAAGGCCCAAGCGAGTAATAAGCGTATACCAAGCATCAGCAGACCGCGAGTAGGACACTGCCGCCAGTAAATCCAACTGCCTTAATGACGGACGCGGCTACGCCAAAGGAAGCAGCGATTGGAGCACCTATGCCGAGCACAAATGCACCCATAACGCAGCGTCCACACCCCACTTTCGGACCACCTGGCGCATTGTAACATTTCGCAATTCCAATGAAGAGGGCGGAAACGAGAGCCAATGCAGTTAGGGTCGTGACAGCGATTTTTTCGGTTGCGTTCCCAGCGCCACCACCGGACGCAAGACGCGCAGTGCCATTAGCTTGATCGAATTCCAGCCAGACGGTTTCTTCCGGAGTGGCACCCGGCCAGATCGAGATACTTTTTCCGGCCTGCTCCTGCGACAATAGAAAGTCTATCTGGGCTTGCCGCTCATAATTAGGGTTGGAAGGCATATCATCAACGAAACTGGAGAGTGAGATAGGCTGCGTTTCATTCCCGATTGCTGATTGAAGTGCTTCAAAACTTCCGAGCCTCGAGCTCGGTAACTCCAGTGTTCTCGCTAGTCTTGTAACTATCTCGTGCTCCCGGCCTGCCGCTTCGACTGCCAAGCTAAGGGCACTATCAACATCCTTTGCTAGTCGACCATCAATCAGGATATCGGTCATTAATGCAAACTCGAGAATTTCGCTTTGTGAGGTCACAACTGACACGGTTCGTAGTGCCGCCACCGAACTGGAGACATGTACGGCAATTGTTTCGTCAGCGAAGAAAAATGCGAGTGCTTCTTGTAGAACGACGTTCATGTATTCTGCAGCAAATCGTGAAAACTGGGTGTCATCCGGGTCATTAAGTAGCGAAGCAATAAACTTGGTCAGAGCTTGGATTTGATCCGCTTCACGCTCTGCTTCTGTCCGCGGTGAGACGCCAGAGTACAGCATGACAGTCCCACTTGCCGCCGCCAGCATTGTGGAGCGGACAAATGCTTCGTCGTTTTCTTCAACCTGTTCCAGGACGCCGGCCCGGTCGATCAGGATGCGTTCAGCCCCGCGTATGTCTTGCCCGCCTGGTGCAATGGTCGTAACGCGAAAGGTGATCCGGTCGAGCAATGGACGCATTTGCTCTTCACCACTCTCCAAAGATGCTGCGGCATCGTTTAGCAATCCAGCGCCGGTCTTAAAGACCCCGGCCATGGCGTTGGCTGCAACATCAAGCGGGATCAATTGACCTTCCAAAGTGATCACGGATTGAGGCAGGGTATCGGACATAAAGACGAGATCCTGCCACGGATCAAATGGTGAGATTCCCTCGACCCCGAAGACACGACCTGACGGGGCAAAGCCAAAGCTGATAGGGCGATCCGCGATGTTTGCGGAAGGTGCTTCCAAAGTTGCGACAGGCACTGACCCCAAGGCTGATTCCACCACAACCGTGACCTTAGTCCTGTGCTGATGCTCTGTCGGGACCTGTTCGTTCAGTTTCAGGTAGGCCTCGGTGTCCAAGGTTTCGAACACCGTGTTCTTCGCCGCATCCGCATAGGCCCAGGAATCAGACGGTCCCTGGCGATAACGGACCAAAGCGTAGATGTCTGCGGCCTCGGGCGTTGGTGTTACCGGGGTAAGGTCCAGAAGATCAACAGCGGCAGCAGCAGCCTGCGGCGCGATTGTAGTGTCGAATGCGGCAACCTCGGGTTCTGGAAGTGCAGGAGGTGCATCCACAGCTCCGCTGTCAACAAGTTCCTGGGTGAGTTCCTCAAGCTCTGCGATCAGGTCCTGCACCTCGGCGTTGTTGTCGGGCACCGGGAAGTCCTGCCGGGTTGTCGAGAATGCACCCTCGGTTTCCGGCCCGACCAGGATTTGCGCCTCGTAGCCTGCCCGCCGCAGGAGCGTGATCAGCGCGAGGCTTTGATCGTAGCTGTTGCCATAGCCACTGCGCAGGGTGCCGTCGGCGCCGCGCAGCACACCGGTATAGGGGACATAGGCGATCCGTGAGCCCACGTAGTCCACCAGTGCCGCTGCATCGGTGCCTACCGCCTGCAAGACCACCCCCGGCAGATCCGCACCATCAGACGTGACGTCGGCAATATCGGCCAATATATCCGTCATCTCTTCCAACTGCTCGCGCAGGTCCGGCGACAGGTCTTGCGCGACCAAAGGTTGTGGAACTGCCGTTGAGAGCATCGCGAAAATAGCGAGCCAATGGGTGCATTTGGAAAACATGAAAAAGGCTCCGTCTCTATCCTATCTGGCAACGCGAAATCTGTGCTGCGTCGGGTTTCGGAAAGGTCGCGTAGATGGCAATGTCGATAAATCACCACATCTGGGGACGCGCCGCGATCAAGCGGCTCATAAGGGCTGGCACGTGGCGGTATCGTGACCCTTTCACCCGAACGGGTGATGGTTGAGTTCGGCGATAGAGAGCATCCTGGCCCCGAGAACATGATTTGAGAGGAGCGTATTTTGGGTCGCACTATTCTGATTGTTGCTGCGCTGGTCGCCGCGGGCGGGGCAGGCTGGTACTTCACCCGTCCGACCGAACTGACCTTGCGGGCAGAGCTGACCGCTGGTGGATTGGACGTAACCGACAAGGTGCATTGGTCCGTATTGGAGGTGCTTGCCGAGGATGCGGTCGACGGTTTTGCGATGTCGGATGTGGAGCGTGTCTCGCCCCAGCCTGACCGACCCAATGTTTTTGCAGTAAGTGGTGGCCGCTTGCACACTGTCGAGGCGGTGGTCCTTGGCCTTCAACCTTACGAAAAGCGCATCACACCCACTACACGAAGCCAGACAACCGAGACATTCACGTTGAATGCAGGACTTTTGGAAGTGACTGTCATTGGCGGCGATATGAACGACATGCGGTTCTACGTTGATTACGACAGTGGCGGCATTGGCGGTGGGATCGCACCGGACGAGCCCACTTATGTCGCCGTCCCTGCTGGCGCTTATCGTGTCGGCGTGACCGATGAAGTGACTGATGTCAGCGCCAATGTCGATCTGGCTGAGGGTGTCATCGAAGAGATCACGCTGGATTTCCGTCAGGGAGAGCTGACCGTCGCACTACCCAACTGGGATGCTACCCTGCCCGGTGGGCGGGCGACGCTCTCGACCCCTGACGGGGATTATCTGGACGAGGTACTACTGACGGCGGATGGTCGCGCCGTCTTTGATCGACTTGTGTATGGTGACTACGTGGTCAGTCTAAACGCTGATGGTGTGATGGAACCGCCCCTGCCAGCGAACGTGACGCTGGATGCCGAAGCGAAGACAGAAAACTTTGACTGGGACTACGCCCGCGTGAACGTTGACTTTTCGGCTATCGACATGACCGATGCGCGTTGGCCCGAGGTACAGGTGGTTGAAGCGAGCGACCGCGGTTTTCCCTACACAACACACGGTATCGAAGGTGGGACCAGCGCTGTGCTACCCTTCGCCCCATTGCCAAATGACCCCGCCGATCTTGAATTCGCGGTCAGCTTGCGCATGGATAACAAGGTTGTCGCGATGCAAAGCATTGGCCGTCCGGCGGCTGGCCAAGCTATCGATGTGACCCTGATCCCTGATACGGGTTACACATTGTGTACAAAGCTTTTCTTCCCAAGCGACTGTGCCATGGCGCCCGAATAGAGTTCATCAATCACCAGTGGCTGGCTTCGTGCGCTCAAGGTGCTGCACAATATCGGCGCCATTTGTGTAGAGCATCATTTGCGCTGCATTGGAAAGAGCATGAAAGCTGCAATTGTCGTGGTTTGCGCAAAAGGCTTCGACCTCTTTCAACTGCATGAAATCATGTGCATCACCATGAATGAACAGCCAAGGCGGTTGCTGACCGCGCTTGCGAATGGGCTCTGCCCAATTGGATGTCCATCGGGCCACGTCATCCACAATGATATCGGTGTCCTGAAAGCAATAGGCGATGTTGTCTCTGAGTATCTGATGCATCTGCGGGTCTCTGATCACGAGCTGATCGCGGGGGCTATCCTTGACGAAGAACGACACGATCTGCCGCTCGCCCAAGGTACCAGACGCGAATATGCGACGTGCCGCCGAATATCCAAGGCGCAGGCCAGCAGGCATCGTATGAATAACATGTCGGTTTCGCCGCATCGTGTGCGTTGACACGTCGCTGCCAGGCGCACCGGTTGAAATAAGAACAACGCCGGAAATGGACTGCGTATCGGCAAGTCGGGATGCAACATCTGCCGCGAGAATACCGCCTTCGCGGTGGCCGACAAATAGTGTGGGTTCGGCTTTATCGAGACCAAGTTGATCTCGGCACGCATCAGCAAGATAGGCCGCAGTATCATCCCAAGGCCCAACATGATCAGAACCGCTAAAGCCAGGACGGTTTGGCGCAATGACCCGCAGATTGGCGTCAAAAATGGCCTCGCGCCATTCTGCCGTTTCCTCAGGCCGGCTGGACGTTGTGCAATAAATGACCGGTTTGCCGTGTCGTGTACCGTATTCGAACACAGACAGGCTGCGCCCACATGGCATGGCGATGCTGCGCCTTTCAAATGCGGTACGATCAGCGGCTTTGGCTGGTGGCAGCGTTATGTCCGCTGTTGGCATGCCGACGACGTATTGCAGGTGCGACAGAAACTGAACAAATCCGGCCTGCTTGCGCGTGTCGGTTTTGACCATGATTGATTTTATCTGGGTGCGGATCGTTTCGAGGCTGCGCTCACGCGCCTCGGCGATATCCACTGCTGACTGACCCTGATGCAAAAGACGGGCGACAGCGATTTCTGCATCGGTCAGCCCGTAGCTGTCGCGTAGTGTTTCCGTCAGCGCGTCGGTCCAGCCAGAGGCCGCGAGCAGGATCAGGCATTGGGGTGCGCCACCGTTGGGCAAAGGGATCAGGCGGCTCGATGCCATGGCAAGTTCGTCGTTCTCGCGCCTGAACTGAAAATGGGGCGTATCCGTTTCTGACTTTGGCTGCCAGTCGCCAACGAAAAACGGTGCAAGCGGGTCGTTGGGCTTATGCGCCGCCAATAAAGCCTCGCCTCGACCATTCGCCAAAAGATACCGACCCTCTTTATCCACCAGAATTGCCGGAGCCGTGATCATGTCGAGAATGGCTGGCAAATCTTGCGATCGATCCAGTTTCGGATCCGTTGCAATAGAAATCGCCTGTTCGAAATGGGTGGCCAGAAGCAGAAAGTTCGAAGACGAGGCTGCCTTGGCATAAAACGTGTCCCAGGTTGCGAGCAGGTCTTCGAATTTATCTGGATCAACCGCAACCTGATAGACCATCTGGATCATGGCCTGCACTACGTCGAGGGTGCTGTCATCCTCAAAAACATTCTTTTCGACATCCCGTTCAGGATCTGTAGGTAGGTTCACACGCGCATCCAACTCGGCCCCGCATATTCGCAAGGCGGTATCTCAGGCGCTTAGCTTAGTAATCGTTAACCCTAGGTCAACGCATCTTAAGGCAGTGGAGGCAGGCGTGCGACAACATGGTCGCACCACAAATCCATGCGCCCGGCAAACATGTGATGATTTGCGCCCATCAGGATGATTGGCAGGCGCAGTTCGTGCCAGTCGGTATTCACCCCCGCATTTGCACGTTCTTCGAGGGCAATGGCGTAGTTTTCAAGCGGGATGCAGCGGTCAAAATTGAGGAGCGTTTCAACGCTGTCGCTGGTCTCGTTGTCATCAATCCCTTCTGCCCGTAGCGCCAGCACGGGTGTCGTCTTCGCAAAGCCGGTTTGTCGGGCATTTAACTGCAGGATCGGTGTTGCTCCAACAAACTGACGGCTTCGACTACCCAGGTGTAAGGCCGGTGTGTCGGCGACAAATTGGCGACCTGTGCCAGTGAGTTGCAACAAGGGGGCTTGGGCTGCGAAACCTTGCGATGTTGTGTTCAGGCTGAGCCTTGGTGTTGTCGCAGCAAAGTGTTGGGACCTGGCGGTCAGCGTGAGCGGTGGCGCTGTCGCGACAAAGCGCGCGCTGTCCGATTGCAGACTCAATGCAGGTGTGGTCGCCGCAAATCGGTGGCTGCGCGAAGACAGCCGAAGAAGGGGCGTTTCAGACGCGTAACGAGAGGCCTCAGCCGCAAGACGCAGATCGAGTGCGCGGGCGGTGAACTTCTCCGCCCATGCCTGATCCGCTGCAAAAGCCAACAGAAAAGCAAACGTCCTGATGATCATTGCCCGTCAAGAATGGTGCGCAGGCTATTCAGCCCATCCGACTGTGATGGCACGGTGTTGGGGACCGTCAGCGTATTGGGAACCGCCAGTGTTCCTTCTACTCCCCGCTGGAATTGGTTGTCGGCCATTTTAAAGTTTGTAGTAAACGCTGGTGCGTTGGGATGGTTGTCAAGATGGAGAACATGATTTCGGTTACTGCGAAGCGAGTAGACGCCGCCAGATTCGAACAGCCACAATGTGTCGGTGGCCGTTCTAGCCTTTCTATGGCTACAACTTAGCTCTACATCGAAATCGGGATAAGCCACGGTTTCGCGTAGTATTTGCTCGCGGTCTCCCAGATCAAGTAAGCCCTGCTCTTGCCCCAAAACATCGTAGCCGAACTTCAACGTTCCGGAGGCTTGGCCCTGCGTAAGGTCGATGATTTCAACAGCTACATTGCCGTCTTCAATGATTTGGCCTGACGCATCGGTGGCGTCAAATTGATACCAGCATTCAACTTCTACACTGACATATTCTGAGGGAAGCGAGATTTCGTAGGGGATTGTGATCACAAAGGTGTTGTAGCCTTCCGCGGTCGCGGGCGTGGCAAGGCAGGCTCCAAGCGCAACGACAGCCTTGGTCAAATTGTGTATCATGTGTTCTGTCCTTTCTACTGCCCATCGGTTGCGGCGTAATCTTCCGCAACCTCGATCTGCAGTTCCATCGCAACCGCGTTCAATTCATCCAGCAACACCGCACACATGCCCGGGGTCATGTTGTCCCAATCGGTGATGCCTGCACGGTCCACGGCGGTGTAAAAGTCATCGATCATCTGCTCCTGCCCGATCGCGCCGACGCGCTGCGCCATATCGTTGACCAGAACGCAAGGCGGCGGGCCATCAGCCCCGATGATCACATCTTCGGTGTCGCCCATCACCCGCTGCAGGAACAGCACCGCGTCGAGTTGGAAAATCTCGTCATCGGTAAACATCTCCAGCCGGGCCGACTGCGCGCCGAGCTTGTCGAAATACATCACAACCGGGATCGGAACACCGGCCCAATCAGGCAGCACCGCCTCCCACCCGCTGCTGCCGGTGCTTTCCATGCGGATCGGTTTGGGAAAAGGGTGCGGCAGGAACAGGTTCACGTGATCGGCGCCCGGTTCAATGCGGATCGGTGGACCCGGTTCCCACGCAAAGGGCGTGGATTGGCCCAGTGAGGTCATCGTACCGTCCGCGCCGGTCACGTCATAGACAAAGGCAGTTGGCGCAGGATCAATGGTGCCGCTTTGCAGACCGGTGACGTCGATGTAACCGCTCAGCCCCTCGTAAAAGGCAAGACAGCGGCCAGCCTCACAGAAATCGGTGACCTCGATCCCGCACTGGTTGGGACTGACGCCGCCGATAACCCCGTCCGATGTCGGGTTAGGATGAAAGTTCAGCACACCGGATCCAGGCAAATCGTTCGTACAGGCGGCATGAGCGGCAACCGGTGTAAGCAGTAGCGCGGCAAGCAACGCCCTCATGACTTCGCCCCAAAACCCAGATCAGACAGCGCCACATCTTGCGAAATTGTCTCCATCTCGGCCTGCGACACCTCGAACAGTTTCGCCTTTGCAAAATCGCCCCGCGCTGCCACGAAGCTCCACGGGATCTGGTCAAGCCGTGTGTTGTACGCGGCCACATTGCCGTTGTAGAGGCGGCGTGAAGCGGCGATCTGATCCTCTGTCTCTTCCAACTGCTTTTGCAGCAATTGGATGTTGTCGTTGGCGGTAATCTCGGGCGTATCCTCGGCGTAACCTGCAAACTGGCTAAGTGCCGCTGTCAGCGCAGCCTCTGCCTGATTGACCTCGTCCTGGGCACCTGAGGTCAGCGCGGCTGCGGCCGTCGTGCGAGCCTCTAGCAGCTTATCGAAAATCTCATTCTCATGGTTCATCGCGGTCTGGGCGGCCTGCACCAGATTGGGGATCAATGCGTGACGACGTTTGAGCTGCACGGTGATCCCTGACCAACCTTCGGACACCTTTTCACGCGCTGCGACCAGCCCGTTCTGACAAATGGCCCAGGTCACGGGCACGCCGATAATGACAAGAATGAGAATTGTAAGAAACATCTGAAAATCCGTTATTCTGCGTAAGCTTTGAAGGCGGTGGCCGCATCGGCGAAATCGGTGATGGCCTGCTTCAGCAGCGCGGCCAATTCATCCTCCAGCGTGGTCTGCAGGTTGCGGTAACCGCCGAAAAAGACAGTGTCGTGGTCGATAATGACCCGTGCGGCATAGGTGTCCGCCAGCCCGATCATCACAGTCTGAAAGGCGGGGGTCAGAACTTGCAACAGCTCTGCCGTGGCATCATTCGCCCGCACCTCCTCACCCACATTCATAGTCAGGCGGATGTTGTATTTGTCGTTGAATTCGGTGCTTTCGGTTTTGATGTCGCGATCCAGAGGGCCGATGGCAGTCGCAAATTCCGGCATAATCTCGGCACGCACGCGCGTGTCACGATCCAGCTTATAGGCCACAAGAAACGATGCGAATTCGCCATGGGCACTCGACCCCGCGGTACGAATGTTCGCGCTGGGCCCGCTGCCATAGACGGCAGATTGCGATAACGACAGACCCATCCAAAAGGGGATACCGGCATCCGTCTTCCCCCATAGCTCGTGATCAATGACCAGCGGAATCGAGCCACCAAAACGCAAGACCATCAGGCTGCGGATACGGCGAGCGAAGGCCCCCATCTTTGTCTCGGCGATCTTCGTTCCACCAACATGACCATTCGCGGCGACCGCGTTGCGGATGCGGGCATGGCTGTTTCGTGTGGCACCAGTGATCTGATCGCCCAGAAAAAAGTAGACGAAGCCAAGACAAAAGGCCCCCAACCCGTAAAAACGCCACGTCTCGCTGAGAACTCCGACGCCAAAACCGATCAACATCACCAAAATTACGGGCCCGTTCAGTGCACGCACGACGCCATCAAGCCGGTGGACCTTTACGGCTGTTTCGATCGGCGGCTTGGCCTGAACCTCGCCCAGGATCGGATCCCAACACGTGACGGCATGATTTGCCCCGCTCATGTGCGGTGCCTCGGGTTCATGGGTTCCGCAACCGATGAATGAATTTCCATTGTCTTAAATCTCTTGTTGCTAGCAAGGGTCAGAACTGGCGCTTGTCTGCGGCACACTGGCAGGTGGTGCCGTCCCAAAGCCATCACCCGATCTGGGGAAGGGTTGAGGCGACCAAGAATAGAAGACGCGTTTGGAGAGTTAATGCCCTTGCATCAATTCCCCTGAATTGCTTAGCAATGTGCGAAGATCTGCGACCTTGTCGGCATTGTCCGACGCGATGCGGCCCGTCGACAGGTGCAATGAGTTTTCAAACCCTGTCCTGCATTTCCCACCCTTCGCGGCTGCCTCTTTCAGGCAATCCGGTTCACGCGGACCGAAGGCGCACACGGCCCAGTCGGGTGCCAATGCGCGTGTTTCCATCCAGTCCAAGAACGGGGCCAAATCTGTCGGCTGCGCTGGGCGCCGCCCGTATCGGCCAAGTACAAACAGGACCTGCAAGTCGGGATCGCTCACGTCTTGCTCTGGCAATGTCTGTTCAAGCAAGGCGCAGTCATCGCGGTCATAAAGGATGTATTGCAGCGTGATCTGGCGTTGCGCACATTCCTGAACAAAATGCGTCACTTCCCTGGCAGATGCCCGGCAAATCTCGCGGATGGAGACAGAGACCATGTCGGCCCCGCCATCTAGCGCAACCTGCATCTGGTGCTGCGGGACGTATCGGCCAGCAGCTTCGGTTGTGATTTGCACGGCCATGTCGGGCACGGCTTCGCGCAGTGAAGCAACCAATTCGCGATAGGCGCCACTGTCCAGTATATGTTGACCTTCATTGTCCCGAATATGGGCATGGATGGCGCCAGCGCCAGCGGCAAAGCAGGATTTGGCGCAGGCGACAATCTCGCCGTTCGTGACCGGAAGTGCGGGATGATCAGCTTTCTGCAGGCGTGCGCCATTTGGCGCGACCATGATTTGCGGCAACCGCATCAGATGACTGCTGCGAGGCTAGCCGCCAGTTTGTCCACCAGTTCATCGATCTGCGCCTCAGTACTGATGAATGGCGGTGCCAGCAGCACATGATCCCCGGATTTGCCATCAATGGTTCCGTTCATCGGATAGCAGATAAGCCCGTTTTCCATGGCGGCCCCCTTAAGCCGCGCGGCTAGCTTCTTTTCCGGTGCAAAGGGCGTCTTGGTTTCCCGGTCAGCAACGAATTCCAGGCCCCGGAACATGCCGCGTCCGCGGATATCGCCCACATGCGGGTGCTGGCCGAAGGTGGATTGCAGCGCGCCCAAAAGGTAGTCGCCACGCTCTGCCGCTTGCGTCGTCAGACCGCCATCGGTGAGTTTCGTGACAACCGCATGTGCCGCCGCACAAGCAACCGGATGGCCAAGATATGTGTGGCCATGCTGGAAAAAGCCGCTGCCGCTCGCGATTGTATCGTAAATCGCGCCGCTGCAGAGCATCGCCCCGATGGGCTGGTAACCGGCCCCCAGACCTTTGGCGATGGTGACGATATCGGGCCGCACATTGTCCTGTTCGCAGGCAAAGAGCGTACCCGTCCGGCCCATGCCACACATGACCTCATCAAGCATCAAGAGGATGCCGTATTTGTCGCAGATCTCGCGGATACGGCCAAAATAGCCTTGGACGGCCGGGATTGCCCCAGCAGTTGCGCCGACAACGGGCTCGGCCAGAAAGCCGATCACCGTCTCGGGGCCGCGGCGCAGAAGTTCGGCTTCCAGCTCGTTTGCGACGCGCTCTCCATATGCTGCAAGGCTCTCATCAGGGCCCTGATCACGATAGGCGTAGCAGGGCGCGATATGACTGGCAGAGACCATCACCGGATCAAACGGGGCACGCCGCCACATGTTGCCTCCAGTTCCCAACGCGCCAAGCGTGTTGCCGTGATAGCTTTGGCGCCGGGCAATAAACCTTATTCGGTCGGGCTGACCGATTTCGATCATGTATTGCCGGGCGAGTTTCAGTGCGGCCTCAACTGCCTCTGACCCGCCAGAGACAAGATAGACGCGTTCAATTCCCTCGGGCGCGTGGGTGATCAGTTTTGTGGCCAGCTTTTCGGCTGGTTCGGAGGTGAAGAACCCGGTGTGGGCAAAATCGAGGGTCTCGACCTGCGCTTGGATCGCCGCGATCACGTCAGGGTCGCTGTGGCCCAGGCAAGAGACTGCGGCACCGCCAGAGCCATCTAGATAAGCCTTACCTTGCGCATCGTAGACGTAAACGCCTTCTGCGCGCGTGGCGACAGGCAGGGCAGAGCGACAGTGCCGGGCAAAGACGTGAGACATCGGGAATCCTGTTCGAGCAAGCGTTGAAACAGATGAAACGCTATTTGACTTTGTATGAAACAAAGGAAACACTCAAGTGTGGAATCAGGGGAAACAGTGATGTCGTTTGAAACGCGTCTGGCAGAGCGATACGACAGCCTGTCAGAGGCATTGCGACAGGCGGCGCGGTATCTCGAAGATAATCCGGTCGACGTCGCGACGCGCCCACTGCGTGCGGTGTCCAAGGAAAGTGGAGTGTCCCCGGCAGCATTCACGCGGCTCATCCGGGCGCTGGATTACGACGATATCGAAGCGTTGCGCGATGAATTTCGTGATAAGATCACCCGTAAAATTGACAATTTCGCGCATCGTGCAGAGCGGCTGCAGCAGCAATACCATGCGGATACGAGCAGCTTTTTCGATGCTCATCTTGCGGCCTGCCAGGCGAATCTCGAATCGGTTGCGCAGATCGACCGCGCATTGCTGGAACGGGCGGCCCTGAAACTCAGCGAGGCTCGGAAAGTCGTTTTAATGGGTGCACTTGGGTCCACCGGCGTGGTCGAATACCTGTCTTACATGGCTAATTTCTGCGCTGACAACTGGTCAATGGCCAGTCGCATGGGGGCGTCACTCGGTGGCGGGTTGACGGGGCTCGACAACCGTGATGCCCTTCTGATTGTGACCAAGCCGCCATTTTCTGATCGTGCGATCAGGGCAGCGCGGTTCGCAAGTGACCGGGGGGTCTATGTCATAGTCATTACTGACACACATCGATGCCCTGCTTTGCAGGTGGCCAGTGCAGGGTTCGTTTTGCCAACGACCAGCCCGCATTTCTATTCGTCTTATGTGACGACGCTGTTTTTCGTTGAGGCGCTGATTGGCCTGATCGTCAGCCGCTCCGGGGATACCGCAAAGGCCCGCATCGCAGAGGTCGAACAAACAACGCAAGTGCTGGCCGAAGTATGGGACCAGTAGCGCAAGAGTAACCAACACATCACAAGGGAGAACACGATGTTTGCTAAGTTAAGAATTGTTGCAGCCGGGGTGGCGACCGCCGCGATGATGGCACCCGCCGCGATGGCGGAAGAGTTCATCACCATCGGCACCGGCGGTGTCACCGGGGTGTATTACCCAACCGGTGGCGCGATTTGCCGTCTGGTGAACCAGGGCCGCCGCGACCACGGCATCCGCTGCTCGGTCGAGTCCACCGGTGGCTCGGTCTACAACATCAACACCATTCGCGAAGGTGAGCTGGAGTTCGGCGTGGCCCAGTCTGACTGGCAGTTCCACGCCTTTAACGGCACCTCCCGGTTTGAGGAAAATGGCGCATTCGAAGACCTCCGCGCCGTTTTCTCGGTCCATCCAGAACCCTTTACTGTTGTCGCCCGTGCTGATGCAGGCATCACGACGATCGAAGATCTGAAGGGCAAGCGCGTGAATATCGGCAACCCAGGCTCCGGCCAGCGCGGCACGATGGAAGTGCTGATGGGTGCGCTTGGCTGGACGATGGACGACTTCGCGCTTGCAACCGAGCTGAAAGCGGCAGAGCAATCGGCAGCACTTTGCGACAACCAGATTGATGCGATGGTTTACACTGTTGGCCATCCATCCGGTTCGATCTCTGAAGCAACAACCGCGTGCGACTCTGTTCTTGTCGAAGTGTCGGGTCCGGCTGTTGATCAGCTGATCGCCGACAACTCATTCTACCGCTCCGCCACCATTCCCGGTGGGATGTATCGCGGTAACGACAGTGATGTGACCACCTTTGGTGTTGGCGCGACCTTTGTAAGCTCTGCCAGCGTGTCTGATGACGTGGTCTACACACTGGTAAAGTCGGTCTTTGACAATATCGACGACTTCAAGGGCCTGCATCCTGCATTTGCCAATCTGGAACCAGCCGAAATGGCATCTGCCGGTCTGTCTGCACCGATCCATGATGGTGCAGCACGTTACTATAAAGAAGCGGGTTTGATGGAGTAATCCACAACCGCACGTGACAATTCCGGGGGCGGCGGTGCTGGCCCCGGACCTCAACAATGATCAGCCGGGAACCGGTGACAGGGGGACATATGACCAACGCAGAGAACCGCCAGCTCAGCGAAGAAGAGCTTCAGGAACTCGTTGCCGCCAGCGACAGCGGCGCGCGCAGTCCGACAGGTGCCATTGGCACCATGATCGCAGTGACGGCACTGATCTGGTCGATCTTTCAGGTCCTGCTTGCCTCACCGGTTGCGCCTTATGTCCTCCCAGGCGATCTGATCAACAACTCACGACAAATCCATCTGGCATTTGCCGTATTCCTTGCCGCGATGGCCTATCCGCTCTTCAAATCAAGCCCGCGCGATCGCATCCCATGGTATGACTGGATCCTCGGCGTGGGCGGCGCATTTCTGGCGCTTTACGGATATTTCTTTTACGACAAGATCGTGCAGAACGGTGGCCTTGCCGACACGACCGATGCCTATTTCGGTCTGGCCGGTCTGATCTTCCTTTTCATTGCAGCTTACCGCACTTTGGGCCCGGTCATGGTGATCCTCGCGGTGGTCTTCCTCGGCTACGTTTTCTTCGGCTCGTCCGAAGTGGTGCCGGACCAAATCCGTTGGGCGGGTGCATCGCTGCGCAAGGCGATGAGCCATATGTGGATCACGTCAGAGGGCGTGTTCGGCATCGCATTGGGCGTTTCGACCAAATTCGTGTTCCTCTTCGTCCTGTTCGGCGCGCTGCTCGATAAGGCGGGGGCCGGGAACTATTTCATCAAGATGGCCTTTGGTGCGCTCGGCCACCTGCGGGGTGGCCCTGCGAAGGCAGCGGTTGTTGGTTCTGCCGCCACAGGCCTGATCTCTGGCTCGTCCATCGCCAACGTGGTCACGACCGGGACATTCACGATCCCGCTGATGAAGCGTGTGGGCTTCACGGCAGAAAAGGCAGGCTCGGTCGAGGTTGCCTCGTCCGTGAACGGCCAGATCATGCCACCGGTCATGGGGGCGGCGGCGTTCCTCATGGTGGAGTATGTCGGCATTTCCTACGTTGAGGTGATCACCCACGCCTTCCTGCCTGCGGTGATTTCCTACATCGCGCTGGTCTATATCGTTCACCTCGAAGCGGTGAAGAACAACATGCCGACCATCGGCAACAAGGTGGTCAGCATGGGCCGCACCATTGGCGGCATGTTCGCGTTCTTCGCAGGCTTTGCACTGCTTTGTTACGCGACGCAATACCCCGTCAGGTTTGTGACCTCGCTCTTCCCCGAAGGCTCTGGCTGGATCCTCGCAGGGCTTTTGGGGCTGGTTTACGTCGCGCTGATCTACCTTGCAGCACAGACCGAAGACCTTGAGCCAGATGACCCCAACGCCGATGTCGTCGAACTGCCGGATCTGGCGAAGATCTATAAATCCGGGCTCTACTACCTGCTGCCGATCATCGTGCTGGTCTACTTCCTGATGATTGAGCGTAAATCTCCAGGCCTATCGGCCTTCTGGGCGACATTCCTGCTATTTGGCATCCTGCTGACCCAGAAAACGCTGAAAGCAATGTTCCGGGGTGAGGCAAACGCGATCAGCCGTCTGCAGGATGGCCTGATCGATCTGATCAACGGCATGATCGACGGCGCGCGCAACATGATCGGCATCGGCCTCGCAACAGCGACGGCCGGTATCATCGTTGGCACGGTATCCTTGACGGGCATCGGTCAGGTGATGGCGGATTTCGTAGAGTTCCTGTCAGGCGGCAACCTGATCCTGATGCTGGTCTTTGTGGCGATCCTTTCGCTGATCCTTGGTATGGGGCTGCCCACAACGGCGAACTACATCGTGGTCTCATCCCTGATGGTGGCCGTTGTCGTGGAACTCGGCGCACAATCGGGTCTGATCGTGCCGCTGATCGCTGTCCACCTCTTTGTGTTCTACTTCGGGATCATGGCCGATGTGACGCCGCCGGTGGGGCTGGCGAGCTTTGCGGCGGCTGCCGTTTCTGGCGGCGACGCAATCCGGACAGGCTTTACCGCGTTCTTCTATAGCCTGCGGACCGTGGCACTGCCTTTCGTGTTCATCTTCAACACCGACCTTCTGCTGATCGATGTGACATGGACACAAGGGATTATCGTCTTCATTGTCTCAACCATCGGCATCCTTGTGTTTACGGCGGCCACGATGGGCTGGTTCCTGACCAAAAACCGGATTTGGGAGACGGTCGCGATGCTCGCCATTGCCTTTGCGCTCTTCCGGCCCGGTTTCTTCGTGAACCAGATCCAGCCGCCATTCACCGATATCGCTCCGGCCAATTTCGCCGAGGCGCTTGGCGAGGCCGCGCCTGGCAGCACCCTGCGCGCCGTGATCTCTGGCCCCGATTTCGATACGTTTGAGATGAAGGAAATCACCGTGCCGCTGACTGTGCCTGAGGTGGAAGGGGGCGATGCGCGTCTTGATGCGCTTGGCTTCATCATCATCCCGGACGGTGACGTGCAGCAGATGGATGAACCCGGTTTCGGTACCGAACTGGCCGATGCCTTGTCATCGTTCGACTTCTACGGGGATGATCCGGTGACGATTTCATCGGTGCAGGCAACATCAGATCAGTTGCCCAAAGAACTGATCTGGATCCCCGCACTTCTGCTTTTGGCGTTCATCGCGCTTTTGCAAAGCCGCCGCGCCGAACCGGTGCGTGAACCGCAAGGAGAATTGGCATGATTAAGAGTGTGCTTTGTGCCGTCGATGTAAACCGTCCGGAGGAGGAAACGCGCGTTCTGGAAACTGCCAAACGCATGGCTGATCTCGATGGGGCCCAATTGGATGTGATCACGGTTGTGCCCGATTTCGGCGCCAGCGTGGTCGGCGCCTACTTTCAGGAGCATCACGTGCACACCGCACGCGATAGTGCCGGTGAAGTCCTGAGCGGATTTATCGCGGAAACACTGGGAAAGGATGCTGATAACAAGGTCCGACACATCGTTGCGGTGGGAAGCGTCTATGAAGAGGTCCTCAAAACCGCGCAACATGCCGGTACAGATCTGATCGTGATTGGCGCCCACCGCCCTGACTTGAAGGACTACCTTCTCGGCCCCAATGCCGCGCGCGTTGTGCGCCACTCAAACTGCTCGGTCTATGTGGTGAGGTAACCGGGGGCTGTCAGCGGCTGATGCGCAAGCGCGGTCATGGCTCGTCCTTGATCACAATGATTGTGTGGGCAAACCTATATGGAACTGTTGTCATAAGGTGTGAGGTTTTCGGCAAACAGGCGGTAGCAAGAGAACGGACGCGATGACGACAAGCAAAGAGCTGAGCTGGCCGGATATCCCATTCGCACCGTGGCAGGATACCTGCGAGGCGCTTCATCTTTGGTGTCAGATTGTCGGAAAATATCGGCTGAGACACTCTTTCTGGGTCAACCATTCTTGGCATGCGACCCTCTATGTAACCGCGCGCGGCCTGACAACTGGCCCCATACCCGACCCGGTAGCGCCCGTTACAGCAACTTTCGACTTCTGTGATCACAAACTGAAGGTCGAAGCGGCGGGCGGGCAGGTCGAAGATTTTGACCTTGAGCCGATGAGCGTTGCGGACTTTCGAAAGAAGTTCGGAGAATCTGTCGAGGCTGTCGGCGGTGATTGCCGCATTCATGGGCGCCCGAATGAACTGCCCGACCCAACGCCGTTCCTCGAGGATCATGTGGAACGCCCCTACGATGCGGATGCGGTGGAAAGATTTCATCAGGCGCTTCTGCGGATCCATGATGTGTTTAACCGGTTTCGAACAGGATTTCACGGCAAGGTGTCGCCCGCTCACCTGTTCTGGGGGTCATTCGATTTCGCGGTGACGCGTTTCTCGGGTCGTGCGGCACCTCCGCATCCGGGTGGCATTCCCTTCCTGCCGGATCCGATTACACGCGAGGCTTACAGCCACGAGGTGTCATCAGCAGGGTTCTGGCCCGGCAATGGCTACGGTGAGCCGATGTTCTACTCCTACGCCTATCCCGTTCCAGAAGGGTTTTCGACACAGAACGTTCTGCCGAAGGGCGCGTTTTGGCATGCCGAACTCGGTGAGTTTCTGCTTCCCTACAAAGTCGTGCGAGACGCCGATGAGCCCGGCAATGTGCTGATGTCGTTTCTGCAATCAACCTTCGATGCAGCCGCCACTACAGGAAATTGGGACAGAACCATGGAACGCCCCTTGGGCGAATGTGGCCGCCCGCCAAATGACATGGCATAGGTTATGAGACGACAGTGATTTGCCCGGTCATCTGAACCTAGCTGCGAAGAAGGAAGTATAAGGCCACTCGCACAGATTGGACTGGACCGACTGAGTAACAGAGGCACGCGATGACAACTGATTATCCAACAGGTGAAACCGTCGCGCGCGCATTCTTTGACGCTTGGAATGCTGGCGATGCTGATGCCATTGCCAGTCTTTTCACGCCGGACGCTGATTTTGTGAACGTCGTCGGGATCTGGTGGACCTCTGCCCGTCAGATCCGCAAGGCGCATGATTATGGCTTCCGGCGCATATTCCAGAACGCACAGCTCACGATCATGGAACTGAAAGTTCGGGAATTGACGACTGACATTCACATTGTGCACACCGTTTCGACGTTGGACGGTCAGACGAGCGTGAATGAGGTTTCGGCCGGGCGACGCATCGCTGTCATCTCCATGGTTACAATCCGTGAACCGGGCGGATTCCGCATCGTCTCTTGCCAAAACACAGACCGTGTGGAGGGGGCGGATACGCATTTGAACAGCGCTGCCGGACTTCGCCCCGTCTCTTACGCAACGCGCGAGTGAGAACAGACACCACTGCTCAGGCATTCGAGGTAAACGCAATAGGTGCCAGATGGTGGTCTGCTCCGTTACTTGCCCCTCGGGCCTTGCTGATGCAAGCTTCGCGGAGAAGGAGGACGGCTTGTATCACCGCAAGGTCGGCTGCTGGTCTGAGCAGCGCGGCGATGTCTTTGGGGAGCGAGGCAATGACATCTAAGAAGGCAGAACCAACGCCACCCGAAAAGCTGACGCGGCAACAAACGCCGCCTCAGGCAAATGTGCTGACTGCCAACGATATCACCATGTCATTGAAGGCAGGGTACGCTGACTTTCTGGCGCGCCCTCTCATGAGCGGTTTCTTCGGCCTGTTTTATGCAGTCTTCGGAATCCTTTTTGTTTGGTGCCTGTTTTGGCTCGGCAGCATCTGGATGATTATTCCTGCAACGGTCGCCTTTCCCTTGGTCGCGCCATTTGCGGCAGCCGGACTTTATGAGATGTCCCGCCGACTGCAAAGGGAAGAGCCCTTCGGCTGGTCCGAAATCCTCACCGTCATGGCCAATCAACGCAAGCGCGAAATGGGCTGGATGGCTTTTGTCACCCTGTTCATTCTCTGGGTGTGGTTTTACCAGTTTCGGACCCTGCTAGTGATCATCCTCCAGGACGCATCCTTCTCGGATCTTGACGGGTTTCTGAACACGGTATTCTTCACGCCCGAGGGCTGGACCTTTCTTGTGATTGGCACCTGTGTCGGCGCATTCCTGTTCACTGTCCTGTTTTCGGTGACCGTGATCGCCATGCCAATGCTGCTCGAGCGCGAGATCGATTTCGTCTCTGCCATGATCACCTCTATTCGCGTCGTCATGGAAAACCCGGTGGTCATGCTCTCATGGGCGGCGATCGTCTCGGTCACCATGCTGTTGTCATTACTTCCGGCATTTCTGGGCCTGATCCTGACGCTGCCCATCCTTGGTCACACGACGTGGCACCTCTATCAGCGTGCGGTGGCACCTGCAGAATAGTGACCCGCAAGACTTCGTTTGACGCCCCAGACCGCAATAAGCGTGTCCCCGATCAGACCGTCTCCAGGCGAAACTTGCGGAACGCCGCACCGCCATACTCAACATCACCGACATGCGTGGCGCCAAGCCGCTTGAGCGCACCCAGATTCTGCCGAGATGGTGGCAAGAGGAATGTGGCATATGAAATCCGCTCATCCGCGACGGCGAAATCAATTGCCTTCTTCGAAATCCGCCTGCCGAGACCGAAAGCGTCCGGTCGCAGGACGAGGCCATAATCCCATTCGTCCCCTTCCTTCTGGAAGCCGCCCCAACCGACATATCTGTTGTCAGCCAGAAACGCCCAGTGTCCGAGGCCGTCACGCGCCCAGCACTCCTCCTTTTTGGCAATGAACTTGGCTGCGGTCCCCGCGTCCCATGCAAACGTCAAAAGCGGCATGTGCTCCGCAACCCGCGGGTCGGACATATGCGCGGCAATCTCCTCGGGAGGGATTTCGGACAGCCGGACAAATGTGATTTCAGAGGTCATGCGAACTTCTTTTGGTATCAATCGCGGCCGAACACCGTTTGAGTTGTGGATGCCCTGAGTAGGCCGCAGCTTTACTATGGCGCGTGTTCTTTGGCCAAAAAATCAAAAACAACCCTGATCCGCCGGCTTGTCCGAAGCTCCCGGTGTTTGACGAGCCAAATGGGAATTGAGAGCAGATCGACCTCCGTCAGAATTGGCCCGAACTCGGGGAACTGCACCTTCTGCCTCAGCCCTCGCGCTTGGCGACAAGCATTGCGACCGGACCTGTCACCGGTACCGAAACAACATGGCCCGCACCGGTAGCCATGATTGCCGCGCGCACCGCCTTCAACGAAAGAAACCGACCCGTGCCGCGAAGGCTGAGCGTTTGGCGAATGGCCTTTTGAACCACCCCGCGCGCAGGTTGATCTGCGCAGAACGCAAGGCAGAGCGTGCCGCCGGGCCGCAGGACCCGATACATCTCTTCAATAGCAGCCGCAGGATGCGTCGCCGTCTCAAGCGCCCAGGCACAGGTCACCAGGTCAAACCTGGCATCCTCAAACGGCATCGCCTCCAACCGCCCCCGCGCTTTCAGGCACGGCAGGTCAGCGCAACGCAGCAGCATTGCATCGGACGGATCCATCAAAGAAACCTGATGGGGTGCAATCACCTTTTCCCGAAACAACCTTCGCGCAAAGGCACCGGTGCCACAGCCCGCATCCAGAATATGCGTCGTAGGAGAAGCAAGGACGCGCACTGCCGCTTCGAGCGCCGATTGCGCCTCACCACCCGCGTAGCGCAACCAACGGTGGTGCAGCTTGTCGTAGTCGGGGGCAAGCCGGTCGTAGAGGCCGGCCAG
The DNA here is from genome assembly GCF_033963905.1 of Cognatiyoonia sp. IB215182. Lineage (NCBI taxonomy): Bacteria > Pseudomonadati > Pseudomonadota > Alphaproteobacteria > Rhodobacterales > Paracoccaceae > Cognatiyoonia > Cognatiyoonia sp. IB215182. The sequence continues at coordinate 95,597 of NZ_JAXBMB010000005.1, forward strand.
ATCTTGATATGTCGGGGCCAAGGTCATGTTGATTGCCTGCGATTGTGGGGTAGGTGGCGCTCCGCCGTACGGAGCACTCAGATCAGGTTGTGCGCGGCATGGACGGACTGGTTTCCTCAATGGAAAGCGAGAACTTCGTCCATCCAAACCAAAGGATTGCTGCCAGCGTCGCAAGGCCGACGACCAGAAAGAAGACGTCATCCGGGTCAATCGGCGGCGTGAACAACACAAGTGCAACTGTGAAAACCGCCGCAACAGCATTGACGATCCGCACCGCCCGTCTTGGCAGGATATGCGGCACGATCACCATGATGATCATAACCTCAACGGCAAAACCGCCATAAAGCAGCAATTCGTCGGTTATCTGCCGTCCAAACATCTCGCCTGCGATGACCCAATCCATATAGCCTGGCGACAAGAACTGATGGATGTCCCGGAAGATGATGTTCATCAGAAAAAAGACCCAGAGCGCCGAAAGCAGTGTTCGCGGATCCTGTGGAGGTGTTCGACTTTGCATCGTTAGAGCTTTCGATGTGAAGGACGCAGCTTAGATCGGCCGCTTTGCAATGATGAAGGGATTAAGGCGACCTTTGCCGAAGTATCGGCTTTCCAGGATGTCAAAGCCCGCTTTGACAAGTGCCTTGTGAAGATCATTTTTGCTCAACATCGTGACCTTCGGTGCAATCCCGATGAGCCGTAGCGCTCGGACAAAGAGGCGCAGGAAAACAGGTGCATCGTCAAGGCAGACGGTTTTGGATATGAACAGCCCGCCCGGTCTTATTTGGGCAAAGACGGCATCAAGAGCTTCCGGCACATCGTCAACAAGGTGCAAGAGGCTGAACGCTGTGATGACGTCAAACGGTGCTTCGACCAGCCGTTCATTTGCTGCCGCTTTTCGGAACGACACGTTGGCAACCATAGCGTCCGCGCGCTTCTTTTCGGCGATCGCTATCATCTCGTTCGAGATATCCGTCGCGGTGATTTCCGCGACACGCGGGGCGAGCCGAAGGGCTGTGCTGCCGGTGCCGCATCCGATTTCCAGAACCCGGTCCTCGGCACGCAGAAGCGCTCCAACGCGGGCGAGTTTTTCCTCGTAAGCGGCTGGGTCAGCGACCGGTTTCTTGGCATATTTTGGGGCGATCTTGTCCCAAAATGGTGCTGCATCGTTGTAAGAAATTGCGGTTTGCATGATTGGCATCTCCTTGGTTGACGCCGATCTAGATGTTCACAGGCAAACAGGCGATTGCCCAAATTTCTACATTTGATATACGCCCATATATGAACTGGGACGCGATCTCTTTCGACTGGAATCAGGTCCGCGCATTCCTTGCCACGGTTGAGGAAGGATCGTTTAGCGGTGCCGCCCGGGCATTGAAGACGACGCAGCCGACAATTGGCCGTCAGATCTCCGAACTTGAAACCAAGCTTGGCGTCACGCTGGTGGAGCGCAGCGTGCGGGGGCCGTCGCTCACGGAGGCGGGGCGCGATCTTCTCGATCATGTGCGGGCAATGGGCGACGCCGCGACGCTCATCTCAATGGTGGCCACGGGCAAGTCACAAGAGGTGACGGGTGAGGTCACCGTCACGGCAACCGACCTTTTGTCGGCCTCAGTGCTTCCGGGGCTGTTTGCTCCGCTGCGCGAAACAGCGCCCGGCATCAGGGTCAGGATCGTCGCCTCTGCCGACATGCAGAACCTGACACAGCGTGAGGCCGATATCGCGATCCGTCACGTGCGCCCGGAGCAACCTGACCTGATCGCCCGCCATGTCGGCGACTTCCGCGCGAACCTTTATGCCACGACATCGTATCTGGACCGGGTTGGGCGCCCTCAGGTTCCCAGAGACGTCGCCGCTTACGATTTTGTAGGCAATGCCGACCCCGAACGCCTGATGGCGCCACTTCACAACATGGGGATACCTGTCCACGCCGATCGGTTCGTCATGTCTAGCGAAAGCGGCGTGGTGGCGTGGGAATTGGTGAAGGCGGGCTACGGCGTTTCAATGCAGCCCGAGGTCCTTGGCGATAGGGAACCCGGCATGGAAAAGGTGTTGCCCGACTTCCCGTCGCTGGAGTTTCCGATCTGGCTCGTCACCCATCGAGAGCTTCAAACAAGCCGACGCATCCGGATCGTGTTTGACCTGCTTGCACGTGGATTGGCGGAGGCCCGACTCAAGCTGGTCTGATGCCCGCGGTTATATTGCCCTGCAAAGCAATGTATCAGACACCTTCTTCGATATCCCGCGCAGCTTTCAGCGCGGCCTCAAGGGTAGCGATATCGCCGATCTGATTGGCAAGGATAAGTATCAGTCGGGCATTAAATGCAGCACTTTCCTCATCGCTCAGCCCCTCGTGAGATTTAATAAGCGCGTCGTAAAAGCCGTCGGGGTCAGAAAGGTTTGGCGCGAGGATAAGGTTCATAGGGCTTCCTTCCCGATAGCGTTGCATAATGCATGATGCACAGCCGCTGCGTCAAAGGCCGGCCAACGGGCAACAACGTGTTGATCAGGACGGATGAGGTAAATGGCTGCAGTCCCATCACCCAGGTAGCGCGCGCGCAACGCGGCAGAGGGCTCTGCGATGTGAACTACCTCTGCTGTGATACCATGCGTCGTGACATCATTGGCAGTAGGCGCGCCGAGGCACAAAAGGGTGAAGCCGTCACGCAAGTGTTCGAGGAGATACCCGTTCCCGACAGGCGCGTCCGGGCAAGGCGCGCCAGGGCGGCTGACCGCCGGACCACCCGTTTCATCCGGACCAAAGAGCGGAAAGTCAGCATATGTGCTGGGCGTCGAAAGACGACCCGAATTGACCAGGGGCTGGGCAAAGGCGTAGCGACCGGCGAGCGCCAGAACCGCATCGCGGAACGTCCGGCTGACCTGCGATTTGGGCGTCATGAAATCCGTCGCGCGGGATGAGTTCACGATGTTTTCATCAGCGGCAAAGGCGCGTTCGTCATGGTAGCTGTCAAGGAGTGCGTCATCGGCAAGGCCCTTCCAGACAAGATCCAGCTTCCACGCCAAATTATCCGCATCCTGCACCCCGGAATTAGCCCCGCGCGCACCAAAGGGCGAAACCTGATGCGCACTGTCGCCCGCAAAGAAGACCGGCCCATGGCGAAACGCCTGCATCCGGCGGCACTGAAACGTATAAATCGATGTCCAGACCAGATCGTATTCGGGCACCGTGCCGGTCTGGCTCGACAGCATCGCGTCAACGCGTGCGCGAATGCGGTCCTCCTGCATTTCAAGCTCACGGTCGATGTCCCAGCCAAGCTGAAAGTCGATCCGCCAGATATCGTCAGGCTGTTTGTGTAGCAATGCTGAAGTGCCGCTGTTCTTGAAAGGTGGGGCGAACCAGAACCAGCGCTCGGTCGGGAAATCCGCCTTCATGCGCACGTCAGCGATCAGGAAATTGTCTTCAAAAACGCGCCCGTCAAAGGACAGGTCCATCATATCACGCAGGCCGGAGCGGGCACCATCGCAAGCAATCAGGTAATCCGCCTCGATCTGGTAATGGCCATCGGGCGTGTCGACCTGAAGGACGACATAATCCTGATGCCGTTCGATATCCGTGACCCTGTTGCGGCCACGAATTTCGATAGGCGCCCCTTGCGCTTGCGCGGCGCGGATTTCCTCGACCAGAAAGCGCTCAAAATAGGGTTGCTGCAGGTTGATGAAGGCCGGGTTGCGGTGCCCCTCTTCAGGTAGCAAGTCGAACTGGAAGAGCTGACCGTCGCCATGAAAAACGCGTCCGAGGTTCCACACCACACCCTTTTCGACCATTGGCCTTGCAGCGCCCAGACGGGTGGCGATGTCGAGCGTGCGCTTAGCAAAACAGATTGCCTTGCTGCCCAACCCTGCCCCGTCATGATCATCAAGCACCAGGGCTGGGGTGCCCTTCTTACCGAGGTCCAGCGCGAGTGCGAGGCCGACGGGCCCGCCACCCACAATCACGACCGGGTGCCGCACCGCCGGTGCCGACTGTGCAGGCACCTTTTCATAAGGATAAAGCTGAAATGCCGTCTCGTAGCGCACTGCAACCATGTCTGATGTCCCTATCCCTGCAACTCTGCCCACATCTCCAGATCGCGCTTATCGGTCCAGATGCGGGGATGCGCGATGCCTCGTGCCTCATCATAGGCACGCGAGACGTTGAAGGGCAGGCAATGTTCGTAGATGGCGTAGTCTTGGAACTTGGGGTCGCAGGCGTCGCGCACGGCACCCCATGCCTCTTTCAGCGACCCGCCGCGTGCCGCGACCTTGGCGGCGGGATTGTAGGTCGAATAGACAAAGTCGCGGGTGCTTTCGATGGCGCGCTCGACCGTATCTTTGCCGACCAACGCTCCGCCACGCCCCGGCGCAATTGCATCCACATCGTAGGCCTTGATTGCATCCAGCGTGTTGCCCCAATCGGCAAAATGCCCATCACCGCAATAGCAGGCCGAATGATCCTCAACGATATCGCCGGTGAACATCACGTTCTGATCGGGGACATGGACAACAGCATCACCCGCCGTATGCGCCCGGCCGATATGTTTGATATCCACCCTACGTTTGCCGAGATAGACCGTCATCCCATGGCTGAAGGTCGTGGTGGGATAGGTCAGGCCCGGAATACTCTCATGGCCCTCGAACAGACGGGGAAAGCGCTGGAACTCGCTGTCCCAATCCTCTTGCCCGCGTTCCTCGACCATGCCGCGTGCCGCCTCTGACATGATGATCTGATCAGCGCCGTAGGCAGAAGCTCCAAGAACACGGACCGCGTGATAATGCGTCAGCACTACATGGCTGATCGGTTTGTCGGTGACAGAGCGGACCTTTTCGATGACCTTTTCGGCCAGGCGGGGCGTCGCCTGCGCCTCTACCACCATGACGCTGTCATCGCCGATGATCACGCCCGAATTCGGGTCGCCTTCCGCTGTAAAGGCCCAAAGATCGCGGCCCACCTCGTCAAAGGTGATCGTCTTCTCGGTCATATCGCCTTGGGATGCGAATGCTTTGGCCATGTTTTGTCCTCTGTGTCTAAAGCCCACCGAAGCCGACTACGCCGAGCGGCAACAAAAGCGAGAATGCGGGTAGCGCGATCAAGATGATCAACCGCACGATATCTGCAAGCCAGAATGGCGTCACACCGCGAAAGATCGTGCCAGTCGACACATCCGGCACCACGGATCGCAGCACAAAGACGTTCAGCCCGATGGGCGGCGTGATCAATGATATCTCTGTCACGACCACCACGATGATCCCGAACCAGATCAGCGCCATCTCTCCGCTGACGTCCCCTTCGAAGAACCCCAGCGAAGCGATGAGCGGCGCGAAGAGCGGCACCGTCAGCGTGATCATCGACAGGCTTTCGAAAACGGCGCCAAGGACGAGATAGATCAGCATCATGATCGCGAGCACGGTAAATGGCCCAAAACCGTTGTCATTGACAAGGGCAAGCAGGTCATCAGGCAGTCCGGTGCGGATGATCAGGCGGTTGAAAATGTCTGCGCCAATCAGAAGGACAAACAGCCCCACCGATGTCGTCACGGTTTGGGAGACCGCCTTGACCAGCCCGGACCAACTGAAACGCCCAATTGCGACCGAAATGACAATCGCACCAAATGCCCCCACACCCGCCGCCTCGTCGGCGGTGAAGATGCCAGCATAGATGCCGCCGATGATGATGACAAAGAGGATGAGGATGGGGATCACCCGAATGATACTCTGCCGCGCCTCTTTTGCATCCATGGGCGCACCTGCGGGGCCTGCCTCGGGCTTGTGCCAGACGACGAATGCCACGGCGATCAGGTAAAGCACGACACCAAGGATGCCCGGCAGGATGCCCGCCAGGAAAAGCTTGCCAATGGATTGGCCGGTCAGGAACCCATAGATGATCAGGATGATACTGGGCGGGATCAGGATGCCCAGCGTTCCGCCCGCCGCGACGGATGCAGTCGAAAGCGTGTCGTGATAGCCATATTTGCGCATCGACGGCAACGCGACCTGCGACATCGTCGCCGCCGTCGCGAGGGACGACCCCGATACCGCCGAGAACCCACCGCAGGCAAGGATCGTGGACATGGCAAGGCCGCCGGGCAAACGGCCAACAGCGGCATAAGCGGCACGGTAAAGGTCGTGCGCCATCCCGCTTTGCGCGATCAACATCCCCATCAGAATGAACAGCGGAATGACCGACAGCGCGTCATTCTGGGTCACATCCAGAATGGAATCCGCCGCGGGTCCCAGCCCGGCAGACCAGCGCCAGTCCCGCAGAAAAACAAAGCCGATGGCGCCAACCAGCCCCATCGCGATCCCAATAGGAACCCGGACCAGCACCAACGCAATTACGATGGCAAAGCAGATCAGCGCGACTGTCATGGACGCCGTCCCTTAATCGCGATGACCACAGCGTAAATGGCCAAGGCAATGCCCGTGGTGAAGACAACCCCAGCAATGCCGTAAACCAGCGGATATTTAGGGAGGAACAAGAGGTCGCTCGTTAGACCTTGTCTCTCGATGCGCACGCCCCGCAGGTAAAGCCAATACCCCATTGTTAGCAGCGTGCCTGCGGTTAAGAGCTGGATCAAACGATCCCGCCAGAAGGCGACGCCCGAAGAAAAGAAACCGTCCATCAGATCCACATCGATCTGTTGTCCCCGCAGCGTGACAACCGGAAACGCCAGAAAGATCGAACAGGCCAGCAGGATCTGCGCGATGTCCTGTCGCCCGAAGATTGGCGCGTTAAAGCCATAGCGGCCAATCACCTCGGCCACGGTCAAGAGCATGAGCGCGATCAGGCAGATGCCGCTCAGGCTGACGCAAAGGAGGGCGAGCCATTGGCCCGCCCGCTGCAGTGTTTTGGCCATGGTTTACCGGCTGCTGTATTCGGCCATGGTAGTACGGATAATGTCGAGTGCGGCCTCGGCGTCAACGCCGCGTGCTGAGACTTCTTCCAGCACTGATGCCTGGATTGTCGGGACGAGGTCACTGAATTTGGCAGCCCCCTCGGCAGTCAAGTCGATGACCTGCCCCGTCTCTGTCTGAGCGGCAATGCCGCGTTCGTTACCTTCATCCCAGGCGGTTCCGGCAAAAGCCGAGAAATCTTCGCCCAGCGCTGCCTTGATGGCTGCGGCGTCTTCCTCGCCAACGCTGTCGAGAAACTCTTCGCTCATCACGATCGAAAAGGACCCGCGATAAAAGCCGCCCGGCACACGGTACGTGTATGGCAGCACCTCGGTCAGCCGCAGAATGGCAATCGTGTCACCGGGGAAAAACGTGCCGTCAGCTACGCCATTTGCGACAGTTTCGTAGACCTTCGGCGCAGCAACCTGAACACCGGCCATATCAAGGCCTGCCAACACGTCGCCCATTACACCACCGCCAGACCGGATTTTCAGGCCGGAAACTTCATCCAGAGAGCTGATTTCCTGCGACAGGTGCAGCATTCCCGGCGCATGGACCATCATCGCCACGGGCACCACGCCCTCGTGTTCGTCTGCGGCACCCAGGACCTGTTCGTGCGCGCGCCAATGTGCGGCTGACGCCGCAGCGCTGTCGCCTTCAAGGCCGGGAATTTCGATCAGCTTTGTGGTGACGAACCGCCCCGGGTTATAGCCGTGGAAGATCCATGTCGCATCTGCGCCGCCATCCTCCACAAGGTCGATCTGTGAAGGTGGGGACGCCAACTGGTATTCCACCTTTCCGGTCACCCGTCCTTCAGTCGCGGTTTCGATGCGGTTGATGAACTCGGGCCAGACGATCTCGTTCATGATATGGCTGGGCGGCAGCCAAGAAGAAATGATCATCTCTTTTTCCGCGATGGCCGAAGTAGCTGTCGCGACAGTCGTGATGGCAGCAAATGCCAAAGTCGTTAGTTTCATGAAGTCCTCCCTAATAACTCCCGAAATACCGCAAATCCTGGGTGCGACACTCTCACAAACCGACCGGTCGGTCAATAGTGTTGCCCCTGGTCTCGCGCTACCGCATTCCTTGTGAAATGCCGTTCAATGTCAGATTGGCGATGGATTTTGCGTAGTCGATGCGCGCGTCTTGCGTGGCCTTTGGATGCCACATGTAAAACCAGTTGAGCATACCAAACACCGACATCGTCACGTGGCGGCATGCTTTCGCATCTGCCCCAAGCGTTGATGGTGCAACGTCTTTCAAGATCGTCGAAACCTCGTCGACGATGGCGCGCTGATAGCCCTTGAGAACCTCTTGCTGTGCCTCGTCGAGCAGGGGCAGACCCTCGCTTTGAATTTTGTGTTCATTATCCATCCCATCATAGGCCAACAGGATCGTGCGCGTGATGGAGTGTAGCTGTTCTGCTGGGGTCTGGCCCGCTCGATCAGTCGCAACCACGATGTCGCGCAGCTCAGAGAGGTAGCTATCAAGGATATCAAAGACCAGTTCGTCCTTACTGGCGTAATAGTGATAGATATTCGCTTTTGAGATGCCGCAGGCGCGCGCCACTTCATTCATCGACGCCCGCGCGATGCCCTCGCGCGCAAAAACCTCGGCCGCGACCGTCAGGATGTGCTGGCGCTTTTGATCGTAGTCTTTCGCAATCGTTCTGGCCAAGTCGTTATCCTTTCGGTCGGTTATCGATCACGCGGCGCGCCTTGCCCTGGCTACGCTCGACACTGCCCGGTACTCCGACATGCACGCGCGTCGAGATGCCGACGACATCCTTGATTTTCTTGCGCAGCGCCTCTGCCGCATGTGTCCGGGCATCTTCCGACGCAGCGGCCTCTGAGGCTTCGACGTGGACATCCATGCAATCCATGTGCCCTTCACGAACCAGTTGTATCTGGAAATGTGGCGCAAGGTCGGGCAGTGCCAACACCTGCTCTTCAATCTGGGTCGGAAAGACATTCACGCCGCGCAGGATGATCATGTCGTCGGACCGGCCCGTGATCTTTTCCATCCGCCGCATGCTGCGCGCCGTTCCGGGCAAAAGCCGGGTCAGATCGCGGGTGCGGTAGCGGACCATCGGCAGGCCTTCCTTCGTTAGCGTGGTCAGCACAAGCTCTCCCATTTCGCCATCGGGCAGAACGTCACCGGTGACCGGGTCGATGATCTCTGGGTAGAAGTGATCCTCCCAGATATGCAGGCCATCCTTGGTCTCAACGCATTCGTTGGCCACCCCCGGACCAAGAATCTCGGACAGGCCATAAATGTCGACGGCGTGCATATCGAACGCCTCTTCCACCTCGGCCCGCATCGCGTTTGTCCAGGGTTCTGCCCCGAAGATCCCAACCTGAAGCGAGCTATTGCGCGGGTCGATGCCTGCCTTGCGATACTGCTCCAGAATGTTGAGCATATAGGACGGGGTCACCATGATCGTTGTCGGCCTGAAATCTTCGATCAACGTCACCTGTCGCTCGGTCATCCCGCCGGAGACCGGGACGACTGAACACCCCAACCGCTCTGCCCCGTAATGCGCGCCGAGCCCGCCGGTAAAAAGCCCATAGCCATAGGCGATATGGGCAATGTCCCCCGGCCGGGTGCCCGAGGCACGCATGGACCGCGCAACCATATCGGCCCACATGTCGATGTCATTGCGTGTGTAGCCCACCACCGTTGGCTTGCCGGTCGTGCCCGAGGATGCATGCAGCCGCACAATTTGTTCGCGCGGTACGGCAAACAGGCCGAAAGGATAGTTGTCACGCAGGTCGTTCTTTTGTGTGAACGGGAATTTGGAAAGGTCTGCCAGAGACTTCAGGTCGTCAGGGTGCACGCCCGCCGCATCAAACCTGTCGCGAAACATGCGGACATTGTCATATGCATGGTGCAATGACCACTTCATGCGCTTCAGCTGCAAGGCGCGGATTTCGTCGGTGGAGGCGATCTCAATGGGATCAAGCGATGTTTGGTTCGGGGTCAGGTCTTTCATCTCATCCTCCCAATCATTCTTCGAAAAGCGTGCCGCGGATCGCCCGCGAACAGCCCCTGAATTCCGCGACCACCTCACCATCCTGCCGCGTGACAGTCACATCATAAAGACCACTGCGGCCGTTCAGGCTGACCTCACGCGCAGTGGCGGTCAACGTGTCGTCCAACCTGGCTGGCGCGATATAGGTGATCGTGTTGTGTTGCGCGACAGTCGCCTGATTGCGGCTGTTGCAGGCAAAGGCGAACGCGCTGTCGGCCAGCGCAAAGGTCACGCCGCCATGGCAGATACCGTGACCATTTGTATGGTGCGGCTGTACCTTCAGCGAAAGCGTTGCCGTACCTTCACCCACGCTCACCAGTTCCATGCCGAACCACGGACTTGCCCTGTCATCCGACCACATGGCCTGCGCGGATCGTGCGGCCCTATCTTGGGGTGTTATGGTCATTTTCCCTGGAATACCGGGGCGCGCTTGTTCAGGAAGGCAGAGACGCCCTCAGCATAATCCGCGCTTTCGCCGCAGAGCTTTTGCAGCTGCGCCTCTAGTTCCAGTTGCTGCGAAAGCGTGTTTGCCGAAGCCGCGTGGATCGCAACCTTGGTGCTGGCCAGGCCCCTTGTCGGGCCATCGGCCAGTTGCGCGGTTAGCGCGCGCGCATTCTCCATCAGCGTGTGGTCGGGCAAAGCCTGCCATATCATCCCCCAGTCCGCGGCTTGCTGCGCCGTCACGGGCGCGCCAGTCATGGCCAATGCCTTTGCCCGGGCCGGACCGACCAGGTGTGGGAGGCTCCACGACCCACCTGCATCGGGCACTAAACCCACGCGCGCAAAGGATTGAATGAATTTGGCGCTGTCCGCCGCCAGCACGATATCGCAGGCCAGCGCGATATTCGCGCCCGCGCCAGCTGCCACACCGTTCACGGCGCAGACCACCGGAAGCTCCGCCTCACGGATCAACCGTACCAGCGGGTTGTAGAAGGTGGTCAGCGTGCGGCTCAGGTCCGGTCGCCCGTCCATTTTGGAAGGATCGCGATCGCCCAGATCCTGACCTGCGCAGAATCCGCGCCCAGCCCCAGTAAGCAAAATGGCGCGGGAGCCACCAGAAATCGCGCTCTCAAGCACTGCCCGCAGAGCCAGATGCATCTCGTCATTAAAGCTGTTCAGCTTGTCGGGCCGGTTCAGCGTCACCTCGACCCAGTTGCCGTGATCAACCGACAAAATCGTCCCTGACACCGAACTCTCCCTTGCAATCCCACCGGCCTCGGTCTAATCAATCTCGCATAAACCGACCGGTTGGTCAATGAAAGAAAGGCGCGATTTGTCCGATCTTGTGCGCACCGAAATCAGGGATGGCATCGGCTGGGTGACATTGGACAACCCGCCGGTCAATGCCACCTCGACGGCTGTGCGCGCGGAGCTTTTGGAGGCTGTCGGCAAGGTGCAAAGATGTGAATTGGCCGTCCTGAGTTGCGCGGGCAAGACCTTTGTCGCGGGTGGAGATATGTCGGAATTTGACGCACCACCGCAAGAACCGCACCTGCCCGATGTCACAACAGCACTGGAAAACAGCGCGACGCCTTTTGTGGCGCTGATGCACGGCAATGTGCTGGGTGGCGGGTTCGAGATTGCGATGGCCTGCGCATTTCGCGTGGCACGACCCGGAACACGCTTTGGGCTGCCCGAGGTGAATGTGGGTCTGATCCCCGGCGCTGGCGGCACGCAACGCGCGCCACGCCTGCTGGGTTGGGAGATGGCATTTCAGATGGCCTGCCTGGGCAAGACCTTCACTGCTGAGGCGCTATTTGCGGCCGGTGCGATTGATCTCGTCGCGGACAACCCCGAGGCCACTATCGCCCAATTCAAGGGGCACACACCAGAACGGGTGTCAGAGCGCGCTATCGCGCCAATTCCACCATCAGAAATCGCGCGTTTTAAGGCGCAAGCCCGTGAATTCGCCAAGGGACGCGCGGCGCCGTTGCACAATCTGACGGCGCTGACATGGGCCAGCCAACCTTTCGCTGAGGCGCAACCAAAGGAACGCGCGCTGCATCTTGAACTCCGCAAATCTGAGGAAAGCATCGCGCTGCGCCATATCTTCTTTGCCGAACGGGCTGTTACACGCCCCGCGACACTGCAAGGCATCGCGCCGCACGACCTGGCGCACATTGCCATCATCGGCGGCGGCCTGATGGGAAGCGGGATTGCAGCGGCGAGCCTGATCGCCGGTTACAAAGTCACGCTGATCGAACGCGACAGGCAAGCCGCTGATGCGGCCCGCGCTACGGTGACGAAGCTCCTACAGGGCGCACTGGATCGGGGAAAGATCACGCGATCGGCATTTGATGCGCAAATTGATGCCCTCACAACTACGGACACCTATGAAGCCGCCACTGACGCCGATCTTGCCATCGAGGCGGTGTTCGAGGACCTCGACGCCAAGCGCGCTGTTTTCGCAGCGCTCACCAGGGTCGTGGGGCCGCAGACACTGCTGGCAACCAACACCTCTTACCTGGATCCGAATGCGATCTTCGCAGGCATTGACAAGCCCGAGCGCTGCCTCGGCATCCATTTCTTCTCACCCGCACACATCATGAAACTGGTCGAAGTGGTGAAAGCCGACCACACGGGCGATCATGCCCTTGCAACCGCCTTTGCATTTGCCGGCAAGTTGCGCAAAACACCTGTTCTCGCTGGCGTCTTTGACGGCTTCATCGGGAACCGCATCCTTTCGGCCTATCGCAGGGCCGCAGAATACATGTTGGCAGATGGCGCTCTGCCACAGCAGATTGACGCAGCCATGCGCGCGTTCGGCATGGCAATGGGCCCGTTCGAGGCGCAGGATATGGCGGGATTGCAAATCGCGCAGGCCAATCGCCAGCGGCAGGATGCGACGCGCAACCCGGATGAGCGTTACGTCACGATTTCGGACAAGCTTTGCGACATGGGACGTTTCGGCCGACGCGCCGGCGCAGGATGGTACGCCTACCCCGATGGCGCAAAGACGGGTCAACCAGACCCCTTGGTTGACGAACTCATAGCTGCTTACCGACATGAGAATGGTCTGACCCCGTGCAGCTTCTCGGAAACGGATATTCAGACGCAGCTTCTGGCCGCCATGGCCAATGAGGGGGCACGCATCGTCGACGAAGGCATCGCCGAAAATGCCGCTGCCGTCGATGTCGTCAAAACGTCAGGATACGGATTTCCGCGTTGGCGCGGGGGGCCAATGCACTGGGCCGAAACCATTGGGATGTCCGAGGTGCGCTCCGCCCTAGACGCCCTTGAGGCTGCCAGCCCCGGCTCGTGGCAACGCGCCAAGGCATTCCAGAACGGGCACAATTAGAACGAGCAGGAGAGCGCCATGACAGTCCAGGACATTAGAAGTTTCGTTGCCGGTCAGTGGGTTGGTGTCGACAATGCCGCGCGTGAAATCCATTCGGCCATCACAGGTGACGTCATCGCACGGGCAGGCAATGGCAGCCTTGATGTCGCAGCGATGTTGGCCCATGCCCGCTCGATTGGCGGTCCGAACTTGCGCGCGATGACGTTTCATCAACGGGCGCGTATGCTCAAGGCGCTCGCGCTGCATCTTGGTCAGCATAAAGACCGACTTTATGAGATTTCTTTCGCTACCGGCGCAACGCAGAAAGATCATCTGATCGATATCGACGGCGGCATCGGCACGATGTTGGTCTTTGCCTCAAAAGGGCGGCGCGAAATGCCCGATGCCCATATCTATCTTGACGGCGGGGTCGAGCAGTTGTCCCGCAACGGCACGTTTCTGGGCCAGCACATCTGTACTTCACTGCAAGGTGTCGCCGTACATATCAACGCCTTCAATTTCCCCGTCTGGGGGATGCTGGAAAAGCTGGCGCCAACGCTTCTGGCTGGTGTCCCCGCCATAGTGAAGCCCGCGACGGCCAGCTGCTACGTCGCCGAACTGGCTGTCGAGATCATGCTCGATAGCGGGCTGTTGCCTGAGGGTGCGTTACAGCTTGTCTCGGGTGGATTGGGCGACATGCTTGATCACCTGACGACGCAAGATGTTGTCAGCTTCACTGGCTCGGCAGATACTGCGCTGCAGCTCCGGTCAGCCCCGCATATCCTGCGCAATTCCATCCGTTTCATTGCCGAACAAGACAGCCTGAATGCCTCTGTTCTTGGGCCAGATGTGACGCCCGACACGCCGGAGTTTGACCTTTTCATCAAGGAAGTCTCGCGCGAGATGACAACAAAGGCCGGGCAGAAATGTACGGCTATCCGCCGCATCCTCGCGCCCCAGGCACAAGTGCCCGCCGTGATCGAGGCGCTACAAACCCAGCTTGCCAAGACCACAATCGGCGATCCGCGGGACGCGGCGACCCGGATGGGTGCGCTGGTCTCAGCAGCGCAAAAGGCTGATGTGCTGTCCAAGGCTGACCAGATCGCGACAGAGGCCGAGTGCGTTTTCGGCGACCCGGAAAACTTTGACCTTCAAGGCGCAGATCATGATGGGGCTTTTCTGCCGCCGATGCTTTATCACTGTGCCGATCCGGACGGGGCGAATATGGTGCATGAGGTTGAGGCCTTTGGCCCCGTCTCCACGATCATGCCCTACCGCGACCTTGACCATGCCATCGCGCTCGCCAATCGCGGGCAGGGCAGCCTTGTGGCATCTGTCATCACCAACGACGGCACGGTGGCCCAACAAGTCGCGCTTGGCGCCGGGGCCTACCACGGGCGGCTCTACTTCAACAATCGCACGTCGATGAAAGAGAGTACCGGCCACGGATCGCCCCTGCCGCATATGGTCCATGGCGGCCCGGGCCGTGCAGGCGGGGGCGAGGAAATGGGCGGGTTGCGGGGCGTGATGCACTATATGCAACGCACCGCTATTCAGGGGAGCCCTGACATTCTGACGGCCATTGGCGGAAAGTGGGTACCCGGCGCAACCGAGATCACGCATGACGCCCACCCTTTCACCCGCATGTTCCATGACCTGCAAATCGGTGAAACCTTCCATACGCCTGCACACAAGATCACAAGCGACGATGTCGCGCATTTTGCCGAATTCACAGGCGACACCTTCTATGCGCATATGGATGATGACGCGGCCAAGCGGAACCCGTTCTTTCCGGGCCGCGTGGCGCATGGCTACCTCTTGCTAAGCTTTGCGGCAGGGCTTTTCGTGCAGCCCGATGAAGGGCCGGTTCTGGCCAATACAGGCCTCGATAATTTGCGCTTCATGAAGCCGGTTGTGCCAGGCGACAGCATCAAGGTCCGCCTGACGGTCAAGCATAAAACCCCGCGCAATGACCAATATGGCGAGGTGCGCTGGCATGTAACGCTGACCAATCAGGATGCCGATCTGGTTGCGGAATATGATCTGCTGACCATGAATGCCTTCGCCATGGGCTGACTTGTGATCAGAGGGGGCGGAGCTATGCTCGGCCACAATGACCGACCTGCCCGAACCCTCTCTCGTCGCACAGCTACTTAGCCTCGAGCCCGTCAAGACATGGTCACTGATTGTGACAGTATTCGGCGACATGGACGGGGACCGGATATCCGGCAAAGACCTCGGGGCCCTGCTTGGGCCACTTGGTATCCGGCCCGAGGCAATGCGTGTGGCGCTTCATCGTCTGAAAAAAGACGGCTGGATCCAGTCTGAAAAAAGCGGGCGGGAGGTGATCTACAGCCTGTCGCCCTATGGACGGGCCGAGACCACCACTGCGCGCGAGGACGTCTATCGCAGGGATGCAAAATTTGCGGACGAGGGCTGGATCATCGCAGTTTTGCCGCCGGGCGCGACCGCGCCGGAGGGGCCGCATGTGACCGTTGATAGAGGGCTTTATGTTGTGCCAGCGCGCCAGAACATTCTTGCTGATGCCCTGATCCTTGAGCCGACGGGTGCGTTGCCAACCTGGATTGAAGCCAGTCTTGTGCCTGACCATATGCGCGCGCAGGCAGGAGAGCTGGTCGAGCTGACAGCCAAGTTTCAAGACCATCTGTCGGCGGGTCATGACGGCACGCATCTGAGGCTGATGTTCCTGCACCTCTGGCGCAAGATGGCTTTGCGCCCTGGCACATGGGCACATATTGGCTTGATGCCGGACGGGGTAATGGCGCGATGTCATGCGGCGATGGTTCAGTTCTTCGCACAGACTCAACCCACGCCTTCCAGTGGTATGTAATGGCCAAAGCGTTACTACAATTCTCTTGATGTGGATTTACGTAACGTATTAGAGTGTCAACATCCCATGGGAGAAGGGAATCAATGTCCGCCTACATCCTTGACGCTGTACGCACCCCGATTGGTCGCTATGGCGGAGCATTGTCGTCCGTCCGGACCGATGATCTGGCGGCTCTACCGATTGCCGAGTTGGTCAAGCGCAATGAAGGTATCGATTTTGCGCAAGTGGATGACGTGATCCTTGGGGATGCCAACCAAGCGGGCGAAGACAATCGCAATGTTGCCCGCATGGCTGCGCTCCTCGCTGGTTTGCCTGAAACCGTGCCGGGGACAACGATCAACCGGCTCTGCGCATCGGGGATGGACGCTGTCGGCATGGCCGCGCGCGGGATCAAAGCGGGGGATTATCGGCTTGTGATCGCTGGCGGGGTTGAGAGCATGAGCCGCGCGCCTTTCGTGATGCCCAAGGCGGAAAGCGCCTTTGGCCGCGCCAACGCGGTTTATGACACAACCATTGGCTGGCGCTTTGTGAACCCCAAGATGAAGGCCGCATATGGCACGGATTCCATGCCCGAGACCGCCGACAATGTCGCTGAAGATTACGGTGTGTCCCGCGCCGATCAGGACGCATTCGCGGCCCGCTCGCAGGCGCGGTATGCGGCCGCTGCCGCGGCTGGCCTCTTTGCGGATGAGCTGATGTCGGTCAGCATCCCGCAGCGAAAGGGCGATCCGATCACCTTCGACACAGACGAACACCCGCGCCCCGGCACCGACACCGAAAAGCTCGCCAAACTGCGCGGCGTGAATGGCCCTGACCTGACAGTCACCGCCGGCAATGCGTCTGGCGTCAATGACGGTGCCGCAGCCCTCTTGCTGGGGGACGAGGCTGCGGCGAAGGAACACACACCACTCGCGCGCGTGGTTGGCATGGCGGCCGCCGGTGTTGCACCACGGGTCATGGGCATCGGCCCCGTTCCTGCGGTGCGCAAGGTGCTGGACCGGACGGGCCTCACGCTCGACCAGATGGATGTGATAGAATTGAACGAGGCGTTCGCGAGCCAGGGTTTGGCCGTGCTACGCGAATTGAGCTTGCCCGATGACGCGCCGCATGTGAACCCCAATGGCGGCGCGATTGCGCTGGGGCATCCTTTGGGCATGTCGGGCGCGCGGCTGGTGATGACAGCGGCCTACCAATTGCGCCGCACGGGTGGGCGTTATGCCCTTTGCACCATGTGTGTCGGCGTCGGCCAGGGTGTCGCACTGATTTTGGAAAGGATCTGAGACATGTATGCACAAATGATCAAATCCGAGGCGACGCCGGACGACCCGGAAAAACTCGCCGCCTTTCAGGCCCGCATCGATGCGGGCGAAAAGATCGAACCGAAAGACTGGATGCCGCAAGGCTATCGTAAGACGCTGATCCGCCAGATCGGCCAGCACGCCCATTCCGAGATTGTCGGCCAATTGCCCGAAGGCAATTGGATCACCCGCGCGCCGACACTGGAACGCAAGGCCAACCTGCTGGCCAAGGTGCAGGACGAGGCGGGGCATGGTCTTTACCTTTACTGCGCGGCAGAGACCCTCGGCGTCAGCCGGGATGAGCTGACCGAGATGCTGCTCGACGGACGCATGAAATACAGCTCCATCTTCAACTACCCGACCCTGACTTGGGCCGATATGGGTGCGGTCGGCTGGCTCGTCGATGGGGCGGCCATCATGAACCAGGTGCCACTGCAGCGCACATCTTACGGGCCCTATGCCCGCGCGATGGTGCGTATTTGCAAGGAAGAAAGCTTTCACCAGCGGCAGGGTTTTCACATCATGATGGCCATGGTGAACGGCACCGCTGACCAGAAACGCATGGCGCAGGACGCGCTCAACCGGTTCTGGTTCCCTGCGCTGATGATGTTCGGCCCGTCTGACAAGGACAGCGTGCATTCGGCGCAGTCGATGGCCTGGAAGATTAAGATGAACACAAATGACGAGCTGCGCCAGAAATTCGTGGATGAGACGGTACCGCAGGCCGAGTATCTGGGCCTGACGATCCCCGATGAGACGCTGAAATGGAATGACGAGACGGGTCATTACGACTTTGCCGAACCCGACTGGTCTGAGTTCTTCGACGTCATCGCAGGCAACGGCCCCTGCAACACCGACCGCCTGAATGCACGCCAGAAGGCCTGGAATGACGGCGCCTGGGTGCGCGATGCAATGATGGCCCATGCCGAAAAGAAACGTGCGCGAAAGGTGGCAGCGGAATGATTAATCCCCCTTCCCCGGACTGGCAGTTGGCCGAGGTCAACCTTGCCAGGCTGAAGGCCCCGGTCGGCTCACCCGTTGTGGCGGAGTTTGTCGACGCGCTCGACCGCGTCAATGCCCTTGCCGAGCGGATGGATGGTTTTGTCTGGCGTCATGTGGACGAGACCGGCAATGCAACGGAAACGCGGGTTCATGATGATCCGCTGGTGATCTACAACGCATCGACCTGGCGCGATGCCGCGGCGCTGGAAACCTTTGTCTGGGGCACGATCCACCGCCAGTTCTATCATCGCCGGGCGGAATGGTTCGATGCGCTCGGCTCCATGCATTTCGCCTTGTGGTGGGTGCCGCCAGGTCATCGACCGACGCCAGAAGAGTCAGCGACCAAGCTCGCTACACTTGAACAAGACGGACCGAGCGAAGCCGCGTTTGGCTGGGCGGATTTGCCCGGCGCGACGCGCTGGAGGGAGGAGCGGTGCCCGCCGCTTGCTGCAGAATGAGCAAGGAATGGCCCCTTTGGGAAGTTTTCATCCGTGGTCAGCACGGGATGAGCCACCGGCATGTTGGCTCGCTCCACGCCGCTGACGCCGAACATGCAATCAAAAACGCCCGCGATGTCTATACGCGCCGCAATGAGGGCGTCAGCATCTGGGTGGTGGAGGCCGCGCAGATCACGGCATCCAGCCCTTCCGACAAGGGCCCGATGTACGATCCCGCCCGCGACAAGGTCTACCGCCACCCGACCTTTTACGACATCCCCAAGGATGTGGGGAAAATGTGATGGATCACCTCTTCGCATTCCTCCTGCGGCAGGGTGACAACGCGCTTGTGCTCGGCCATCGCACCTCTGAATGGTGCGGCGTCGCACCCGCGCTGGAAGAGGACATCGCGCTTGCGAACACAGCGCTGGACCTGATCGGTCAGACCCAGCTTTGGCTGGGCTATGCAGCCGAGGTTGAGGGCGCTGGCCGCACCGCCAATGATCTCGCCTTTGGCCGAGACGCTTATGATTTCAAGAACCTGCTGATGCTTGAGGTCCCGAACGCGGATTTCGGGCGCACGCTCTTGCGGCAGTTTTTCTTCGACGCGTTTCAGGTGCCGTGGCTCACGGCACTTCAGACCTCATCCGACCAACGTGTTGCCGATATCGCAGCCAAGTCGCTGAGAGAGGCGCTCTATCACCTGGACCGCTCTGCCGAAACAGTGATTGCCCTTGGCGACGGCACCGAGGAAAGCAACAAAAGGATGCAAGCGGCGCTGGACTACATTTGGCCTTACACGGGCGAGATGTTTGCAGATGACGCCACTGATACGGCCATGCAGACGGCGGAGGTCGCGCCGCTGCCATCCGCTATGCGCGACACATGGCAACAGACTGTGACCGATATGCTCACGCAGGCCCATCTGACCGCGCCAGAAGGCAGCTTTGCTCATTCCGGCGGGCGCTCTGGCTTCCGCCACACCGAGCATCTGGGCCATATGCTGGCAACCATGCAAGTGCTGCATCGTTCTTATCCGGGTGCGGTCTGGTAGTCATGGCGGTGCTTGATCAACCGACCGAGGCGCAGGTCTGGGACTGGCTCGAAGCCGTGCCTGATCCGGAGATCCCAGTAATCTCGGTGGTCGATCTGGGGGTGATCCGCGGCGTATCGGTGACCGAAGCGGGCGTCACGGTGACGATCACGCCCACCTATTCCGGCTGCCCGGCCATGGCGATCATCGCGCTCGATATTGAGACGGAGCTTGCCAAACGCGGCGTCGCGAACCTGACCATCGAAACCCGCATCGCGCCCGCATGGACCACCGACTGGCTGTCGGACAAGGGCCGGGCGCGGCTGGAGTCTTACGGCATCGCCCCGCCGCAACCCGCTGGCGGCCCGGAACGCTGCCCGCATTGCCAGTCGAAAGACGTCGAGCGGGTCAGCCAGTTCGGCTCCACCCCGTGCAAGGCACAATGGCGCTGCCGGTCCTGCCTCGAACCCTTCGACTACTTCAAATGCATTTAGGAGGGCGCACCGATGCCCAGCTTCCATGATCTGAAGGTGACTGCGATCGAGAAGACGACCCGTGATGCCGTCGTCGTGTCGCTCACCCCGACAGACGATGCTGATTTCAGCTTCACCCAAGGCCAACACCTCACGTTTCGCCGCAGTTTTGATGGCGAGGAGCTGCGCCGGTCTTACTCCATTTGTTCCGGTCGCGGGGACGGCACCTTGCAGGTCGGGATCAAACGGGTCGAGGGCGGAAGCTTTTCCACATGGGCCAACACCGATTTAAAGGTTGGTGATACGCTAGAGGTGATGCCACCCGTTGGCAGCTTTCACGCACCCACGAAGGTGGATGCCCCCCATATCGTCGGTTTCGCGGCGGGGTCGGGCATCACACCCATCCTGTCAATCCTCCGCACAGAACTCGATGAGAACCCGCAGGCAACGTTCACGCTCGTCTACGGCAACCGCAACATCAACTCGATTATGTTCCGCGAGACGCTGGCGGATCTCAAAGACATCTACATGGGGCGGCTTAGTGTGCTGCATATCCTGACAGATGGATCAGAGGATATCGACCTGTTTAAGGGGCGCATCACCGAAGCGAAGTGTACCGAACTCTTCCGCCAGTGGATTGATGTACACAGCATCTCCATGGCCTATCTTTGTGGTCCTGAAGGGATGACCGACGCGGTCACGCGGGCCTTGCATGCCCACGGCGTACCAAAGGAAAAAATCCGGCGAGAGCTGTTCACGAGCGCGCAACCGGGACGCGCCAAGAACCGCCCCAAGCCCAGCGCAGCGACCGCTGCCGGGATCACCGCCCGTGTGACGCTGGACGGAGAGACACGGAGTTTTACAATGGACCCGTCAGAAAGCCTGTTGGAAGCCACGCGAAAAAACCAGATTGATGCGCCTTTTGCCTGCTGCGCCGGTGTCTGCTCAACCTGCAAGGCCAAGGTGCAAGAGGGCGAGGTTGAGATGGCCGCCAACCACGCGCTTGAGGATTACGAGGTCGAGCAGGGATATGTGCTGACCTGCCAGTCTTTCGTCAAATCCCCACGCGTTGTCTTCGACTATGATCAGGCGGGTCACTGAACCTCAGCTCTGCGCATGAATACCCATCCGTTATCCATCGCTTGCACGGATCATCTGAATTGTCGCCATCGTGGTTCCGCAATCGTAGGACAGCTGCCCAGAGCCCCCCAAGACATCGACGACATGGGGGTCGCAATTCCCGTCAACGCCGCCGCCAAAGCGATACTCACCTTCGAATTCGTTCACGCGCCGCGTCAGCAGGTCGTTGTCTTCCGGGAAGCCTTCATTCGATTGAACAACCACCTGAAAACCCCAATTTTCCAGCGGCAAGTCAGGGAGCTTGTCCAGCGGTACATAGGCGCTGATTGTATGATCAGCGGCTGAGACGCCTTCGACCGGAATGACATTCGGTGCCAGATCGCCTGCTTTCCGGATTTCTGAAACGACGCGCTCAAAAGGTTGCGGTGAGACGACGATTGCGCGTTCCCAGCCGCTATTTTCGGCGAATGCGATGTTCAATCCGGGCAAACCCACACTATGCCCACCGGGCTGGGTGTCGATGAAGACGAAAAACATCTGCACATCGAACCCACCTGCCATGTTCCATTCGTTCCGGATCGGCGCTGCCATCTCGAATTCCAGATGTAGCCCATCGCCTTCTGGCGTTGCCTTGAAGGTCACGAGATCAAAGACACCGGGTCGGAAAACCGGATTGGTTGGATAAACCAACGCCCCATCGCCATGATCGTCGCCACGTGGATCAGTGAATGAGACGGTTTCGGCTGCTGCGGCAGTCGACAAAAGCAATGCGGATAAGGATGCAAGAATGGCGCGTTTCATGGCGATCTCCCTTGGTTCATTCACTGTCTGGCGTCAGGATCCAAATGGAGCGTGGTGGCAATTGAAGTGACAACTGTCCATCCGAGGCGATCAGATCACGACCGGTCAGGCGTTCGGTCCATCTGTCCTGACCTTGAAACGCTGCATCGGTCAGGGTTACTGATTGTTCGGCAGCACCGCGATTGACCGCCACAAGTGCCACTTCGCCCTGCCAGCTTCTGGCAAAGACCAGCAGGTCACCATCGTATGAGACCGGGCGATAAGTTCCCATGGACAGCGCGGGCGTCGCCCGCCGGATTGCGATGAGATCGCGATAAAACACAAGCATGTCGTCGTCTTGCGGGATCCCTGCACCGGGCAAAATTCCCTGATCACCCCACGGCATGGCAGAGCGGTTGTCGGGCCAGTCGCCGATATCACGCGCCACCTCTTCACCATAAAAGATGATTGGCATGCCGATCGATGTCATCTGCAGACCAGCGGCAAGTCTAAACAGCTCTCGGTCGCCGCCTAGCTCAAGCAGCAATCCGGGCTCGTCATGGCTCGACAAGTAATGGCCCAGAACAGCGCCGGATGTGTGTGCATGACGCCGGGGCAGGAACCCCTTTCCGTAGGCGACGGTCCGACCCCGCCCCAAAAGCCAGTCACGGGTCGCACCACGGAATGAAAAGTCGATGCCGCCATTCATCAACTCCGGGGCGAAGTATTGTGATGAGAGCGTGGCGGCATTCGCACCCCAGACCTCGCCCAGGGTCAGAAAATCGGCTCCGAACCGTTGGGTCACCAGCTGCTGGTTCTGTGCGAGCACCGCAGGTGCCACATGTTTGGCGGTGTCGATCCGGTATCCGTCAAAGCCGATCCGCTCCACCCAATCCGCGTGTGCGGCCAGTACATGTTCGGTCACCTCTGCTTGCTCCGTGCGCAGGTCCGGCAGACCGAACAAGCAAGAAGTCTGGTCATCCTGACCGCATTGCACACCTTGTCTGACCCAATCGGGATGCGCGCCCAGAAAGTCACTGTCATAGCCGACATGGTTAAAGACCACATCCACGATAACCTTCATGCCTCGTGCATGCGCGCCATCGACCAATGCCTTGAGTTCGGCCTCTGTCCCCAGACGGTCGTCCAATGCGTTGAAATCGTCAGCCCAATAGCCGTGATAGGCCCAGTCCGGGAAACCGACGCCATCCACGAAACCGTCGATATTGTCGACAATCGGTGTGATCCAAAGGGCGGTGACCCCCAGATCATCGAGATAGAGCAGTTGATCGGTCAGCCCTTTCCAATCGCCACCGTGGAAGTAACCCGGCTGGCTGCGGTCAACCTCATGCGCATTTGGCTTCCCGTCGGCAAAGCGGTCCGGAATGACGAAGTAGACAATCTCGCGGTTCCAGTCCGAGCTTGCGGCGGCCGCGACACCCTCACTCTCGCCAAGGGTTGGCCCGGCGCAGGCCAGCAATAGGGGGATGAAAAGAAGCTTCAGTGGAATTGCACGAAGACGCATCTGATCTTTCCTTCCATCATTTTTTTTAAGGGGGGCGTCACCCGATTGCATTCGTTCGGGTGACGCGACGCTATCGATAAAGCGATCAAACAGCGGCTGACTTAGAACCAGGTTTCGAACTGGACACCGACAGTCGTGCCTGTGGTATCGTCATCGAACGCGGCCTGATTGCTGATTGCGCCAACGTCGCTCCAGCTGCCTTGCGTTGCAAAAAGGCGCAGTTGCGGCCGCGACCAGAAGCCTGGCTTGCCGAAGGTGTAGATGCCCGCGATGGTGGCCTTTGTCAGGTCACGGGTTTCGTCCGCGGCTTCGTCATCCACATAGTCGAAACCGACCTCGACAGCGACGGCGAAATTATCGTTGATTGTGTATTGCGGACGGACCCCAGCCGAGCTCCACGCGGTCTGCGTACCGTCGTCGTCATCGATCTGATGCAGTGCCACGAAGAACATCTCAAGCCGTTCGCTGAGCGGGACAAGACCGTGGACCTGCGCACGTGTCAGCGAACGATCTCTGGTCGCAAAAGAGGCGCCATCGCCGAAAAAGCCCCAAGCGGCCCCCTCGGAATACATCAAACCAGCCTTAAGAAAGCCGCCGAAGAAGTTGTTGCGCTGCAGGTGACCGCGCACGGCAAATCCGTCTTCGCCTGGCTCATCCTCATCAACAACGGCATAAGCCAGCCCCACTTCGCCGAACAGATCCTCGCCCAGTGCGATGTTTTCAACCCGTGAATCCAGTGTGACAACGGTCGAGTCCTGATCAGAGAACGCGGCAACCGACAGATCACCAAAGCCCAGTTTGACGTTTTCAACACCCGCGCCAAAGCCGGAGAAGTTCGAATAGTCTTCGTAGTAGAAGTCGATAATATGGATGTCTTTACGCTTGTAGTAACGGCGTCCGGCCCAGATAGTGCTTTCGCTCAAAGCGCCATCACCGATGCCCGCATAACCGAGCCAAGCCTCTCTCAGCGCAAGGTTCGCATCCACTTCACCGCTGACGCGCAGATCATTGCTGTCACCGGAGAGGTGGTAGCGAACGCCGCCGACGATCTTGCTGCCGTTTTTCAGCTCATTGGTCAGGTTGACGCCAAATTCGCCGTAGAAATCTGACTCGTTGCCAAGGCGATAGTTAGTCCAGGCCCCGTTCAGCTGCAGCTCTGCAAAGTCGCCGCCATTGCTTTCGCCAACGCCTATCCGCAGATAGCCCGTCTGTGAATAGCTGACTTCGGCCTGCGCCGCCGCACCGCTGAGCATGGCCAGACCAAGCGCTGTTCCCGTGAGTATTCTTTTCATTCTTTCCTCCAATGTGATCCGGCTTTCCGGATGTGTTTGCGGTGGGGGAGCGCAGGCAACACCTATCGGTCAGCGTCCTGACGGACGCTGTTGATTTCATCTCCTTGCGGAAATTCCCTCCCTTAGTGCGTTGCCCTAAGCTTCCCCTCCAAGACCCGGGCTGGGTCGTCCGATCGACTTTCCGAAGATCATCTCACATGCCAGGTTCCGACATTGGTCGGGCCCAGGCTTCATTCCCTTTTGGCTGACATTGATTGCGACTTCGGCCAACGGACCGCTTGTGTCGCTCCAATCAAAGTAAGTACGGCAAAGTTCCGGGATACTGGTATCAAGGCGCACCGGATCACCACCATCATCATTGGCGACAAGCGATACGTCGTCTGGCACCTTCAGGCCCAGTTCAACCAGAATGTTGGCGCAATCTTGGGCCAGCGCGACAGACCCACACATGATCGCGGTGGGTTTCGGCCCAAGGCGGCCCGAAAACAGCCCCAAGAGCTGCGCCTTCAGCTTTGACGGATTGTCCCCATCCATGATGATCATGTGTTCATCCGCCGCGAGCCCCGCCTCATTCAGCACCTCACGATAGGTGTCGTGGCGCTGGACGGCATGCGTGGTGTCGGGCGGCCCCTGTACGAACGCGATATGTTTGTGGCCGAGATCAAGGAGTGCAAGCAAGGGATCGCGGACGATCTGGGCGTTGTCTACAGATACGAACGGCAGATCAGCGCCCACCGGCGGTAAACCATGCACGACAAACGGGAAATCGACCTCTTTGAGGAAAGCAATCCGCGGGTCGTCCTGCATCGGCGCGCCGACGATGAATGCATCGACAATGCCCCGCTTGATCATGTCCTGATATTTGGCAACGGCGGTTTCGTTGGGCGACTTGACCGAAAAGACCAGGTCAAAGCCACGCTCTGCCAGTTCGCACGAAAGGCGCGAGATCAGCTCGAGGAAATCAGGGCTGCCCGCATCCCGCGTTTTGCGGACGAGTTCCAGATCAGCGATCAGGCAGATGATGTTGGATTTGCCCGAGACCAGCAGCTTCGCCGCACGGTTCGCGACATAGCCAAGCTCGCGGGCGGCCTCCTCGACACGGGCGCGCGTTTTGGGATGGACATCATCGAAACCGTTTAGCGCGCGGCTGACCGTTGCCGTCGACAACCCTACCTTCTTGCTAACGTCCCTGAGGCTTACCATTCATCGTCTCGAATCTAAACGTTTAGATTCTGGTATCGGTATGGACCACGCTTGTACAGAAAAATGTTAAAAATATTGCTATATTCACTGTTTTTCTATGTGAGAACGATTAGATTATACGGAAAATCGTTCTGATTTGTTAAATCGACTCTGGATTTTTGAGATCGACGCTCGGTTACATGCTGCACCCAAAACGCTCGGACGGTGATCGCGGATGGAATGATTTTTGGGCATCAGTCTGGCCGATTTGGAACACCTGTTCAGTCACTAACCCACCGAACGATATCCCAATCCCTTAGCGTCGTTTGTCGCCCTGCTGATCGAACCTCACCCTGCCGACCTTATGATCATCGCGCGCAAAAGGCCGTTACCATTCTATGACCGCCCCTGGGTAACGCGATATTGTTTCAGTCTTGTCGTTACCGTCAGTCGGATGAAGCAGATGGTCGAATCCCCTCTGACCATCTGAGGGCTGAAGACAACGAGCGCATTTCAGTCAGAAGCGACCGCTACTCGGAAATGTTGGATTGGTTGGACCGACTGGCTAGTCAAGGAAGGACTGAAGCTGCCTCAAGAATCAAATCGAGCGACGTTCAGGATGAACTGGCCGGTCGTGCCATCGGACAATCTGAATGTCCCAGTAACATTTCCCTCTGATAGACTTGTTGTCATGGCCGTTGTCCCGGTGCGTCCATCACTGCAATCAAGTGGGACGGTCACGCTACCGCCCAGTTGCCGTGATTGCGCAGGGGTCAGATCACCGCGGCAGGACCAGCCACTGTTTGATGAGATTTCGATCGCATCGGTATTAGATCCACCTTCGATACCAACGGCGGCGATTGTTTCGTTTTGGCTCGTTAGGCCACTTCCGGATATTGTTCCGGTACAGCCGGCCAGCAGCAAACCAGCGATGGAAGGAATGTAGAACCGCATTTTGCGCTCCATGCTTAGTTTAGGGAAATGTTATCGAGACAGGTTTGTAGGACAGAATGTCGTTCGTTCGGATGCCGGAGTTTAGGGCCCTCTCAGTTGCAATCCCACCAGCGACGGTCCCGAATGCACCACCGACCAGACCAGCAGCACGTACCGCGCGGCGCTCTGCCGATAGGTTGAACGTTGGCACTGTCACCTGAACAGATCGTTCGTCGATGCGGCATTCGACTTCAAGCGGCGGTGTCTCGGGCCCAAAGCTTGGCAGGTTCGCAACAGCGGGCGTTGAGAGGGTAAGGCTGAAATATGCGGTATCGACCGAACAAATTGCACCCGTGATTTCATCCCCTTTGGCATCGAATGCACGGAACGGAACAAGTTCAAGACTACGCAAACCTACAGACTGCGCTGCCGGCTTGTAGGTTGGTATGACAGGCGTTGTATTCTGTGATGTCACCAACGGATCACCACATCCAGACAAAGCGATGGCCAGCATCAGTTTGCTGGTCAGACTTCCGAAACGAAAACGAAGCAGTTGCATTGGAAAACCCAAGATCCTCTCTCGAAATTGCGTGATGATAAGAGTGCTTTGGCGCTTCGGATGACGGCGAAAGGCACCTCTGTTGCGCCGAACGGAAAGCCGTTCGAAATGTAAATATACTCAAACCTGTCAAGCGCGCCTTGGTGGCCGGGGCATTGTGTTGGCACGTTCTTCTCCAATTCAGGCCATTCACTGGACAGGCTCAGTTCAAGCGATGTGTTGCTCGCCTCTTGCGAAAATGGCTAAGCCCGGAAAATGCCAATCGCAACAGATGCACTGACGTGCCAATGGGCTCGGACATTTGGAATGCGGGTGCTGGCCATGTGCTGGAACTGGTGTTGGTCTCACCATAGAGTAGCGAAGAATACTGCGATCTGGCCGCAAGGAGTGAACCCGTGAGTTTTGAAACAGCTGCAATACTGCTGCAGGTGCTTCTAAAGCTGTTCATTATAACGGGCATTGCCTTCTTGGCACACAAGCGCTCGACCGCGCTGACGGCGCTATCGGCGCTATGCGCATACTCCGTCCTTGTCGACATCGTGAATCTCTCGAGCCTGTTCACGAACGACGAGGCGGCATTCCTCGCTCTGAAGTCGGCGCAGCTAGCGATCGGATACCTGTTCGGACCCATCGTCTTGCTCTGTGCCCAGTGTTTTGTAGCCGACGGGAAACCGCAGATGTTCAAAGAGCTTCTGCGCGGTCATTGGTTCTTGCGAATTGCGTTGCTCCTTCTCTTGCCCTGCGTACTGATCTATTTTGCGGACGCGGCGGGCTTGCTATCAGATCTCGACCCGACGATCTTGGGCGGATTGCGTGCGGCAGGATTTTTGATCTTCCTGACGATGGGACTTTGCTTTGTACCATTCACACTGATTTTCTATGCCCATGCATTCTCGGTCCTGTCGACCGACTGGCGGAGACCAAGCCTATGGCTCCGCGATGACAGCAAGCCGCGACGCGCCTTCAAACTGTTTCTTGCCCTCGGTGTCATTTATCTGTTGATGGTCTTCTCGGAGATCGTGAACTACACACTGAACGCTTTCTACGGCGTTCCACTGGTGATGCCCGTGCCAGTGGATCTCTTTGAGATTTCGCTTTGGTTCGTTGTTGGTCAGATATCGATGCACATCATTGTTGCGATCACCACGCAATCCCCGGATCGTACCGAGCCGCAAGATCTTGCAGAACCGAGTGGGGCAGGTGTCACGCAAGCGCGCTATGCAAAGTCAGCACTCAATTCAATTGGAGCTGACCGGATCAAAAAGCGGCTGCACACAGCAATGTGCAACGAAAAAATGTATAAGAACCCATTTCTCAGCTTACCGGCATTGTCTGAGCACATTGGTTCCAACCCCCACCGCGTGTCGCAAGTCCTCAACACCCAGATGAACATGTCGTTCTATGCGTTTCTCAACTATTGGCGGATCAAAGAGGCTAAGCGATTGCTCCTTCATCAAGACACCGCAATCAGCGAAATTGCTCTGGCAGTGGGCTATAACAGCCGTTCAACCTTCAACGCTGCGTTCAAGGCCGAAACCGGGCACAGTCCCAGCACATTCCGTCGACAACACCGCGTCGACGAGGGTGTGACCGACCAGCTGTCGGGCCAAACAACCTGATAGAACTTGAGGGACCTCCTTCGAAAGGACGACAAGTTGGTGTCGTGCCTCACCGGCATGCGTGGCAATGGCTGCTATCGCATTGGGGGAAGCCCAATAGGCGGCTTTGAGGTATCGCTATCGGTCCTTAGATCAACATGCAATCTATCAATTGACCCGCAACGTCTTAGCCAAGTCCAAGATCATCATCAAAAGGAACGATTTGAGAGTTTGACAATCGAATGGCGAGGTCACCTTTTTCTTGTTGAAGGAAATTTTCTGCAACCCATTCCGCAAGATCAGATGCCACGGCCAAGATACTGAAGGCGGTCAAATCCAGAATGTCGAGACGTATGACGCATTCGAGGTATTCGCCTTTTGCATCGACCAGAAAGGTCCAGCCCGAGACCAACCCAGAAGTCAGATTTCGCACTTTTGCATGAGTTCAGTGTTCTAACATTTGACTGAAAGAGAGTTCCAACATCCAGTCTGAAACGGCTCAGAGAGATTCTCCGAGGAGGCCGATTTAGGTGAGAGTAGAGGCATCAATCCGCCGCGCCTTCAATTCCATCAGAAACAGCAGGATGTCAGAGGGTAGCTTATAACTTATTGTTTTATATAAATAAAAGTATTAATGAGGTACGCACCTCAGAAATTCTTAGACTTGAGGTGCGTACCTCATGTAGCGTCAGTATATGCCGCGATTCGTCTTGACGCAGTGCGGCGAAGAAACGGGAGGATTGAATGTTACAATCGAAACTGGCGACCGCCAGTGCCATCGCAATCGCTGCCACAAGCATCGCATCGACGGCACAGGCCGAAGACCTGACACTTTGCTGGGCTGCTTGGGACCCAGCCAATGCGCTGGTCGAGCTGTCCAAGGAATTCGAGGCCCAGTCGGGTCACACGATGAATTTTGAATTTGTGCCTTGGCCGAACTTTGCGGACCGAATGTTGAACGAGCTGAATTCGGGCGGCAAGCTTTGTGATCTGCTGATCGGCGACAGCCAATGGATTGGCGGCGGTGCCGAGAACGGCCATTACGTCAAGCTGAACGACTTCTTCGATGCCGAAGGCATTTCCATGGACGATTTCGCTCCGGCGACCGTCTATGCGTATTCGACCTGGCCGAAGGGAACGCCGAACTACTACGCTCTGCCCGCAATGGGCGATGCGAACGGCTGGTTCTATCGCAAGGACTGGTTCGAGCGGGAAGACATCCGGGCGGCTTATCAGGACGCGACCGGTCAGGAACTTCGCGAGCCGCAATCGCAGCGGGAACTCCTGCAGATCGCGCAGTTTTTCCAGGAGAGAGAGATCGACGGCAAGACGGTCTATGGTGCTGCCATCTTCACTGAGCGTGGCTCAGAAGGTATCACAATGGGGGCGACAGGCGCGCTTTATGCGTGGGGTTTCAAGTACGAGAACGAGCCCGGCTCCTATGACATGGAAGGCGCGGTGAACTCACCTGAAGCCGTCGAAGCGTTGGAGTTCTACAAGGAGCTCTATGAGACTGCGACACCGCCGGGCTACACGAACTCCTATATGGGTGAATCGCTGGACGCCTTTAAGTCGGGTCAGGTGGCGATGGCCATGAACTGGTTCGCCTTTTTCCCGGGTCTCTACGCTGATCCCGCCACCGGCGGCGACAAGATCGACTTCTTCGTGAACCCGCCTCAGAACATCGCGGCGTCCACGCTCGGTGGTCAGGGTATCTCGGTCGTCAGCTATTCCGACAAACAGGACGCAGCACTTGAATACATCAAGTGGTTCGCACAGCCGGACGTGCAGGCGAAATGGTGGGAGCTTGGCGGCTACTCGGCGCATAATTCCGTCCTTCAGGACCCGGGCTTTGTCGACAGCCAGCCATTCGCAGGCGACTTCCTTGAGGCCATGGACGGCGTTCAGGACTTCTGGCAGGAGCCGGCTTACGCCGAACTGCTCCTTGCGATGCAGAAGCGCGTGCATGACTATGTCGTGGCCGATCAGGGCACAGCACAGGAAGCACTCGACAAGCTCATCGAGGACTGGACCGAGGTCTTCGAAGACGAAGGCAAGCTCTGATCTCCTTCTGCGCGCGGCTCGTGGGGTCGCGCGCGGTGGACATTTCGCGCCGGGGTCATTCCGGTCCCGGCGCCACTTGAAGTAACAGGCCAACACTATGTCGAACCGGACAATAGATCGCGTTGCGACGGCAACGCCCGCCCCAGTTGCGCGCAAAATCAGGGGGCTTTCGGATCGGGCCATCGCCTGGATTTTCGTGGCGCCTACGATCTTCCTTTTGCTGGCGATCAACATCTTTCCGCTGATCTGGACGATCCGGTTGAGCTTTACCAACTATCGCGCGAACCGACTGAACCGGGAGCCGGAATTCATTGGGCTCAGGAACTACGAAAGAATCCTGACGGATAGCGACATCTGGTTGAACATGCAGGCCACGGCGCACTTTCTGTTCTGGACAATCTTCTTTCAGGTTTTGATTGGCTTCACGCTGGCCTGGCTCATCAACAAGAAATTCAAAGGTAACGATCTCTGGACCACGATTATCGTGCTGCCGATGATGCTGTCGCCAGCCGTAGTCGGCAACTTTTGGAAGTTCCTGTATCAACCGCAAATTGGCCTCTTTAACTACATCGTTGCCTTCTTCACGGGGAAAGATCCGTCCAGCTTTGAGATGCTGGGACAGGTGAATCTAGCGCCTTGGGCAATCGTCATTGTGGACACATGGATGTGGACGCCCTTCGTGATGCTGATCTGTCTGGCAGGGCTCCGAAGTATTCCAGACTACATCTATGAGGCCGCCGAAATCGACAGGGCGTCTAAGCTTAGGCAGTTCTTCACCATCACGATCCCGATGGTCCTGCCGTTCCTCATGCTTGCCGTCCTTTTCCGCGGGATCGAGAACTTCAAGATGTTCGACCTCGTCGTGCAGTTGACCGGCGGCGGACCAGGTTCTGTTACAGAGCTGACATCGATCAACCTCAAGCGCGAAGCGTTCGAGAAATGGCGGACGGGATATGCGTCGGCCTATGCGATCATCTTATTTGTGACGGTGTTCGGCTTGGCCAGCATCTACGTCAAGGCCCTGAACAAGGTGAAAGAGAGATGAGCAGTTTCTCCGTCAATGAACCCTCGAACCGAACGAAATGGTTCGCAGGCACGCTGGTCATCCTCTATGCGCTCATCACGATGATCCCGCTGGTCTGGATTGCGATCACCGGGTTCAAAAGCCCCTCGGACGCAATCGCCTATCCGCCGAAATATATCATTGGTTCTGACAGCGAGGCGGGCTTCAAGCCGACGCTCGAAGGCTACGTGAACCTCTTTACGACCCGTACGCGGCAGACGCAGGAATTTCTCGATGCTAACCCGCCCGAGAACTGGGCCGACGAAATAGTACGCCAGTACGATATGGTCATCGTTGGTCCGTCGAAGTTCGGTGAACGCTTTCTGAACTCGGTCATCATCGGGTTTGGCTCGACCTTTCTCAGTGTCTTTCTCGGCACGCTCGCCGCCTATGCCTTCAGCCGCTTCAAGATCCCGCTAGCCGATGATCTGCTGTTCTTCATCCTGTCGACGCGGATGATGCCCCCTATCGCGGTCGCGATCCCGATCTTTCTGATGTACCGTAACCTTGGTCTGTCGGATACGCATCTGGGCATGATCCTGCTTTATACGGGCGTGAACATTTCGCTCGCCGTCTGGCTTCTGAAAAGCTTCATCGACGGCATCCCAACCGAGTACGAAGACGCTGCGCTGATCGATGGCTACACCCGGTTCCAGGCGTTTTACAAAGTTGTCTTACCGCAAGCCGCGACGGGTATCGCTTCGACCGCGATCTTCTGCCTGATCTTCGCCTGGAACGAATACGCCTTTGCCGTGCTTCTCACGACGGCCAACGCCCAGACCGCGCCGCCGTTCATCCCGACCATCATTGGCATCGGCGGCCTCGACTGGCCCGCCATCGCCGCGGGCGTCACTATCTTCCTGTTGCCGGTTATGATCTTCACCATCCTCTTGCGCAAACACCTCTTGCGCGGGATCACATTCGGAGCCGTTCGCAAATGAGCAGATTCTTCAACGGTCTACTCCACCTTCGTCGCGGCCCCTGGGAAATGGTGGCCACCATCATCATCGCGGTGGGAGTCTTCATGCTGATGCAGCCTTTCGTCATCTGGGCGTTCACCTATTCTTTCATCGTAACTTTGATTGGGACCGTGATGTTCATCATCGTCAGCCATTTCCCGGAGGACGAGTGAATGGCGCAGATCGTTATCAAGGACCTCAAAAAGCAGTTCGGCGATTTCACTGCCGTTCGCGAAAGCTCCTTCACGATTGAGGATGGAGAGTTCTTCATGCTTCTTGGCCCCTCGGGTTGCGGCAAGACCACGACGCTCCGGATGATCGCCGGGCTTGAGCTTCCGACGTCGGGCGATATCTTTCTTGATGGCGAGGAGATCTCGCAGCGCCCGCCTTCGGAACGGGACATCGCCTTCGTTTTCCAGATGTTTGCGCTCTATCCGCATATGAACGTCCGCAAGAACATCAGTTATCCGCTGGTCAGTCAGGGCATGTCGCGAAATGCGGTAAAGGCCAAGGTTGCCGAGGTCGCCAAGATACTCGGCATCGAAGACATCCTTGATCGTCCGGTTGGTGGCCTGTCCGGGGGTGACCGGCAGCGGGTTGCCCTTGGTCGCGCTATCGTACGAGAGCCAAAGGCATTTATGATGGACGAACCGCTTGGCGCGCTGGATGCCGAGTTCCGCGAGCATATGGCCGAAGAACTTCGTGCGCTTCACGACCGCATGGGTGCCACCACGGTTTACGTGACACACGACCAGCTGGAAGCCATGCAAATGGGCGACAAGATCGTTGTGATGAACAACGCCGTGGTCGAGCAATTCGGCACCCCGCAGGAGATCTACGACAAGCCCGCCACGATGTTTGTTGCCGATTTCATTGGCTCACCTTCCATGAACTTTTTGAAATTCCATGGAAGAATCGCAAGCGGCGCAAGTGACGTGGCCATGCATGACAGCATATTCGCCGTGCCTCAGACACGCGAACCCTTCGAAGGCGATATGGCCTTCGGCGTCCGGCCTGAGCATATCAGGTTGTCAGATGACGCAAGCTTCAGGGCAGAGATTTTGGCAACCGAATACCTGGGCACCACCCAAATCGTCACGCTTGATACTGCGGGCGGCGAAATCAAAGCCCGCGTGCCGTCAACGCAGGTAGCGAAGATGGGTGAAACGGTAGGGCTCGACTTTGACCCCGGCACGATCACGCTCTTCGATCGTCAAACCGGCCGGGCGCTGAAATCCGAATTGAACGAGGGCGTGCTCCATGGCTGAGGTTGCGCTCAAAAACGTCTCAAAGGCCTTTGGCAAAACCAAGGCCGTTGACGATATCTCAATGACAATTGAAGACGGTGCATTCGTCGTTCTTCTCGGTCCGACCGGCGCGGGCAAAACGACGATGCTGCGTCTGATCTCGGGCCTCGAAAAGCTCGACAGCGGCAGCGTACTTATCGGCGGGCGGGACGTTGGCGCCGAGACGCCTGCCCAGCGCGACGTCGCCATGGTGTTCCAGCAGTACTCGCTCTATCCGCACATGACCGTGCGCGACAATCTCGCATTTCCGCTTCGGTCCCCGATCCTGAAAACGCCTGAAGACATGATCGCCGAGAAGGTCAAAAAGATCGCAGAGGTTCTGCAGATCCCCCACAAACTCGACAACAAGGCGACCGAATTGTCAGGCGGCGAAATGCAGAGGGTCTCTATTGGTCGTGCTCTGGTGCGTGATCCGCAGATTTACCTGATGGACGAACCGCTTAGCTCGCTGGATGCAAAACTGCGTGCTGACTTGCGCGTCGAACTGAAACGTATCCATGCTGACCTTGGGTCGACGCTTCTCTATGTCACTCATGACCAGATTGAGGCTATGACAATGGCCACCCATATCGGTGTTCTCGAAGAGGGACGGCTGGTTCAGTATGGAACGCCCAAACAGATCTACGAGAACCCCAAGAGCGTTTATGTGGCCAGTCGGTTAGGATTGCCGCGCATCAACATTCTGCCAGCGGAGCTTTTCCCCGGACAGCACAAGGGTGCGCAAATCGGACTTCGCCCGGAGAACATCCGGCAGGGTGATGGGATCGAGGCGTCTGTTGTTCGCGCCGAACATCTGGGCGATCAGACGCGGCTGCACCTTAACCTGAAGGGACACGCGATCACGACGCTGACCGACCCCCATCAAGACTATTCTGCCAACACGATCATAAAAATATGCCCGCTTAACCCACTTTACTTCGACGCCAACGGTGCGCGGATCGTTTAAGGGAGGACCACCATGGTTCAGTTTATCAACGCCAAAGAGGATTTGGTCACCGAGGCCATCGACGGTGTTCTCGCCGCATCCGGAGGCGCGCTTTCGCGATTGGACGGGTATCCCCACATCAAGGTTGTGTTCCGGTCGAATTGGGACAAATCCAAAGTAGCCCTCGTCTCCGGCGGTGGCTCGGGGCACGAACCTGCCCATGCCGGGTTTGTCGGTGAGGGAATGCTGACGGCCGCGGTCTGCGGCGAAGTTTTCGCATCGCCCTCGGTTGAGGCCGTTCTCGCTGGCATCCTCGCGGTTACAGGCGATCCGGGCTGCCTTCTGATCGTAAAGAACTACACCGGTGATCGGTTGAATTTCGGTCTTGCCGCCGAGCGCGCCCGCGCTCTTGGTCGGAAGGTTGAAATGGTCGTCGTCGACGATGATATCGCGCTCCCGGATCTGCCACAGCCGCGTGGTGTTGCCGGAACGCTTTTTGTTCACAAGATTGCAGGTGCACTGGCCGAGGATGGCGCGGACCTTGCGACTGTCACGCAGGCCGCAAAAGACGTCATCGGCAAGGTCGCATCCATCGGCATGAGCCTTGATACATGTACGATACCGGGATCTAGCAAGGAAAACCGCATCGGGGCGGGCAAGGCAGAGCTTGGCCTTGGCATTCACGGTGAGCCGGGTGTCGAGCAGGTGGACTTTTCGACCGCCATGAGCGCGATGACGACAGTGGTCGACAAGCTTCGCACTTACTCCTCGGGAGATGCCGTTGCGATCGTAAACAACCTCGGATCGACGACACCGCTGGAGATGTCGGTTCTGACGCATGCCCTGACAGCCTCTGGTCTGGTCAAACAGATCATTGGCCCGGCGCCATTGATGACGTCACTGGATATGCACGGGTTTTCCGTGTCAATCATGGACGCAACATCTGCTGAGTACGACGCGCTGGCCAAACCAGTCTCGATGTCCGCATGGCCAGGTATGGCAGAAGTCGTGGAACCACTCGTTGTTGGCTTGCCTGACGGTCTGACCCCGATTGAACCCATCCCTTCAAAGAATGAAAAGACCCGCGCAGTCATTGAGAAGGTTGCCGACCTTCTGATCTCCGCAGAAGGAAAGCTCAACGCGCTTGATGCCAAATCAGGTGATGGCGACACCGGCAGTACACTTGCCACAGCGGCACGCGCGCTCAAATCCAGCCTTGACCGCATGCCGCTTGCCGATCTGACACAGCTTTTCCCGGCCTTGGGAAACGAACTGAGCCAGACCATGGGCGGCTCTTCAGGCGTGATCCTTGCGATCTACTTCAATGCCGCTGGTGATGCCTCCGCGAATGGGGCGTCGGTGCAAAAGGCGCTCTCAGATGGGCTGGATCGTGTAAGCCAGGTTGGCGGCGCGTCGATTGGCGACCGGACGATGATTGATGCCCTTTCCCCCGCGCTTGACGCCTTGCCAAACGGTATTGCTTCAGCGGCCAAAGCCGCCCGCGCGGGCGCCGACAGCACGGCGGCTATTCATCGCGCCAAGGCTGGCCGCGCGGCATATGTGCCCGAAGAAAACCTGAGAGGCCACAACGATCCGGGCGCCGAAGCGGTTGCACTTCTCTTCGGTGCGCTAGCAAAGGAAATGGTGGACTAAACTGACGAAACCTAGCCTCACCGTCGTCGCAAAACCAACGGTCAATGACATTGCCCGGGTGGCCGGCGTGAGCCTTGCGACAGTGGACAGAGTGCTGAATGAGAGACCGGGCGTCCGCTCGGTCACGATCAAGAAGGTCCGCGCGGCCATCGATCAGCTTGGCTATGTTCGCGACACCGCGGCGGCCAATCTGGCGCGGCAGAAAACGTACCGCTTCGTGTTCGTTCTGCCGGACTGGAAGGGGCAGTTTCTGGCAAGCCTCGAACAGGGTATCGCGGAAATCATCATGAACGCCCCGCAAAACCGAACCGAAGTGCGCACGATCCGCGTACCCAATCACGACCACACACAGTTGGTGGCGACACTGGGCGATCTTGACCCAGCCGAAGTCGATGGCCTTGCAATCATGGCGAAGGAAACACCGTTGGTGCGGGACGCAATCGCCGACCTGCGCAAACGTGGCATTCCTGTCGTATCCCTTGTTTCGGACCAGCCCAACTCGGACCGTGACCATTTTGTCGGGATCGACAATATCGCGGCCGGGCGCACCGCCGGGACGCTCTTGGGCCGGTTTACGGGTGGCAAGCAAGGCAAGGTCGTGGTTGTCATCACCAACAAGCAGTCGCGCGACATGATCGAGCGACGGCATGGATTTGATCAGGTTGTTGGCGAAGAATTTCCGCATCTTGAACCGCTGCCGAGCGTCGAGGGACAAGAAGACCCGGCGCATACCGAACGCGTCACCTTGCGCGCCCTGCAGCAAAACCCGGATGCGATCGGAGTTTATTCCGTAGGGGCCAGCGTTCAAGGCGTCGCCCGAGCGATCGCCGCTGCAAAGCTGGCGCACCGTCCAGTTCTCATCGATCATGAGCTGACGGAGAATTCGGCGAGGCTTCTGCAGAATGGTGTCATTGACGCCGTGATTACGCAAAACACCGGTCATCTCGCCCGCAGCGCCCTGCGCGTGTTGCGTGCGAAATGCGACAATACACCTGTCATCAAAAGCCAGGAAAACATCCGGATCGAGATCGTGATCCGCGAAAATCTACCGTCCATGAATTGAATATTTTAGGGAGGATGCGATGAAACAGATCAAGGGGCCCGCGTTATTTCTGGCCCAGTTTGCCGGAGATGACGCGCCATTCAATTCATGGGATTCCATAACAAAATGGGCGGCAGATTGCGGTTACGTCGGTGTGCAGGTCCCCAGTTGGGACGGACGCCTGATTGATTTGGCCAAGGCCGCTGAAAGCAAAGACTATTGTGATGAGTTCAAAGGTGTCGCTGCGGCCAACGGCGTCGAAGTGACCGAACTCTCGACCCATCTTCAAGGGCAGCTTGTGGCGGTCCATCCGGCCTACGATACTGCTTTCGATGGCTTCGCGGCAGAAAGTGTCCGCGGCAACCCAAAGGCGCGACAGGAATGGGCGGTTGATCAGGTCAAAAAGGCACTATCAGCATCAAAGAATATGGGGATCGGGGCACATGCGACTTTTTCCGGTGCGCTGGCCTGGCCCTACATCTATCCTTGGCCGCAGCGCCCCGCGGGCCTGATCGAAACTGCCTTCGACGAACTGGCGGCCCGCTGGAAACCGATCCTTGATCACGCAGAAGATTGTGGCGTGGACGTTTGTTACGAGATCCACCCCGGCGAAGATCTGCATGATGGCGTGACCTACGAGATGTTCCTTGAGCGCACCGGCAATCATGACCGTGCCTGCATGCTGTATGATCCGTCGCATTACGTGCTTCAGTGTCTGGATTATCTGGATCACATCGATATCTACGCCGACCGGATCCGGATGTTCCATGTCAAGGATGCTGAGTTTAATCCCACTGGACGGCAAGGTGTCTATTCTGGATATCAAAGCTGGGTCGATAGGGCGGGCCGGTTCCGCTCGCTGGGTGACGGGCAGGTGGATTTTGGTGCCATCTTTTCGAAACTGACGGCAATCGGCTTTGACGGCTGGGCCGTCGTCGAGTGGGAATGCGCTATCAAGCATCCTGAAGACGGCGCTCGCGAAGGTGCTGCCTTCGTACGCGATCACATCATCCGTCCAACCGAGGTTGCTTTCGACGACTTTGCCGACGGTGGAACAGATGAGGCAGGTAACCGCAACATGCTGGGAATCGACTAATGGTTGAAGGAAGAAACGAGAACCTGACCGGACGCATTCGGCTGGGCATGGTTGGCGGTGGCAACGATGCTTTTATCGGCGGCGTGCACCGAATTGCATCACGCATCGACGATCATTTCGAGCTTGTTGCCGGCGCCTTGTCTTCAACGCCCGAGAAGTCGCGGGCCAGCGGCGAGGCACTGGGCCTGCCGCGCATCTACGACGACTTCAAGCAAATGGCGATCCGTGAGGCACGCCGCAAAGACGGGATAGAGGCCGTGTCGATTGTCACGCCGAACCACATTCACTATCAGGCCGCGCGCGAGTTCCTGAAACGCGGTATTCACGTCATATGTGACAAACCGCTGACCTCGACATTGTCGGACGCAAAGAAGATGGTGAAGGCCGTCGAAAGCTCGGATGCGCTCTTTATTCTCACTCACAACTACACGGGCTATCCGATGGTTCGTCAGGCACGTGAAATGGTTGCAGTGGGCGAGGTCGGAAAGATCCGCGTCGTTCAGGTCGAGTACGCTCAGGATTGGCTGACCGTAGAACAGGATTTCAAACAAGCCGAATGGCGCACCGATCCGGCGCGGTCGGGCGCAGGCGGCTCGACCGGAGATATCGGCACCCATGCATATAACCTTGCATGCTTCATCACCGGGCTCGAAGCCGAAGAGCTTGCCGCCGATCTTGAGGCCTTCGTTCCCGGTCGCCAGGTGGACGACAACGCTCACGTGATGCTGCGTTTCCAGGGCGGTGCCAAGGGCATGCTCTGGTCAAGCCAGGTGGCGCCGGGCAATGAAAACGCGCTACGCATTCGTGTCTACGGCGAAAAGGGTGGCCTTGAGTGGGCGCAAGAGGACCCCAACTATCTCTGGATCACGCCTTTCGGCGAGCCAAAGCGCCTGATCACCCGCGGTGGCGCCGGTGCCGGCAATGCCGCCGCCCGGATGAGCCGCATCCCCCCCGGTCATCCGGAAGGGTATCTTGAAGGTTTTGCAAATATCTACACCGAGGCCGCGAAGGCGATATTGGCGCAACGAAAGTTGAATGCGGTCGAGCCAGAAGTCGTCTTTCCGACGGTCGAAGATGGTCTAAAGGGGGTGCAGTTCGTGGATGCTTGTGTACGGAGTTCGGCAAAGAACGCGGGCTGGGTAAAACTGTGATTGTATGTGGAGCGAGCCTTCGTGCCTTTATTGCTAAGTTCTCAATTGGGTCCGGTGGCATCGGTATTCAGATCGATTGATCTGGTCATACATCTGCTCAGTGCCGCTTCGTCTAAGTTCAATCTGCTCCCGATTTTGGAACGGTCGCGAAGCTGCGGAACGAGGACTAAAAACGCAACAATCTGGTGTCGTGACAAGTGACTGTTTTGGGCCGTCGTCTTCGAAAGACATCCAGCGTAACGCGGCGGAGCCGATAACGTCGCCAAATAAGCGGCCCTAGATGCAAGAGGTCACGCCTGATCGACTCCTGTTAGTTGCTGCGGCCACATCCAAAACGCTTGCTCCAATCTCAAGAAGCTCAATGCCTAGTCTGGAATGACACTCCATATCAATTGGCACAGCGTAGACTCCTGCCCAGCTCGGTGGGACCGTTTTTTCGGCTTGGCAGCCCAGGGTCAGGACTTGTAACCAGTCGATGACGCTTCCTGCACGTGCGATGGCAGACAGGAAGACCTTCGGGCATCTAGCATATCGGGTTGCCACGCCCCGCCAGTCCTTGAGCCTGCCGAACATGATCCCGATCCGGTTGCGACGATTGTACCGCCGCCTATCGTATTTCGCAGTTGTCTTGCGTCGATTTCGATCGGGGGTGAAGATAACCC
Source organism: Cognatiyoonia sp. IB215182 (assembly GCF_033963905.1). Classification (NCBI taxonomy): domain Bacteria; kingdom Pseudomonadati; phylum Pseudomonadota; class Alphaproteobacteria; order Rhodobacterales; family Paracoccaceae; genus Cognatiyoonia; species Cognatiyoonia sp. IB215182. Next base: position 136,758 of record NZ_JAXBMB010000005.1, read on the forward strand.
CGCTCAGAACACGCCGGTCATCGAAGCCTGGCTTACCGTGGGACTCCGGGAAGAAAGGCTCAAGGCACGCCATCTGCGCATCTGTCAGCCAGAAAAGATCAGATATATTCAGCGCCCGTTTTCGAACCGTGAACCGTGCCATCAATCGGAATTCAATGGGTCCTGACCCCAATCTAAGAGAACAAGGTCGACAACAAATCTCAGAAGGGACGAAATCCGAAAGCATGCATTGACGAATTGGAGAATACTATCGGCTCTTTCGGTTTCTTTGCCCAAAACCTACAAATGGCCGTTTTTCACGGTTACGCCAATTGAGGTTTGCCCTAGTGGTCTACCCACATCTCCGCTGCAATTGCTTGTTCGTCAACCCTACAGGCGTTCGCATTGATCGCGGTTGTCCCTATATCGACGTGACCCATCCATTTCCGGAGCACATTGCGCGGCGCACCGCAGTTCAGGGCGTGGATTGCGAAGGATGTGTGCATCGGCCCAAGGTCCGATGGGACGATTTCAGTACAATACATCAATCTTAATTTTCTAGCACATCCGTAGATCTCGCACTATGTTCGCAAGGGCGTTTCAAATCCAATTCTCGCAGCAAGGCTTCACAGAAAGCAGATTTGGAACATGTGTCCCGGAAAAGCACCAAAAGTATTATGACCCGTCGTTCTAGGCAGAGAACCCAATGAAACTCATACTTCGGGCATTTGCACTTATCGCGATAGTCGCGGCTGGTCTTTGGTTCGGCGCGCGGCATGAGGTCGGCTCGGAAGCGATGCCCGTTGTCAATGCGTCCGCGGGCGCGGTGGAACGGGGTGCGGCCGCGTTTGTCGGAGCGGATTTTGGTGGTCTGAGCCTGCAAACGCTGCAAAGCCATGCCGTGCCGTGGAAACTCGTCACAGCGGCATTGGTGCTGGATGCGGTGGATAGCGATCCAACCTTGGCATTGGATCAGGACACGCTGGACAAGGCATTGGGCGCCTTCGGGCTCCTTGTGCAGGCGCGGGTGCAAAACATGCCTGTTGGTGTGTCGGATCGGCCCGAAACGCTGCCGCTCGGCGTCACGCACGGTACGATCTCTCCAATGGCCGGCATGCCGGTGCAAGTGGCGAATATGGGATGCGCTGCATGCCATGCCGGTGTCACCTACAACGCCGAAGGTCGACCCGACCCCAAAACCGCATGGATCGGCGCGCCGAACACGTCGCTTAACCTCGAAGCCTATACACAGGCGATTTTCCAAACGCTAAAGACTTATCAACAAACGCCTGATCAGTTGATGGAGGCAGTGACGACGCTTTACCCCGAGATGGGTTGGCGCGAACGCCAGACGCTGCGATGGGTCATCCTGCCGATGGTGGGCGCACGCCTGGATGACATCACTGGTGATCGCCCGCTGCCGTTTTCCAATGGTGTCCCAGGCAGCACCAACGGGGTTGCGGCGCTCAAATATGTATTCGATGTGCCGCTTCTTGGCGGAGGGCCGGGCGATGCAGGGATCGTGTCCATCCCCGATCTTGGCCACCGGCATTGGCGCAGTTCTCTGCTGGCGGACGGAGCTTATGCGATACCCCAAACCGAGCGGCAGACAGAGACAACTGCCGCTGACAACACAGCTGATAAACGGGCCGCTCTAGCGACGATTACGACATTCTTCACCGTGCCCAGCATGGGCGTACATCCCGATAAAGCCATTGAGGCGATACCGGTGGCAAAAGACATCTATACGTTTCTGGATCAGGCCTACCAGTCACAACCCTTTCCTGGTGTCATTGATATCGATCTGGCGCTCGCCGGAGCGACGATTTATGCCGACCAGTGCAGCGCGTGCCACGGCGTATACGCACATCAGAATGAACGCCTAACACTTGTCTCTTTCCCGAACTGGATGGGTGATGTCGGCACGGACCCACTTCGGGCGCAGGCGTTTACACAGGAGCTTGTCGAAACGTTTCAGGATACGCCTTATCGCGACCAGATTGCCGTTGCGCGGACCGGCGCCTATGTCGCTCCACCCCTGGACGGTCTATGGGCGTCAGCGCCTTACCTACATAACGGCTCGGTGCCAACGCTATGGCATCTTCTCACGCCCGATGCACGGCCAGAGACGTTTGAACTGGGCGGGCACATGCTCGATTTCACGCGCGTGGGAGTGCGGTTGGATAACAGAAGATATCCGGCGGATTACGAACGCTTCTCTCAACCGGTCATTCTCGACACAACGCAGTCCGGTCTCGGCAACCAAGGGCACGACTTTGGCGCGGCGCTGAGCGATGGCGACAAAGCGGCGCTGATCGAATTTCTAAAGCAGCTTTAGACGATCAGTTCATCCAACGGTCGCCTTGCGGCCGGAAACGGCTTGTGTGGCGGGCGACGACCGATCCGGAACGCAGAGACGATGCGCCGGCCCTTCGGCAACTCCACCATTGCAGCCAAGGTCTCGGCGCTTGAGAGGTCATCTGCCAGGGCGGCAAGAACTGCAGCGCCAAAACCGGCTGCATCAATCCGCAGCCATGCACGATAGAACGCGCGACCGCTTTCGAATGGGTCTTCACCTTCAGGCCGGTGAAAGACCATGATGGCGGTTGCGCCAGCCGTCTTTTCCTCTTCCGACAACAGCTTTTCGGCGATCCCATACAATAGCAAAGGCCGAAAGCCGCGCCCCATGACAATGCCCGCTCCGATCTTTTCGAAGAACCCAAGGCGCATTGCATCAGCGTTCAGACCATCACGCGCCCAATCCGGATGGCGGCGCCCCAGCCGCATCCATGACAAAAGCTCTGCGCGAAAGTCGTCCCGCACAACAAACAAGAAACTGGCCATATCGAGCAGCTTGGCGATGACGCGGATCGTGTTTGGTCCGGTAACCACAAGGCAATCGTCATCCCTCAACGCCTCCGCCGTCTTCTTGTCGTCATCCGTGGCGGTACCGAATTTGCCCCGCCAGCTTTGCCGCTTGTCGACATACTGCATCAGCGGATCTTTCGCGGCGCCGGGGGCGAATTTCAGCCGCAGGATGGATCGCAAATCGCCGTTGTCCTCTTCATCAACGGGTTGATGCGTTATGCGCAAACCTTCTTGCGCCGCGGCCATGACCATCCCCTCAAACGCGGCGCCAAGGCTCATTGACGCGTCGTGACCGGTCGGGTCAGCGGCTGGTAGGCGCACCGTCTTGTCCTCCAACAGAAAAACCGTATCGCCGACAAGCCGCCAGCGGGCGGGTTGGACGTTGTGAACGCTCGGCGCCAGACTGGCCTGCGCAACCAGGTGTCGAAAAAGATCAGGGGTCATGTCAAATCCGCACTGAACAGGTGCAGACGATGCAACGGCACCGCCCCAATCTTTGACATCATCCGAAGCGATGCATGGTTCTCATCAGCAATCCAGGTCACGCCAAGACGTTCGTAACCAGCGCTGCGCAGCTGGTTCAGCGTCCGGGCGAGAATGGCGCTCATCAATCCGTTACCATGGCTCGCCTTGGCAACGGAGTAAAAGATGATCACCGCGCGCTTGCGGCGCAACCGGTAGCGCAGAAAATGAAGAGGGGTCATCATCGAGAAACGTGACCGTGTGGCCCGCAGAAAACCGTTGAGGTCGGGGATGCAAATGACAACACCAACGGGCACATCGTTCTGCTTCAAAACGGCCGAAAGCCGAGGATCGACAATTGTCATCATTTCGCCGGCCTGAAATGTGAACTCCTCAGCCGTCAAAGGCACAAACATCGGATTTTCCGAAAACCCGTCATTCAACACCTGCCTCGCCTCTTCCATGCGGGCGGCAAAGGTTTTGCGCTTGATCGGGGCAAAGCTGTAATCGGGTCCCAGCTCAGATGGCGGGATTTTTGCTTGGGCCAGGTCCAATTCAAACGTTGTCACCGGAAAGAATGGCGCAAACCCGTTCTGGCGCAGCAAGTCGGGAATATGCGGCGGGTTCACCACCATATCGGTATAGGCCGGGCGTTCGAAATGATCCGTCTGCACGCCCATCTGCTGCATCGCAGTCAGATTGAAATTGCCGACCAGCTCATCATATCCCCTGTCGCGCGCCCAGGTCTTGGCCCTGTCCAGAAGGGCGTTGGCAACCTGTGCGTCATCGGCGCAATCAAAGAAACCAAATGAGGCGCGGTTTGTGCCGTGCAGCTCGTTAGAGGCGACATGCGCGTGCACCACGATCCTGCCCAACGGTCGGTCGTCGTGACTGGCGGTAAAATAGGTGAACGCATCCTCATCTAGAAACAGTGGGTTGGTGCCAGCCTGCAAAAAACGCCGCAGGTCAGACTTCATCGGCGATACATAAGGCGTGGCGTCGCCATATGCCTGAAACGGCACGTCGAAGAACGACGCGAAATCGCGCTCGACGACGTCAACCATGTGACGCGCCCCGTTCGGCCAAGAGAGCCGCAATGCGTTGCGCGATCCGCAGTTCCTGTTCCAGTTGCCGCGATTGCGCCAGCGTGGGTACGTTCAGCGCCATTACTCGGAACGGGTTCTTTGAAACCAGCATCACATGGCTCGCCTCGAACTTGCGAAAGAACCATGCGAATTGCTCGGCCAGCTGCGGATCCTTCATCTGCTGAAGATCCTCAGACGATACGAGAGTTTGATGCGTGAAGTGTTCTTCAAATGCCGCGTCGAAATCCCTCAGGCCGTCAGTGTCCAGGATCAACGCGCCAGAGGTCAGCGCCCGGGTTTGCAAGGCCTCAAGAAAGGCATCATGTTCAGTCAGCGACGTATCCGCCAAAACATCAAGAACCCGTCCAACCTTGTCTTCGCGCCTGATGAGGCGGTTCTGATTGAAGATCAAGGCCAGTAATCCCACGCTTACAACCAGCGCCATAACCTGAACAGTCGTGCGTACATCAAGCGCCGCAAGTTCCATGATGCAAAGCGATGCAAAGACAAGACCAACGGCAAGCGCTGCGGTGACCGAGATAACTTCGGATTGAGCAGCGTCGCTACGCCGAAGCGTCAAACCGAGCCAGCACATCGCAAGAATGGCAATTCCCGATAGCCGCACAGGCAGATCCAGCAAGGGTGTCCTGAAATCGGTCATCGCCAGCGGTACGATCAAAACCAGCGACAGTGACAAGCGGTCGATCATTGTGTTTTCTGCTATCGACAGACTCTGCCGGTCGCGCCCCATGACAAAGATGCTCATCGCAACAAATGCAATCACCTGAAAAACGGCTAGCGATATGAGGGCCAAAAGGCCGTGATCTGCGCGCGCTACTACCGCGACCAATGCAAAGAAAACAGCGCCCCCTGCGGCCCAGACTTTCAGGGCGAGCGGCGCATGACGGCGCAGCAAAGCCTCGGCCACCAGAAGCGTGGCGAGCGGTACAAGGCCCGCAACGGCAAAGGTAAGACGGCCAATCCAATCAACACCCGTCAGCCATTGAACAAGACGGATGGCAAGCAATGCCGCCACAACCTGAATGGCAAAAAGGAAGCGGTTGGTGACTGTCGTTCGGGGCCTCTGCATCCGCAGAACTTGCGCAAACAGTGCAAGGCCAATCAGGCTTGCCAGCGTGACGACGCTGTCAGCGATCAATTCCGGAGAGAGCCCTGTCATGCCATCATGCGTCGCAAAAAGCGCGTGACGACCGGCCGCAAAAGTGAGGCGGTCAAGACATTGCGCGGATGCTCGACCCGTGCCGCATATGGGTTGAAAAACCACCCCCGATGATCCGCGCCGGGCTTACGACCCAGAATTCCATTTGCCACTTCGTAGGCCATCAGCATGCCGGTTGAAATGACCATGGGGGCAAAGGACATGCGACTACGTTTACCAGCGGTGACCTCGCCCGCCAGTTCAAGATCGATGTAGTGGCGCGATGAGGAATGGACGATCACATATGTCGCCTCTTGAAAAAAGGACTGGTCCCGCTGTTCCTGGCTCAGCGCGTCCCAAGGTGTGCCTAAGGTGGGATAGCGCAATCGTTCCTCCGGCATCGGATCACCCGGTTGAGTTACGTAGACCGACGGCAGCGGCGATGCATAAGCATCGATAACCGCCCGCTTTTCGGCGCGCGCTGTCCGGTAAAGCAATAGCGATGCGCCAAGATCATCTGTGCCGTTAACCACGATGGCGCTCTCGGAGATCGCGACCTGCACCTGATCGGGCCAATCGTCGTGATAGACGGTGATTTCCATCTCAGGATTTATCTGCAAACACAGATCCCGTGTCGCCTCTGCCTTGTGACGCCCGATTGTGTCCCGAAACGCAAAGGCTTGCCTGTTCAGGTTTGATGTTTCAAATTCATCAATATCCGCAAGGATCAGGCGTCCAACCCCCATCCGGGCCAATGCAAAGACACAAGCGCCGCCCATACCACCGGTTCCGCAAACGAAGACCTGCGCATCACGTAGCTTTGCTTGTTCATCGACCGAGACAAACCCGATGTTTCGTGTCGTGAACGCATCGTAAGAAAAGGTCAAACCGGGTCCTTTCTCGGGCGCAAGGTGCCAAAGTACCGGCTACTGTCGAACCAATGGATTGTGGGCAGGATCAAGCGCTGCAGCATCATCGCCGCAAGCGTCACGCTTACACCAGCAAGTGATGCCCGTGGTACGGAGTTTCGCAGGTATCCCGCCGCCGTTGGCAGATCGATCTGGCCAAGCTGCAAGACATCATCGCCCCGGTCATAATCCAGCAGGTCCTGACAAAAATCATTGTAGATTTGATCGCGGTGCTGCGGAGCCTCATCAAATGTCTTCTTCAGATCGTCCGAACCGCCAGTATATGCGTTGGTGATGACAAAACGATCTTCATCAAATCCCGCATCGGGGCCCACCCCAAAAACATGTCGATGATCCGCCATGATGGTGCGTGCAAGTAGGAGATGCTGAAGCGATCTTTGCTTAGGCTGCTGCGGTGTCGGGAAAACAGCGCCGAAGGTTTCCGCGACCATGCCGACGACGGCTGGCACTTGCGTCACATTCGACACCCAAAGGGGACGCATCTGATTGCGGAACAGCAACAGAATGCAGGTCAGGCCATAAAGAACCCAGGACAGCCCGCGGGACTGCTGATCCGGATCAACCATAACCAGCCCCAGATGCAGCACCTCCATCGGTTCGGCCATCGTGTCGATCTCCATCAACGCGAGCGCGTTGAACGCGATGGGCTGCCCGGTATCCTTGCGCCGCACCAATGTGATGATTGTCGCATTCAGCCGCTCCGGATCGCCTGAGAAGACGCCGTAAGTCAACGAACCGCGCGCCAAAGTCTTAGATGCAACCGTGACCAGATCTTCGGTAAGGTCCGCCAGCTCGTCCTTGGACATCCACAAACCCGGTCGCTCAACGATCCGGGTCTCAAACTCTTTGCCGGTCGCGAGGGTCAAATCAAGTTGTGACTGAAACAGCGCGCGGACAAATCCGGACATGAGTGCATCCTTCAAACCTATTCGACCAGCGCTTGGACCGTCCAAAAGCTACAACAAACCGCCGTGATGCCAGCCTTCAAGGAGAACGAACCTTTCCTTTTCTATTCATGCGCATCGGTTTGTCCAATGGAAAAGGGGATCGCTTTGATCTACCGGAAAATACGTTGGTTTGCAGCAACCCGCTCCGACTTTTGTCGGTGATCAGGTGTTGCAGGCTGTGCAGCTGCGTCTTTGCGAAGTGCAGGCCGGTCGATCATGATCGGAAGGAACTGGTGCCGCTGAATGAACCGCAACACGCTTCTCATCCTTGAACAAGATATAGTGATTTCATTACGTTAACTCCGACCACCTGAACTTAGTTCTTCACGGCATCTCCCTGTTTCTCGCATTCTACAGGGGGCCAGACAGGGGTCTGTCAATTGGAGGCCCTCCATGAAATTCAATGCGCTAACCCAAATGACCGCTAAGAAAGCCGCAGCCGGACGGTATGCAGACGGTCAAGGCTTGTGGCTCCACAAGCGGTCTCAGGACAGCGGCAAATGGATACAGTGCTTGTATATTGGCGGAAAGCGTCGGGACATGGGGCAATACACCTGGCGGAGAGTGTACTCAATGGGCCGCTGACACGGTTGGCGGTCGCCATGGATTAGTCAGACTAATAGCAGATCTGCTGCTGATGGAGGCTACAAGGCACTAAATCAATTGAACACGAAATCATTCTCATCAATCAATCCAGCGGTGTTTTGCAATTGAATGCTGTAGTCGGTGCCATAACCCACGATCGTCAACCCATCGCTGCGGGTAAGGACCGACAGATCAGCGAAGGTCAGGCCCGCCCCCTTGAAGCTGATCAGATCAATGCCGTCCTCGAAGTCGGTGATGGTGTCTAGGCCGTCACCTAAATCAAAGACAAATGTGTCAGCGCCTGTTCCGCCTGTGAGCGTATCGTTGTCAGTGCCGCCAATAATGGTGTCATCGCCGGCCCCACCGGTTACAGCATCCGTGCCTGCCCGACCGAACAGAATATCATCGCCACCATTCCCATTGATGGTGTCATTGCCGATGAAACCATCGATCCAATCCGCAGCGCTTCCTCCTGAAATAACGTCATCAACCCCCTCGCGAACAGCAAATTCGTGCCATGCGTCGCCACTCAGTGCACCTTCAATGGCTTCGAAAGTGTGCCCTTGCAATCGACCAACTTCGATGTAGTGAGCTGTCGCAGCTTCCGGATCGTATCCGTAGAGATTCCTGACTTCGGCATAGTTCGCTAGGTATTGATCTGCGTCAAAAGTGATCTCGCGCCCTTCCGAATACCCATGATTAATGTAGTGCCTTGCCCCAAGTTCGGCATCGGTACCGAATGCACCCATTAGTCCATTGTAAGAGGCAATGTAGCCGAGCGCATCAAATGTCACATACCGCCCCTCAGCTGCACCGTGATCCGTGTAATGGTTTCGGCCAGCGCTCGCATTTGCGCCAAGAGCATTGATCAGGTCATTGTAAGACGCGATGTATTGATATGGTGACTGATAAGGGTCTGTGACAGGTGCTGTGAGGTCTGCGCCGAATGAGTCGTGACTGACTTGTGTCAGATCGACCAAAGTTCCATCTGCAAATTCAAGTAACTCGATTCGACCATTTGATAAACTCCAGTTGTATATCGAGAGGACATCGGAGGTTTGGGGCAAACTGTCAGACGGGCTTGTTCCGTTTGCCACATAGATCTTTAGGACTTCTCCATCCACTTGCAGCGTCAGGTCAGTAACACGTATTCCTTCGCCAAACTTTATCCTGTCACCACTTGGATTGTTCGCGTCGCTACCCCACGCAGAACTACCGCTATCTCTGATGGTCTCCGCACCGTACCCACGCTCAAACACATATGTGTCATTGCCTTTTCCGCCGATAAGCCTGTCGTTACCGAGACCACCTTCGAGTATGTCGTCTCCATCTCCACCATCGAGCCTGTTATCATCATCGGATCCAATGATCGTATTGTCTCCGCTACTCCCAATCACGTTCTCGACATTTTTGATCAGCTCAATACCGCCAGTCGTTTCGAACCAATCAATGATGCCGAGACTGAGATCGACCGTGTTTGGATTGGTTGAGTAGGTGAAATCAACCGTATCAACGCCGTCACCTCCGTCGAAACTATCCGCGTCGCTGCCGCCGCTCAGGAGGTCGTCGCCTGCCCCGCCGAACAGCAAATCCTCGCCTGCTCCGCCGTACAGCTCATCATCGCCATCTCCGCCGAACAGGTGATCGTTGCCATCGCCACCTTCCAAGCGGTCATTGCCCGCGTCACCATAAAGATAGTCGTTGCCCGCAAGGCCCTTCAGTGTCTCGTCACCATCACCACCCAGGATAACGTCCTTGTGTCGGGTGCCACCAACGGCTCCATTCCCATTATCGTCACTGACAATGGTCTGCGCGTAGATTTCTTCGTGCGACCACACCACACCGTCCGCAAACGCGATCGCTTCAATACCATGGCCATCATATGAGCTGTGATGTTGGAACAGAACTTTGATCTGTTCGCCGGTCTGTAAGATGGTGACAATAAGGTCGTCCTGACCTTCTTCGCGATGCAGGGACACACCATCTGATGCAACATCTGACAAAAGAAGGGTGTCAGTCTCTGTCGCGGTCCAGCCTCTATCTTCGACGATATCGTTGCCGTCACCCATTGCCCAAACGTACGTATCATTGCCGTTTGAACTCTGATTTGAATTTGATCCACCGCGTAGTGTGTCAACACCCGCACCACCAATCAGCGTGTCGTCGCCGCCCTGGCCGCTGAGGATCTGGTTGCCATCACCACCCAGGATAACGTCCTTGTGTCGGGTGCCACCAACGGCTCCATTCCCATTATCGTCACTGACAATGGTCTGCGCGTAGATTTCTTCGTGCGACCACACCACACCGTCCGCAAACGCGATCGCTTCAATACCATGGCCATCATATGAGCTGTGATGTTGGAACAGAACTTTGATCTGTTCGCCGGTCTGTAAGATGGTGACAATAAGGTCGTCCTGACCTTCTTCGCGATGCAGGGACACACCATCTGATGCAACATCTGACAAAAGAAGGGTGTCAGTCTCTGTCGCGGTCCAGCCTCTATCTTCGACGATATCGTTGCCGTCACCCATTGCCCAAACGTACGTATCATTGCCGTTTGAACTCTGATTTGAATTTGATCCACCGCGTAGTGTGTCAACACCCGCACCACCAATCAGCGTGTCGTCGCCGCCCTGGCCGCTGAGAGTGTCATTGCCCGCTTCACCATAGATGATGTCTTCCAGGCCCCAGCCATTGAGCGTGTTAGCAGCATCCGTTCCGGTTGTAATGGTCTGCGCCAGGGCCCCGCCGAGCACTTCAACAAACGCGCCGTCGCTAAAGGCAATGAACTCAACGCCATCCCCATCTCCATTGGTGCCGACATCGAAACGATCGACCACGGTGATCACTTCGCTGCCGATCGTCACAAGCAGGTCATCGCCGGATTTTGAGAGCGCGGCACCATCAGACGCCACATCAGTCAGCCGCAGCGTATCCGTTTCGGCATTGGTTGAGCCGGTGTCGCGGATCGTGTCATTGCCGTCGCCCGATTGCCAGACGTAGGTGTCGTTACCTGTTCCGCCGTAAAGTGTGTCATCGTCTAAACCGCCATAGAGCCAGTCATCGCCGCTTTCGCCACGAATGATATCGTCACCAGCAAGGCCAAAGAGGTTGTCCCGCCAGTGACTACCCGTGATGTGACTGATGTTGTTTCCATGTGTGAGCATCGTCCGGGACAGGATGTCTTCTTCGAACCAACTGACCCCGTCAGCGAAACGTATCTCTTCGAGGAAACGACCAGGTGTTGCGTAGAAGTTTTTGACAGTGACGACTTCCGAGCCGCTTGTTGTCCCAATTTCAATCCGAAGGTGTTGATCCGAGGTCGGATCGCGCATCAATATCACTTGGTCTGAAGTTACGCCATGTAAGATCAAGAGATCGAAGTCGGTTGCTGATGCACCGCTCACTTCATCGATCGTGTCATCCCCATCTCCGACAAACCAGTGATAGGTGTCCGATCCCAGTCCACCGCGCAAGGTGTCTACACCTTCTCCACCGAAAAGATGGTCATTACCCTCTTCACCCGAAAGCGTATCATTGCCATCATGGCCGTGGATGTTGTCGTCAGACTCTAGGCCGGTGATGGTGTTGTTGTTGTCGTTGCCATCAAGCGTTGTATTTTCGATGATGTCTTGACGTGTCCAAACAACACCATCTGCAAACACGATCTTCTCGATGCCTTCACCTTCCGCGTCAAACTGGTCCCACACGTTGATTTGTGCGCTCGGCCCAGACCCGTTGATTACAATGTAAAGATCGTTCTTGGTTTCAGTTGAGCTTGTGCCACGCGTCAGAGTAACTTCAGTGGAAAGCACACCTTCGAGAACGAGCGTATCAATGTCGGTCAAATAGCTGGCAAGGTTGGCCGCGTCGTCGCTTTCCTCGTCAATTCTGTCGTTTCCGTCACCCCACGTCCAGATATAGGTATCGTTTCCTGTGCCACCCCTCAGTGTGTCATTACCTGTCCCACCTTCCACAACATCATCACCGGCTCGGGCATAGATGTCATCTACCCCATCTTGGCCAATCAGGTTGTCATCGCCGTTTTGACCCTGCGCCGTGGATATCCCCCGTATTATTGTTTGAGCGAGGATTTCCGAATGGTCCCAGATCTCGCCATCAGCAAAAATGATGCGCTCGATCCCTTTGCCATCAGCGGTGTCAAACTGATCCAAAATAGTCAACCAATCGCCGGTACTCTTTATCTTGAGCTTCAGATCATCTCGAATGCTATTGTCGCTGGCGTTATTGCGGCGCAAAGCGACATCACTTGAAAGCACGTCTGTTAGGTACAGAGTATCAGTTTCGCTCTGTTTGGCGACACGATCATCAATCGTGTCTTCGCCATCACCAACAGACCATTCGTAGGTGTCGCTGCCCGAACCTCCGACGAGTCTGTCGTCGCCCTCGTGTCCGATAAAATGATCAACACCGGCGCTACCATTATGTGTCTGCGCTGCGCTTGTTCCGGTTATGACGTTCACATCCGGCAGAATTGTCGCAATATGCTCATTTCCGGTCTCAAGGTGCTCGGTGCTCTGCGCAAGTGACGCCACGAACTGCTCTGCAGTAATGATGCCACCCGAGATGTTGCCGACCCATCGATCCAGTTCGACCTGTGTTGGTGCACGCCCAAGTGCGTTCTGGAACGCCTGTGTGACGAGATTTGCACCGGACAGATCATGTAAGCTTGCCGATGACACACCCTGGATATCCCCTTCAACGCCCATGAGAATGCCAGCGATATCATCAGGCAACTTGTCACCTTCGAGCAGAAGCTCGGAAAGATAGCTGAGCTCCTGGGCGGTGGGGTCGCGGTCATAGACGACGTCAACAAGGTTTGTGACCATCGCCTCGACATAGGCCTTATCGAGGCTGCGCTCGAACACGGCAGGATTCATGATCACATCAAAATTGTTGGTCATCATATGGCCATTGCCAACGACCAAGTGTTCGACGGAATCGGCCATTTCAAGCGCAATCTCGGCGCGTGTCTTGTAACCGGTATCAAGCACATAAAGATGCTGCGCCAGTTCCGTCATGCTGGGAGCACGGCCGAAAGAATTCAGAGACATCTGATTGATGAACTCGGCATCGGACATCGTCCCATAGCGGGTCGAGAATTCACCTGACGCCATCAAATGATCGATCAACGCAACCTTGTCGAGCTGGCCGTCGGCCATGTGCTCGATCAGCGTTTCCCGCTCGACTGAGTCCAAACCGCGGTCCAGAACGCTGTCATAGATTCGCTCCGCCTCATCAAAGACACGCTGTTTCGCTGCCGCATCAAGCCGAACCTCAAAGAACTTCGTCGGTGTCACGAGGGTCCATCGTTCTACCCCCAGAGTATCAATGGAGTGATGCGTTGTGATGCTGCCTGCACCTTCCACACCGTTGTCCCAGGTGTAGCTGCCATTATCGAGTGGCGAGCGTGTTGTCGTTTGGACATTGCCTTGACGCATGACGGTTGTCGTCAAACCGTCGGCAGAGGTTGTTGTAATGAAGGTGTTGTTGCGGATACCTGCTTCGTTGAAAGACGATTCCGTTTCGACACGGGATCCGTCGGACGCAATAACGGTTTCTGAGACTTTGTCTGCAATCCCGTTACCGTCATAGTCCGCTTCGTACGTTGTGGTGCGCCCATCGGCGCTCACCGTCTCGACAGTCCGGGAATGCAAGTCTCCGTCCGCGTAATGTGTTTCCGTCACCGTCTCGCGGCTGCCGTCGGTATTCAGCGTCGTGACGGAAGTTGTCGTCCCGTCAATGTCTCCATCACCGTCCACATCAAAAGCACTGGTTGAGGACAGACCGTCGGCTGCAGTCAATGTGACCTCTTCGTACGCAACTGCACCGGTCCCGAAGCTCTCGGTAAAGGTTCTCACCATATCACCGTCATCTTCGTACGTGATCTGGGTCGTGCGGGTGATGTCGGAACTGCCGTTTCCGTCAACATCGAAGGCGTAGGACATCTGCATGCCGTTTGCCGCCTCGTAAGCTGTGACAGAACCCGTCACCGCACCGTTGATCCGCACATCTTCGTAGGTCGTGGTCGTATTGCCACTCAGATCGATGACGGACTCCACCCGTTGATCGACAAATCCGTCCCCGTCGAGGTCAATCGTCTGGATACTCGTCCGTCCATCCGCACTGACCGTCTGCGCTTCTGTCCGTTGAAGCTGATAGCCTGCACCGTAATGCTGGATAAGGCTGGTAAAGCCGCCATCCGGACCCCGCACAATCGAGGTGCTCCGATCAACGCTGCCATCGCCGGAATAGTCGGTCACGATATCTGTCGTCAGACCGTCACCACTGGTCGTGGTTGTGACCTCACCCAGGATATCAGATTCCTCATTCCGGGTCTTTTCAGAACGGACGATGTCGCCATTATCCCGATAGGTCGTTTCGACATCGGTCACATAATCAAAGAGACCATCGCCGTTGAGATCAAGTGAAGCTGTCGATGACATGCCATCATCGCTCACAACATATTCTTCACGACCTTCGAGCACATGATGCTGCCCACGATGTTCCACACTGCGTGTGACCGTGCCGTCGGCGCCAATCGCAGAAGTCTCTACCGTGCGCCGATCCACTTCGCCGTCACCGTTGCGATCTGTCAGGCGTGTTGTCGTCAGACCATCGGCGCTGGTGATAATCTGATAGGTGCTCTCCAGCACGCCGCCGGTCGATAGATACTCGGTGTTTGTGGTGCGTGTCCCATCGTCTGCCAACGTGGTAACAGACCGAAGGTCATCATTTCCATTGCCGTCGGTATCGTTCGTGGTCGTGATAGTGCGACCATCAGCACTGGTCTCAACGTTCAGGACACCTAACGTCGAGCCATCAGCTGACGCGCGGGTTGTTGTTTGGGTTTGTGTCCCATCGGCGGCCAGATCGGTGACGGCAACAACAGTCTGATCAACCGTGCCATCCGCATCAAAGTCATTGTGGCGTGTGGTTGTACGACCGTCATCGCTCGTCGTCACAGTCGCCGTGCTGTAGGCCTCACCGTTTCGCCCTTCATCGCGGGTCGTTTGCGTGACGGACCCGTCATTGTTCAGGACCGTGGCCTCGGTCATCACCAGATCAACAAGCCCGTCGCCATCCCGATCTTCGGTCACCGAGGTTTCCAAGCCATTGGCGCTGACCACCGTTTCGGTGGCGGATTGCAGCGTGCCGTCTGCCGCAAGTTGCGATGTCGTCGATGTCAGCGTGCCATCATCGGCTTCAATTGTGACGCTGACCTGATCGGCATTCCCATCGCCATTGACGTCCACGGACCGGGTCACATGACGCCCATCATCAGAGGCTGTCATTGTGGAGCCGCTGCGTAGGACACCCGCCGCGTCGCGCACCTCATTGACGGTTGTTGTTCCGCCATCGACCTCAAGCGTCGTCGTGGTGGTGCTGATCAGATCATAGGTGCTATCACCATCTGTATCTGACGACTGCGTCACGATCAGCCCGTCATCGCTGGTCTCGGCGAGCGTCTGGCTGATCAGATCGCCGTTCTCGGCATGGGTTTGTGCCAGCGTCGCGATGCTGCCATCCGTGTGGAGCGTGGTTGTGGCGGTATTCTCACGCTCAAAGCTACCGTCGCCGTCCGCATCCGTCTGAGATGTGGTTGTCAGGCCATCATCGCTGGTTGTGGCAATGCTCTGACTGCGCAGGCTGCCGTCATTGTTGCGAACCTCGCTCGTCTGCGTCCGACCGCCATCTGCCGTCAGGACGGTCGTGCTGGTCGCGGTGGTTTCCACCATACCGTCCCCATCGGCATCCGTCGCAATGCTGCTTTCCAGCCCGTTCGCGCTGATCGTCGTGACTTGCGTCGCGGCAATGGTGCCATCGGCATGCAGGCTGGTCTCTTCAATGGTCCGCGATCCGTCTGCGGCCTGTGTCGAGACAACACGGCTGTCGATATGCCCATCACCGTTCGCATCTGTCTCGGTGGTCACAATGCGCCTGTCAGCACTCACAGTTGACACGCTATGCGACAAGAGGGTGACGCTATCTCCAGCATAGGTAGAGCTTTCGCGCACAATTGTGCCGTCCGGATTGTTGGTCTGGCGTACCTCAGTGGTCCCGTCCAGGCTCCCGTCGCCATCGGTATCAAAGGTAGTGGTTGTGGTCAGACCATTAGCGCTGGTCACCGCCACGGTTTCATTCCGCAGGGAGCCATCCTGATTGGTCGTCGTGATCGTCCGGGTCGCCTCACCGGCCCCATTCACAACCGTGATGTCGCCGATATTGGTATCAATATCGCCATCCCCATCCGCATCCGTCGCTGTGCTGCTGGTCAAGCCATCCGCGCTCGTAATCGAGGTCGATGTCGCATTCACCGACCCGTCTGCATTGCGATCCCATGTGGTCGCGGTCCGGTCACCGGTGCCGCCATCGACCGTCACCTCACGCACCAGATCCGTCGCCTCGAACACACCGTTCTGGTTCAGATCAACGTAAGTCTCGGAACTCACCTTGTCCGCACCCAGCGTCGTCTGCTGCATGCCGCGGATGGAGCCATCGTTGTTCGTGGACGTGATTGTCTGGACCCGGCTGCCATCGGGATTGATCACCGTCTCGTCCACGGTGGTCACATCGATATCGCCATCGCCATCCAGGTCAGAGGTCGATGTCTTGGTCAGCGCATCATCAGATTGCACATAGGTGGTCGCATTACGCAGCGACCCATCGCTATTGGTCACCACCATCGTCGATGTGCTGCCCGTAGGGCCGGTCGTGATATCAGTATCCTCAACCGTATCCACCTGGCCGTCGCCATCCACATCGCGCTGGATTGTCTTGGTCTGGCCATCTGCGCTCACCGTCTCGGTCGCTACCGACCGGATAGAGCCGTCCTGGTTCAGCACCGTCACCGTCTCGGATCGGCTGCCATCGGGATTGACCACAATCGCATGGGTCATCGTCACGTCGGCAACACCGTCCCCATCACTGTCGATGGCTTCCGTCCGGGTCATCCCATCGGCGGAGACAGCCTCGTCCACGCTCCGGATCACCGTGCCATCCTGGCCCTGATCTGTCGTGACAATCGTCATGCTGCCATCAGGAGCCGTCACCCGCACTTCGGTCTGGTCGAACCAGCCACCACCAGTCGAGTCCCGTTCAATCGTGATCGTGTTGCCATCAGCACTTGTCGTCGTGACCGTCTGGTTCAGCAGGATTGCTGTCGCCGCCGCGGCCCCCAGCGCGTTCGTGACGGTCTTCACCTGCGACCCGTCGGGCTGCGTCACCGTATCAATCGTCTGCAGGCGATCCACAACGCCATCGCCATTATCGTCATAGCTGTTGGCGATCTGCGTGCCATCCGCGCTCACCACGGTTGTGTTCACAAAGGCAATCGAGCCATCCGCGTCATAGCCCGTCGTCACCTCGGTCCGCGTGCCGCTCGCATCCCAGGTCTCCACCTGCTCCAACCGATGCCCATCGGCCTCGGCGATCAGCGTCACATCCGCCACCGTGCCGGTGGAGCCATCGTCGCGGGTGAACGTCGTCTGGCCGGTGATGACCGAGCCATCGGGCAGTTCAATGTTCGTTGCATCTGCCGTCAGATCAATTGAGACGATGCCCAGCTCCGTCAGCGTCTTTGCCGTGGTTGAGCCATCGGCGTTGGTTACCATTAACCGGAAGTCGTCAAGCTCAGCCCCCGACAACACCCCGTCACCGTTGGTATCAAAGACCGAGGCAAGCGCCTCCATATCCGAATTGGCCGTCGGGTCCCATTCGGTGAACACATATTGCCGCTTTTCCGTGATCTCACCATGATTGTCCGGATCGTGGATGAAAAGCACAGCATCCCCAGCACCCGCCCAGGATGTCCGGTTTTCTAAGCCGTCGCCCGTGGCGTCCATGTAAATGGAGGAATTGGACAACTCGGTGATCTGAATGCCATCGCCCTCAAGGTCGAAAAGGATCGGACGCGGGCCCTCGAAGTTTGGATCGTCGTCAGTTCTCCCCTTGGTATCGGTTCTTGGCTTCGTTTTCGTCGTTTCAGTTTTTGTCGCCGATTTCGTTGTACCTGTATCACGGGTTGCCTCTGGCGCATCAACGTCACGGACACTTACGCCTGAGCCCCTATCGTCGTCCCTGTCACGATCACGGTCTCGATCCCTATCGCGGTCCCGATCCTTGGTAGAGGCCTTCGTCGTTGAAGCAGGTGCAGCGGCTACAGGGCCCATGACATTTGTACGCGGGTCGTACATGTCATTGCCCCAAACGTTCCCGTCCGAGGAATAGCCACCATCGTCGACACCGATGTCCACAACTGAAACCGGTGCGGGGCCACTGGGTGTCTGCACGAATGTCGTTTGGGTTTGCTGGCCAGTTAGAACGTCCTCTGTAACTACTGTAACGGACCCATCGGCGTTTTGAACGACTGTCTCGCCGAGTTCGTTTGCGACTACCTCTGAGCCCATGCCATAATTGTTCGGCCCGTGGTTCAGTCGCGACTCCGTTGAATATACTGGTTCATCAGATGACCTATTATTGTAATCCTCGAACAAGGAAGCAAAGTTTTCGAGCGAAGAAGCCAAACTGAAAGTCTTATTCTTATAGGCTGCGACACCAACACTAAGCCCGGACGTAACTTCACCGTAGTAATCAGACAAATCGCTGCTAGCACCAGGCGCAATAGGGTCATATACCTCAACACCAATAAAAACCCCTCCGGCAGCAGACACCGAATGACCGTAAATATCTTCAGCCAACTGCTCATCACCGAAATGCCCGTCGAGCCCAATGTCAAATCCAATCCCATGTGATCTGGTGATTGCGATATCCATTCCCCCGCCAAACAAACCACCAGTTTCATCTGGGTTGGTTGAACTAACAATGGATATTGAGACTCCGCCAGCAACACCAAGACCTAAACTAACGCTTGCACCTGATGAAGTAACACTTGAACCGGGAGCGAAAGGACTTTCTGAGGACCATAGGCCGTCATTTGACAAGCCCAAAACACCATTATTCTCTTCCAAAATTCACCTCATGTATTCCAATGCAGCAGTTGATAAACCTAGCAAAAATGCGCAGCCTACAAAAACTCGAATTAAGCGGTATTCGTTCCTACCAAGTCGACCAGAAAGAAAGTTCCCAATTATACCGGGATTATTGATAAGAAGTCGCGCGAATACATAAAAAGGATAAAGAATAGAAAATGCTGAAACAAACATGAGAAGCAGCACTATAGAAAGACTAAAATTCATTCTTACCTCTATTTAAGGTCGAACTTCCAGATGTACAGGCAAGTTTTGCATAAAATCAAATTGGTCATTTCCCACATACAATGTGCATGGCGAGTAGCAAGTCAAAGTTAGAAATGATCCTGATTTGGATATCTGGCAACAAAATAAACCCACGGGCGAACAAACTTCATTAACAAATCGTTAACGGCGACTCGCTAGACTGTAAAGCCCCCTTTCTGTTTCACGCACAAAGCATGTCTTTAGTCACTATTGTTGTTCGAATGATAACAAATTGGATTTACATCAACTACACCATCCGCTGCATCGACGACACATCTCCCGCCTCCAACACCCTTCCCAACCACAACCCTGCCGCCCGCGCCAACCAACACCCACCCGCCTCAGCAACGTGATTCACATCCGCCACCGTCCCGGTCGCGCCATCATCACGGGCAAAGGTCGTCTGGCCGTTTATGACCGAGCGAACGGGCGGTTCGCTACTGGTCGCATCCGCCGTCAGATCAATCGAGACAATACCCAATTCCGCCAGCGTCTTCACCGTCGTCGCGCCATCGGCACTCGTCACCAGCAGCTTGAAGACGGTCCACGCATGATCCAGCGTATCAAAACCCCAACACCATTGCCTTCGAACACCGAAGCTCGCACCCCTTGTCTTGCCCCTCTCAAACTGTGCCAAAGTTGGCTTGGTTTTGGAGGGCAAGACAGATGAATGGTTGTCGTTGTACCCTCACAGGCATCGCGCCAGCTTGGTATACCAGGCACTGTTGAAGGTTGAGGACGTGCATCCGCTACCATCTGCCAATGTCTGCTTCCGAGAAGCTGCGATGCAGCATTGAAGCGCACACTCAGCGTCCGGTTAGGGCCGAAACTAGCCGCAAATCATGAGTATTGGATGGTAGTGGTGCCTCAAGAGGGACTCGAACCCCCGACCTTGTCCTTACGAAGGACCTGCTCTACCAGCTGAGCTATTGAGGCATCGTAGACCCTACCATGGCCCTACTAGTCTTCATCCTTTGCCGCGAACTCTTTGGTTTCGCAAGCCATTCTCGCGGGGACCCGCTAATTACGAATGACGTGCTCTACCATCTGAGCTACAGCGGCTTAACGGCGTGTCTGATAGCATCGCGCCTTGCGCCGGGAAAGACCTATTTTTGGGCCTGAGACGCAACGGCGTCATCAATGGGTTCGGGGTCAGCAGTCAGAATTTCGGCCTCTTCCACGACATCATCTGGGACGGTCACCTCATTTTGCTTGGGCGTCCCGACAATCAACGGCAGCATTTCGGTGCCCGTGGGCATTGCGACATCCCCTTCAGGCGGCTTGCGCCAGGTCAGCGTGTCAAACGATCCGCAATTGCTGCAGGTCGCGGCCCAGCCCGCCTGAATGTGCTGGCAATTGTCGCAGATCCATTGCGGGCCGCGCGGTGCCGTCAATGCCCGGGTCAGCCAGCCACGGACAACGGAATCGTCCGCACCTTCGCCGCGTTCGATAGCCGCCATCAGCGTCAGGCTACGCGCCGTCGGATCGGTCTCTACAAGATCACCCAGCACGCGTTTGGCAGCTGGAAAATCCTCGGTCGAGATGTAAAGCTCGGCCATCAGCATCTTGGTTTCCGGATGATCGGCCGTTGTCTTGGTCAGTGTGCGGAAGCGCTTCAGGCGTGCCTCGGCGTTTTCGTCGGGCGCGATTTCTGCGAATGCGGCGGCGATGTCAGGATGTGGTTGCGCGTTCCAGGCTTTGGTCAGCACACGTGTCGCATAGCGCGCATTGCCTTCGCCGATATAGCTGCGCGCCGCCATGACCGCCGCGGGGATCAGATCAGGTGACAGGCGATTTGCCTCAATCGCGGTTTCGCGGGCTTCGATGGATTTGCCGTCCTCAAGCACATCGCGCGCTTCTGACAATGCCAGCACGGCATCGCGGCGTTTGTGTACGTCCCGTGGCAGTCCACCTGATTTGAGCTTTGCACTCAGCGTCTTGCGGGCACCCACCCAGTCTGACTTTTCGGCCTGCAGACGCAGGAGCACATCCTGCGTTTCCTCATGCTTGGGCTTCAGCGCAAAGGCCTTTTGCGCCAGTGCCAGCGCCGTATCAGTATCACCGTCAGAAAGCTTCTGCTTCATGATCCCGCGCACGCCAACGAACCGCGTTTTGTCGTCTGAAAGCAGCTTCTTATAGGTCTCCTCCGCCTTGCGCCGGTCGCCCGTCATCTCGGCCGCCTGCGCCGTCAGCAGGTTGGTCAGTTGCGGCTGTTGCAGATATTTGTCGGCACGTGCCGCCTTGGTCATTGCCAAATGACCTTCTCCCGAAGCGAGCGCCATCATCCCTTCGGACAGGGCCTCATACCCTTTACGTTCGCGATTGCGGTCGAAATAGCGCGAAATTGCAGTCTCATCCCCGTTGAGAAACTTGAATGTCGCCACACACAGCGCGAGCAGTTTCAGCCCCAACCAGACCGCCACGACAAAGGCGACAAAGGCAAACACCATCTCAAGCGGGCTGAGCGTGAATTCAAAGCCCATCACGCTGATCGTGGCGCCGCCATCGACCTCCATCAGCTGTGTGCCGCCATAGGTGAGGGCGGTGACGATTGCGACGAACGCCAGGATTTTAATCAATGACCAAAGCATATCTAACGCCCCTAACTATCGCTGAGTGAGGTGAAAAGCATATCGATGGCCGCCACGGCGTCGGCCCGGATTTCGGCCTGGGCCAGCCATTCCGACATTTCGGCACGCGCCACTTCGGGCAGCGCACTGATTTCCGCCAAGGCATCGGCCAGACGCCCCGTACGCACCGCTGCTTCGGCACGCGACAGGACCGCATCAACGCTTGTTCCTTCCTGCGGCGTGACCGAGCGGACATCGAATTGATTGCGCAGGAAGGCACCAATGCCGGTTGTCTCCTCGCCCGACACGCCTTCGCGGCGCGCCGTTGCCAAAGCGGCGCGCGCCACTTCGGGGAATGTGTCCTGCAGACTGGCTAGGGTGGGGATGCCGTCTTGTGCCGCCGTCAAGGCATCAGGGGCTGGCGCGCCCAATGCCTCTTCCAGATCGGCGAGAGCCGCTCCAAGCGGGGCGCCACTTTCCATGCCGGTTTGCAACCGGGACAGTGCGGCGCGCCCGGCGGCTGCGCGCGCTGCAGATGCGGCGTTCTCCTCAATGGCGGCGGCCTCGGCCCGTGCGGTATCAAGCTGCGTTTGGGCCGCCCCTGCCATTGCGGCAATCTCTTCCCTGAGCGCTGCAATCTCAGCCTCATAATTGGCCAAAGCGGGCACGGAGGCAGTGCCTTCGCCACGCGGCAGGTTTTCCAGCGCCGTCAGCCGGTCATCGAGCGTGGCGATCTGATCTGTCATCTCGGCAATCTGATCGGAAAGTGCGGCTTGCGCCGCCTCAATGCCACTCAGGTCAACGGGTGGTGGTGGGTTATCCACGGCATCCTGCAGCGCTGCAATCGCATCCGCCTGGGCTGCAACCTGCGCAGGCAATTCCGTATCCGGTTGCGGCATGTTCACTTGTGCCACCGCATAGCCGATCCCGCCCGCGATCAGACCGCCAAGCAGTAGCGGAATGAACCCGCCACCCTGCTTCGCCGGAGCAGGCTTTGACGGCGCGGGTGCTGGTTCCTTTGGCGGCGCGGCTTCGGCCGAAACCGGTGCCGCATCGGGCTGATCTGCCCGGGCATCATCAGCGGTTTTTTCAACAACCGGAACGGATGGCGCCGCAGACGCGGCTTCAACCGACGGTTTGATCAGAATTTCGGCGGGAATGGCATCAAAAAGCGGCTTTTGCGCATTGTCCGATTCGGTCGCGTTCTGTGGCGCTGGTGCCGATTCTGCTGACTTGGGGGGCACCTTACGCCCCTTGGCTGGCTGTTTTGCCACGTTTTCACCCTTTTTGCGCCCCGACCCGCCAGTGGGCAAGTGACACATTATGTTATCCCGACCCTTGCCAACCCTCAAGCGATCCAACGGTCAGTCATCATCATGTGAAATGCGATGAAGCTGTACCTGTGTTGCGGCGATCATCGCGTCCTCATCCGGGTGGGCGGCGATTGTGACCGAGCGTGGTGCGACCTTATACGCGGCATCAGCAACCGCCTGACTCATCGCAACGATATCAAGCGGTGCCGAGAACGGACCTTGTTTGCTAAGGATCGTCACGGTGCGTGGTGAAAAGACGGGGCAGAGAACAGGCCGGAATCCATTCAGAACCTCTTGTGCTTCAACCGTGAGCGGTTGGGCGATCTGGTCATACGCGATGACATCGCGGCATGGGATGCCTGCAACCCCAAGCTCTGAAACCAAGTCGCCACGGCTATGCCTACCCCGCAGATGCGCAAATTCTCCCTTCTGCGACTGTGCAATGATCAGATTGGCGAGTGCCGCAGCATCTCCGGGGCCGGTGACGGTTTCAAAACCTGACGAACGAGCCAATTCGGCCGTTTTCGGCCCTACACACCACGCACGAAGACCAGGACCAAGGCCGAGATTGGTAGCGGCGGTCACCCCATGGGCGGATGTGAAAACAAGGTCGGTGACATCCGAAAGATCATCTACGATCGGTTGGAAACTGATCGCGATCAGAGGCGACAGAACGATGTCCAGCGGCCCACTCCACCGGCTTTCCAAGGCCCGTGCAAAACCCAATCCCTGCGCTTCAGGGCGTGTCACGATCAGCGTTGGGGTCATGGGGCACCATTGTTTGCACTGGCGGGCAATGTTACCTGCCACCGGGGAACACGCAACCGGATGGTAATGACCAAAGACCTGACGCTTCTTGGGATCGAAAGCAGCTGTGATGACACGGCAGCGGCCGTTGTGCGCGGGACAGAGATTTTGTCATCCATTGTCTATGGCCAAACCGCCCTGCACGCCGATTTTGGGGGCGTCGTTCCCGAAATCGCTGCCCGCGCACATGCCGAGAAGCTCGATCACAGTGTTGAAGCGGCTTTGAGGGAGGCGAATCTGTCTTTTGCTGCCCTTGATGGCGTGGCCGTGACCGCCGGGCCCGGCCTGATCGGCGGGGTCTTGTCGGGCGTCATGTGCGCCAAGGGGATCTGCGCCGCGACAGGATTGCCGCTTATCGGCGTGAACCATTTGGCGGGTCATGCGCTAACACCGCGCCTCACCGATCAGATCGCCTACCCTTACCTGATGCTGCTGGTATCGGGTGGGCATTGCCAGTTCCTGTTGGTTAATGAGCATGACAGCTACACGCGGCTGGGCGGCACAATAGATGACGCACCGGGCGAAGCCTTCGACAAAACCGCTCGCATTCTGGGGCTACCGCAACCGGGCGGACCAGCGGTGGAGGCAGCGGCGAAGGCAGGCGACCCCAATCGGTTCGTTCTGCCGCGCCCGCTTTTGAACCAACCGGGTTGTGATCTATCGTTTTCCGGATTGAAAACCGCGATCCTGCGGGCACGGGACGGCATCGTTGCCGAAAATGGTGGACTGACAATTGAAGATCAAGCGGACCTCTGCGCCGGGTTTCAAGCCGCTGTGACCGACGTGTTGTGCGAAAAAACACGTCGCGCGCTCGACATCTATCTGGCACAGAGCCCCGCAAGGCCCAGCTTTGCCATTGCGGGCGGCGTCGCGGCAAACGGACCGATCAGAGATGCGATGCTGCAACTTTGCGCGGCATCGGGCACCGCGTTCATCGCGCCGCCCTTGCATCTCTGCACCGACAATGCCGCGATGATCGCCTATGCAGGGATTGAGAAGATAATGCATGGCAGGGTGGATGACCTCACCCTTGCCGCGCGGCCGCGTTGGCCTTTGGATGATCAGGCTGCCCCCATGCTGGGCTTTGGCAAAAAGGGGGCAAAGGCGTGAAGATCGGGATTGCAGGCGGGGGGGCATTCGGCACCGCATTGGGCGTTGCCCTCGCACTTGATCACAATGAGGTCGTGCTTTGGGCGCGGAACGCCGATGCCGTGGCCACAATGCGGGCCGAGCGAACTAACGCGCGACTGCCCGGCGTCGCGCTTCCGCAAACGATGACGTTCTCCGCGGCGCTAGAACCCCTTTTTGCCTGCGATATCATCCTGCTTGCGATCCCGGCACAGACGCTGCGAGATTTCCTGACCACACATAAGGCTCACCTGGATGGCAAATACCTGGTCGCCTGCTGCAAGGGTATCGATCTGACCCGCATGACCGGCCCCGCAAGCATGATCCGCAATGTGGTGCCGGACGCCATTGGCGCGATGCTGACCGGCCCAAGCTTTGCCGCAGACATCGCGCGCGGCCTGCCCACGGCGCTTACCATCGCCTGCAATGACGAGGCGGCGGGGGCGATCCTGCAAACTGCCCTGTCGACCACTGGCATGCGGCTCTACCGGACAACCGATACCATAGGGGCGGAACTCGGCGGAGCCCTGAAAAACGTGATGGCCATCGCGGCCGGTGTCACGATTGGAGCTGGCTTCGGCGAAAGCGCCCGCGCCGCGCTGATCACCCGAGGATTTCCCGAGATGCAGCGGCTGGCCATGGCTTCAGGGGCACGGACCGATACGCTTGCAGGATTGTCTGGCTTTGGCGATCTGGTCCTGACCTGTACCTCCGATCAATCCCGGAATTATCGCTATGGCCTGGCACTTGGTCGTGGAGAGGATTTCGACGTAGGCACAACGGTCGAAGGTGCGGCGACGGCGCGCGCCGTACGCCAATTGGCTGCAAAGCTTGATCTTGATATGCCGATCTGCAGAGTTGTCGCCGACCTAACAGATGGCCAAACCGACGTGCCGACCGCGCTGAATGCTTTGTTGTCACGCCCACTAAAGGAAGAATGAATGCGTTTTGCACTGATGACCAAAGACAAACCTGGCGCATTGCAAACCCGGATGGACAATCGCGCGGCGCATCTCGACTATGTTGCCGAAACCGGCGTGGTGGATTTGGCGGGCCCGTTTCTGGATGATGACGGGCAAATGTGTGGATCGCTTATCGTACTTGAGGTGCCCGACATGGCCGCGGCAGAGGATTGGGCTGCGAATGACCCTTATGCCAAGGCTGGCCTGTTCGAAGAGGTGACATTGCGTGCGTGGAAGAAGGTGATTGGCTGATGGCATACTGGCTTTTCAAATCCGAACCCGATGTCTGGGGCTGGGACAAACAGGTGGCCAAGGGCGAGGCTGGCGAGGAATGGGACGGCGTGCGCAATTATCAGGCCCGCAACAACATGCGCGCCATGAAGCTGGGGGATCTCGGGTTTTTCTATCATTCCCGCACAGGGCTGGAGATTGTCGGGATCGTCGAAGTCTGCGCCGAGGCCCATCCTGACAGCACCACCGACGACGACCGCTGGGAATGCGTCGATATCAAAGCGGTACGGCCGTTCGAAAAACCCGTCAGCCTTGAGATGATCAAGGCCGAACCTCGGTTGAAAGACATGGTGCTGGTCAACAATTCACGCCTGTCCGTCCAACCGGTGTCGGCGGACGAATGGCAGCTGATCTGCGAGATGGGTGCGACAAAGCCCTAGCCTGCGACAAGTCGGCGCGGCATAGTCCCATCCAAAAGATGGGGGATAGTTATGGAAATTCTTTCGGTGCTGGTTGCGGCTTTCGCTGCATTCGTGTTCGGCGCTGTCTATTACATGGTACTGTCAAAGCCATGGATGGAAGCCGCACAGATTGCCGTTGGTGATGACGGCAAACCAGTCAATAGCAGCAATCCAACACCCTACATCGTGTCGTTCATCTGCATTATTCTGGTGGCTGGCATGATGCGGCACACCTTGGCGCTTTCCGGGATCGACACAATCTCCAAGGGCGTTCAGTCCGGCCTTGGCATCGGGCTGTTCTTCATCACTCCATGGATTTTCATCAATACCGGCTATTCTGATCGGCCCTGGAAACTAGCCGTCATCGACGGTGGATATGCGACCCTTGCTGCCGCAATCATCGGCGGCGTGTTAATAGCGCTTTGAATGAAACGAGGGTCCGGAGAAACTCCGAACCCTCTTTCACCCCGCGCGTACCAAGCCACCACACGCAAAGAAATCTCTAGGTTCGGATCATTCTGACCCTGCGCCATTCATACAAAAATTCAGCTCTCTGGCGCAATGAAATAGCCTTGAAAACTTTATTCAAATGAGCGGCAGAGACGAACCGCGCCCGCCGATCCGTTAGCGGGCGCAACTGCGTGTCACTTAGCCGTAGACGGCTTCTTTTCCGAAATGCTTGGTCAGCATGTAGTAAACGACCGCGCGATACTTGTTGCGCTCTGATTGGCCATAAGTGTCGAGGACAGATGAGATTGCGGAATCAAGTTCTGGGCTGTCTTTCAGACCGAGTTTCTTGATCAAAAAGTTGTTCTTTACCGTCTCAAGTTCGGCGGGCTGACTGCTCGCAACCGTGGATGCATCGGCATTGTAGATCGCCGGGCCGCAGCCGATTGTGACCTTGGTCAAAAGGTCCATGTCAGGCGTCATGCCACATTTGTTCTTGAGGTCGTCCGCGTACTTTTCAATCAACTCGTCTCTTTTACCCATGAGAGTGTCCCCCGCTGTTCGTGTTATTGGTCAATATCCGCTGCCCAAAGCAACGCTCGGGCACGTTAATGGCAGATGCGACTTCCGGTAAAGCCCAAACCAAAGCGGGCGGCGATGTTTTGCTTTGGGCTCTGCCTAGGTCAGGGGCATGAGAAATCCAGGAATTTGCCGCCGGAAAGACCTCACAAAAACGTTCCAGAAGAAGGCAAATCCATCCCATGGATCGCGCCGTAAACCGATGGTCAACGAAAGATAAAGGAAATCGTAATGACACTTAAAAATATCTTACTGGCATCGGCCATTGTCACCGTCCCCGCGGCTGGCTTTGCAAACGACTGGAATGGCCCCTATGCGGGTATTGCCGCGGGCAGCGCTGAAATCGACACTGACGACGGTGCCGAACTTGACGGTGACGGCAACTCACTCGGTATCTTTGCGGGCTACCTGTTCAACCTTGGCGGCGGTCTCGTCTCTGGTATCGAAGTCGATTATGACGAAACCGAATATGACATTGGCGATGGTGCTGTTGAAGTGGATTCGACCGGACGGATCAAGGGGCGTTTGGGTACCGAACTTGGCAGCGGTCTGGTCTACGGTACGCTGGGTTTCGTCAGTGCGACGTCGCCTGAACTCGGTGATGATACAGGCTATCTTGTTGGAATCGGGTACGATTTTCCCATCACCGAAAACATCGATCTGGGTGCCGAGTTGCTGAACCACGAATTCGAGGATTACAACAATTCAGGTATCGATGTGGGTGTGACGACGCTGAAAGCGCGGATCGCTTTCAACTTCTGATATCGGTCGCAGCCTCATCAGAAAGGGCGCGGCACAGTTCGCGCCCTTTTGCTATCGGCACAGTCCCCAGCCCACTGATTGCAAGTGAAAGTGATCCGCGTGGAGCGCGTTGAAATCCGGCGAAAGGGTCACACGGAACCAGTCGCAAGCGCTGTCTCGCGCGGCACGCAGAAAGGCAGCTTCCGGCCCTGTGCCATCCCAATCACGCAGCAAGCTGATCTGGCGTCCATCCGCAAAGGCAAAGCCGGTGATATCAATGGCATCTGCGGTGGCATGGGTGCTCATCCGTTCTGACGGGCCGGAGGTGGTGCGGATGGTGCGGCAATTGTAGCTGCCCGATTGATCGACACGGGCAAGAGTCGTTCCCAGAGTATCGCGCGCCGCGGGCTGCAACCCGTGGCGCTCCCACATCGCCATGCGTAGCGCGATGGCGCAGCGGGTCTCGATCGGGCTCATCCGCGTATCGCCCACCGCGCGTAGGTTGACCCGACCCGTGATGCCGCATTGATCACTTTCCCGCAAATCAGACATGGGCTGCAGTGCCGCAAACCCGTTAATCGTCGCAAGACAGCTTTCGGTCGAGGCCAGAGCCCGGTTCAGCTTCCACTCGGTCAGCGCGGTCACCGGCTGGCTGACTACCAGCGGCTTGGTCGGATTCCAATGCGGTGGCAATGGCGTGCCGGGATGGACAAACAGCTGATAGAGGCCAAACCCTACCCCTCCCACAAAAGCAAACGCAGCCAAGCCCCTGATCAGCGCAAGGCTGCGACCCCTACTTTTTCGCGTCTGCTTCGCGGCATCCTGCGCCATGGCCTGACGTCTGGCATGCCGCATGGGCGCTTAGTACCGGTAATGCTCTGGCTTGAACGGCCCTTCGACGGTGACGCCGATGTAATCCGCCTGCTCTTTCTTGAGCTCGGTCAGCTTCACGCCGATCCGCTTCAGATGCAGGCGCGCAACCTTTTCATCCAGATGCTTGGGTAGGATATGCACGCCGATCTCGTACGCGTCGCCGTTGTTCCACAGCTCCATCTGGGCGAGCACCTGATTGGTGAAGGACGCGGACATCACGAAAGAGGGGTGGCCTGTCGCATTACCAAGGTTCAAAAGACGCCCTTCGGACAGAAGGATGATCCGGTTGCCCGATGGCATCTCGATCATATCCACCTGTTCCTTGATATTGGTCCATTTGTGGTTCTTGAGGGCGGCCACCTGAATTTCATTGTCGAAATGACCAATGTTACCAACAATGGCCATGTCCTTCATCTCGCGCATATGTTCGATGCGGATCACGTCCTTGTTCCCAGTGGTGGTGATGAAGACGTCCGCCGAGTCGAGCACGTCTTCCAGCAACACAACCTCAAACCCGTCCATTGCGGCCTGCAATGCGCAGATCGGATCGACTTCGGTCACCTTCACGCGCGCACCAGCACCCGCCAGCGAGGCAGCAGAGCCCTTGCCCACATCGCCATAGCCGCAAACCACAGCGACTTTACCGGCCATCATGGTGTCGGTGGCACGGCGGATCCCGTCAACCAGCGATTCTTTGCAGCCATATTTGTTGTCGAACTTCGACTTTGTGACCGAGTCGTTCACATTGATCGCAGGGAACGGCAGTTGCCCATTCTTGTGCAGATCATAAAGGCGGTGCACACCGGTGGTCGTCTCTTCCGACACACCTTTGATCGCGGCCTTGGTCTTGGCAAACCAGCCGGGGCTTTCGGCCATGCGTTTTTGGATTTGCTTCTTGATCACTTCTTCCTCTTCCGAGGTTGGAACAGCCAGCACATCTTCGCCCGCTTCCATACGCGCGCCGAGCAAAACGTATAGTGTCGCATCGCCGCCGTCATCGAGGATCATGTTGGGGCCTTCGGGGAACATGAATGACTTATCTAGGTAGTCCCAATGCTCTTCCAGCGTCTGGCCCTTGACCGCGAAAACCGGTGTGCCACCTGCAGCAATCGCAGCCGCCGCGTGGTCTTGGGTTGAGAAGATGTTGCACGAGGCCCAGCGCACGTCAGCACCCAATTCCACCAGCGTCTCAATCAAAACCGCCGTCTGGATTGTCATATGCAGAGAGCCAACGATGCGCGCGCCAGCCAGAGGCTTTTTCTCACCGTATTCCTCGCGCAGGGCCATCAGGCCCGGCATTTCGGTTTCAGCGATATCGAGCTCTTTGCGACCAAAATCTGCAAGGTCGATGTCTTTGACAACGTAGTCTTTCATTCCCGCCTCCTGGGCCGTGTCAGTGTGGGTTGCGGCGCTGATAGCAGGGCCGTGCTGGTGCGGCAATGGTGCCATTGTCACGCCCAGAGGGCGCTCCATGCGCATCGATTGCAGTTCGCGGTTAATGTCGTCCTAACAACCAAGGGGTGCGAAGTGCAGCAAGGGCATTTTCTTACCACCTTACCTGTCGCCATTTATCGAATCCGCACGCAAGCGCATCATCCTTTGCCGCGAAAACTACGCAGTTTATGCTGGCAACCCTGGGCCTGATCAGCCTATGACAACCCCATGTCGATCGCCGTGAAATCGCCTCTATCTGATGTTGCCAACAACAATCCCGCTTGGTTGCGGAGCATCGCAATGCAGGCAATCGCATGAAACAACACCGCGCATGGCAACGCATGCTGTCGGGGCGGCGTTTGGACCTTTTGGATCCCACACCAGTGGATATCGAGATAGAGGATATCGCCCACGGTCTGGCGTTTGTAGCCCGGTGGAACGGGCAAACCAAGGGCGACTATGCCTACTCGGTGGCTGAACACTCCTTACTTGTGGCCGATATCTTTGCCCGGCAGCAACCTCAGGCGCCGACCAAATGGCAGCTTGCCGCACTTCTACACGACGCCCCGGAATACGTGATCGGCGATATGATCAGCCCGGTAAAGGCGGCGGTCGGGCCGGATTACGGCGCGCTCGACGAACGTTTGACCGCAGCGATCCATCGCCGCTTTGGTCTTCCAGCTCTGCTTCCCGCGCCGATCAAGAAGCAGATCAAACGCGCGGATAAACTGTCCGCTTGGCTTGAAGCGGTGCAAATCGCGGGTTTCACGCAAACGGAGGCGAACAAGTTCTTCGGCAAACAAGACGCGGCTCTGGTGGCGGAGTTTCAGATCAGATTGCGCCCGCCAATGGATGTCCGCGATGATTTCACACGCAGGCATCATACATTGATGGCATCACTATGATCATTCGTCTGGCCAAACCCTCTGATGCGGCAGATATGACGGCCCTTTTGAACGAAATCATCGCGGCAGGCGGAACGACCGCCCATCAACGGCCCTTTGATGACCAGCGGATGCAGGTGGAATACATTGCGCCCGAGATGAACATCGCCTGTCATGTGGCCGAAATTGACGGTCGGGTCGCCGGGTTTCAGTCATTGGTGAGGCCAGGTCCGGAAAGCAATTCGGAGTTGGCGGGATGGGCTTACATCGCGACCTTTGTGGCCCAGGACGTGGCCGGAAAGGGGGTTGGACAACACCTTTTCGCAGCGACACGAGCAAGCGCGCAGGCCGCTGGCGTTGAGAAAATAGATGCCACGATTCGCGCCGATAATGTGCCGGGTCTACGCTACTACAGCGGTTTGGGATTTCAGGATTACGATCGTCTCAACGACGTTCCCTTGCGCGACGGCACGCGCATTGACCGTCTGCGCAAGCGCTACGATCTGCCGCAGGGCGGTGACCCCGAAAAGTCAAAATTGGCTCAACTCTAACTTAATCAATCTGCGTCAGGGTCTATCCGGTGAGAATTCGCAGGATCCCGTTGGATGCAGCTTTTTACGTCAATTGCACGTCGTGCATTCAAGTTTTTGTCGCGCCGGAATGCCGAGCGTCTTTGGATGCACTATGCCTTTGCGTTGTCCATCATCTTTGCCCTGCTCTTTGCGATAGATCAGGTCAATCGCACGATCACCGAACGTGGAACCGCCGCAAAAACTGTGATGAGCGTTGGTAGCAATCAGGTGCTTCTGGGTTACGATATCCTGCTGCAAACCGAAGCTGCGATCAACGACGACGCCCGGCTCTTCCAGACGCTTGATCAAAACATCGCTGCATTTGAGCAAGCGCATGCTTACGTGATCTCATCGCCAATCTGGTCTGATGCATTGCAGAACCACTACTTCGAATCCGAGCGGCCGTTGGATGACCGCGTTAGGATCTTTGCCGATCTTGCAAAGCGCTTACCGACGGCCGGGCCGGTTGAACAAAGCATTGTTCAGAGAGCCTTGAATGAACGCTACACGGCTCGTGGTTTGAAAGGGCAATTGCGGGCGGCAACGGAACTGATCGAAAGCACGGCACGGGCAGAAATTGACCGATTGTCAGATCTGCAAGCGACGCTGATCAAGCTGTCCGTTGCAATGCTGGTCATCGAAATCCTGATTGTCTTCGCCCCCGCACAACTGACGGTCACGGCCAATATCCAAAAGCTTCGCAAGCAAAGCGAACGTCTGCAAACATCGCGTGAAGAGCTGCAAGATGCCAACAGCTGGTTGAATTACATGATCAACCATGACCCGCTGACCGGGCTGCCCAATCGCAGTTCGCTGATGACATCGTTGAAGGCCGCTCTCTCCGATCAGGACGGACCAGAGATGAGTGTCATCCTGATTGGTTTGGACGACTTCAAGTCGATCAATGATTCTGCGGGTCATGACTTTGGCGACGCCGTCCTGTGCGAGATGGCGCTTGTTCTCAAAAGTTGTGTCGACGATGACCACGTCGTTGCGCGGATCGGCGGTGATGAGTTTGTGTTGATTTCCGACGAAGCCGCACTGGAATTGGTTGGCCGGATTCGCGCATCATTTGCGGAGCCGCTTGAGGTGAATGCCCGGCGTATCCCGCTTTCGATGAGCATCGGTTACATGGAGATCTCCGCCGGCAAACAGGATCCGCTAAGCGTGATTGCAGATCTCGGCTTGGCGTTGCAGGTCGCCAAGAACCAAGGTGGCAACCGGTCACAGCATTTTCACAATCAACTCCGCGATGAAATCGGCAGTATGCGCCAGTTGCAACTTGATCTGGTCGACGCCATCAAAAACGGAGAGATTGAGCCCTGGTTTCAACCGCAAATCCGGCTGTCTGATGGCACATTACACGGCGCAGAGGTTTTGGCCCGCTGGCGCCACCCCAAACGGGGCCTGTTAACGCCCGACAAGTTTCTCCCAGCTGCAGAGCATTCAGGTCTGATGGTCGACGTCGATCACAGCATCTGGCGCTCTGCGATGAACCTTGCTCAGACCTGGCAGCACGAAAGCCTGTGGCGGCCTTGCATCTCGCTTAATGCGGCGCCGGACACAATCTCTGACCCTTATCTGATTGAACGGTTCCTCTTCCAACTCCAGAAATCAGGACTGGAGGCTGACCAGGTTGTGATCGAGGTGCTCGAAACCACTTTGATTGAAGGCAAGGATGACATGGCCGCAATAAACATTGATAGCCTTGCAGAATGCGGGATCGCGCTTGAGCTTGACGATTTTGGGACCGGTTACGCCTCACTTTCAAAGCTCACGCAACTTCCGCTTAGCGGTATCAAGCTGGACCGTTCGCTTGTCGCACCATTACCGGATCACAGCGCTGACAGTGTTGTGCGCGCGATCCTGGCACTGGCGGGCGAACTTGGGTTGCACGTGATTGCTGAAGGCGTCGAAGAAGACGAACAAGCCAAGCACCTGAGAAGTCGTGGCTGCGCCTTCGGCCAGGGTTACGGATATGGCAAACCGATGCCGCCGGATGAATTCCGTGCCTGGCTCGACCAAAACGCCGATCGTGCTTTGCGCGCCGGTCAAGCTGGTCAGGTGGCCGTGAAGCGGGCTTGAGCATTAGGGTCACACCACGTATTTGCAGAACAACAGCAGCAAAGTGAGCCGCGTCAGATGGCAAATCACCTTTACAGAAACGATCTCCCAGACGGTTTGGACCTTGGTCCGATTGTGGCGATCGATTGCGAAACGATGGGACTAAACCCGCATCGCGACCGGCTCTGCCTGATCCAGATGTCGGGAGGTGATGGCGATTGCCACCTGGTCCAAATCCATCCTGATCACGTCGCGTCGCCCAATCTTTGCGCGATGCTGGAAAACCCGGACGTCCTGAAACTCTTCCATTTCGGACGTTTTGATATTGCCGCGCTCTACAAGACCTTGGGCGTTTTGACCGCGCCGGTCTACTGCACCAAGATCGCATCGAAGCTGGTGCGTACATTTACTGACCGCCATGGCCTGAAAACGCTTTTGCAGGACATGTTGGGCGTCGATATCTCGAAACATCAACAGCAAAGCGACTGGGGGGCAGAGACGCTGACCGACGCACAGCTCGATTATGCGGCGTCAGACGTACTCTACTTGCATCAACTTAAAGCAGCCTTCGACGCATTGTTGGCACGCGAGGAGCGGAAGGAACTGGCGCAATCCTGTTTCGATTTTCTGCCAACCCGCGCCAAGCTTGATCTTGCTGGTTGGCCCGAGACAGACATCTTCGCGCATTGATGACAAAACCTTCGCATCTTCTGGACACCGCGCAGCAGGTGATCAAGGCCGAGGCGGCAGCGCTCGAAACCCTCGCTGCGCAGCTTGACACTTCTTTTGACGCAGCGGTGACGCTTTTACTAAACGCCAAGGGCCGCGTAATCGTGTCCGGCATGGGCAAGTCTGGGCATATCGCACGCAAGATCGCGGCCACCTTTGCTAGCACCGGGACGCCAGCGCATTTTGTCCACCCCGCTGAGGCAAGCCACGGCGACCTTGGCATGATGACACGTGGCGACGTGGTACTCGTATTGTCGAATTCTGGTGAAACGCCCGAATTGGCAGATCTCGTGGCCTATACCCGCCGCTTTAACATCCCGATGATCGGCGTGGCGAGCAGGCCGGGCAGCACATTGCTGCAACGCGCGGATATTGCCATTGTTTTACCCAATCTGGGCGAGGCCTGCGGTACCGGGATCGTTCCGACCACGTCAACGACGATGACGCTGGCGCTGGGCGATGCGTTGGCGATCGCGCTCATGAAACATCGCGATTTCACCCCAGAGAACTTTCGTGACTTCCACCCGGGCGGCAAGTTGGGCGCCCAGCTTTCCAAAGTGGCTGACCTCATGCATGTGGGCGACACTGTGCCTCTGGCCCAGGTTGATACCCCGATGAGTGATGTTTTGCTGACCATCAGCAAGAAGGGATTCGGCGTTGTTGGTGTGCTCGACAGCAAGAACAGCCTTGTCGGCATTATCACTGATGGTGATTTGCGACGGCATATGGACGGATTATTGACCCATCACGCGGGCGACGTGATGACACCGCAACCCCAGACCATTGCGCCCAAAGCCCTGGCTGAAGAGGCTCTGGCTTTGATGAATAGTCGGGAAATCACAACTCTATTCGCGGTGGATCCCGACGCCGCAGGCAATGTTGCCGGTATTTTGCATATTCATGACTGCCTGCGTGCTGGTATTGTCTAAACATGCGCGGCAACGACAATCTGTATTCTGCAATGGTCGGTTGGGCCAAAATCCTGCTGCCGCTTTGTGCGCTTGCACTCCTCGCCACGCTGTTTCTGTTCGCGCGGGGGCAAAACGAGCCTACCGAAATCACCTTTTCCGAAGTTGAGGCCATCGCGAGGGAACAGCGGCTTTCAGCACCGAGGTTTTCGGGTGTCACTGATGACGGCGCGATCCTGTCGATCCATGCACGCTCTGCCCGGCCCGATGCAACGCAACCAGATACCGTCAACATCGATGACCTGCAAATGCGGATCGACAACCCTGGCGGAAGCCATTTGACCGTGACAGCAACGGAAGGGGAGTTGGACGGGCGCAGCCGCCTGGCACGGTTTCTGGGTCTAGCGCGGCTCGAGACGTCTTCGGGGTTCCAGATGGAGACGAACGGGCTGATCGCTGAACTCGATTCCGGTCTCGTGACATCGGACGGATTGCTTGAAATCCATGCCCCATTTGGGGAACTGACTGCCGGGCAGGTGACATTTCAGGTCTCCGCCGAGAATACTGGGCAGCAGATGCTGTTCACCGATGGTGTAAGGCTGCTATACGAACCGCAAGAGTAACTGCCAAAACGTCAAAGGGCACCTTTTCCCGTGCTAAGAATTATTCTACCTCTGATTGCATCAATCTGCCTTTGTGCAGGCACAGCGCTTGCACAGACCAGTATCGATCTGGGCGGGGTCGAGGTGGACACATCGGCAGCCATCGAGGTGACCGCCGACAGCCTGGCAGTGGATCAGGATACAGGTTCTGCCGTCTTCAGCGGGAATGTCGTGATCGGCCAAGGCGATCTGCGCCTGTCGGCAGGCATGGTTGAGGTGATTTATGTCGCCGAAAGCAGCGCCATCGCGCGTCTGATCGCCAGTGATGGCGTCACATTTGTGACGGCCAGCGAGGCGGCCGAAGCACAAGACGCCGATTACAATGTCGAAACCGGGCTGTTGACGCTCAACGGCGATGTTCTGTTGACTCAAGGGGCAAGCGCGATTTCGGCTGAAACGATGATCATCAATCTCACCGATGGGACAGCCACCATGGATGGCCGGGTACGCACCGTGCTGCAACAAGGTCAGAATTGATGGAAACGCCGCCCAATCTCAGCGTGCGCGACGGCGATGTTGGGCTTCACATTGTCAGCTTGCGTAAGAGTTATCGCAAACGTCCGGTCATTCGCGATGTGAGCATCGATCTCGGCAGGGGCGAGGTTGTTGCATTGCTGGGTCCCAACGGGTCGGGCAAGACAACGTGCTTTTACGCCATCGCAGGGCTGATCACAGCGGAAGGTGGCAAGGTCATCATCGATGGGCGCGACGTGACGACGCTTCCGATGTATCGTCGCGCCCAGCTTGGCATCGGCTATCTGCCGCAGGAAATGTCGATCTTTCGCGGCATGACCGTTGAAGACAATATCATGTCTATTCTTGAGATTGCTGAATCTGATCGGCACCGCAGAAGAGAGCGGCTGGAAGCGTTGCTGTCAGAGTTTTCGATTGAGCATTTGCGCCGCGCCTCGGCCTTGGCGTTGTCAGGTGGTGAACGGCGCCGCGTGGAAATCGCACGCTGCCTTGCGGCCGGGCCCAAATACGTGCTTCTGGATGAACCATTCGCAGGCGTTGATCCAATCGCCGTTGGCGAAATCCGTCATTTGGTTGCAGATCTGAAGAATCGTGGGATTGGCGTGCTGATCACCGATCACAATGTGCAAGAGACGCTGCAGATCGTCGACCGCGCCTATATTCTGCATGATGGCAAGGTGTTGATGAACGGCACAACCGAGGAAGTGATTCAGGACGAGAATGTGCGCCGGGTCTATCTCGGCAACAACTTCCGCGTGAATTAGGCCGCAGGCACCCGCCTCATAGCATTATTGACAACCTGCATCATTTCGGCGCCAAATGGGTGCGATGACTGACTCGATCTCTTTAGGCACGATCGCGTGCATCTGGTCGATGCGCCGACCGGCTCAGCAAAGAAAAGACGGGCGTTATCGTTTTCCAATGACATGAGAGCGACAAGATTGCCCCCGGGGGGAGGCTTCGCGACCATGTCAGAATAGCATTTACGGGAGAAGCGATGCGGTATCAAATCAGCGGTAAACAGATCGACATCGGAGCAGCATTGCAGACGCATGTGCAGACCGAGCTTGCCGAAATCCTCAGCAAATATGCCGGGCGCCCAACGGATGCACATGTGGTTTTCTCGAAGTCGGGGCATGAATATGTCTGCGAATCTATCGTTCATCTTTCAACCGGACTGACCGCGCAGGCAACGGGCAAAGCGCATGAGATTTATGCAGCTTTCGATAGCAGCGGTGAGAAGATGGACAAACAGCTGCGCCGCTACAAACGACGCCTGAAAGATCACCATGCAGGTCGCTCACAACCTGTTGAACTTTCAGATGCCGGGTCATATATCCTGCAGCCAAAGGACGACTCAGAAGAGGCTTCAGCAGAAACCGAAGATGCCGTGAACGCCATGATCGTGGCGGAAACGGAGACCAAGATACAGTCTTTGTCTGTCGGTGAAGCAGTAATGCAAATGGAAATCGCAAGTGCACCGGTGCTTGTGTTCCGAAACGAGAAAAACAACGGAATTAACGTCGTCTATCGACGCGACGATGGTAACATTGGCTGGATCGACCCACGTGATGCGGGTTGAACCGCCCAGATTTGGTGAGAGACGATCTTATGCAACTTGGTGAGATTTTGCAGCAATCTGCAGTCAAGACAATTTCATCATGCACCAGCAAGAAGCGGCTTTTTCACGATCTGGGCGAATTGGCTGAGACCAGCTATGGGCTGAACGCAACTGCCGTGATCGAAGCGCTTATTGAACGCGAAGGGTTGGGCCCAACCGGCGTCGGGCATGGCGTAGCCCTTCCTCACGCAAGGATCGCTGGCGCAGATGCCGTTAAGGGCATCTTTCTTCGGCTAGAGAAACCGCTGAATTTTGAAGCAGTCGACCGTCAACCGGTCGACCTGGTGTTTGCGTTGATTGCACCGGAAAGCGCGGGCGTGGACCACCTCAAAGCCTTGGCGCTTGTCTCAAGAACGTTGCGCGATGCCTCTGTCTGCTCCAAGCTGCGCGCCAACAGCGACCCGGCGACGCTGCACACAATCCTGACCGAACAGCAATCATCTCAGGCGGCCTAGGGGCCACTATCCCCAGTTTTCGAATCCGAACACCGCATAGTCGCGCGTATAAGCAGCCCGCGCGGCCTCTTCGATATGAGCGTCATAGATGGCCGTCAGCCAGGCTTCGTGGGGATGGGCCATGTCGGGCAGTACCTCATCCGCCGCGATGCCGATCTGGTTTGCCAGGGCCGGCAGATCATCCTGCAAACGCTCTTCGCGCAAGATCGCATCGGGCATCATGAATTGTGCAAAGCCTTGCAGTAACGTGAATTGTCCAGCCCAGGACGGATCAACCCGAATGCTGGTTTGCGCAGACAGGTTGTTCCGCAAGAATTGAAGAAACGCGAGAAATGCGGCCCGATGGGTAGCAACATCGTAGTTGCTTGTTTTCGTGAGATCCGGCGCCTGCGCCGGGATCGGCAACCGGTGGACCTTGCGCAAACTGGCGCGGATTTGTCCGAAACTGCCCGGCCCATCCAGCAGGATGCGGTCGCAAAACGCCGCGTGGGCGCGCGCGACTGGGTGACGCAGGACCGCAAAAGCGCGGTGTGGCATGTGGTCTTGCTGCCATTGCCGCAGGGTTTTCTGTGTGAATCCGGTCTTCAGTTCTGACAAAGCGACGCCGTCGATCCCGGCCAACCAATGCGCGATTGCGTCTTCGGGGCCGGAGCGGAGCGGCATGTGGATCAGCCCGCTCTTGGCGGCGGCAACATATGTCGGGATGGCCGGGCCCCGGCGCGGTTCAAAGTGCGGTGTGCTGTCGAGATCAAACCGGTCCAAAGCCTGCAAATCCACCCGCATTTCATCGTAATTGGCAACACGCGCCTCCAACGGTTCCGGGTTCTGTTTCTTGAGCTTCCTGTTGAGGTTTGACAGGCGCGCAGCAACACCCAGATAGGCCGCCAGACCATTAAGGATTTCAACGTCGCGCAGATCGTCATAGCCCATGTAGAAGGCCGTTTGCCCCGCACGCTGCAGCGTGTTGAGGACCTTGATCTGGAAATCCTGAAGCTTGCGCATATGCGCCTCAAACGCGGCGGTATCGAACGCGATTTGCGTCGATTTTGCATGGGTCGCGTTGGTCAGCTTCCACTGGCCAGTGGCTTGCGCGAGCTTCCAGCTGACAAAACTGTCGAGCGGATTGCGTGTCAGGATGATCTTGGCGCAATGCGGGTCGTTCAGGCAGCGGTCCAACACACGGGGATCATGGTCATGAAAGTAGCGAAACCCGCAAAGGCCGTCCTGCGCCTTAATCCGATCAAGCATGGCAAGCGGATCGTCCTCCCGCGCCTGAAGTGAGATGCCCAGGATGTCTTGCGTCTTCGGGTAACCGATGAAGGCGGGGTTAAACAGCTCTCCGAAACAGTGAACGCCATCCAGATCGTTCAGGTTCGCCTCAAGAAAGTTGGACCCGGTCCGCATCTCGGCCAGAACGATGAAAGACGTGAACTTCGTCATTGACGCCCGACAACATAGGGTTTGGGTATGGCGCTGCGGTCAGCGGTCGGGGCCTGCTGTGCGCTAAACTGACCGGTGAGGAAGGGATGCATACCCTGGTTCTTCAGGTCTTGCAGAAAGCCGGCCAGCCCCTGCAAATCCGCCATCTGCGGCAGGGCTGTCACAGCGCTCCCGCGATGGCCGGCAATCTCGTCAATGATGGATTGCAGGACTTCGGTAGGTGCCTCGACGAATTCGGCGAGGGTCATGATCTGGATGCGCGCACGGGCATGTGGCGCGCGAAGGGCGTTCAGAAACTTGTGCTCGATCCGTTGCAGGCGCGCCGCCTCTGCCCGCACTTCGCCCGCCGAGCGACCCGACAAGAACAAAGGCACGGCCCAAGCACCCGAGACAACCCAGATCCGCGCTTGTGTGTCTTTGGCCAACATCCAGCGGATATCTTGGGTATCAGCGGGCCCAAATTGAAAGCATTGATGAGTTTCGCGCCCGTTCCAGATCAGGTTGGTCAGGAACATACGCCCGTTGTAATCACGCAGTCGCGCGCTGTCGGACAAACCACCCCGGTCCAGTGGGGCACCACTGGCAAACTGCGCCCTATCCTTGGCGAAGAGATGCCCGTGCACTTCGGCCCCCGTGCGTTTGGCGAGCCATTGCGCAAAATCAGGGACAATGTCGTCGAAGCCCTGAAACACCGAATAGGGAGCCGCCGCCAAACCGTTTTCATGGTCGCGGTTGGGGAAACGGCTTTGCATGTAAAGGCCATGCCGCCCGCGCAACCGCCGGTCCACGGCACTTGCAAAAATACGGTCGATCCGTGCCGTATCGGGCTCCTGCAGGGTAGGCAGATCTGTCGCCTTGCGCGGAAACGCTCGATAAAGCCCTTCTGCATAAGGCCAGGCCTTACGCGCGACAAAGCAGCCCGACCGCATAAGCAACGGTGCATGATCATCGTAGAAGATATGCGGTTTGCCCTGAAAATCGAACTTGGACAGGGTGAGAGAGCGGCTTTCGATCCTGGTTGCATGACGGCGAACCAGCGTCTGGTAATAGCTTTCATCGGGGATCCAGACATGCCTGAAGAAGCGGTCGAAGACGCCGCGCTGCGGGTCATCCAGAATCGCGCGTAGTGTCTGGCGCGTGAGGCACCACCATTGCGACCCCATATGAGGCACAACACCTTCTGGCAGCTTGCGGCGGAAACGCACCAACTGCTGCAGCCTCACAAATTTGTCGAAAAGCCAGCGCTGTTTCTTCCAGGAAAACGGAAACAGCAATGTGAACCTTTCACGGTCAAGGCCACCCACCGGCCAGGGCACATCGGCCGTCGTCGCACTTTCGATGAAATCAGTATCAGGATGCGCTTCCAGATACGCGCAAAGTTCGGTCACCGGACGCAAAGGCAGGCAAGCACCTGAGGCCAGATAGACGTGGCGGACATCGGGAAAACTATCCAGCATCAAGGTGGCCGCCGCCTGCGACGCCGCGACAAGGCCCCACCCACCCCATTCGCAACGATGCCGTTTGCAAAGCAGCACATTGTCCATCACGCCCAGCGCTTGAGCGAAACTGTCATAGCTCTGCTGATCCACCTTCGAGTCAACATGCACTACAACAGGACAGCCGCCATCGACCCAATGGCGGACCATTTGCTCGGCCCGGTCAAAGGCCGTGTGAACCAACATGATGACGCCAACACTCACGCCCAGTTTCCCTTGGACATAAGGCCCAGCGCCTCAAGCTGGCGCCAGTTGATGTATTGCTCGCTCCACTGCGACCAAAAGGTTGGATCGGCGCCGTGGCGGGCCACGTAGGATTGGTACTCCTGGCCCTTCTTGTAGTGTTGCGCACGTTCCGCCTCTTGCGGGGCGCGTTCGTGGAAGGTGTTCAGGAACTTGGCGTGCAGCAGGATGCCAGAGGTCTTTTCGCCGCCACCTTGATCGTAGACAAGGTTCAGCCCCCGCGGCAGCATCATATGGGTCGAGCTGACATAGGCATAAGGTTTGCGCCATTTCACCAGCGGGATCTTGTTGAGCGCCGGTGCTTTCTTTGGCTTCTCGGCAAAGAACATCCGCGCCCTTGGTCCCCCCTGAATCCAGAGATTCCGCAAAAGCTTGTTGCGGCTCATCACGTAGTTGCCGGGATCAAACCAGTTCGCGACCTCCAGCGGGTCCTGGCCACGCGCGTAAGCCGCATCGCTCACCGGCCCCTTGGGATACATATCAAGTAGCATCGCCCCGAACGATCGCACCGCGCAGGCATCCAGCCAATCGGTCAGCGCGCGGATGGGCCGTGTGTCGCAGAACGGGTAGACGAAAAACTCATCCACATCGACGGTCAGCGCCCAGTGCCCATGGGCAAATTTGCCTTGCAGATACGTCAGCCAGTCAACGCCATAGCGCGCATCGCCATAACCTGCCTTGGTCGTCCAGAGCGAGACATCCTCTTGCTCGGCCAGATATGCGTCCCCACCATCGTCGCTGTTATTATCCACAAACAGGAAGTGGTTGATGCCAAGATCGCGATAGTAGCTGAGGAAATACGGCAGGCGGACATCTTCGTTGCGCAACGTGCAGAACAGCAGTATGTCATCGGGTCGGATCTGCGCCGTCCGATCACGCACCGGTGTCAGTTCACGCGCCTTCAGCCGCGCGCGCATCTTCCAGCGCTTACGCTGCCACCGCAGCCGATATGACGTCGCAATTCCCAAAAGCGGCCAATTCCCGTTACTTGCACCCCGGCATATCAGACCCAAAGCCCTTTGGACATCAGTCCTAACGCAGTCAACTGTTCGGTGCCCTCGTATCGTTGCGACGCGGGCGACCATAGGTCCGGGCCTTCGGTCAATTGCCGGTGATAATCTTGATAAAGATCACTATTCTCAAAGTGTTGACGGCGGGTAAGCTCTTCGGCGGACTTCTCGGCAATGTTGGGCAGAAACTTGGTATGGAGCAGTACACCCGTTGTTTTTGTGTCACCATCTTTGTCAAAGACATGGTTCAGGCGGCGCGGTAGCATCTGATGGGTTGAGCTGACATAGACGCGCCGCCAATGCCAGCGAACCAGGGGCGTCTTGCTGAGCGTAGGCGCCCTTGTCGGCTCATCCGCGAAAAAGACACGCTCTCTCACCCCACCCTGGATCCAAAGGTTGTCGTAAACGGGGTGTTGCTGGTGGCGATAATTGTCCGCGTCAAACCAGTCGAGCTGTTTGGTTGGATCGTCACCTGGCCCATAAGCGCCCGCGCCGAGCGGCCCCTTAGGGTAGAGGTCCAGCATCAATGCGCCAAAGGAAGCTGCGCCCTCACCTTCAAGCCACGCTGTCAGCGCAGAAAGATCACGCTCCGCGCAGTGCGGATAAACCAACAGTTCATCCGCATCCACCGTCAGGCACCAATGTCCATGCCCGTATTGCCATTGCAACCAACCCAGCCAGTCCATGCCAAAGCGGGACAGACGGTAGCTGTGCGCGGTGGTCCAAAGCGACACGTCGGGTTGTTCGGCCAGATAGGCTGCGCTCCCATCATCGCTGCCATTATCGACGATCAGGAAATGCTGCACGCCCAGCGCACGGTAATGCTGCAAAAAGTACGGCAAGCGCAGCATCTCGTTGCGCATTGTCGAAAAGCAAAGGACGTCATCAGGCGCAATCGTGGCGGTTCGGTCCACAACATTGCTGATCTGATGGCGTTTGCGCCAGATCCGGAACAGAAACCGGCGCCTTTTCCATCGCATCCGGTAGGCAAAGGTCGCCTCCGCCACCGGACCGCGATGGAAAGTCGTCATATCGGGTATTACTGCGCGGCCTGCCGTGTCGCGTGCAGCCCGGCGAGGTAATCTGACAACTCATCCCGCAGATCGTCGCGGGCCAGTGCAAAGGCAACGGTCGCCTGCAAGAACCCGGCCTTTGACCCGCAATCAAAACGCTGGCCGTCGAAGCGATAGCCATAGACGCCACGGCCTGCGACAATCTCGTGCGCGATGGCGTCTGTCAGTTGGTATTCACCACCGGCACCGCGGCCCAGATGGTCAAAGTTGCAGAGGACGTTGGGGTTCAGGATGTAGCGCCCGATCACGGCCAGGTTTGACGGTGCCGCATCCTTGGCTGGTTTTTCCACCATGCCTTTGACCTTCATCACGGCACCGTCCTGGCTTTCGACATCCAGCACACCATAGGCCGAGATCTTTTCCGGTGGCACTTCCATAGCGGCAACCATTGCGCCGCCGGTTTCTTCATAAGCCTCGACC
Source organism: Cognatiyoonia sp. IB215182 (assembly GCF_033963905.1). NCBI lineage: Bacteria > Pseudomonadati > Pseudomonadota > Alphaproteobacteria > Rhodobacterales > Paracoccaceae > Cognatiyoonia > Cognatiyoonia sp. IB215182. The sequence goes on from NZ_JAXBMB010000005.1 coordinate 181,627, forward strand.
ATCTGCTGCAGACAGGGCTTTTCAGCAGCGATCAGATCGTCCGGCAAAATGACGGCAAAGGGCTCGTTGCCGATCAGCTTGCGGGCACATGACACCGCATGGCCCAGACCAAGGGGTTTGTGCTGTCGCAGATAGGCGATCGTGCCGCTATCCATGTTGGTGTTTTGAAGTATCTCCAGCAACTCGGTCTTGCCAGAGGCTTTGAGTGATGCTTCGAGATCCGGAGCGTGGTCAAAATAGTCTTCCAGGGCGGATTTGCCGCGAGAGGTCACAAAGATGAAGTCCTCGATCCCGGCGGCACGCGCCTCGTCAATCGCGTATTGGATAAGTGGTCGGTCAACCAGGGTCATGATCTCTTTCGGGACCGACTTCGTCGCTGGCAGGAACCGCGTGCCAAGGCCCGCGACGGGAAAAATCGCTTTGGTAACTCTTTTATGCATTGCAATGCCTTTCCTAGGATAATGCCACGCGATGTAGCGAGTTAACGCGACCATATTAAGTCAAAAAGCATATGAATCTGAATGGATTTCAGAAATTTGGTCGTAATTCCGCCAAATGCTTGTCAGGTCAGCCCAATCTGCACCATCATCGCCTCGATTCTCGGCACATCTTCGGGGTTGTTGAGCTCCCAGAACTGCCGCCCTCGTGCCTCAACTTCGACGCACAAAACTGGAATGCCGCGTTCGAGAAATCGCAGTTGTTCCAGCCCTTCAAGGCGTTCCAGAGCCCCCATCGGCCACCCGGCATAGGCGGCAAGGGCGTCGGGTCTGTAGGCATAAACACCGACATGGTGAAAGACAGGTGTATCTTCGCCGTCGGCATACGATCCGCCGGTAAAGGGAATCACCTCTTTCGAGAAGTAGAGCGCATTGTGATCGGCCCCAAACACGGCCGTCGTGCCGCCAACGCGTCCCGCCTGCCTGTCGGCGCGCAATGCGTTGAGCGTCGCTCCATCGGTGCGCAGGACCGGTGTCGCGACCCCGGATTGCGGCGCGGCGCGCAATCCCGAGACGAGGTCTTCGACAAACCAGGCGGGAGTGAGCGGCGCGTCACCTTGAAGATTGACGACAATCTCGGCCTCTGCCGCCAAATTCGCCACAGCCTCCGCGCAGCGTTCAGTCCCGTTCTGGCAGGTGGTCGCGGTCATCACGACCTCCGCGCCAAATGCCGTTGCCGCATCCGCAATGCGATCATCATCGGTCGCAACGACCACGCGGTCGGCACCCTGCACCTGCATCGCCGCCTCCCATGACCGCTGCACAAGACTTTTGCGCTGCCCCGTCGCACCCTGCAGCGCAACCAGTGGCTTGCCCGGATACCGGGTGGACGCGTAGCGCGCAGGGATGACGATCAGCACTGACATCAGGCTTTTTCCAGTGCGACACCGGGAGCGAGGGCAAGGAAGAACGGGTTTTCAAAGCCCGGTTTGCCATAGCTCAGTGGTGTATGATCATCGAAACGCAGAACCGATCCGCCCGCACCAGCCAAAACGGCGTGGCCAGCAGCCGTATCCCACTCCATCGTGCGGCCCAGCCGCGGGTAGAAGTCGGCCTCACCTGCGGCGAGGAGGCAGAATTTCAGCGACGAACCGGCACTTTTCATGTCCGCGATCTTGTATTTCGCAATGTAATCCTCGGTCGCCTGATCGCGATGCGATTTCGAAGCGACAATCAATAGAGCATCGTTGTCGGGATCAGAGACGCGTAAAGGCTGTGTCGGACCAATGACCGCTTTATCGAGGGCACCCGTCTCCTCGACTGTGGCACCATCAGCACCTGTAAAGAACATCCGCCCTATCGCGGGCGCATAAACCACCCCGCGGATCGGCACACCGTTCTCAACATAAGCGATGTTGACCGTAAACTCTCCCCGGCGCTTGATGAACTCCTTCGTCCCGTCCAACGGATCAACGATGAGGAAGGTCTGCACGTCCTGCCCATGAGACGCCGCCTGTTCTTCGGTCACAAGCGGGACGTCTGGGAATGCATCGCGCAACCCGGCGCTGATAATCGCATCGGCCGCTTCATCGGCTGCGGTAACGGGGCTGTCGTCGCTTTTGCTGCGCACTTGCAGATCATCGGCATTGTAGATGTCCATGATCGCATCGCCCGCCTCCAGCGCCAGAAGCCGCATAAGAGGGATGAGCCGCTCATAATCCATCCCATTGTCCCCATTGTTGAATTGACGCAATGCCGCCCTTATGGTGCCCCATCAATGGATCAGCAAGGATCGTGTGGCAGAAACCACCATATCGGGCAAGGCCAGACGGGACCCCAACCAGCAGATGTTTGAACCAAAGACGCTGACAACACCAAGCCAGAGCTTCTGGAGCATGATCGACGTCATGTACCACACGATCGTGCGGAAAATCCGGCAGGGACACCGCAACGCGGTTGTCGGCATCGCACTGGATGTCCTGCGCAGTATTGTGATGGTTTTGGCCTTCTTTGTCATTTTTCTGGTGTTGGGCTTGCGCAGCTCGCCTATTCGGGGCGACTTCCTGCTTTTCATCATGACGGGCATATTTGTCTACATGACGCATATACGGGCAGTAACTGCAGTCGCTGGGGCCGAGGGGCCGACGGCCGCAATGATGAAACACGCACCAATGAACACGCTGATCGCCATCGTCTCAGCTGCGTTTTCGGCCCTTTACACCCAGATCCTGGCTTTGGGGACCATCTTGCTTGTCTACCACATCGTATTCACGCCCATTACGATTGATCAGCCAATCGGCGCAATGGGCATGTTGTTGGTCGCGTGGTTTTCGGGCATCGCCGTTGGCACCGTATTTCTGGCAGTCATCCCGTGGATCCCGGACTTGGGCCAGCTGCTTCGCACCTTCTATGTGCGTGTCAACATGATCGCATCCGGCAAGATGTTTGTGGTAAACACCCTGCCCGCCAGCATGGTCGCCTTGTTTGACTGGAATCCGCTCTTTCACATTATTGACCAAATACGCGGCTTTGTCTTTCTGCACTACAACCCCTTTGTCACGTCGATCATGTACCCGATCTATTTCTCGCTGGCTGTACTGATGATTGGTATGTTGGGCGAATTCTTTACACGCCGCAGCGTCTCACTCAGTTGGACGGCGGGGCGTTAGCAAAGGTTAAGGCGCAATGCCGTTTGGGCATGCTGCATTTCTTTGTTTTACAGGGCTTCGGACGCTTGCAGCCCCCAGAGCCCGACCCTATATACCCAAAGATCAAGTTTCGGGGCATGTGACCCGGACGTAATCAACTTACTGGCGCGGGTGCCGCAATGGGTTCGCGCCTCTCAAACCGCCTGAAGTAGAGGGATTTGAAAAATGGCTAAAGTGATTGGCATCGACCTTGGAACGACCAACTCTTGTATCGCGATCATGGACGGCTCTGAGCCGCGCGTGATCGAAAACTCTGAGGGTGCACGCACAACACCTTCGATTGTCGCATTTACAGATGACGAGCGCCTCGTCGGCCAACCGGCCAAACGTCAGGCCGTCACCAACCCCGAAAACACCATTTTTGCCGTCAAGCGCCTGATCGGGCGCCGGTTTGACGACAAGGATCTGTCGAAAGACAAAAAGAACATGCCTTTCGCAGTTGTCGATGGCGGCAATGGCGATGCATGGGTTGAAAGCAAGGGTGAGAAATACTCCCCGTCCCAGATTTCCGCCTTCATCCTGGGTAAGATGAAGGAAACCGCCGAGACTTATCTTGGCGAAGACGTCACGCAAGCCGTGATCACCGTGCCTGCCTATTTCAACGACGCGCAACGTCAGGCGACAAAAGACGCTGGCAAGATTGCTGGCCTCGAAGTGCTGCGGATCATCAACGAGCCAACGGCTGCCGCACTGGCCTATGGCCTCGACAAGAAAGACAGCAAGACCATCGCCGTTTATGACCTTGGCGGCGGTACGTTCGACGTCACGATCCTCGAAATCGACGACGGCCTCTTCGAAGTGAAGTCCACCAACGGTGACACGTTCCTGGGTGGTGAAGACTTTGACATGCGCATCGTCAATTACCTGGCTGATGAGTTCAAGAAAGAGAACTCGGTCGATCTGACGCAAGACAAGATGGCGCTGCAGCGTCTGAAAGAGGCAGCCGAAAAAGCCAAGATCGAACTGTCGTCGTCTTCCAGCACCGAAATCAACCAGCCGTTTATCTCGATGGGATCAAACGGCCAGCCGCTGCACATGGTCATGAAACTGACCCGCGCGAAGCTGGAAAGCCTTGTCTCTGACCTGATCAAGCAATCGATCAAGCCATGTAAGGATGCCATCAAGGATGCGGGCCTCTCGGTCAGCGACATTGATGAGGTGGTCCTGGTCGGCGGTATGACCCGCATGCCGAAGGTGAAGGAAGAAGTTGCCAAATTCTTTGGCAAGGAAGCCCACCAGGGCGTGAACCCTGACGAAGTGGTCGCCATGGGCGCTGCCATCCAGGCCGGTGTTTTGCAGGGTGACGTGAAAGACGTTGTTCTTTTGGACGTCACACCGCTGTCGCTCGGCATCGAAACGCTGGGCGGTGTCTTCACCCGCCTGATCGACCGCAACACGACGATCCCGACGAAGAAGTCTCAGGTCTTCTCGACCGCCGAAGACAACCAGAACGCCGTGACCTTGCGCGTATTCCAGGGTGAGCGCGAGATGGCAGCCGACAACAAGATGCTGGGTCAATTCAACCTCGAAGACATCCCGCCAGCCCCACGTGGCATGCCGCAGATTGAGGTGACTTTCGACATCGATGCCAACGGTATCGTTGAGGTCGGCGCGAAAGACAAAGGCACCGGCAAAGAGCAAAAGATCACCATCCAGGCCTCTGGCGGTCTGTCGGATGAGGATATCGAAGCGATGGTTAAGGACGCCGAGGCAAATGCCGAGGCCGACAAGGAACGTCGTGAGCTGGTCGATGCCAAGAATCAGGCGGAAAGCCTGATCCACTCGACCGAAAAGTCGATGGAAGAGCATTCCGACAAGGTCGACCCGACGACGATCGAAGCCATCGAACTGGCCATTGCCGCGCTGAAGGATGATCTGGAAGCCGACGATGCGAAGGCTGAAAAGATCAAGTCGGGCATCCAGAACGTGACAGAAGCCGCGATGAAGCTGGGTGAAGCCATCTACAAGGCGCAGCAAGAGGAAGAAGGCGAAGCCGAGCCCGAAGCCAGCGCTGCGGATGACGACATCCTTGATGCCGATTTCGAAGACCTGGGCGACGACAAGCGTGACAATTAAGGCGGCACGCCGTTAAGGAATTGGACCGGCCCGGCTGAAGGGTCGGTCTTTTCCTTTCCCAAGGGGGAAAAGTATCATGGCTAAACGTGACTATTACGAAGTTTTGGGTGTTGCCAAAGGTGCTGACGCCGCAGCGATCAAGAAAGCCTATCGCCAGAAGGCGAAAGAGCTGCACCCGGACCGCAATGCCGACAACCCAGACGCCGAGGCCCAGTTCAAAGAAGCGAACGAGGCTTACGAGGTCCTGAAAGACGCTGATAAAAAGGCGGCCTATGACCGCTTTGGTCATGCTGCATTTGAAAACGGCATGGGCGGTGGTGGGCGTAGCGGCCAGCAAGGCGACTTTGCGAGCGCGTTCTCGGACGTCTTTGATGACCTTTTCGGCGATTTCATGGGCGGCGGGCGCGGTGGCGGACGCCGCAGCGGCGCGCAACGTGGTAATGATCTGCGCTATAACCTGCGCATCAATCTCGAAGACGCATTTGCCGGTCTGCAAAAGACGATCACGGTGCCGACGGCCGTTGGCTGTTCCGCATGTAACGGTACTGGTGCCGAAGGCGGGTCAGAGCCGCAGACGTGCCCCACCTGTAACGGCATGGGCAAGGTGCGTGCGCAGCAAGGGTTCTTCACCGTCGAACGGACCTGCCCGACCTGTAACGGGCTGGGCCAGATCATCAAAGACCCTTGCCGTGTCTGTAATGGCGCTGGGCGTGTCGAGAAAGAGAAATCGCTGTCGGTCAACATCCCCGCGGGCGTTGAAACCGGTACGCGTATTCGCCTGGCTGGTGAGGGTGAGGCAGGCATGCGCGGCGGGCCAACCGGTGATCTTTACATCTTTATTGAGGTCAACGATCACGCGCTTTTCGAACGTGAGAACACCAATCTGTTCTGTCGTGTGCCGGTCTCCATCGCCACGGCCGCGCTGGGTGGCGAGATCGAAGTCCCCACTATCGATGGTGGGCGCAGCCGGGTGAAAGTGCCCGAAGGTTCGCAATCCGGGCGACAGATGCGCCTGCGCGGCAAAGGCATGCCAGCTTTGCGCGGCGGTCAGTTGGGCGACATGTTCATTGAACTGGCAGTCGAAACGCCGGTGAAATTGACAGCACGGCAACGTGAAATTCTGCGCGAATTTGACAAGCTGAGCGAGGACAACAACCCGCAAGGCTCAAGCTTTTTCGCGTCTGTGAAAAGCTTTTGGGACTCGATGAAGAGTTAACGGCAAAGTAACCAAAGTGACGGCAAGCTGAGCCCATGTCTCAGTTTGCCGAAACAAGAAACCTGTTTGCTGATCTTGATGAAGTGGTCGAGGTCGCAGCACTGCCAAGCGGCAAACCCCCATCTTACATCCGTGATCACCGCAAACGCTTGCGCGAGCGGTTTCTCAACGGCGGTGCATCTGCTGTTCCCGATTATGAACTGCTTGAACTCGTCCTTTTTCGTGCGATCCCACGGCAAGACGTCAAGCCACTGGCGCGCCGCTTGATCGATCAATTCGGGGATTTCAATCGCGTTCTCTCAGCGCCGATCACCCAATTGCGGCAAGTCGACGGGGTTGGCGATGCTGTGGCTGTTGAGCTCAAAATTGTAGAGGCGGCGGCCCACAGGCTCGCCCGGGCAAAGGTGATGCAACGGCATGTTGTGTCCAGTTGGGACGCGTTGCTCGATTACTGCCACACGACCATGGCGCACCGCATGACCGAACAGTTTCGCATTCTGTTTCTGGACACTAAGAACGCGGTCATTGCAGATGAAGAACAGGCGCAAGGCACAGTGGATCACGTCCCCGTATATCCGCGAGAGGTGGTCAAGCGCGCGCTTGAGTTGAATGCCGCCTCGCTCATCCTTGTTCACAACCATCCGTCTGGTGATCCGACACCGTCAGGGGCCGACATTCAGATGACGCGGCAGATTACTTCAGCTGCTAAGGCGCTGGGGATCACGGTGCATGATCATCTGATCATCGGGAAATCCTGTGAACTCAGCTTTCGTGCGCAAGGTTTGTTCGAGACCTAAGACGCCAATGGATCATCTGAGGCGGGACCCTCAGGCCGCTAACGCCAGGCGAGTGCGAAGTCCCTGAACTGATCCTCAAGCACGACGACCTGATCAACGGCATCGCAGCTTGGCAGACCCGCACTGATCTGACGTGTCTGTAACGGGCCACCCATGGAGGTCTGGATCGTCTTCGTATCGACCTCTCGGCCGCAATTCTCTTCGGTTACAGCAACGCTCAACTGAAGGATCGTCTGCGATGTCGACCGATCATGGCCTGCTGGATAGGTGTAAACCTCGGCTAGGCGCGGTGTGTCTGCTTCCATTGTGCCAAGGCGCAGGACAAAACCCTGCTCGCCAGCAACGGCATCCTCCGCGTCATGGACGGAAGCTGACCAGACATGCCCGGCATCACCGATTGATGCGCCGTCTTCCAGCGCGTGAAGCTGCAGATTGTACTGTCCGTCCCATTGCAGAATGGCCCGGTCGTAGATGCGCACGTCGGGCACATTGACCGACACGCGGGCATGTTCAACATTTTCGAAAAGGGCGGCAAATGTTGCCTCAACGGCAAGCGCCGGCACCACCAAAGACGCCACGCCTTCATCATCGGTACGCGCTGTAAAGGCCAAGGCTTCATGCCGCAGCATGAAATCGGTATCCTGGTGGCACGGCGCCATGAGGTAAAGCGACACCATCGCCGCCTCTTCCGGCGCCGCCCTGAGCGTCGCGGTACATCCCTGGATGGGCGTTGCAAGAATGGTCCCCATTTCGGGCACAGCAAACTCGGCATAGACAGCGTCGACGGGCAGGACGGTTTGCCGGTTGGCCCGATGATCAAGCGGTGTCGTGACGACATCGGGCACGCCGAAAACGGCCTCGCCCGCGCTATTCTTCGGCAATGTCATGACGCGGACTGATTTGAGGTCTTGCCGTTCAACAGGTTCGGCAGCGGTCGCGCTCTGCTCCTGGCCAGCCTGCATCACAAAGCCGACCCCAAGCGCGACAGATAACGTCATTGTAGCCGTTTTAATGGTACTCAAACGCGACATCCCCAGCTCCGTTGTCCGCCCGATCACTGAAGACTGGAAAAGAACGGTGACGTCAGAAGGACAACCCGATGACCTTAGCGTGTTTGAATGATGTCATCAATCAGGCAAGACGCCCATGGCAATGCTTGAACTTCTTGCCGGACCCGCAAGGGCACGGATCGTTACGCCCCGGCTTGCCCCATGTATCAGGGTTGTTTTCGTCAAACCCTTCAATGGCTGGCCCAGCTTTGACGGTCGAAGAACCAGGAACCGCTGCGGCAGCGGCCGCTGCAGCGGCTGCCGCTTGCTGCTGGCGGATCTGGGCGATCATCTGTTCCTGCTCTTCTTTCGACATGGGCCGGATCTGCGACAGCTTTTTCGTTACATCGGATCGCAAGCTGTCCAGCAGCCGCTCAAACAGAAGGAAACCTTCGGTCTTGTATTCGTTGAGCGGGTCGCGCTGGGCATATCCACGGAACCCAACGACAGAGCGCAGGTGTTCAAGCGTCAGGAGATGCTCGCGCCATTTAGCGTCAATTGTCTGCAGCAAAAGCTGCTTTTCGACGCTGCGCATGGTCTGATCACCGAAAGCCTCGGCCTTTTCCGCCATGAACTTGTCGGCGGCTTCTTCGAGACGCTCCCGGATATCGTCGTCATCGACGCCCTCTTCCGCAGCCCAATCCACAACGGGTACGTCAAGGCCCAGGATCTCCCGAACATCCGCTTGCAACGCCTCGGTATCCCATTGATCCGCATAACTTTTTGGCGGCATGTATTGATCGACCAAGTCATCGATCACCTGATCCCGCATATCCTTGACGATATCAGACAGGTCCTGCGCCTCCATGATGTCGCGCCGCTGCGAGAAGATGACCTTCCGCTGGTCGTTCATCACATCGTCGAATTTAAGGAGCTGCTTGCGGATGTCAAAGTTGCGGCCTTCAACCTTGGCCTGCGCGCGTTCGAGCGATTTGTTCACCCATGGATGCACGATCGCCTCGCCCTCTTGCATGCCCAGACCCGACAGCACCTTGTCGAGCCGTTCGGACCCGAAGATGCGCATCAGATCATCTTCGAGCGACAGGAAGAAGGACGACCGCCCCGGATCACCCTGGCGGCCTGAACGGCCACGCAACTGGTTGTCGATGCGGCGGCTTTCATGACGTTCCGTGGCCAGCACGAAGAGCCCCCCGGCATCCTTGACCGCTTGCTCATCGCTCTCATGCTCTGCTTCGATGCGCGCGCGGATCGCCGCATGATCGCCATCGGGATCACTGGCAATGGCCTCAAGCACCTTGAACTCGACATTGCCGCCCAGCTTGATGTCGGTCCCGCGGCCAGCCATGTTGGTCGCAATCGTCACAGCGTTCAGCTTGCCTGCATCCGCGATGATCTGCGCCTCTTGTTCATGCTGCCGCGCGTTCAGCACGTTGAATGTGATTCCCTCGGATTTGAGCAGGCCCGCGAGGTATTCGGACTTCTCAATAGAGGTCGTGCCGACTAGGATCGGCTGGCCCGTCGCATGCGCCTCTTTGATCTCTTCGACAATGCCGTCGTACTTTTCCTTGGACGTTCGGTAAACCTGATCATCCTCATCGATCCGGGCGATGGGGCGGTTCGTTGGAACCTCTACCACGCCAAGTCCGTAGATCTCTTGAAACTCATCTGCCTCGGTCGCGGCCGTCCCGGTCATCCCACCCAGCTTGTCATAAAGACGGAAATAGTTCTGGAACGTGACAGATGCGAGCGTTACGTTTTCGGGCTTGATCGACACACCTTCTTTCGCCTCAACGGCCTGGTGCAAACCGTCTGACAGGCGACGGCCAATCATCATGCGGCCCGTGAATTCGTCGATCAGAACGATTTCATCGTCACGCACGATGTAGTCTTTGTCGCGCGTATAGAGCTTGTGTGCACGCAGCGCCTGATTGACGTGGTGAACCAGCGTCGTGCTTTCAGGGTCGTAAAGCGTCTGACCTTCGGGCAGCAGTTCCGCCTCGGTCAGCTTTTGTTCCAGATAGTCGTTCCCCTCATCAGTGAAGGTGACCTGCCGCGTTTTTTCGTCGAGTTCGAAATGCTCTTCAGAGATATCGGGCACGATCTTGTCGATCTTGGCGTACATCTCGCTGCGGTCCTGCGCGGGTCCAGAGATGATGAGCGGCGTGCGCGCCTCGTCAATCAGGATCGAATCCACCTCATCGACAATCGCGAAGTTGTGGTCGCGCTGATACATCTGGCTCAACTCGGATTTCATATTGTCGCGCAGATAGTCAAAGCCAAGCTCGTTGTTCGTCGCATAAGTCACGTCGCAAGCGTAGGCTTCCATCTTTTCGGCATCAGGCTGCTGTGGAACCACAACGCCGGTGGTCATGCCAAGCGCGCTGTAGACATTGCCCATCCATTCCGCGTCGCGGCGGGCGAGATAATCGTTCACCGTCACGATATGCACACCCTTGCCCGTCAGCGCGTTCAGATAGGCCGGGAAGGTGGCGACGAGCGTTTTTCCCTCACCCGTCTTCATTTCCGAGATATTGCCCTGATGCAGGAAAATCCCACCCATCAACTGTGTGTCAAAGGCGCGCAGGCCCAGCGCGCGCTTTGCTGCCTCGCGGCAATTGGCAAAGGCTTCGGGCAAAAGTGCGTCAAGGCTCTCACCTTTCATGGCGCGCGTTGCGAGGTCTTCGGTCTTTTGTTTGATATCCTCGTCAGACAGCGCCTCGAACTCGGGCTCTAGCGCATTGATCTGTGCAACCAGTGGACGGACGGCTTTGACCTTACGGTCATTCGCGCTGCCAAAAACCTTTTTGGCGATCGTTCCGATACCCAGCATATTCTCTCCGGCGGTGCGTCACGCACCTGTCTGACATCTATTTGAGAGGAGGTCGCTTGTAGGCCTGTCACAGGCCACATAGAAAGGGCCAGAAATACATAGCGCTTCGGCCTCCTCAAGGCATTCATGGGATGTAAGGGGCCGTTTCTACCGTGTCAACGCCGCGCACAAGCGTGGCCAATCAAGGGATCGTTTAATGCTGAAACAAGTTACAGGTCTGGGTGCTGCAGCGGCCATTTTGCTGGCCGCGACAAGCACTTTTGCGCAGGATGTGACCGCCGATACGGTTGTCGCCACGGTGGGTGAGACCGAGATAACGTTGGGTGAAGTCATCATCGCGCGCACCAACCTGCCGCCGCAATATGCGCAATTCCCGAATGAGGTTCTGTTCGATGGTCTGGTGGACCAATTGATCCAGCAACAGCTTCTTGCTGATTCCGCATCAAGCGTCTCGCCCCGGATCGACTATACACTGCTGAATGAACGGCGCGCCCTGGTCGCCAATAGCGTGATCACCGAAATCGCCGAGACATCCGTGACCGAAGAAGACATCCAGGCGCTCTATGATGAACGCTTCGCCGATGCCGAGGAAGTGCCGGAATTTCGTGCCTCGCATCTTTTGGTGGAGACCGAGGAAGAGGCCGCCGCCGCCAAAGCGCGTATTGATGAAGGTCAGGCATTCGCCGATGTCGCCCGCGATGTCTCGACCGGCCCAACGGGCCCGAACGGGGGTGATCTAGGCTGGTTTGGCGAAGGTGCGATGGTGCCGGAGTTCGAAGAGGCCATCACGTCGCTTGAAGTTGGCGGTGTCTCCGAGCCGTTTGAAACGCAGTTCGGATGGCATGTGGCAACGCTCGTAGAGAAGCGCGTGCAACCGCAGCCCACTCTCGATCAGACCCGTCGCCAGTTAACCGCTGAGTTGCAAGAGGTCGCGGTGACCGCACGTCTGGAAGAGCTCGCCGCCGCGCAGGAGGTGGTCAAGCCCGAGGCTGGCGCGTTCGATCCAAACCTGATCGACAGTATCGACCTTCTGGACTGAGCCAGCATGGCCATGTCACCACTGGCGCCTGATCGGTTTCCGGACCTTCCAGAGATCGCGGGCGTGACGTTTGCGACTGTTGCAGCGGGCGTCAAATACACGGGCCGCGACGACGTTATGCTCGCCATGTTGGCGCCGGGCACTGCTGTGGCGGGCGTGTTCACACGTTCGGCCACACGGTCCGCACCTGTGCTGGATTGTCAGGCCAAGCTGGGCGGTGACCCATCCGCCGCCGCCGCGATCCTTGTGAATTCCGGAAATGCCAACGCCTTTACCGGCAAGAACGGCACCAATGCCACCGCCGCGGTTGTTGATGCCGTTGCGGCGGTCACGCGCGTGCCCGCCGCGCGCGTTTTCACTGCGTCCACCGGCGTGATTGGCGAACCGCTGCCGCACGACCGGATCACCGCAAATCTGCAGGATCTCTCTGATCGCCAATCTGCGGGTGCCATTGCAGAGGCCGCCCGTGCGATCATGACGACCGACACGTTCCCCAAGGGTGCGAGCGCGACGGTCGAGATCGACGGCGAGACCGTGACCATCGCAGGCATCGCCAAGGGCTCTGGCATGATCGCGCCGGATATGGCGACGATGTTGGTCTACATCTTCACCGATGCGCAGATCGGCCAGGCTGAACTGCAGGGCATGGTGGCCTCGCATAACGCCAAGACCTTCAATTGCATCACGGTGGATAGCGATACGTCCACCTCAGACACTTTGCTTGTCGCAGCAACGGGCCGGTCAGGCGTGGATGTCACCGGCAACGCGGCGTTCAGCGCCGCCCTGCATCGGGTTATGCTGGACCTCGCACATCAGGTCGTCCGCGACGGCGAGGGGGCCACGAAGTTTGTCACGGTCGAGGTCACGGGCGCCGAGCATGACACAGACGCACATCAGGTGGCCATGGCCATCGCCAACTCCCCGCTCGTCAAAACGGCCATTGCGGGTGAGGATGCCAATTGGGGCCGCATTGTCATGGCGGTCGGGAAATCGGGGGCAGCGGCGGACCACGACAGGCTGAGCATCCGGATTGGGGACATCACGGTTGCCGAAAACGGCTGGCGCGCGCCGGATTATTCGGAAGAGGCCGCGAGCGCTTACATGAAGAACGCGGAACTTGAGATCGGCGTAGATCTGGGGCTGGGCACCGGGACAAGCACCGTTTGGACCTGCGATCTGACCCACGGCTATATCAGCATCAACGCGGATTACCGATCATGAAGACGGTGCTTGTCTCCGCCGTCGCGCTGATTGACCCCGATGGACGGGTCTTGCTCGCGCAACGCCCCGAAGGCAAATCCATGGCGGGCCTATGGGAATTCCCCGGTGGCAAGGTCGAGGCGGGAGAGACCCCAGAGGCCGCGCTGATCCGCGAATTGCAAGAGGAACTGGGCATCGACACCTGGGCCTCCTGCCTCGCCCCGCTCACATTCGCCAGCCACTCTTACGACGATTTCCACCTGCTGATGCCGCTCTTCGCCTGTCGTAAATGGGAGGGCACGCCGCAATCGCGGGAAGGGCAGACCCTGAAATGGGTGAAACCCAACCAACTGCGCAACTATCCGATGCCAGCGGCGGACATCCCACTGATCCCGATACTTAGGGATTGGTTGTAGATTCTTGTATGTCTGCTAAGAGCCCTAAGTGCTAAATGCTGCGGGCCCAACCAATGGCGGATATGCAACTTGACACAACGCGCATAGAGTCACTTGCATGAGCAAGTTCCGAAATGCCCGACAATCTGACGCACTGCGATGCTTTGAGATCGAAACTTCTGCCTATGAAGGCGACGAAGCAGCAACTCTCAACAAGATATCCAAAAGGATCGAGGTCTATCCCGATGGTTTCCTCATTCTTGAGGAACAAGGCAAGATCGTCGGCTTTATCAATTGCGGATGTGCTTATGAAGTCGAAATGTCAGACGAGGAATTCAAGGAACTCGTCGGCCATGATCCCGGTGCACCGAATGTTGTCATCATGTCCGTGGTCGTCGACCCTGCCGCGCAAGGGCGCGGTCACTCTCGGGCGCTGATGGATGAGTTCATTGGCCGAATGCGCGAGATGGACAAAGAAATGATCTACTTGATGTGCAGAGAACATCACGTGTGGCTCTATGAGAAGCTCGGTTATGAATACCTGAGACCGTCTAATTCAGACCACGGTGGGACGGTGTGGCATGAAATGAGCATGCGGCTTTGAGCTTTGATTTAGCTTTCAATGCGAAAGCCGACATCCGAGCAGCATCGGTCAATGGCCGCTCCGTCCGTGATAGCGGATGCTCAAACTATCCTGCCAAAAAATAAAGGCGGCCCATTGGCCGCCCTTTCTGGCATTTTGATCAAAGCTCGCGCTCAACCTCTTCACGTTCGAAGATTTCGATCACGTCTTCGGGGCGGATATCGTCGTAGTTCTCAAACGCCATACCGCATTCCTGACCGGACTGCACCTCGGGCACCTCGTCCTTGAAGCGTTTGAGCGTTTTCAACGTCCCTTCGTGGATCACCACGTTGTCACGCAACAGACGCACACCGGCGGAGCGGCGGGCGACACCTTCGGTGACGATACAACCCGCAACCTTGCCGACATTGGAGACCTTGAAGACCTCTTTGATCTCGGCATAACCGATGAAGTTTTCCTTGATCTCGGCAGACAGCAGGCCAGACGCCGCTTTCTTCACGTCATCCACAAGGTCGTAGATCACCGAATAATACCGGATCTCGACACCCTTCTGGTTCGCCGTGTTCCGGGCAGAGGCATTAGCACGCACGTTAAAGCCAAAGACCGGCGCGCTGGAGGCTTCGGCAAGGCCAATATCCGTCTCGGTAATCGCACCGACGCCCGAATGCAGCACGCGCACGCGCACTTCTTCGTTGCCGATCTTCTCCATCGCCTGCACGATGGCCTCGGCAGAGCCCTGCACGTCGGCTTTCACGAGGATGGGCAACTCACTGACATTCTCGTCCGCCTTAGCATTCGCCATCAGCTGTTCCAGCGTGGTCGCAGCACCGGCAGCAGCGCGTTTTTCCTTCGCCGCTTTTTCGCGATACTCCGCGATTTCACGTGCTTGCGCGTCGGTCTCGACCACGTTGAGCACGTCGCCCGCTTCGGGCGTGCCGTTCAGACCCAGCACCTCAACAGGAACAGACGGGCCAGCCTCTTTCACGCGCTCGCCCTTGTCATTGATCAGCGCGCGGACCTTCCCGTGCTGCTCACCCACCACAAAGATGTCGCCCTGACGCAATGTCCCTGTCTGAACAAGCACGGTGGCAACAGGCCCACGGCCCACGTCCAACTGCGCCTCGATCACAGCACCTTCGGCGGCACGATCAGGATTGGCCTTCAGTTCCAGGATTTCGGCCTGCAGCGCAATCGCCTCAAGCAGATCATCAAGGCCCTGGCCGGTGATGGCCGAGACTTCAACATCCTGCACGTCGCCGGACATCTTTTCGACGATGACCTCGTGCTGCAACAGATCGGTGCGGACCTTGTCGGGGTTCGCTTCGGGTTTATCGATCTTGTTGATTGCCACGATCATCGGCACTTCCGCCGCTTTGGCGTGGTTGATCGCCTCAATCGTCTGCGGCATGACTGCGTCATCTGCAGCCACCACAAGCACCACAATATCCGTCACCTGCGCCCCGCGAGAGCGCATGGAGGTAAACGCAGCGTGACCCGGCGTGTCGAGGAATGAAAGCACCGCGCCGCTGTCGGTTTTCACCTGATAGGCGCCGATATGCTGCGTGATCCCGCCTGCCTCGCTCGCCACCACCTTCGCATTGCGGATCGCATCCAGCAGAGAGGTTTTCCCGTGATCGACGTGACCCATGATCGTGATGATTGGCGGCCGCGGCTTGAGGTCTTCAGGCTTGTCTTCAACCGCCTGAATGACGTCTTCAACATCTGCATCCGAAACACGGACGACGGTGTGGCCGAACTCTTCGATGATCAGTTCCGCCGTGTCAGCGTCAATCGTCTGGTTCTGGGTCGCCATGATGCCGTTGGTCATCAGCGCCTTCACCACATCGGCGACACGCTCGGTCATGCGGTTGGCAAGCTCGGAAACGGTGATCGCCTCAGGCAGGGCCACCTCGCGATAGACCTTTTCACGCTCTGCAGAGACGCCCATTGCCTTCGCGCGCGCTTTGTCCTGCTTACGCTTCATCGCGGCCATGGACCTCTGACGGCCACCGTCACGACCGGACAGCGCGTCATTCAGCGTCAGCTTGCCAGAGCGGCGGCCATCGTCAGAGCGGCCCGGCTTGGCCTTGTTGCCACGATCCGTCTTGGTCTCGCGCTCGCGATCCACCTTGGCGCGGGTCGGGCGGTCAACAGCGGTCTCACCCGGCACAGCCGCAGCGGCAGGGGGCGCATCAGCCGCAGCCTTTTTGCGCGCGGCTTCTGCCTTCTTGCGTTCTTCTTCTTCGGCCTTGGCCTTGGCGCGCTCCTCGCGGGCACGATCTTCGGCTTCCTTCGCCTCTATCTCGGCCCGGCGCGCCGCACGCTCTTCCTCGCGCGCTTTTTCCTCAGCCGCGCGTTTTGCGGCCTCTTCGGCCTCGCGCGCCTTCGCCATGGCGAGCGCCTTCATGCGGCGTTCCAGCTCGGCATCCGAGATACCTGCAGGCCGCTTTGACGGGTCCCCACCTACAGGCGCCGCACGCCCGCCGGCCGCGGGTTTCGCCGCACCCGGCTTGGGCACCACAACGCGCTTGCGCTTGGTTTCCACCACGACGTTCTTGGTCCGCCCGTGGCTGAAGCTTTGCTTCACGTTGCTTGGACGTGAACCACCCAGACCCAGAGTTTTTTTGCCGTCGTTATCGCTCATCTAGCTTCTTTATCCTTCCCGGAGGCCCCATCGCCCCCGTCACTTTCGCGTAAACCGCGCAGCTTTGTGGCTTCCTCTACAACACGATTGCTGAGTCCACCAGTGGCAAGCGCGCCATGTATCACAGTTTGCCGCCCAAATGCCAAACCCAATTCGGTTGACGTCAGGCAGCCGAAATATCGCGCCCCTTCGGGCGTCCAAAGCTTTGTCTTCCCGCGCTCTGACCCGTCAGAGGCCTGCACCAGAACACGGACCTGTTCGCCGCCAGCGAGCCAGCCCTTGACCTTCTCGAACCCGCACACGGCCAAACCGGCCTTTCGGGCGAGCGCGATCAGGTCCACGACGCGGCGCGCCAACTGTCCTTCGACCAGATCGGCCAGATTATCCGGCACGGTCACGGCCTGTTTGGCTGATCGCGCGAACTGACCTTTTGTGGCCTGATCCAGAACCGCCCGGTCCGCCGTCACATACATGCCGCGACCCGGCAATTTGCCCAACACATCAGGCACGACCTGATTGTCTGGGCCCACAACAAACCGGATCAGCCCAGCCTTTGGCTGGACCTCACCCGTGACGATGCACTTGCGCGCAGGCTCGCCGCGTTCTTTGTTATGGCCGCCCCGCGCCATCTGTCGCCCTGTCAGAGGCCTGAAATCAGGCCTCCGCCTCCTCGGTCTCGGCTTCGGCAGCTTCGGCTTCTGCCGCTGCAGCCTCCAGATCCGCCGGGTCAACCCAGCCCAGCATCACACGGGCTGTCATGATCAGGTCCTGCGCCTCTTCCAGCGACACATCGAACGGCTCCAGAACACCATCGTCCTTCACACGTTCGCCATCGACGGTGGTCCATCCACCGGCCAGTTCCCAGTCAGCGCAAGTCGCAAAGTCTTCCAGCGTCTTCACGCCATCCTTGCCCAGCGCTTCCAGCATCTGCGGCGTCAGCCCTTCGAAATTGGCAAGGCTGTCTTCAACGCCCAAAGCACGGGCCGCTTCCATCGCCTTTTTCGCCTGCTCTTCCAGATAGTCACGGGCACGGGCCTGCAATTCAGCCGCCGTATCCTCATCCACGCCTTCGATCACCAGAAGTTCGTCGATTTCGACATAGGCCACTTCTTCGAGGTTCGTGAACCCTTCAGATACCAGTAATTGGGCAAAGAACTCGTCCAGATCAAGGGTCTCCATGAAGAGTTTTGTGCGCAGCTCAAACTCGGCCTGACGACGCTTGGATTCCTCTTCCTCGGTCATGATATCGATGTCGAGCCCAGTCAGCTGGCTGGCCAGACGCACGTTCTGGCCGCGACGACCAATGGCAAGCGACAATTGCTCTTCCGGCACAACCACTTCGATCTTGCCCGCTTCCTCGTCCAGAACCACCTTGCTGACCTCGGCAGGTTGCAACGCGTTCACAAGGAAGGTCGGCATGTCTTCATTCCATGGAATGATGTCGATCTTTTCTCCTTGCAACTCGTTCACAACCGCCTGCACACGGCTGCCGCGCATGCCCACACAGGCGCCAACCGGGTCGATAGAACCATCATAAGAGATGACGGCGATCTTCGCGCGGCTGCCGGGGTCACGGGCCACGGCCTTGATCTCAATGATGCCTTCGTAAATCTCTGGCACTTCCATCTTGAAAAGCTCCGCCATGAATTCCGGCGCGGTGCGGGACAGGAAGATCTGCGGCCCGCGCTGTTCGCGGCGCACATCCTTGATGTAGCAGCGGATGCGATCATTGGGGCGATATGCCTCGCGCCCGATCTTTTCATTGCGGCGCAGCACAGCCTCGCCCGCGCCCACATCGACGATGACGTTGCCATACTCCTCGCGCTTGACGAGTGCATTGATGATCGTCCCGGCGCGATCCTTGAATTCTTCGTATTGCTTGTCACGCTCGGCTTCGCGGACCTTTTGCAGGATGACCTGCTTGGCCGATTGCGCGGCAATCCGGCCCAGTTCGACAGGCGGCACTTCTTCAATGAACTGCTGCCCGACTTCTGGGTTTTCCATATACTGCTTGGCCTGTTCGACCGTGAACTCCGCCTGATAATTCTCAAGCTCTTCGTCTTCGACGACGGTGCGCACACGGGTAAAGGTCGCGCGGCCGGTTTTGCGGTCGATGGACACACGGATGTCCATCTCTGCGCCGTAACGCGATTTGGCGGCACGGGCGAGCGACTCCTCCATCGCCTCCACCACGAGGCCCGGTTCGATATTCTTTTCGCGGGCCACGGCCTCGGCCGTTTGCAACAGCTCCAACTGGTTGGCTGACGTATACGCCATTAGGTGTTCTCCTCACCTTCTATAATTGTTTCTATCTCATCAAACTGGGTTTCGTCGATCTGACCCGCATCCTTGCGACCGCGCAGAACGTCGCGGATCAGCTCATCGGTCAGGACAAGTTTCGCATCCGACAGCCAGTCAAATTTCAGGCCAATTGTGCCTTCGGAAATGGTGATCAGAATCTCAT
This sequence comes from Cognatiyoonia sp. IB215182, assembly GCF_033963905.1. NCBI lineage: Bacteria > Pseudomonadati > Pseudomonadota > Alphaproteobacteria > Rhodobacterales > Paracoccaceae > Cognatiyoonia > Cognatiyoonia sp. IB215182. The sequence continues at coordinate 201,026 of NZ_JAXBMB010000005.1, forward strand.
CGCCTTCCGTACCGGCAAGCTGTCCTTTGAACCGGCGGCGCCCGTCGATCAGCTGTTCGGTTTCCACTTTCGCTTCAAAACCCTGCCAAAGATCGAAATCCTTCAGCCGGGTCAGCGGGCGGTCGATGCCGGGGCTGGAGACCTCCAGATTGTATTCATCCAGAATGGGGTCTTCGACGTCCAGAACAGCGCTGAGTGCTGTCGAGATTTGCCCGCATTCATCCACTTCAATCTGGCCATCGGGGCGCTGCACCATGATCTGCACCACGGTGTCCTTCCCGCTCATCATCCGCACGCGCACAACTTCGAACCCCATGTCCTCGACGACAGGGGTCACAATCTCGGCGATGCGGCGGTCGATGGCCGCTTTGGCGATCAGATCGTTCATATCTTTCATAAGCACAAAAAAACGGGCGCGCGGCCCGTTGATCTTTCCCGGTGGAGCCTTGGGGGTGGAAGCCGAGGCGCCGCTTTCATCGCTCATATACGGAACCGTCTGCGAGTCTGCAAGAGGGAAGGCAATGCGCGTTCGCATTTGGCACGAAGCGTATGGGAACTCGTATCGTCGAGGCGCGTGGGAACAAGGTTCGGCCCAGCCAGAACTTGTCGTCCGGCCAGTGGCGCCCGACGATACGAAGTCACATCACCGCGAAAGGATGATCGTCGAGAGCCAAACAAAATAGCCCGGATCAACAACCCTCTTTCGGGGCGTCAAAGCGTTGTAATCCAGTTCGTATTCGAAACTACGTCTACAACAACACTCACTAACAATTTGAACCTAATTGACACCACGTGAACCTGCGTTGAACAGTTGGTTAAGAAGTGGTTAAGATCATCATTTTTCACGAAAAACCCCGCCGATCTGGCGGGGTTTCGCGCGTTTTCTTACTGTCGCTCGCTTAGGCGACTGACCACCGCTCAGCCATGCGGGCGTTGTCCATCTGCCAGAGGTTTCCAACAGTTTCCGGTGAAGCAATACGATTGTTCACGGCCTGGACATAGTTCGCAAACATCGGCACCAGAACGCCGCCATCATCACGCAGGATTTGCTGCATCTCGAAATACTGCTCGCGCCGCTTGTCGGTGTCGAGTTCGGCGCGCGCGGTCAGCAGCAGCTCTTGGAAGCGGGCAGAGTCGTTGCTGTCCCATTGGCTATCGTTCCATGGAACGCCAGCCTCATAGGCAGTTGAGAACATCCAATCCTCGGTCGCGCGGCCTGACCAGTACACGGCCGAGAACGGCTTGTTCAGCCAGACATTGGACCAATAGCCATCAGCGGGTTCTTGCACCACATTCAGGTTGATGCCCCCAGCCGCAGCCGACGCCTGGAACAATTGCGCGGCATCCACAGCACCCTCAAACGCAGCGCTGGACGCGCTGATGTCGATGTTCAGGCTATCGAGGCCCGCTTGCTGCAGATAGAACTTTGCCTGATCTGGGTCGTATTCCAGCTGCTCCATTTCCGCATGGAAGAACTGGTTGGCAGGTCCGATAGGGGTATCGTTCCCGACCATCCCGTGGCCAAGCAGGATTTTGTCCACCATTTCCTGGCGGTTGATACCGTATTTCAGCGCACGGCGGACATTCACATCGTTGAACGGCGCAGTATCTGTCAGCATCGCGAATGTATAATGCTGGTTACCGGTGACTTCCTGAATGCGGAGTTGCGGGTTCGCTCTCAGCAACGCCTCAGTTTTGAAGTCGATCCGGTTGATCGTATCAACCTGACCGGTCATCAGCGCGTTCATCCGAGCAGTGTTGTCATTGATGGCGATGTATTCGACCTCATCAAAGAAACCAGCTTCGTCACCCTTGTAGTGATCGGGGTAGCGGGTCGCGACCATGCGCACGCCGGGGTCGAAGGATTGGACTTGGTAAAGACCGGTGCCAATCCCGTTTGCGATCGCCTCGTCGATCTGGCCCGCAGGGAAGATCAACAGGTGATAGTCGGACATCAGGTAAGGGAAGTCCGCGTTCCCCGAGGCCAATGTGAACTGCACCTGGAAGTCGGTGATCTTCTTCATTTCGCTAATTGACGCGACAATTGGCTGTGCTGCCGACTTTGCGCCTTCGGCCACGTGCATCTGCAGCGATTCAATGACGTCATCAGCGCCGAACGACTTCCCGTTGTGGAACGTCACGCCCTGACGCAGGTTGAATGTCCAGGTTTTGGCATCGGCAGAGGCCTCCCAGCTTTCGGCCAATTCACCTTTGAGCGATCCATCAGCAGCGACTTCGGTCAGGCAGTCAAAAACCGTGCCGTGAGCCGAGGCGATCATGAAAAGGTCAGAATGGGTGCGCCCATCCCAACTGTCGGATGTGTTCGCGCCACCCAGACCGGCTGTCAGTTTGCCCCCGCGTGTCTGGGCGCGCAGCTTCATGCCTGAAAGGCTCAGTACGCCAGCAGCAGCACCCGTCTTCAACAGACCGCGTCTACTAATTCCATTCATCTTGTCGTTCTCCCTGTTGGTTTTGCGGGGTGTCCCAACACCCGCTTAACTTTCACCAAGTCTGGTGATTCTGGTTACATCTTATCAGTTGCCGCATCGCCGATGTTATCAACTCCGCGTTCCGCCAGCAGATTGGTCAGCCAATCTGGGTCCATTTCCGGCACCGATGACAAAAGCAGATCGGTGTAGGCATGATGGGGCGGCGTGAACATCTCGGCCTTTTCGCCCTGTTCCACAACGCGGCCATCCTTCATCACCACAACCTCGTCCGCGATGGCTTTGACCGTGGCCAGATCGTGCGTAATAAACATATAGGTCAGCGACAGCTCATCCTGTAGACGGGCCAGAAGACGCAGGATGCCTTCGGCGACAAGCTGATCCAGGGCCGAGGTGACCTCATCACAGATGATGAATTTCGGCTCAGCCGCAAGGGCACGCGCGATCCCAATGCGCTGCTTTTGGCCACCAGAGAGTTCTGATGGCAGTCGGTGGTAGTATTTCGACGGCTCCAGTTCGATCTGATCAAGAAGCGCGTCGACCTTCTTGCGCCGTGCGGCCCCGGTCAGACCCAGGTAAAACTGAACAGGCCGGGCGATGATCTGGCCAATCGACATGCGCGGGTTCAGCGCTGTGTCGGCCATCTGATAGATCATCTGCACCTGGCGCAGCTGATCCTTGGTCCGTTTGCGATAATCGGGCGGCAGCACATCGCCATCCAGCAGGATCTGCCCGGATTTGGGCGGCAAAAGCCCCGTGATGCAACGGGCCGTGGTCGATTTGCCCGATCCGCTTTCGCCCACAACGGCAACGGTGCGGCCCGCATGCAAGTCAAAACTGACATCGTGCAGCACGGGTATCTTGCCGTAGGCCGCATCAACATTCTGGACGCTGACAACCGGCACAGCACCGGTCTGAACCGCCGGTTTGCGAGGGCGTTCAAAACTGCGCACGGCCCACAGCGACTTGGTGTACTCTTGTGTGGGGGCCGCCAGCATGGTGCGGGTATCGGCGGTTTCGACCTCATCGCCTTTCAGCAAGACTTTGATGCGGTCCGCCATCTGCGCGACGACCGCCAGATCATGCGTGATATAGATCGCGGCCGTGTCAAACTGCTCCACAATATCCCTGATCGAGGCCAGAACCTCGATCTGTGTGGTCACGTCCAATGCCGTTGTCGGTTCATCAAAGATGATCAGGTCCGGGCGGCACGACATCGCCATCGCGGTCATGCAGCGCTGCAATTGCCCGCCCGAGACCTGGTGCGGATAGCGGAACCCGATCTCGTCAGGGTTTGGTAGGCGGAGTTTGCGATAAAGCTCTATCCCATCCTCAGCGCTTTCGCTGCGCTGCATCACGCCATGCTGCACCGGGCCCTCGACATGCTGGTCAATCAGCTTGTGCGCAGGGTTGAAGCTCGCCGCCGCAGATTGCGCCACATAGGCGATCCGTTTGCCCAACAAGGCGCGTTTGGTGGCGGCAGAGGCCGTCAGCAGGTCAATGCCATCAAACTCCACACTACCGCCACTGATCCGCACGCCGTCGCGGGTATAACCCATGGCGGCAAGGCCCAATGTCGACTTTCCCGCACCGGATTCGCCGATGAGCCCCAAAACCTCACCGCGTGCGAGCGTCAAATCAACACCATTGATAATCGGCATCCAGGTCTCATCGCTGCGCCCTTCCAGCTTGATGTCCCGGATTTTGACAAGAGGTGCGTCGCTCATTCCTTCAACCCCGATGAGCGGTAGAGCATCCAGTCCACCACGAAGTTCACCGCCACCGTCAGCAGGGCAATCGCCCCTGCCGCCAGCAATGGAGCGGTTGCCGCCAATGGTGCAAAGGCCGCGAAATTCACGAATCCACCCAGATCACGCACCATCGTGCCCCAATCGGCCAAGGGCGGCTGAATGCCCACGCCGAGGAATGACAAAGCGGCAATCGTCAGGAACACGAAGCAGAAGCGCAGGCCAAATTCGGCGAGGAGCGGTGCCGTCGCATTCGGCAGGATTTCCTTGAACATCAGGTATCCCAGCCCCTCACCGCGCAACTTCGCCGCCTCGATATAATCCATCACCACGATGTTTTGCCCCACTGCACGCGACAAGCGGTAGACACGTGTGCTGTCGATGACTGCAATGATGACGACCATGAAAACGGTCAGGGGAATGCCCAGTTCGGGCGCCCAGACGCTTGCGATCGTCATCAAAAGCAGTGCGAAGATCAGCGACGGGATCGCCATCAGCACATCGACCATCCGCGACAGAACTTGATCCAGCCAGCCGCCCAGCGTTGCCGCCAGAAAACCAAATGTGCCACCCAAAAGGAACGCCAGAACCGTCGTGGCAAAGGCGATGCCAACGGTGTTTTGCGCACCATAGATCAGGCGGCTCAGAATATCGCGCCCAATCTGGTCGGTGCCCAGCGGGAAATCGGGATTGCCACCCATGGCAGGATCGCCGCCGGGCACGATATTGGCAGCCACGCCGGGAATGATCTGCTCTTGCCCGTAAGGCGCAATGGCGCCGGCAAAGATCGCAAGCACTGCGTAGATCAAGATAACCAGCACGCCAAAGGAGGCCGTCAGCGGCATAGATCGAAACATCTTCTTGCTGCCTGCTGTCCCTACGTTGCGACCAAGCAGGCGGAAAAGCCATGCAGCAATCGCAAAAAGGATGAACCCTTCAATTGCCACGCGAAGAAAGAAGAACTTGTTGGCGACCTGTGGATCGGGACTGCGCCCTTGGACATAGGCCCAGATCAGCCAAGCGAGGACGGCAACACCCAGAATGTAGCCATAAGCCACGCCAAAAGACATGTCCCGGAATGCGGGCGCATTGCCGGTGACCGTTTGACCTGCAAACCGAAAACCCCATGCCAGCACGGCCATCCCGACAAGGGTTGCGGCAAACCAGATCATTTCGGATGCCTCAGACGCGGGTTCGACAAGATCGACATGATGTCGGCTGTGAGATTGAGCAGGATAAAGGCCGTCGCAAAGATCAGGCAGCAGGCTTGCACAACAGGTATGTCGCGGATCTTGACGCTATCCACGAAAAGCTGCCCGATGCCGGGATAGACGAACACAACTTCTACCACGACCACACCCGTGATCAGATAGGCGAGGTTCAGGGCAATCACATTGATGATCGGCGCCAGAGCATTTGGGAAGGCATGTTTGACGATCACCCGCATGGGTGACAGGCCTTTCAGCCGTGCCATCTCAATATAAGGCGACGCGAGCAGGTTTATGATCGCCGCCCGCGTCATCCGCATCATATGCGCCGTCACCACAAGGGTCAGGGTCAAGGCCGGCAACATCGATGCGATCAGTCGGTCACTGAATGCCATCCCCTCAAAGATATTCGACAGCGATGGCAGGATCGGGTTCAGCACCGCAAGAAACAGGATGAGAATGTAAGCCAGAAAGAATTCGGGACTCGAGATCGACGATAGCGTGAAGATGTTCGTCGCGCGATCAAAGACCGTGTTGCGATAAAGTGCTGCCAGAATGCCAAGAAAGATCGAGAACGGCACTGCGATGGCCGCCGTGACAAGGGCCAGAAACATGGTGTTCGCAAAGCGGGGCGCAATCTGTTCCGCCACCGTTGTCGCACCCGACGTCGTCCCACTGAAATTTGCGAAATTCGCCTGCGCAAAACTTGACCCGAAATCGCCACGCAATATGCCACCCAGCCAATCGAAATATCGGACAACCATCGGCTGATCGAGGCCCAGATCACGTTCAATGGCGGCGACTGCTTCAGGTGTCGCACCCTGACCCAAAATCGCTTGTGCAAAATTGCCGGGAAGCAAGTTAACCGCCACAAAGATGACAACCGAGACGATTAGCAAAGTCAGCGCGCCCAACGCGATGCGCTGGAAAATAATCGTTAGGACATTGCCCAAGTTGACGTTTCCCCGTTAGTGCCGTGAACTTTAACGGTAGATTTTCACCTGTAAACCCTAAAGGCCCAGCTTGGCCCTTTGCGCACCCATCATATCCATCGTGCGCACAAGTTCGGCACTGATCCCCGGTTCCGACAACGCGTGACCGGCACGACCGATCAGCGTCAGCCGGGATCGTGGCCATTTCTTGGACAGGTTATGCGCCGAAATCGGCGGGCAAATCATGTCGTAACGGCCCTGAACAATAACGCCCGGAACGTTGGCAATGCGGGTCATCCGGTCGGGGTGCAGGATTTGCTGCCCCTCATCCAAAAAGCCCTGATGATGGAAATAGTGGTTTTCAAGCCGGGCAAAGGCCCGGGCATAGTCAGCGGGGCTTTCGCCAGTCACGCCGTCACTGTCGATAGAGGCAAGTGCATTTTCCCAGGATGCCCAGGCACGGGCGTAGCGTGTCTCTATCGGGATATCCCCCGAAAACAGCCGCCGGTGATAGGCAGCAATCAGATCGTACTGCTCATCAGCAGGGATCAGATCGACAAAGCGCGCCCAAAGCTCGGGCCAGAACTTGCCCGCACCGCCGCCATAGAACCAATCAAGCTCTGGCTTTGTCATCAGGAACACGCCGCGCAGTGTGAGTGCCGCAGCACGATCAGGATGCGTTTGCGCGTAGATCAGCGCCAGCGTCGCACCCCATGACCCGCCAAAAATGATCCACCGGTCGATACCCAGTGTTTCGCGGATCTGTTCGATGTCCGAGACAAGATGCCAGGTCGTGTTCGCCTCGACGCTCGCATGGGGCCGTGACCGTCCGCAGCCGCGTTGGTCAAAGAGCACGATGCGAAACATATCGGGGTCAAAGTATCGGCGCATCGCCGGGCTGCAGCCACCGCCCGGACCGCCATGCAGCACTACAACCGGGACACCATCAGGGTTGCCGCATTGCTCGACATAAATGCGATGGCCATCGCCCACATCCAGCATCCACTGATCAAAGGGATCAATGGGCTGGTAAAGATGCGCATTGATGCGCTTTTGTCCTACGACTTTATCCATGCGCGGGTTATATCCTGTCTTGAAAGCAGAAACCATGATTGCTGCACAGATCGGGGCCAATAAATGTCATCCACGACCGTCGATACATCCGAAATTGCCAAGTTTGAGGCAATGGCGGCCGAATGGTGGGACCTCAACGGGAAGTTCAAACCGCTGCACACGATGAACCCAGTGCGGCTCGACTACATCACCAGCCAGATTGCCGCTGAGTTTGGGCGCGATCTGACGAAGCCCCGGCCGTTCGAAAATCTACGCATCCTCGACATCGGTTGCGGCGGCGGACTCTTGTGCGAACCGATGGCACGGCTTGGTGCGACGATTGTCGGTGCTGACGCGGCCGAAGGAAATATCGAGGTGGCCAGAATTCATGCGGCGCAATCCAAGCTGGATGTCGACTACAGGCACACAACAGCCGAAGCGCTGGCAGAAGCCGGTGAAACGTTCGACGTGGTGCTGAACATGGAGGTGATCGAACATGTGGCTGACCCACAGGCCTTCCTGACAGCGTGTCAAAACCTCTTGAACCCCCGCGGTATCCACATTTGTTCAACCATCAACCGCACCGCCAAAAGCTTTGCAATGGCAATTGTGGGCGCTGAGCATGTGATGCGCTGGCTGCCGAAAGGAACCCATGACTGGCGCAAGTTTATCGCGCCCGATGAACTTGAAGCCATGTTGGAAAAAGCCGGGCTAACCCCGGTTGATCGACAAGGTTTTGTGTTCAGTCTTCCCAGCTTTTCCTGGTCTATCTCGGACAGTGATTTGTCGGTTAACTACGTGACAGCAGCAACAAAACCAGCTTGAGCCCACCAGCCGACACGGCTACCCCTAGGGAACCTGATACCTGCAGGCAATGCCGATATTGCCGCAGAGCCCACGAATGGACCTTCCTAGTGCTCAATCCAATTGCGGATGCAAAAAAACGGCTGAACGCGCATAGAAGAAAGCTGAGGCGGCGCAAACGTATTCTGAACGAAACCTATCTACAGTTCTCCAAGGCGGGCGTCACACCGCCCAAAGTGACGATTGAACCGTCCGCAGAACCGCCTGCACCAACCGATGTTGTCCTGGTCAGGAAACGAGCAGATCATATCGTCGCACTGGTTAACGAAAGTCACCGATGGGGCTATCTTGTTGAAGTAATAAACAAAATAGCTTGCTACTCTTACTGGTTCAATCAAACATCCTCCGACATCAAGCAGATTGTCGTGAACGCGTCAGACGGCAATCTTCCCACCGGGGCAGATTACAAGTTCAGTGTGAGCTCTGACAGACATACGCCCTTGCCAGACGTCTATTTCTTTCGTGATCGGGGTTATGCCGAAACAGATGCCTTCGCGGCTGAGCAAGCGCTTGATTGGGATGACCGGAGTGATGAGATCATCTGGCGCGGGCGCCCCAATGGCACCGGGGTCTTTTCGCTCGAACCAGAGCTGATCGACAATCCGGCCGTCAATCAACGCCTGCGCATGGCCATGAAAAGCCGCGAATTGGACATCGACTTTCGTTTCGTGGCCTGTCCCGACCACGATTATGGTCGGCTGATCGAAGACGCAGGCTATGTCGCCGATTTCATCCCCACCCATGATTGGAGCGGGATGAAATATGCCGTCGATATCGACGGGTTCACCAATGCATGGAACAACTTCATGCAGCGGTTGAAGCTCGGTTGCTGCGTGCTGAAGGTGGGCAGCCCCATGGGCTACTACCAATGGTATTACCACAAGCTCATCCCGTGGGAGCATTACGTGCCCATCCGTACAGACCTAGGCGACTTGGCCACACAGATCGATTGGGTCAAGACCAACCCCGACAAAGCGCGCGAGATCGCTGCAAACGGGCAAGCCGTGGCGCGCGCGCTCACATTCGAAAGCGAAACCCGCGTTGCCGCCGAAGCGATTGAAGCGCGCGAGGCGAGGCGATGAAAAACTGGTCGGGCAAATCGGTTCTGGTCGCTGGAGGTGCCGGGTTTATCGGACGGCACTTAGTGACCACGCTGCTTGAGGCCGGCGCAACGGTGCATGTCGTTGACAATTACGCCACTGGCGAAGAGGCGTCGATGAAGGCGCTCTGCGCCCGCTTTGTGAGCCATCTGACGACACAAACCGATGACATCAGTGAAAACCACGTGCTCCCCCCGACAGATGTCATCTTCAATCTCGCCAGTCCCGCGTCACCAAGGCATTATCAGGCGGACCCGATTGGCACGTGGAAGAGCAACGTGCTCGGCGCGTTCCACTTGCTGGACCACGCACAGAATTGCGGGGCCTCGTTTGTTCAGGCCTCAACGAGCGAGGTCTACGGCGATCCGCTACACCATCCTCAGGTCGAAACCGATTGGGGCAATGTCAATCCAGTGGGCCCGCGTGCCTGCTATGATGAAAGCAAGCGGGCCGCGGAAACGCTGCTGATGGATGCGTGGCGCACCGGGCAATCCGACATTCGGATCGCGCGCATCTTCAACACATACGGGACGGGCATGACCGCCGGTGATGGGCGCGCCATCCCCAACTTCATGTCTCAGGCCAAGGCCGGGCAACCGTTGACCATTTATGGCGACGGCAGTCAGACCCGTAGCTTGTGCTACGTCAGCGATACGGTCGATGCGCTGATGCGGATGGGTCTTATGGATGCCGCAAAAGGAGAGGTCATCAACGTTGGCAATCCGGTCGAGATGACGATCCTGCAAATCGCCGAAACCGTGAACGCGCATTTCGGGAGCCGCAGTAAGATCGTTTTCGAACCCCGCCCCGTTGACGACCCGACCCGCCGCTGCCCTGACATTGGTAAGGCCAAACGACTATTGGGCTGGTCGCCAATAGTCTCTTTCGCAGAGGGTTTGACGCGGATGGCCGAAGATGTTCGGCAACCCACCGAGGTGGAGCGCGTCGTCTTACCGTGAAGTCGGTCATGCTTTGCATGCGCGGCACTCGGCCAGAGGGGCCCAACATGCAGGATAAGTATGGCTTCACTGCCCATCATTTCTGCAACGCGCTGTAGGGACAGACATCGTCTTCGAACGGCACATGCCGACGGCGAAAGCTTGTATCTGCGACAGCCGCGGGGCTGCTGATCCGGTCCATCCGGAAATGCCGAAAATCCATCCGCGTCGGATCCCAGCCGACAAGGTACCACAATGGTGGCAGGATCAGCATGGCCTGCGGCTCTACCTCACGCCTCGTCTGGCGCCCTTTTGCGTCGCGATAGTCAAAGCATATCAACTGACGCCCGAGAAAGGCCTTTTCAAATGCAGGAAGCAGATTGGCGTCCATCTTTCCCATATCTGACAGGTCCTGCAATGGCGACAACTGGCCTATATGCAGGCAGTCAAGGAAGGCGCGCAGGTCTTTGACCTTATCCGCGGGCAGCGCCTTTTCGATCTTGGCCAATCCTGTATCTGCCAGCTCCGAGAACGGCAGGTTCCCCGCTGCCCGCATGGCAGCAACGCTAATAAGAAGCGCAAAGACCTCTGGCACAGAGAGTTTGGCCGTTGTTTGCATCGATTGCGGGTCAAGTTGCAGCCCACCGCCGCGACCAACATCCGAATGAATGACATAGCCTTCGTCACGCAGCGCGCTGATGTCGCGCAATACCGTTCGACGCGATGCACCAACTTCGTCAGCAAGAGCATCGATGGTCGATGTGCCATTTCGGCGGAGGGAGCGCACGATGGCGTCATGTCTCAGTCTTATGTTCATATCGCGACCCTAGCACAAATAGCGCCAAGATTTGGCACTATTTTGATCTACACCGATTCCAGCAACCACAAATTGAGGAGATTGCGACATGGAGCGGACAGCAGTGAACCCCTGGGACTGGTCGATCAAGCTGGGTTACAATCAGGCCGAGGTGCTTGACGGCGCGACGCGTCAGATCATCTGCGCGGGACAAACCGCCGTTGATGGTGAGGGCAACCCGCAACATCCAGGTGATATGCGTGCACAGATCAGCCTCGCGCTCGACAATCTGGAGGCCGTCCTAAAGGAAGCGCAATTGGATCTGAGCAATGTTATCAAGCTCGGTGTCTATGCCACCGACGTAGACGAGGCGCTCAAAAACTTCGATCTGATGGGAATGCGATTTGGCCCGCATCAGGTTGCGCCCCCAATGACGCTTTTGGGGGTCACGCGTCTTGCCGCGCCAGGTCTTCTGTTCGAAATCGAAGCCACAGCAGCAGCCTGAGAGAAAAAAGCGGCCATCGGAACAAGGCGTCGATGGCCGCACCAAGCTAGAGCGCCAGATCGGCCATCAATGCGTCCTTGTTGTAGTCGGCTTTGCCCGCCGTTCGCTTCACGCGGCCCTGCTCCATCACGGTGAATGTATCCGCGATCCGGTAAGCGAAATCAGCGTTCTGTTCGACCAGCACAATCGCCATTTGACCTTGATCACGCAGGGTTTTCAGCGCGTCGCCGATCTGTTGGATCACGTTGGGCTGAATCCCCTCAGTCGGCTCATCAAGCAGCAGCACCTTCGGCCGCGTGATTAGTGCGCGGGCGATGGCCAGTTGCTGTTGCTGGCCGCCTGACAGGTCGCCGCCGCGCCGCGATTGCATGTCGCGCAGCACCGGGAAGAGGTCAAAGACGTAGTCCGGGATGCGGTGATCGGTCTTCGGTAGGCAGGCAAAGCCGGTTTTGAGGTTTTCCAGCACGCTCATCATCGGAAAGACTTCCCGGCCCTGCGGTACATAGGCGATGCCCGCACGCGCGGCGTGATAGGCTGACGACAGCGCGACCGGCGACCCGCCTACATGCACCTCGCCTGCCGCCAAGGGGTGCCGGCCCGATATCGCCTTCAAAAGGCTTGTCTTGCCGACCCCATTGTTACCCATCACCGCGGTGATCTGCCCGACGGCAGCCGTGAGCGACACATCAAACAGGATCTGGCTTTGCCCGTATTTCAGATCGATATGCCGGGCCTCAAGCATGGCCGCGCCCCAGATAGACATCGATCACGGTCTGGTTTGACGTCACATGGTCCAGACTGCCCTCGGCCAGCACCGCGCCCTCATGCAGCACGGTCACCTTGCAATCGAGGCGACGGACAAATTCCATATCGTGCTCCACCACCACAACCGCGCGGGTCTTGGCCGCCTGTTTCAGGATATCGGTGGTCTTTTCACGCTCTTCGGGGGTCATGCCAGCCGCTGGTTCATCGACGAGCATCAAACGCGGTTCCTGCGCCAGCAACATTCCAATCTCCAACCATTGCTTTTGCCCGTGGCTCAGCTCACCCGCCACACGGGTCAGGCTGTCCGCAAGGCCAATCTGGTCAGCCACAGCCTCAATCCGTTCAGCGTTTCGGTTGGTTTTCTTGTGCATCAACACAGTAAATGGCCCACGCGGGTTTTTCAGCGCCATGGCAAGGTTCTGGCGCACAGTCTGCGCCTCAAACACCGTGGGCTTCTGGAACTTGCGCCCGATCCCCTCCATCGCGATCTGGCTTTCCGACATACCGAGGAGTGAGATGTTGCGATCCCCCCAGATGACTGTCCCCTCATCGGGCTTCGTCTTGCCGGTGACGATATCCATGAACGTCGTCTTGCCCGCACCGTTGGGCCCGATAATCGCGCGCAACTCGGTCGGGGCGAAGTTGATCGACAGGTTGTTGATCGCGCGAAACCCGTCAAACGACACCGAGACGCCGGAAACCTCCAACAGCATGCTCATGACGGCTTCCTGACGAGGTAATCAAAAAGGCCGCCAATGCCTTTGGGAAAGAAGAGCGTGACGGCGACGAAGGAAACGCCCAGCAACACCAGCCACCAATCCGTCCATTGGATCGTGTAGAAACCAAGGTTGATATCGGGCGCGCCACCCCCGGTGAACCAACTGGAGAGGAGCGAGACAAAGGCCGCCCCGATCACCGCACCATAAAGCCGCCCGCGCCCGCCGATGGCGACCCAGACGGCGAGGTAGATCGACGCGATGGGGGCGATTTCGCCCGGATTGATGATGCCCGCTTGTGGGTAGTAAAGGGCGCCGGCGATCCCGGCGACCACGGCTGTGGTGGTGAAAACGAAGAGCTTGTAGCTCTCCACATGATAGCCCAGAAACCGCACCCGCGCCTCGTTATCGCGGATACCTTTGATGACGCTGCCCATCTTGCCGGAGATGATCCAAGCAAAGAAGATATAGCCCGCGCCAAGGGCGATGGCGGAGGCAATAAAGAAGATGATTGATATCGTGGCCTGCGAGACGTCCTCGTAGCCAGGGATGTTCTGGAGGCCCGACAGGCCGTTATTGCCGCGAAGGCCGCTGTCGTTCTGGAAAAGGTATAGCGCCAATGCCAGGGTCATCGCCTGGGTCAGGATCGAAAGGTAGACGCCCGTGACCCGGCTGCGGAAGGCGAGCCAGCCGAAGACCAGCGCAAGCAGTCCCGGCACCAGCACGACGAAAAGAAGCTGCAGGAACAGGCTATCGGCAAAGGCCCAGATCGCCGGGAATTCGGAACTGCCGACGACGCCGAAAATCTGGTTGCCAATCGCATCCGATATCTCTTGAGGCGTGGGCGGGATTGCCTGCGCAGCAAGGCTTTCCAGCACGATAATCTCGGTGCGCGCATACATCAGCCACATGCCAATCGCATAGCCGCCGATGCCAAAGAAGGCGAAATGTCCAAGGCTGAGGATGCCGCAATAACCCCAGACGACATCCATCGCGATAGCCACAAGGCAGAGGCACAGCGTTTTGCCGAGCGTTTTGACGAAGGAGGTTGAGATCAGGCCGATGCCTGTGGCTTCCGACAGGATGGTCACCGCAATGGTGAAGAGCGCGAGGAGCGCGATGAACCACAGGACGGATGGGTTTTGGGCGAGAAAACTTCTATGCATTTGCGCCACCTTCGGCGTCGCCCCGCTGGAGGGGCGTTGCCCCTCCAGACCTCCCCGAGGTATTTGTGAACATGAGAAGATGCATGGGGTCAGTCCGCTGCCGCCCGACCTTTGAGGGCGACGATTCCTTTGGGCCGAAATTGGATGAAGAGAATGATGAAGAGGATCATATAGGTTTGCGCGGCAAGCGTGTTGGAAGGGTTCATCCACTCGATCCCCTTCTGCAGGAACCCGATCAGCGACGCGCCTGCCAGCGTGCCCCAGACATTGCCGACACCGCCAACGACGACCGTCATGAAGGATTGAACGATGTAATCGGCCCCCATCTCGGATGTGACCTTGGCATAAAGGCCAATCGCCACACCGGCGATGCCCGCGATGCCGGAGCCAAGGCCGAAGGTCAGCATGTTGATCCGATCCGGATTAATGCCCATCGAAGCGGCCATGCCGGGGTTCTGGGTGACGGCGCGCACTTCCAGCCCCAACCGGGTGCGTTTGAGAACGAAGAGGATCAGCGCGAGAAACATCAGCGCCATCACGAAGATCGCGATGCGGATATAGCTGATCGCGATGACATCGTTGATGACCAGCGCACCGTCCAGCCATTCAGGCGAGGTCAACGGGCGGGCCTGTGTGCCGAAGATATTCTTGGCCAATTGCTGCAGGGCGATGGAGATGCCGAAGGTGGCAAGCAAGGTTTCCAGCGGACGGTGATAGAGGTAGCGGATCACCAACCGCTCCATCGCGACACCCGCGCCAAAGGTGATGGCAAAGGCCAATGGCAGCGCGATGATGATGGAGATGGTATAATCGGGCACGAATTGCTGCACGACAAAGCCGGTATAGGCGCCCATCATGATGAACTCGCCATGGGCCATGTTGATGACGCCCATGACGCCGAAAGTGATGGCCAGCCCAATGGCGGCGAGAAAATAGATCGAGGCGAGCGAGAGGGCATCGAGGCCCAGATCGGCGGCCTGGCTCAGGCCGACACGCGTTTCAATCGCATCAAGTGCCGCGCGGGCAGCATCGGTCACGGCCGCATCAGGTTCGGTGTAGGATGTGAAAAAGACATGGGCGGCGACAGCGTCGATTTGCGCCTGTGGTTTCACCCGTTCCGGCACCAGACCATCCCGCGCCAGTGCATCATAGGCCAGTCCACGGGCCGCATCGGTATCGAGCGCGTGGATCGGTACACCGCCCACTTCGCCACCCGCGATATTCGCGATCAGAGCATCGCGGATATCGTCGTTTGAGACCAAGGGCGGGGCAAGGTCAGCAGCGACAAGCCGTGCATAGGCCTCGGCCTGCGTCAGGTCATCGCCAACCACCAGCACTTGGGCCACATTTCCGTCGTCGGGGAGCGTTTCGGCAACAGCATCTTCCGTCGCAAGGATCCGGTTGAGCACAGCACGGACATCGACGGAGAGGTCAGACGAGAGCGCGTCAATCGCCGCAACACGTTCCTCACTTGTATCCGCAAACAGCGCTGCAAGCATGCCTGCCAAACGGGTTTTGACCGCCTTCAGACCCGCATCCGGCTCACCTTCGATGGAGGCTCTCAGCGGCTCAAGCTGGCTCGCATCCATGCTGCGGGCAATGGCGTCCACGGCGGCCTGCCGTTTGGCGATATCCGGGTCAGAGAGTTGGAATTGCACTAGCGCATCGCCAATCGCGCGACGCACGCCGCCATTAGGGCGGGATTCGGTCAGGTCGTCTTCGGCGGCTTGCTCTTCGGCACCGGTATCAAGGTCGGCGATTGTGACCATATCGCCCTCGGCGATCACACGAAAGAACAGACCATCGCTGTCACGCTGCACAATCTCGCGGTCGCGCCAGGCCTCCAGAAACGGGACCACTTGCGGCAAACCACTGGCAACCAGATCGTCCAGCACCACACCGACGGACCGGCGACCAGGTTTCAGCACCTCTTCTGCGTGGGTTTGCAGGATGTCCTGCACGCTTTGCGCCTGAACCATCACAGGCAGCGTCAGCCACAGCGCAAGGGCCAGAAAAATCCGTCGGAACATGGGTTCTCTTGTGCCGGTCTGTCAGGCGTTTCGGTGCGGCACGCAACGCGCCCCGCACCGGTTTTCGTTTAGTAGTTCGAGGTCAGCTGCACGCAGGTCTCGGTCTCGGTGTTGTACATCCCGCAGCCGAGCGTTTCCCAATCGGATTTCAGGATAGCCGATTCAGGCAGGTAGTCGGTCCAGGCATCGCCGGGCACTTCCGCGGTCTGGCTGATGATGTCGAACTGACCGTCGGCAGTGATTTCGCCGATCAGAACCGGCTTGGCCAGGTGATGGTTTGGCAGCATCACGGCGGTACCGCCCGTCAGGTTCGGGAATTCTTGACCATACATTGCTTCACGCACGGCATCGACATCCGTCGTGCCCGCCTCGGCCACCGCATTCACCCACATATTGAAGCCGATGTAATGCGCCTCCATCGGATCATTGGTCACGCGGTCTTCGCCCATCTTGGCTTTCCACGCTGCGACCCAAGCCTCGTTGGCCTCCGATTCAGCGGATTGGAAATAGTTCCATGCGGCGAGGTGACCGACGAGGTCGGATGTATCGAGGCCAGACAGCTCTTCCTCACCCACTGAGAAGGCGACAACAGGGATATCATCGGCTGAGATACCGGCAGCGGCGAGTTCCTTGTAGAAACCGATATTGGCGTCACCATTGATGGTCGAGATCACACCAACCTGCTTACCATCCGCGCCCAGCGCGACCACATCAGCCACAATCGTTGCCCAGTCAGAATGGCCGAAGGGGGTGTAGTTCACAAAGATGTCTTCGGCAGGGATGCCGTTATCCTGCAGGTAAGCCTCAAGAATGTTGTTCGTGGTGCGCGGATAGACGTAGTCAGTCCCCAGAAGCGCGAATTTCTCAACGCCCAGTTCCTCAAGGAAATAGTCCGTGGCCGGGATCGCCTGCTGGTTGGGTGCAGCACCCGTGTAGAACACGTTCTTGGAGCTCTCTTCGCCTTCATACTGCACCGGATAGAACAGAAGGCCGTTCAGCTCTTCGATCACGGGCAAAACCGACTTACGCGACACGGATGTCCAATTGCCAAAGATCACGTCCACCTCGTGCACGGTCAGCAATTCGCGTGCTTTCTCGGCAAAAAGCGGCCAGTCAGAGGCCGGGTCAACCACGACCGCCTCGATCTCGCAATCGAGCAGGCCGCCAGCGGCGTTTTGCTCTTCGATCAAAAGCAGCATCGTGTCTTTCAGTGTGGTCTCAGAGATCGCCATCGTGCCCGACAGCGAATGCAGCACACCAACCTTGATCGGGTCAGCGCATTCGGCGGCAGCCATGGCCGTTGTGCCCAGAAGGGCGGTCAAAGCAAGAGCAGAAGTTTTAATCGTCATAGACTTAAGGTCCCCATTGTCGCTGCGGATTTCAAAAAGGCGCCAGGCCCCTTTTCAACGAAAAGCCAATCCCCGAAGGCAGGAACCGCAGCAGTGATGTTGTCGTCGCGCGGGTGTAGCGATCTGCCGGGATGCCATCCGCGCGGCTCGCCTTTTGGTGAGCAACTGCAAGTGACGTGAAACGCCTAAAATTGGCCAGAGATTTAAGCAGTTCGAGAAATGGCCCCAGCGTTCCGCTGAATTATTGGGCGAATGATGACGAAATGCTCATGCTTTAATCGCACGACGGTTCCACGAGAAGAACTCAAGTATGGGGCGAGATCAGCGTGTCGCCCGTCAAGCAGAGCGGCGAAACCTCATTCCACCACGCTGAGCTTCAACCGCATTTCGCGCAAGACAGGCAAAGCCGCGCGGATTTTGTCATTGCCGACCTTCTGGACCACCTCGGCAATGACCGGTGCAATCGCGGCGAGGGCTGCGTCGCGGGCTGCCTGGCCGGACGGGCTGATCGCCACCATCTTGCGCCGCGCGTCCTCCCAATCGGGGCGAATATGGACCCAGCCGGCCCATTCGAGCTTGTGCAGCGTATTCGTCATCGCGCCGCGTGTCAGATGAAAGGTCTTGGCCAACTGCGCAGGTGACCGTTCGACACCCGCATGCGCCAGATGGTTCAGCACGGAGAAGTGCGACAATTCCATGCCCTTGGGCAGCACCCGCGCGACATTGGCGCGGGCCAACTGATCCACCATCAGGATTTCGCTGAAAAGCGAAACAGCAAGACTGTCAGAGGCGTCGGACATCAAGGGCCTTCAAATGGGCGATCGTGGCTCAGGGCCGCGATACGTTTTCGGCTTTGTGCCACTTCCGCAAGGGAAAGATCAACCAAACCCATGCCGGGGTCGGTGCCCATGTCCAGCAAAACCTCACCCCAGGGCGAGATCGCCATGGAATGCCCATAAGTCGTGCGTGCTTTGCCTGATTGCGCCGCATGCGTCCCGGTCTGCGCGGCGGCCAGCACATAAGACCCGGTCTCGATTGCGCGGGCGCGCAACAGCGGCTCCCAATGTGCCGCACCGGTTACGGGCGAGAATGCGGATGGTACCAAAAGCACCTCAGCGCCGGCCTGCGCCAACGCGCGGTAGAGGTAGGCAAAGCGAATATCATAACAGATGCTCAGCCCGATCTTCGCAAAAGGCGTGTCGGCCACAACCGCATGTGTGCCGGGGCGATACCCCGCTGACTCCCGGTAGGTTTCCGTATCCGACACGGTCACATCAAACATGTGGATCTTGTCATAGCGGGCCACGATCTGCCCGGCAGGATCAATCAGGAACGACCGGTTCGCAAAACGGCCATCGGGATCATCCGTTTTCAGGGCGAGCGACCCGATCGAGAGCCAGATGCCATGTCGGATCGCCGCCTCGCGGAGCGCATGCAGGGTCGGATCATCGGCCTCTTGCTGGAGTACACGCGCCTGATGTTTGCGCTGCTGCGACACACAATTGGTCACCTCTGGCGTCAGAACAAAGCCCGCCCCTTTGCCCGCCGCCTCGGCAATCATATCCACCGTCCGGGGCAGATTTGACGCCGGATCATCGCTGACATTCAGTTGAAGCAGTGCCGCCTTCATGCAGCCAGCATCGCATCCAGCTTGCCCGCACGCTCAAGCGCCATCAGATCATCGCAGCCGCCCACATGGGTGCCACCGATAAAGATCTGTGGCACGGTGCTGCCGCCATTTGCACGCTGGATCATCTCGGCACGGCGCTCCGGCTGGGCCGAGATATTGACCTCGGCAAAGCTCACATCTTTCGATTGCAGCAGGCGTTTTGCCATGAAGCAAAAGCCGCAAGTGGGTTTGGTGTAGATTTCAACATTCGCCATATTCGTGGTCCCGCACTGGATTTTCCCTTGATCTAGGCGTCTTTAACCACTCTTGCCAGTGTAACAATCGACACGTTTGCGGCACCGGCAGCGCGGGCAGCCTCGGCAGAGGCGGCAAGCGTTGCCCCGGATGTCATCACGTCGTCGACCAAAAGAACCGATTTGCCCGCGATCTGGCCCTGCCGCTTGGGGTTCGGAATGATGGCGCCGGACAGCGTCTCAAATCGGGCATCCCTGCTGTGCCCCTCAAGCGGCTTGGTCTTTTTGGGCCGCAGCAACGCATCCGCACAGACCGGCCGTTCAAGCACGCGCCCCAGCATATGGGCCAGCAGCGCTGCCTGATTGTAGCGGCGGCGCGCCAGCCGTGCCCAATGCAACGGTACCGGCACCAGCACCGTATCATCCCGCAAAAGCGGTCGCGCCGCGCGGGTCATCCACATGGCCGCAGGTCGGGCAAGGTCGGTGCGGTCGCCATGTTTCATGCGCAATACGAGACACCGCCCGATGCCGGTATAGATCAGCGCCGCCCGGCCCCTGTCCCAGGGTCGCGCGATGGTCATGCAGTCATCGCATTGCACGCTCTCGCCTGTATCCTCACCCGGCAAGGGCACGCCGCAAGTGTCGCAGACCAATCCGCCGATAAACTTCGTCTCGCGCCAGCACGAACCGCATAGCCCAAACTCTGCCTCGGTGGGCTCATCGCAAGCGACGCATTGTGCGGGGTAAATGGCCCGAATGACGCTTTGCAACCGCATGAAACCACCCTAAATGACGCGCATGAATATGCCGCAAATCACTGACCGCGCAGCGCTTCTGCGTAATCGCAGCCGCGCCGAACCTGACGCGCTGTTCCTGCAGGAACATGCGGCTGACGCACTTCAGGAAAGACTGAACGAGGTTAACAGAACCTTTAAATCCATCGCCATTGCCACGGGTTTTCCTGATTTCTGGCACGCGCGGTTTCCCGATGCCACGATTGTCGCAGATGATGAGATGCTGGACCTGCAGCCGCAGGCGCATGATCTGGTCCTCCACGCCATGTGTCTGCACTGGGCCAATGACCCGGTGGGCCAGCTTGTCCAGTCGCGCCACGCGCTGAAACCCGACGGCCTGCTGCTGTGTACGTTCCTTGGCGGCCAGACCCTGCACGAATTGCGTACATCACTAGCGGAGGCCGAAGCCGAGGTTACCGGCGGCCTCTCCCCCCGGATCGCGCCGATGGGCGAAATCCGCGACCTTGGTGGACTGTTGCAACGGGCAGGCTTTGCGATGCCCGTCGCCGACAGCGATGCGCTGAATGTCAGCTACGCCAACGCGTTTCACCTGATGCATGACCTGCGCAAGATGGGCGAAAACAACGCTTTGACCCAGCGGATCAAGCACACCACACGCCGCGCGATATTGATCAAAGCCTCACAAATCTACGCCGCGCACTTTCGCAACGCCGATAACCGCGTCGATGCGACGTTTGAGATCATTACGCTCACCGGCTGGGCCCCGTCGGACACACAACAGCAACCCCTGCGCCCCGGCAGCGCGCAGACGCGACTGGCCGACGCATTGGGAACGATTGAGACGCCCTTAAATAGGTCCAATGATTGATCCCGCGCGTATCCCATTTAAATGACACGCCAAGCGCGCTACCTAAGAGGGCAATGAAAATGTTTGACGCACAAAGCCAGGCCGAAGAGCGCCCAGCAACATGCCCGGTGCATGCCAAGGCGGATCACCCGCCCGTCAAACCGGCCCGCGTCGGCATCCTTTTGGCCAATCTCGGGACGCCGGATGCGACTGACTATTGGTCGATGCGGCGTTATCTGAACGAGTTTCTGTCCGACAAGCGCGTCATCGACTATTCCGCATGGATCTGGCAGCCGCTTTTGCAGCTTGTGATCCTGTCAAAACGCCCCTTTTCATCAGGTGCCGCATATAAATCCATCTGGAATGAAGAGGCGGATGAAAGCCCGCTGATGACGATCACGAAGCAGCAGACCGCCGCCATCAGAAAGCAGATGGTCGCCCGTTATGGCGACGATGTGCGCGTCGATTTCTGCATGCGCTACGGCAACCCCTCAACCAAATCCAAGGTCCGCGAAATGGTTGAGGCAGGCTGCACCAAAATCCTGTTCTTCCCCCTCTACCCCCATTACGCCGGCGCCACCTCAGCCACCGCCAATGACCAATTCTTTCGCGCTCTGATGGAAGAAAAGTGGCAGCCCGTCGCCCGCGTCGTGGAACCCTACTTCGCCGAACCCGCCTATATCGAGGCGCTCGCGCAGTCCATCGAACGCGCTTATGCGGCGGCTGAAACCAAGCCGGAAAAGCTCGTCTGCTCTTATCACGGTGTGCCAGAGCGGTATTTACGCGAAGGTGATCCCTATCATTGCCAATGCCAGAAAACCACGCGGCTCTTGAAAGAGCGCTTGGGCTGGGACGACACCCAGATCGTGACAACGTTCCAGTCGCGTTTCGGGCCGGAGGAATGGCTGAAGCCCTATACGGTGGAAGAGGTCGCGCGCCTGGCCGAGGAAGAAGGCGTGAAGAACATCGCCGTCTGCGCGCCAGCCTTCTCCGCCGATTGCATCGAAACGCTTGAAGAGATCAACGAAGAGATCAAGGAAAGCTTTGAAGAGGCTGGCGGCGATCACTTCACCTACATCCCCTGCCTCAACGATGACCCGGCCCATATCGACGCGCTGTCGGGCGTAATCGAACGCAACCTGAAAGGTTGGCTGGACTAAGCATCGCGGCGTTGATTGCGTTCGCATCGGGGGTAGAGTGGCCTGATAAGAATTGTTCGCCCGATGGCGCAGCTTTCTGTTGTTCATCAGGCCCAACGATTGCCGAGGTCATGATGCGCAAATCTATTTCCGCCTTTGCCGTTTTTACGTTTCTTTGCCTCAATTCGCCCCTTTGGGCACAGACCGAGCAATGCTCTCCATCTTTGGCCGGTTTCGCGCGCGACGGATACCCTGACGAATTGTCTTTGGGACTCGGCGATTGCAATGCCCATTGGGAAGGGACGCTGCCGACAACGAATGTCCCCGCGCGCCTGACCACAGCGACAGACGCGACTGTGCCACCGGGCTTTCTGGATGCTGTCGTCACCGCGTTGGTGGAAACGGACCGCGCAACGTCACTCTTGGCGGCGGGGCCGGTCGATCCCGGGCGCGCGGTTGAGTTCATCGTCGCAGGGCCGCGCACCGATGGCTCTGGCGCGTACGGCGAAACCTTTTCGCGCGGTGATGTCTGCCATGTCGTTTTGCTGGAAACATCATGGTCGGCGGCAAATTGGGCCGCCGAAATCGGCCCCACAGTCGCGCATGAGTTTTTCCATTGCATTCAGGCGGCGATGGCGACGAACCTATTCTTCGCAAGCCCTGATTGGGCCATTGAAGGCTCTGCCACATGGTTTGAACATCAGGTCTACTCCAGTGTGCCGCACAGCTTTGTCGACCGGTTTGAAGACAACGTCGCGCGCATTCCGTTCAATGAGCTGGAAGACGAGGCCTGGGTGCTATTCGTCTGGCTCGCACAAAGTCGGGGGGTCGATGCCATTATCCCCTATCTGCAAGGTCTGCCGGACATCTCGGAAACCGTCGAAGGCGTCATTGATGCACTGACCCCGGCACAATGGGTGGAATTCGCGATCACTTACACGGAACGCAACATCTTCACCCGCGACTGGCGGCGGGTGGCCCCGACACGGAATGCCCCGGTCGAGGCCGCTGTCATCCCGCCTGAAACGGATAATGCCGATGTGCTGGTGCCGCGTGGTCGGGCGCAGATGATGCGGCATCATGTGACGCTGAGTTCGGGTGTCTGGGCCATCACCGGACAACCCGGCACCATCGCCTATTGGACCCGGCTTGATGAAAGTGGCAATCCGACGCGCGGTTGGCGCAATATGGCGGACGGGTTTGAGGTTGAGGTCCCTTGTCAGGACACGCACACCTTTGTTGTCATTGGCTTTTCCGACACAGATGATGATTATCAATATGGCGTACAATTCCAGGAAGAAACCTGTTCGCTCGCTTGTGGCGCGGTGCTGGGCGGCGTGGATCAATGCGTGGTCGGCCATTGGGAAGTGGTCGACGCCGCCGAGGATTTTCGCAGCTCTCCTTTCATGACCATGATGCGAGGCTTTGCGACCATGGGCGGCGGGTCGATTGATCAGGTCGATATCCACACGGAAACCTACACATTCGCGGCGGATGGCACGTTTTCCAGCAATCGCCCCATGACCATGTCGGGCCGAGGCAATGATGGCGCGAATGATTTTGAGATCACGATGGATATTCGCGTTAACGAAGATCGCGGGCGCTGGGGCACGAATGGCCGCCGCATGACCCTCTGTACCGAGCGCAATATCTGGGAGGCGACAATCACAGGCAGCGTGGGTGGCTCCGGCCCTGAAGGGCAGGAAATCTCGACCGACGAAACCGTCACGGACGAAGAGCCCCTAGCGGCGCGTTACACTTGTGACGGCAATACGCTCAGAATCCGCCCCGGCGCCAACATCTTTTTCAGCGATGATCCGATAGAGCTTAATCGTCTGTCGTCGCCCTGAGGTGAAAAATTTCCACGTGATTTCACAGCAACCCCACGCCAGAATCACTTTGGCGGCCCACTGAAACAGCCATGAAAGAACCGCCCTAAAGTTGCAAATCAGTGCACGCGACCCGCAAAGAGCGCACTGAATCGGCCCTGAATAAGACATTGATTTCAAATATAAAATAGGAATCGTTGCATTGCGTTAATCTAAAAACCCACAACTTTTCCAAAGTAGGTCGCAAACAAACCATATTTCAGAACGAAATTTTACTCGCTTGTTTTTGTGTATGGACCGCATTTTTTGGGCGGAGTTTGGTGAAACATGGCGACCGCGACAAAGCAGAAAGGTACGGACACTCCGTCGGAGCAAAGCGAAGCGCTTCCGAACGGCACGACCTTGCTTGGCGATCAGTTTACCATCATCCGACCGCTCAGCAACGGCGGCTTCGGCATCACCTATCTTGCCCAGGACAACTACCTTGAGCGGAGCGTCGTGATCAAGGAATGCTTCCCCGAAGTGTTCTGCCGCCGCAACGGCAAAAGCGTTTTCGTCCGGTCACATTCCAACCACGAAAAGTATCGCGCCATTGTCGAGATGTTCATGCGCGAGGCACGCAGCATCGCCAAAATGCGTCACCCCAACATTGTGGGCGTGCATCGCATTTTCGAAGATAACGAGACGGCCTATCTTGTGCTCGACCGGATCGACGGCCGCGATTTGCTGGACATCATCAAGGACAATTCCCAGGCGCTGACGCCTGAACAGGTCAAAGCAACACTGATCAAGATCCTCGACGCGGTTGATCTGGTGCACCAGAATGACCTGCTGCACCGCGATATCGCACCCGACAACATCTTGCTCGACAAATGGGGTAGCCCCGTTCTGATCGATTTTGGCGCTGCCCGAGAAGAGGCCAGTCGTGAGACGCGTGCGCTTTCTGCCGTGTTGGTGGTAAAAGACGGCTACTCGCCACAGGAATTCTATTTCGCCGGCGGCAAGCAATCGGCTTGCAGTGACCTCTACGCGCTGGGCGCCACCTTCTATCACCTGATCACAGGGTCCGCACCGCCCAATAGTCAGACGCGGATGGCCGAATTCGCCGGAAACAACCCGGATCCTTGCGTGCCGCTGGCAGGTCGTTTTGATGAATATGAGCCTGAATTCCTCGCCGCGATCGACAAAGCGATGCGCATCCTGCCGAAGGACCGTTTGCAGACTGCGCGCGAATGGTCAGCGATGATCACGACCGAAAAGCCGCTCACGCTATCAAAGCCGATCCAGCAGCCCAAGAACGACAAGCTGGAAAAAACACTGACCCGTTTGGTGAGCGAAACGAACGAATTTGTCCGCAATTCGCAACCGCGCGAAGCAAAGAAGCAATCCGCGGCTCCGGTGACGAGTGAGCCGCGTGTGACTGCGCCGAAATGGGTCGACGAATTCAACGCCGAAACCTCGAAGATTGAAAAGAAAAAGGCTGTGCGCGAACGACCCAAAAGCGTCGAGCCGCAAGCGACCACACCCAGCAAGCCGCGTGCGCCGAAACCGATGCCTGTCATCGTGCCGGAACCCATCCAGCAGCGTTCGCGCATCCGATCCTTTATCTCGGACAGGATTTTTCGGCGCGGTATGAACTAAGCTCAAAAAAGAAGGGCGCCATACGGCGCCCTTTTTCGTATTCGGCTTCTGCCAAACGCTCAGATAAGCAGCACCTGTGTGCCGACCTGCGAGAAGTTGTAAAGTTCCGCAATCTGCTCATTATAAAGACCGATGCAGCCATTCGACGACCGGCGGCCAATCTTGCGCGTATCATGGGTGCCGTGGATACGGTAATAGCGCCAGGTCAGGTGCAAGGCATGTGTGCCCAGCGGATTATCCGGGCCGGGGCCAATAAAGTCAGGCCATTCGGGGTTGCGCAGCTTCATTGCCGGGGTCGGTGCCCAGCTTGGCCCTTCGACCTTGCGGGTAATGGCCGTGCGGCCCGTGCGGGTCAGGTCTTCGGTCAGTGGCACACTGGTGGGATAAAGCTTGTAGACCGACTCATCTTCAGACCAGTAGTGTAGTGCACGCGACTGGATATCGACGAGGATCGCGCCATTGTCCAAGTTGTCAAAGTAGGGCCGCCAGTCGAGCGAGCGAAAGCTCGAAATATTGCGCTGGACCCCTTGCGAGATATCGCTTTCCATTTCGGTTGTGCCCGCCGTCTGGGCGGTGGCACCTGTCCCGATCATCGCGGCAGACCCGGCCAGAAAACCGCGGCGCGACAGTGCATTCTTCATGGCATGCTCCGATTTTTGAGTCAGAAAATCTTTCAAGGCTGAAAATTAATGTGTCTGGTATGTCACCGCAATTCAAAGAAATGTCATACGGGCCGATGGGCGCAAACATGTGTGTTTGAAGTGTCAGTGCAATGTGGATAAGGAACGACAAACGCGAAATGAGGCGAATGAAGGCATGGATCGACGCAAGTTTCTGATGGGAGCGGCTCTGACGAGTCTGGCCGCCTGCGGTGGCGCACCCAGCCGTCCGCTTGGGCCTGACGGCCTGCCGTTGCCCTCTGTCTATCGCATTCGCCCGCAAGACGAGGCCGCCGTCCAATTTCGCATGCTCGACAGCGTGAATGCCGTGCGCGCCCGGGCAGGGGTTCCGCCTGTTCAGCTTGACGCACGTCTGAACGCTGCCGCAGCGACTCATTCGCGCGATATGTCGGTGCAGAACCGGCCCTGGCTGTTTGGATCTGACGCGTCCAGTCCGCTCGATCGTGCCCGCCGCGCCGGTTTCCCCGGACGGCTTTTGGGTGAGAATATCTCGGAATCCTATGAGACCGAACTGCAAACGCTCGCCGCCTGGATGAACCAGCCCGACACCCGCGCTGTCATCGTTGACCCGGACGCGCGCTTCATGGGCTTTGCCTGGTTTCAGGAACCGGCGGGCAAGCTTTGGTGGACGTTGAACATGGGCAGCGATCCGGCCGTCACGCAGCCCATCCCCAGCACAATCTCTTAGGCGTAGATGAAGATTTTCGTGTCGTTCTCGACCATTGCGTAGATCTCATCCATCTCGTGGTTTTTCACCGCAATGCAGCCCCAGGTCCAGTCCGGGGTACCCAGCCAGGCCTCTGGCGTGCCGTGAATGAAGATATCGCCGCCCGGATCAAGCCCCTTGGACCGCGCATAGGCCACGTCGCTGGCATTGGGGTATGAGATGCCTAGCGACAGATGGAAACGGCTGTTCGGATTGCGCCGATCAATGCGATAGGCACCTTCCGGTGTGCGCCCGTCACCTTCGTGAACCTTATGGCCTACAGGTGCGAAGCCCAGATCAAAGTTATACTGCTTCAGAAGCGCGTTCTGATGCAGAAGCTGCATCGTTCGCTGCCCCTTAAACACCTGAATGCGTGTCACTTGTGGCCCGGTATATTGCTGTACCGCCGCACCACATCCGGCCAGGCCCAAAGCGGCCCCAACCATCATCGATCGTCTTGAAATCATTACACTGCCTACTGTCCCGGTCTGCGCCGTTTTTTTCATTATGACAGTAAATTGTGGCTAAAGGGAGGAAAAGAAAGCCTGAAAAGCTCATTTCCTTGTGAAAGGTGCCACGATTTCCACATGCGGAGACCAGCGGAACTGATCGACGACCTGCAGCCAGGACATTTCGAAGCCAGCGTCGATCAGCGTCGCGGCATCCCGCGCGAAGGTGACAGGGTTGCAGGAGACCATTGCGATTGTCTTAAGATCCGAAGCTGCGAGGGTCGCGATCTGGGCGCTTGCACCCGCACGCGGCGGGTCGATGACCGCTGCATCAAAGTGCTGAAACTCGTCCGGCTCCAGCGGGCGGCGGAAAAGGTCGCGGCTTTCTGTGGTCACTTTGTGCAATTCATGGCCTTCACGCCAGCCACGGTCGAGTGCGGCCAGCATCGACGCTTCGCCTTCCACCGCGTGGACCTCGGCCCTTTTGGCCAGCGGCAGAGAGAAGGTGCCGCAGCCTGCGAAAAGGTCGATGATCCGGCGGGCATCTGTCGTGATCTCATCGACCGCGTGCCACAGGGCATCCTGCCCGTGCTGCGTGGCTTGCAGGAAGGCTCCGGGTGGCGGGGTGACTGCTGTTCCGCCGAAATCCTGCGCAGGCGGGTTCAGCGTAACCACCGGTTCGTCGTTCCACACAAGGCGTGACAGCCCGAATTGGTTGGCGAGTGCGGCAAGTTCGATCCGCAATTGCCGGGCCAAGTCCTTGTCGGTGGTCACGAGCACATCCGCCCCGACGGCGGTTTCAGTCACGGTAAGGTCAATCTCGCCCTTGCGCGAGGCGGCCAGAAGCGTCAGCGCCTCAAGCGCGGGCAAGGTGCGGGTCAGGGCGGGGGTGACAAGCTGGCAATCCGGCACAGCGATGACTGTATCGGACGCCTTGGCGTGAAAGCCCACAAGCGCGCCTTTTTTCGTGCGCCGCCCGGAGAATTTCGCGCGTCTGCGGGACTGGGCAGGTGAGGTGGCCATAGGGCGAAAGGCCACGTCGATCCCGCGCGCCTGTAGGGCCTTTTGCACGATCTCTTGTTTCCAGTTCGCGACAAAGGTATCGCTGGCATGTTGCATCGCGCAACCGCCGCAGGATTTGAAATGCCGGCAAGGGGCGGCGACCCGGTCAGAAGAGGATGTGATGATGCGGACCGCGCCATCTGCAGCGAGTTCGACAACCTCGCCCGGCAAGGCTCGCGGGACCAATCGCCCATCTGTGGCCCGGCCAAGCCCCGCGTGGGTGACGCCTTCGATGGTCAGCATTTACTCCGCCGCGGCCTTGACATTGATGAACCCACCCGATTGCCGGTTCCAGTAGCGCGCATAAAGCCCGCCTTTGGCCAGCAGATCGTCATGCGTGCCTTCCTCAACAATCCGGCCGGCGTCAAGCACGACGATCCGGTCCATCCGAGCAAGTGTCGAAAGGCGGTGGGCGATAGCGATCACCGTCTTGCCTTGCATGACCTGTTCCAGTGCTTGCTGGATGGAGGCCTCGACCTCGGAATCAAGCGCACTGGTCGCCTCGTCCAGCACGAGGATCGGCGCATCCTTCAGGATAGCACGCGCAATCGCGATCCGCTGTCGCTGCCCACCGGAGAGTTTCACGCCGCGTTCGC
This sequence comes from Cognatiyoonia sp. IB215182, assembly GCF_033963905.1. Taxonomy (NCBI): domain Bacteria; kingdom Pseudomonadati; phylum Pseudomonadota; class Alphaproteobacteria; order Rhodobacterales; family Paracoccaceae; genus Cognatiyoonia; species Cognatiyoonia sp. IB215182. The sequence goes on from NZ_JAXBMB010000005.1 coordinate 230,210, forward strand.
CTAGATGCGCGTCATAACCGGTGCGCCCGTTGTGATCTTTCAGACCTGCAATGAATTCATGCGCCTCGGCCTGCTGGGCCGCGGCCTCAATCGCGGCCTGATCGGCGTCCGGATTGCCGTAGCGGATGTTGTCAAACGCCGAGCGGTTAAACATCGCCGTTTCCTGCGTGACCATGGAAATCTGGCGGCGCAGGCTTTCCTGCGTAACGGCGCGGACGTCCTGGCCGTCCACCTCGACAGCACCTTCTTCGGTGTCATAAAGCCGCAAGAGCAGTGCGACCAACGTGGACTTGCCCGCGCCTGACGCCCCAACCAGCCCCAGCTTTTCACCCGGTTTCACATCAAGCGTCACATCATAAAGCCCGCCAGGTCCGCCGCCATAGCTGAAGCTGACATTCCGCAGGGCGATGGCGCCCTGATCGGCAACCAGCGGCTTGGCGCCTTCCGCATCCACAAGACCATGGGGCGGGCTGAGGGTGTTCATCGCATCCTCAAGCTCACCTACGTTGGAATACATGCCCATCAGCGTGAAACTGACCCACCCGGTCATCTGCGCCAGCCGAAGTGATATCGCACCGGCAGCAACGACCTCTCCCGGTGTGGCGCTGCCCGTGGTCCAGAAATAAAGCGTGGCCCCAACCAGCAAGATCGGCAGCAAGCCACCCAGCGCCATCAGCCAGAACCGGAAGGATGCCGACAGCCATCCATAGTGGACCGCCGTACCCCAATAGTTGACCATTGCGTCGATGGCTGCCCGATCCTCGTGATCGTCATGGGCGAAAAGCTTGACCGTCTTGATGTTGGTGATCGTGTCTACGACTTGACCTGTCACCATTGCGCGGGAGGCTGCGCGCGCCTTGGACCGTTTGCGGATCAGCGGCATGAAATACCGGATCATACCGATATATGCGATAACCCACAGCGACAGGAGCGCGCCGCTGCGCATATCAATCGTCAAGAGCAGAATGATCGACCCCACGACCGAGGCCAGCGCAAAGGCAACCGTGTGGATCATATCCACCATTAGGTCTGTCGCTGCGCGCGCCGCTTGCATCTGTTTCTGCGAAATCCGACCGGCAAAGTCATTGTCAAAAAACGTGACCGCCTGCCCGAGCGTGTGTCGATGCAGCCGCGACAGGATCAGGTTGCTGAGCGCCGGGCCGACCACAACGGCCTGCATCATGCCAGAGATACCCAGCACAATGGGCCGTAGGATGACAAAGAAGGCGGTCACGCCCACCAGCAACATAACATTGTCGGAAAAGTAGCTGTCAGGTGATGAAACCAAGGCTGCGTCGATCACCAACCCCAGCATCAGCGCGGTCAAAACCTCCAATGTCCCGGCAAAAGCTGACACCAGCGCAGCCCCACCGGTGACCTTTAAACTGCCAGACATGCACCACTTCAAAAACGCCATCAGCGTTTTCGGCGGGGCACCGTCTGCCCGCGCGAAGGGATCGATCCAGGTTTCGGGCTTCATTCGGCTGCACCAAGGTCCTGGCCCAGAAAACCACCCGATTGCCGCGCCCAGAACCGCGCATATTGGCCATTGGCCGCCAACAGCGCCTGATGCGTGCCTTCTTCCACAATGCGCCCCTGATCCATGACGATAATCCGATCCATTTGCGCAATCGTGGACAGCCGGTGGGCAATGGCGATCACGGTCTTGCCCGCCATCATGCCATAAAGCGTCCGCTGGATTGCCGCTTCGACCTCACTATCTAGGGCGCTCGTTGCTTCGTCCAACAACAGGATCGGCGCGTCTTTCAACATCACCCGCGCAAGCGCGATCCGCTGGCGTTGGCCGCCAGAGAGTTTCACGCCGCGTTCACCCACCTTGGCGCTATATCCTTTGTTCTTTTCGCTGTCCTCAAGGCCGAGGATGAACTCATGCGCCTCGGCCTTTTTTGCCGCTGCGATCATGTCATCCTCGCTCGCCTCCGGTTTGCCGTAGATGATGTTGTCACGCACGGACCGGTGCAAGAGCGCGCTGTCCTGCTGCACCATCCCGATATTGCGGCGCAGGCTGTCCTGGCTCACATCCGCGATGCTTTGGCCATCGATTGTGATGCTGCCCTTCTCGGCATCATAAAACCGCAGCAAAAGCTTCACGAGCGTCGATTTCCCCGCGCCAGATTGCCCAACCAGCCCGACCTTTTCGCCAGGTCGAATTGTCAGGTTGATATTGTCGAGGCCGCCAGCCTCCTTCCCATAATGGTGTGAAAGGCCCCTGACCTGGATCTCGCCAGTTTCGACCCGCAGTGCATTCGATGTCTGGTCGAGTAGTTTGATTGGTTGCGCAATCGTCTGCATGCCCTCGGACACGACGCCGAGTTCGCGGAAGAAATTGCTGGTGGCCCACATGATCCAACCGGACATCGCATTGAGGCGCAGCGCCAGTGTGGTGGCCACAGCCACAACACCGACCGTCGCGGTGCCAAGGCCCCAAAGCCACATTGACCAGCCAACAACGCCCACGATCAACAGGCCGTTCAGCACCATCAGGCCGACATCCATAATCGTGTAAAGCCGCATCTCGGCCTGGAATGTCTTGCGGCTCGTCTCCATCGCGTCCTTGGCATAGGCGATTTCGCGGTCGTGATGGGCGAACATCTTGACCGAATGGATGTTGGTATAGCTGTCCACGATCCGCCCGGTGACCTTGCTGCGCGCATCCGATGCGGCCTCTGACGCTGGGCCGATGCGCTTGACCACCCAGCGGAGCAGCAAAAGATAAGGGATCAGCCACAACAGAAGCGGGATGATCAGCCGCGGATCGGCCTGCCCGAGCAGCACTGCGGCGGCCACGACATAGGCCGCAGCGAATGTCAGAGCATCGAAAAGCTGGAACATAACCTCACCGGCAGAGGAGGGCGTCTGCATGATCCGGTTGGCGATGCGGCCTGCGAAATCATCCTCAAACCAGCCGACCGACTGGCGCAGCACGTGCCGGTGCGCCCGCCAGCGCACGAGCGTGGTAAAGTTCGGCAGGATCGTCTGGTGCAGCAGCATGACCTGCGCGATATGCAGGATCGGGCGCAGGGTCAGGATGAAGAGTGCGACGAGGATAAACTCCAACCCGTGCCGCGCCCAGACTTCGGCTGGCGGTCCGCTTGAGAGTGTATCAACCAGCCGCCCGACATAACCCAACAGCCAGATCTCTACCGCCGCAATGACCATGGAGCCCAGTGCGGTGACAATCAAAACACCTTTGAACGGCTCTGCGTAATTCCGCAGAAACGGGTAGAGCCGCTTGGGCGGCGTGTCGGTCTCCTGATACGCGGTATAGGGATCGACCAGGCCTTCGAAGAATCGAAACATTGGTCTGCCTTATCGGGTTATAAGGCTCACATAACAGGGATTGACCTAAAGGAAAACCAGAAGGGAAAACACGCCCAAGGCGAGCGCCATGACGCGCATGAAGACACGCCAGGCGCGGGGATTTGTCAGCAGATAAGACAGTAATGCGCCTGCTGTGGTCCAAAACAGACAGACGCCCAGATTGAGGCCTGAAAACGTGGCTCCGAGAGTAACGGCCTGACCCGAAGGTGGGAGTGCGGGCACATAGGCCATAGCACTCAGCGCCACCGCCCAGACCTTGGGATTAACCCATTGAAAGAGCACCGCCTCGACGAATGTGAAGGGCCTGTCCCGCTCTTTCGACGTGGCCGGATCGGCCCGCCATAGGTTGAAAGCCATCCAGAGGATCCAGGCCGCAGCAGCAATCTTGAGCACCAGCGTCAGCGTGGGTTGCGCCTGCAAAAGCGCGCCGATCCCGAAGCCGGTCACACCTGCCGTGATCCCCACACCAACGGCCACGCCCAGAATGTGCGGGAGCGTTCGTTTGAAGCCAAACCGCGCGCCCGATGTGGTCAGCAGGATCACGTTCGGCCCCGGCGAGAACAGCCCGAAGAACACAAAACCGATCAGGGGCAGGAATTCAGTCAAGCAGATCGGCCTTGGTCAATGTAAAACCCGACGCGATCCAGCGCGCCTCTGCCGCCTTCAGTGCCTTGCCCAGGGCGGGACCCTTAAGCGCGGGCATAAGATCGGCGGCGGTCAGGGGGAAAGTCTGCGCGGCAGCTTGCCGCACCGATTTCGCATCTTTGGCTTTGATCTCATGCCCCAGTGAAGCTGCGTTGATGGCCAGACGGTCTATCCCACTATCAATGCCAAAGCGATAAGCGGCTTCAGCAGGCGACATCTCCGCCCGGATCTGTTCGAGATATCGCCCTTGGTCTTTTGACAGACGCAAATCCGTTTCCGGCGCACCGCCCAGGATCGCAAGGCGGCGCATTGGGTCCGGTGACAGCCCCGCCTGTTCCTCGACATGCACGAGCACTGCAAGTGTGGTGACATCGGCGCCGGGCAGTATCTGAACAAGCGCCCCTGTTGCCGCCATCGAAGCCATTGCAGGCGCCGGATGAGGTGCTGCGAGCAATTTCAGCATTTCGCTCGTCACTCGCTCAACCGACAACTGGCGCAACCCGTCGATATTGGCCGCACATGCGGCGAGGCCATCGGGGTCTGGACCGTTATGGCCATACCACGCATGAAACCGAAAGAACCGCAGGATGCGCAGGTAGTCCTCTTTAATCCGCTGATCCGCGTCCTCGATAAACCGCACGCGCCGCGCGAGTAGGTCTGGAAGACCGCCGAGCGGGTCGGCAACCATGCCGTCCGGCCCTGCATAAAGCGCGTTCATCGTGAAATCGCGCCGCCGCGCGTCGTCTTTCATATTGTCTGCGAAAGCGACCGTTGCGCGCCTGCCGTCAGTGGCGACATCCCGGCGAAATGTCGTGATCTCAAACGGGATGTGATCCATCAGAACGGTGACCGTGCCGTGGTCGATGCCTGTGGGGATCACCTTCAGCTTGGCCTTTTTGGCCAATGCGGTCACCTCAACCGGCAATGCATCTGTCGACAAGTCCAGATCGGCGACCGGTTCACCCAGCAGCGCATTGCGAACACAACCACCCACGAACCACGCCTGATGCCCTGCATCCGTCAGCAGGCGGCATATCCTTTGCGATGCGTCCTGCGTAATCCAGTCTGCGGTGATCCGGGTCATGACAACCGATCCGCAAGCGCGCGCAAGATGCGGGCGGTCGCCCCCCAGACATAATAAGGGCCGTAAGGCACGGTATAATAGTGCCGCTTGCGCCCTTGCCAGCGCCGCCCTTCGACGCGGAACATCGCGGGTTGTGCCAGATGAGCGAGCGGGATTTCGAACACTTCGCTGACTTCGCCAGCTTCCGGGATCGGGTCGAAAGCGCCCTCCAGCAGTGCAAGCACCGGCGTGACCTGATAGCCTGTTACCGTCTGATGCGGCGGCAGCGTGCCCAGCACCCGTGGGCGGTCGCGGTGCAGTCCGATCTCCTCCTCTGCCTCGCGCAAGGCGGCATCAGTGACGGTCGCATCATCAGGGTCCTGCTTGCCGCCGGGAAAGGCGATCTGGCCCGGATGATGCTTCAACCGAGCCGAACGTTTGGTCAGGATAACCGTCTCGCGTTCTGCCCGCACAGCCACAAGAACACCCGCAGACGTCAGATCCCAATCGGGGACTTTCACATCCTGATTAAGGTCAAAGTCCGAGGACGCATCCCCAGTTTTGGACAATGCGTCGCACAGACGTTTTTCAAGATCAGGCACTGGCGTCCTTGGCCTCAAACCCCAGCGTGTCAGGGTCAAACGCGTAATGCGCACCGCAGAACTGGCAATCTGCGGTCACGGTGCCCTCTTCGGTGGTCATCGTGGCGATGTCCTTCGCCGAATAGATCGACAGGCTCTGCCGCACTTTATCCGCCGAACAGGAACAGCCGAACTTCACTGGCTGGGCGTCAAAGACACGCGGCGCCTCCTCATGAAACAGCCGCACGAGCAGGTCCGTCGGCGCCACGGCGGGGCCGATGAGTTCGATTTCTTCGACCGTGTCGAGGAGCGTATTCACCCGCACCCAGTTCTCACTTTCATCGTCGTTCAGGATATCAGCCGCTTCCAGCAACCCGTCCTGACCCGATCCACCTTCACCGCTGACATAAGGCGAGGCTTTGGGCATATGCTGCAGCATCACACCGCCCGCACGCCAATGAGTGTCCTGGCCGGGCAATTGCGACTGACCGTAGGTCAGCTGGAACCGTGTCGGCAATTGCTCGGACTGCGCGAAATAGGTCTGCGCGCAGGCCGACAACGACCCGCCCGCAATCGGCGTGATCCCCTGATAGGGCGTCATGCCCTGACCTTGGTCGATCAGAATGGCGAAGTAACCCTGACCGATCTGGCTAAACGGATCAGCGGCCTCATCGAGCTTTTCAGCATCATATGACGCATAGGCACGGATGCGCGCAGGCTGGCCGTCTTCGCTGGGGCCGTAATAGTCGGTTGCAATCAGACGCACCGCACCCGATCCGCGCACCTGCAACGACAGTTTCCAGCGCAACTTGACCGTCTGCCCGATGAGTGCGGTCAGCAACGCCATCTCGGCCACCAGCCCTTCGATCAGCGGCGGGTAGTCGTGCTGCGACAGCACCTGTTCCAGCACACCATCAAGACGCGCCACCCGACCGCGAATGTCGGATGCGTCAAGTTGAAACGGCAGGACGGTATCGTCCCAGGCGATTTGCTGGCCGAGGCTCATAGGCTTTCCTTACATGTCAGGAGTTGGCATACCGCGCCTATATAGGCGGGGCAAGGCGGCCTCCAAGAGGGTGAGCTATGATCAGACGGTATGGCGATGCGCCGCGAAACGGGCAGCGATATGTCCAACGGCCCGGTGTCTACGCGGTTCTGCCGCGAGACGGGAAGCTGCTTTTGACCTATCAGGGCGCGCCGCATGATGAGATCCAGCTACCGGGTGGCGGCGTTGATCCGGGGGAAAGCCCGATCCGTGCCTTGCATCGCGAGGTGTTCGAAGAAACCGGCTGGCGCATCAGCCACCCGCGCCGGATCGGGGCGTTTCGGCGGTTCACCTATATGCCGGAATACGGGATTCACGCCGACAAGCTGTGCCACATCTATCTCGCCCATCCGGTTCGGCCTTTGGGGCCACCGACGGAGGCGGACCATATCCCCCTTTGGCTGGATGCCGAGGATGCGGCGGGCATGGTTTACAACATGGGCGATGCGTCGTTTATCCGGCAGCTCATGGGGCGTTAGCGCCCGCGTCGCCAGACAAAACCTCCCCTTGCCTTGCTGCGGCGCGCCCTTGCATTGCTGACCAGATAGACTGTCACGAAGACCGCGGACGAAAACGGTGTCTTCAAAAGCCGCAGCATATTGCTAAAGCTCTTGTTGAACTCGCTGTCATTGTCTTCCAGTTCCGGAAACGCCTCGGCCAGTTCCACATTCCCCTCGCGCCAACGGTGGCGGACATGGACGAGGTTTGCGAAACCTTCTGGCAGGGGCCAGTCATAAGTCGCTTTGGTCTTTAGCCGTTCATGCGGCTTGAATTGCAGCCGGACAAAGCGGTCATCGCCGTAGATTTTCGGAAATTCGGCCCAACGCGCACGACCCGACCCATTCACGGCATAAAGCCCGATCCCCGGCACCCCGTCGCGCACAAAGGGCAGGCTGGTCCAGACCTTGGCATAAGCGCGGCTGATGAGGCTTTTGGACCGTGGAACGCGGACCGCGCCGCTGGCATAGACAGGCTTTTCGGCAGAGAGCAGGTCCGAGAGTTCTGTCAGGACACGCGGGCTAATCACGATATCTGCATCCAAATACACGCGCGCGGCGTGACGCGCGACCGCGTCACCTTCATTCAACGCGTTCATCTTGTTGCCAACGGGAATATCCAGCACCAGTAAGTCAAAACCCGCCTCTTTCAGCGCGACTTCCTTCGCTTGGGCGAGACTCACCGTCTGGTCTGTACAGCCATTGGCCGCGACAATGACCTGCATGTCATGGCCATCCGGCAGGTCAGTTTGCGCGACAATCGCGTCAAGACAAGTCTGAATGCAGCTTTCCTCGTTATTACTCGGAATAATGACACTCAACACCGGTTTGATCCTTTATCGCGACCTTCCTTTTGCATATGCCGCCCCCGGCGCCGTCATGCAAGAATGACAGAAACAGAATGCGCTACGCCTGAGTGATTCATCTGAGGGAAAACAGTGCAAGGATTTGCGCACATTTCCGCCGAAGCGAAGCGTGTCAAAACGCACAGATTACACCTTATTTTCAAGGCGTCATGACGCAACGCAACCATAACTTGCACGAATACAGACAAAGATCAGACATGATGACCTGACGCAACGGAAAGGTATGGACAGCCTTAATTGCCATGTGTCAGCATGCCGAATACTTCATCGTTTTATGGTTTCTGGTTTGTTTGTTGCATTGCCAAAACAAGAGCATGATTTTTCGTCTGCGGGGAGCGACCAATGACGCGCGCCCCTGTCTACGTGACACGCCCATCAATCCCACCGCTTGCCGATGTTCTGCCCCTGCTGGAGGAGATCTGGGATACCCGCATGCTCACCAATTTCGGTCCATTGCTCCGAAGATTTGAGAGCGCTTTGGCGGATCATTTAGGGGTGGATCATGTAGCACTTGTCGCGAATGCGACGCTCGGCACGGTTCTCGCGATGCAGCAGGCTGGCATCACTTCCGGCGAGGTGATCACCACGCCGTTTTCCTTTGTCGCCACCGCCCATGCGATCCGCATTGCCGGGGCTGAACCGGTTTTTGCGGATATTGATCCTGTGACGCTAAACCTCGACCCTGCACAGGTCGAAAAGATGATCACGCCGCAGACCCGGGCGATCCTGCCGGTCCATACTTTTGGGATTCCCTGCGATGTGGATGGCCTCGCAGATGTGGCGAACCGCCATGGACTGAAGCTGATCTATGACGCGGCACATGCCTTTGGTGTAAGTCGCGATGGCCAATCGATCCTGCGCCATGGTGACATGTCGGTGCTCAGCTTTCACGCCACAAAGGTCTTTAACACCTTCGAAGGTGGTGCCGTCATCGTACCCAACCACGAAACGAAATGTGCCATCGACCGGCTGGCCAATTTCGGTTTCGCTGATGCACAGACGGTTGAGGCGATTGGAACAAATGCGAAGATGCACGAACTCAGCGCGGCTGTGGGCCTCGCGCAGCTTTGCGGGATCGATGCTGTCCTGGCCGAGCGCGCGAAGGTTGCGCAACGCTATCATGATGCGCTGAAAGACGTGCCTGACCTGTACTGCGTCAGCCCTACAGGTTTGGAGGGGCATAACCACTACGCCTTCCCGATCCTGCTACGCGCCGGTTATCAGATGGACCGCGACACGCTTCTGGCGCGGCTTGAGGCAGAAAACATCTTTGCGCGCCGCTATTTCTACCCGCTCATCTCGGATCTTGACCCTTATAACACGCTCCCCTCAGCCGCGCCCGAGGGTCTGCCGGTCGCGCACGCGGTGGCGGATCAGGTCCTTTGCCTGCCGCTTTTTGCTGACCTCGATCCAGCCACACAGGACAGGATCATTGATCTGGTCAAGGGACAATGACGCTGAACTGGCCGATGGTGGAGCGGCTTGGCCGCAGGCTGCTTGGCCAGCGCCCCGGCCATTTGCGCGACCTCGCACAACAGACCATCACACTCGCCCCGGCAGAAACGGCAACCGTCCCACCCGCCATCTATCCCGACGATGCGCTCGACAAGATCACTGGCCTCTCACCTTGGCGCAGCTGGCCCGTTGAAACCGCGCTTATCGAAGCTGGTCAAACCACGCATGCCGCAACGCTTGCACATGTGGTAGAGGACGTGATGATCTTCGGCCCCTTCATCTACAAAGGGGTCACCCATTATGATCCCAGTTACGGCGACGAAAAACTGTGGCAGTCATTTGAGGCCCGGCGTCAGGAGATTGATAGCGCTGCGCTCGTCTCTTGCTTCTCCGGCAGTCGATTTTTTGGCCCTTTTTTGAAGGACAGTTTGCCACTAGAGCTATTAACGGATCAGGACACCCACGCGATCGCAATGCCAACAAGGGCGTATAGTCATGAAGCCGGATATCGCGCGCTGTTTGATCTGCCCGCGCCGCCAGTTGTTGAACATGCACATGTACGTCGACTAACCTTCTACGATGACTTTGGCCAAAACGCGGGCCGGGGGGCGCGATACGAAACCTTGCATCAGCGCCTGCGGGATCATCTGAAGCCGCGTGACGCCGATGCACCCGCGGGCATCTACCTCAAACGTGGCCAAACAGGTGAGGCCCGCATTCTCTCCAACGAGACCGAACTCGAAGACTTGTTGCGCACGCGTGGGTTCGACATTGTGGAACCGGCAAGCCTGACGGCGGAAGAGATCGCGCAGCAGACACTGGATGCCCCGATTGTGATCAGTGTTGAGGGCAGTCACATCTCGCATGTGGCATACAGCATGGCACGCACCGGCACTTTGCTGGTTTTGCAGCCGCCCGACCGTTTTGCCATGGCGTTTAAGGAGTTCACTGACCGTGTGGGTATCCAGTTCAGCTTTTTCGTGGGCGATGCGTCCGATGGTGGCTTTCACATCGATCTGGACAGTTTCCAACAGTTCCTGGACCGTGTGATGCCATGAAAGCCTCTGCCCAAAATGAGCTGATCATTCTGCCCGTGCTCAAGGCCACGCGCGGCCCGCGTGGGGGTCTCGTCCTGACGCAGAAGTACCTCAACGGTGCCGCCGCCTATGCCAAAACATGGCCCGGTCCTGTGACAAGCCTGATCGCGCTCACCGATACACCAACAACCGATATGGATCAGGTTGAGGTGTTACCGGGTGAAGCGGAAACAACGCTGGAGATGCGGCCCACCGAACCTGAAGCGCTTGCCGCGCGGATCAAGAACGCAGCCCTCGTTTCGGGCTTTCTGTCGCCTTATGAGTTGCCCACAGCAGAGCTTTGCCAGAAGCTTGACGTGCCCATCGCATTTGTCAGCGAATACTCTTTGCAGACCGAGCTGCAGATCATCCGGTCCGAGACCCGCAACCCGATCCTGCGGTTCCGGCGCAAGCTCTGGACCCTAAACGCTGAGCGAAAGCGTAGAGAGGCGCTGAAACTGGCGGCCGGGCTGCAATGCAGCGGTACGCCAACCTATAACGCCTACAAGGATGCCATCGCGAATACGCTTTTGTTCTTTGACAACCGGGTTCCACAGGATGCTGTCATTTCCGAAACCGAACTGGCGAGGAAGACTGCCGACCTGAAATCCGACAGGCCCTTGCGCCTTATCTTCGGCGGGCGTCTGGTGCCCATGAAGGGTGTCATCGACCTCGCGCCCTTTGCCGCTGCGCTGCGCAAGCGCGGCGTGAACTTCATACTCGACATCTATGGTGACGGACCCCTGCGCGACAATATTGCCAAGCAAATCAACGACATGGGCCTGTCCGAAGTTGTGCATTTGCGCGGTGTCGTTGATTTCGAAACCGAATGGGTGCCGACCCTGAAAGAGCAGGCGGACCTCTTTGTCTGTTGCCATCCCCAAGGTGATCCATCCAGCACCTATCCCGAGGTCATGGCCTGCGGTGTGCCGATTGTGGGCTACGATAACGAGGCGCTGAAAGGCATCATCGAGATATCTGAGGCCGGGTGGGCCACGCCGATGCACGATATCGCGACCCTCGCAGATACTGTCACAGGGCTTGCCAAAAACAGGGTTGAGCTGGCGGATGCAGCGAAAAACGCCCGCAGCTTTGCCGCCAAACATGCTTTCGAGGCAACCATGGTGCGTCGCACAAAGCACTTGATCGAGATTAGCCGCCTGCCCGCCGCGCTTAAGGAGTGATGGGACCGGGAAAAAGCGTCTCGGTCCTGCCGGTCAGATAATAGAAAAGCAGCCCCCGCCATTCATGCGCCCCGGCATCGGTAAGCCGCAGTCCATTGCTGAAGTCGTAGAAATAGCTCGGATCGAATGGCGGGATCCATTTGAAATCAACGGGGTAGGGAATAGGTTCGAACCCCAAAGCGCGATAAGACCCGATCAGCCGCGGCATCCGGTGCGCGGGCGTAACCGCCCACCAGATCTGATCAGTATCCTCTCCGATCAGGTCCAACGTGTTGCGCGCCCGCGCCGCTGTGGTGGCTGCATTTGGATCAATGATGATCCGGTCCGCGGCCACGCCAAATTCCATCAGTACCCGCCGCATCCCATCCACGCCACGCAAGGGTTCCGGTGGGAAATTGGTGCCGCTGCCGCCGCTAAGGATAATCCGCGCCTCCGGATATCGTTGGGCCAGCAAAGCGGCCGTGGGCACTGCCTCACCACCGTCTTCAAGCTCCAACAAGGCGCCATTGTGCCTGGCATGCACCTCATTCAGCCCCGCACCCAGCACAATCAAACCATGGGGAGGTTCCGCCACCTCAAGGTCAACAGGCGGAAAGCGGGTCACAAGCGGCGCGATCATGACCTCGCTAAGGCTCGTGAAACCAAAAGTGACAAAGCCGGTCAGCCCCAAAGTGAGGGACGTGATCGCCGTCCGCCGCCAGTGCAAAAGCAACGCGATGAGCGCCAGCAGAATCAGCAAAAGGAACAGGGTTGAGGGGGTCGTCACAAAATCGATGACACTTCGCAGCATGATAAAAAACGCATCCAAATCAAAATATTTGCGCGCGCAAGCAGCACTTTGTGGCAAAAGACACAGCGCAAAAGGCCAAATGCTGCGACTGCATCATTAGGGGTCACAGGCCCGCACGACACATGCTAGTAGTTCGACGGGAATCCATTTGTCCCGTCAAGTCATGATTTGCCCAGGTTTCTTTTTAACGACGTAAAGCCTTTATACTGATCATAAATTGCCATAGGTTTGCCAGTGTTAACCCCTTTATCAAGAACATTACCCTACGTGACCTGGTTGGTGTCATGAGTATCGATGTATCCAGTTTTGACGCGGCTGAGACTGACATTGCCATCGTCGGAATGGCCGCACATTTGCCCGGCTCTGACACGGTTCAGACCTATTGGGACAACCTCAAGAACGGCATCGAGTCGATCCGCCACTACAGCGCCGAGGAGCTTTTGGCGGCTGGCGAGGCGCCGCATCGTCTGAACCGCCCCGATTATGTGCCCGCCGCAGCACCGCTTCAGGGTTACCAGAACTTCGACACCGAATTCTTCGGCCTCTCTGCCAAAGAAGCCGCGATCATGGACCCTCAGCATCGCAGGTTCTTGGAGGTGTCGTGGGAAGCGCTCGAAAACGCGGGTCATATGCCGGAGAACGCGGATGGCCCGATTGGCGTCTTTGCAGGCTGCGGTATGGGCAGCTACTTCTATTTCAACATCTGCTCGAACCCGAAACTGGTCGACAATGTCGGCATGTTCCTGTTGCGCCATACCGGCAATGACAAGGATTTCCTGTCAACGCGGCTGAGCCATATCCTTGACCTCAAAGGGCCCAGTGTAAACGTGCAGACCGCCTGTTCAACATCGCTGGTTGCCACGCACTACGCGACGCAAGCATTGTTGTCGGGCGAATGCGACACCGCTTTGGCCGGTGGCGTCACCATCGAACTGTCCCAAGATCGCGGCTACATCTACAAAGAGGGCGAGGTTCTGTCGCCAGACGGGCATTGCCACGCCTTTGATCACCGCGCCCAAGGCACCGTGTTCGGGTCCGGCGCGGGCGTCGTCGTGCTTCGTCGCCTGAAAGACGCGATTGCCGATGGCGACCATATCTGGGCCGTCATCAAAGGCTCTGCCATCAATAACGACGGGGCGGCCAAGGCCGGTTACCTTGCCCCATCTGTCGACGGCCAAGCCGAGGCGATCGCCGAAGCGCATATGATCGCCGAAACGCCAGCAGACACGATTGACTACATCGAATGCCACGGCACGGGCACGTATCTGGGCGACCCGATTGAGGTCGCGGCCCTCACGCAGGCCTTCAACGAAACGACGGAAGAGGTTGGGTTCTGCCGCATCGGCTCAGTCAAAACCAATATCGGCCACCTCGACACCGCCGCGGGTGTAGCGAGCCTGATCAAGACATCGCTCGCCCTGCATCACAAACAAATCCCGGCCTCATTGGGCTATGAGAAGCCGAACCCAGCCATTGATTTCGAGACGTCGCCTTTCCGCGTAAACGACACGCTGACCGAGTGGGTTAGCCATAAGGGACCGCGCCGCGCGGGCGTGAACTCGCTGGGCGTGGGTGGCACCAATGCCCATGTCGTGCTCCAAGAGGCGCCGGAACTGCCTGCATCCGAGGAATCCGACTGGCCATTCCAGATCCTTACCGTGTCAGGCCGCAACAAGGCCGCGCTGGATGCGAATTGCGCGGCCCTAGCACAGCATCTGCGCGATAACCCCGACCAGAACCTGGCAGATGTGGCCTGGACCCTGCACAAGGGACGGCGCGGTTTTGAACGTCGCCGCGTGATTGTCGCTGAAACCCACGAAGACGCCGCCGCGCAGCTGGAAAAGAACGACCCGCGCCGCGCCTTCACCCATAACGTCGTGGGCGAGGACCCAGACTACGTCTTCATGTTCCCCGGCGGTGGCGCGCAATATGCTGGCATGGCGCGGGACCTTTACGAGACCGAACCCGTCTTTGCCGAATGGATGGATAAGGGCCTCGAGATCCTGCAGCCGAAGCTCGATTACGACATTCGCGCCCTTTGGCTGCCCGAACCGGGCGAGGAGGCTGAAGCAGACGCAAAGCTGACCCAGCCATCGATGCAGCTGCCACTGATCATGATCGTGGAATATGCGCTAGCGCAATTGTGGATGAGTTGGGGTGTGCAACCCGCCGCCCTAACGGGTCATTCCATGGGCGAAAACACTGCGGCTTGCGTCGCAGGCGTGATGTCGTTTGAGGATTGCATTGGTCTGGTGCATCTGCGCGGCAAGCTGTTCGACACAGTTCCCGCTGGCGGCATGCTTTCGGTCGCCCTGCCTGCCGATCAGTTGAAGCCGCTTCTGGGCGATGACCTCGACCTTGGGGCGGACAATGCGCCGTCCTTGAGCGTCGCGACCGGCCCGCAAGCCGCGCTCGACGCGCTCGAAAGCCAACTGAAGTCGAAGGATATCGACTGCCAGCGCATCCAGATCGACATTGCCGCGCATTCGCGGATGCTTGAGCCAATCCTGCAGGAATTTGGCGATTATCTGCGGTCAATTGACCTGCACACCCCACAGATCCCCTTCACATCAAACCGCACCGGCAAACTGATCACCGATGATCAGGCCCGCGACCCCGACTACTGGGTCGGCCATCTGCGCGGTACGGTACATTTCGCCGATTGCCTGACGACGCTGGCCGAAAAGCCTGAGCGTGTGTTTATCGAGGTGGGGCCGGGCCGCGCGATGTCGTCTCTCGCGGGCCAGCACGGTACGGTCACCGCCAATCAGGTCGTCAGCAGCTTGCGCCACCCCAAGGATGACATCGCCGATGATGCGTTCTTCATGGCGATGCTGGGCCGTATCTGGGCGACGGGCGGGACCTTCGATTGGGGCCAGATCTGGGGTGATGCGCGGCGGGTGAAGGTGCCGCTGCCAACCTATGCGTTCCAGCATGCCGCCTATTTCATCGAACCGGGCACTGTCACTGCAGACGAAACCAACGACTGGCTGACGCGCAGCGACACGCCCGACGAGTGGGGTTACCGCCCAGCCTGGCTGCCGCGCTATGCGGCCTGCGATGTGGATGTGACGGGCGATTTGTCCGAGGCGGAAAAGCAGACCTGGCTGGTCTTCGTTGACGATGCAGGCCTCGCGGCAAAGGCGGCCCAGCGCCTACGCGATGCAGGCCACGACGTGATCACCGTGCGCCCCGGCGATACCTTCGCGCGGGATAGTGAAGGCGGCTATTTCATCGCCCCCGAACGCGGGCGTGAGAGCTATGATCTGTTGATCTCGGACCTCAACACGCGCGATCTGATCCCAACCCGCATCCTGCATGGCTGGATGATCACGGCGGATGAAAGCTTCCGCCCCGGTTCCAGCTTTTTCCACCGGGTGCAGGAACAGGGGTTCTACAGCCTGTTCTTCCTGGCCCAAGCCATCGGCGGAGAGGATCTGGGTGACGACATCCATATCTGTGCGCTTTCCACAGACGCGATGCAGCATAAGGATGAGGCGCTCGCCCATCCCGAAAAGGAAACGCTCGCCGGTCCGGCTCGCGTCATCCCGCGCGAATATCCAAACCTGTCGGTCAGCACGCTTGATCTGACCCTGCCCGCGCGTGTCGGCCGTAAGAAACGGTTTGCCCAAGGCGATCTTGACAAGCTGGTGGACAACATTCTGGAAGAAGCTTTGGCCGATCCCGGCAACAGCACCGCGCTGATCCGGAACGGGAAGCGCTTTGAGCTGACATACAAGCAAGCCGCGCTTGCCCACTTGCCCGATGACGGCAAGCTGCCGGTGCTGAAAGAAAACGGCGTCTACATGATCACCGGCGGCTTTGGCGGCATCGGCCTGACCCTCGCCGAAGCGCTGATCAAGCAGTGCAATGCCCGGATCGCGCTCCTATCACGCGGCGCTCTGCCGCCGCGCGAGGCATGGGAAACCACGCTGAAAAACACTGCTCCCAATGCTCCGCTTGCCCGCCGGATCAAGGCGGTCCAGTCGCTCGAAGAGCTAGGCGGGCAAGTCCTGCCCATCGCCGCTGACGTGAGCAATGTCGAAGATATCCGCGACGCCCGCGCGCAAGTTGAGGCCGCGTTCGGCCCTGTGAACGGCGTGATCCATGCCGCAGGCCATATCGATGACGCCCCGATCATGGCCAAGGATGTGACCAGTATTGAAGACGTCTTCGCCCCCAAAATCCACGGCACGCAAGTGCTGGATAAGGTCTTCCCCGATGGCGATCTGGACTGGCTTGTTCTGTTCTCCTCCAGCTCCACCGCAACCGCCCCCATCGGGCAGGTCGATTACGTGGCCGCCAACGAATACCTGAATGCCTATGCCAAATCGCGCAACGGCGACAAAACGACGGTCCGCGCGATCAACTGGGGCATCTGGGCTGATGTAGGCATGGCCGCCGACGCCATGCAGATGCGGATGGGCGAGGCTGAACCGGCCCCGTTCACTGACACCAGCGCGCCCATGCTCGACCGCGCGACGTTTGACCGGGCGGGGCACCGGACGTTTACAGCGACCTATGGCGTGACCGACCGCTGGTTCCTCGACGAACACCGCACCAAAGCGGGCGACGCCCTTGTCCCCGGTACCGGCTATCTGGAAATGGCCGCCGAGGCGCTGAACGACATGGGGGAAACCGCCGCGTTCGAAATCCGCGATCTGTACTTCCTCCGGCCCCTCGCGGTGCCTGACGACGCTCAGATCGATGTCCGCGTGACGCTACCGCGCAGCGATGCGGGTTACGAGTTCACGGTAGAGAGCGGGACAGACGGGGCCTTTGCCCAAAACGCGCAAGCCAGCCTGCAAATCCTACCGCTTGCAGCACCTGATCCGCTGGATATCGGCGCCATCGCCAAACGCTGCAGCGCGCCGATTGAGGCGGGCGAATTGGGCTGGATCGCCTCCCCGCAAGAGGCGCATCTGAAATTCGGTCCCCGCTGGCGCGTATTGCAATCCACCGCATTCGGGCAGGGCGAGGGGCTGGCGACTCTGAAGTTGCCCGAAATTGCCGCTTACGACGCGGATGCGGGCTACATCCTGCATCCTGGCATGATGGACCTTGCCACAGGCTGGGCGATGAAGCTGATTGCGGGCTATCAAGCGCAGAACCTATGGGTGCCAGTGTCGTATCGGTCGGTCAAGGTTTATGCGCCGCTGCCGACCGAGGTGGTCAGCTGGGTCCGTAATGCGGGTGACAACAACGCCGATGCGGAAATCGCGAGTTTTGACATCACGCTGGCCGCGCCCAATGGGACGGTTTGCGTCGACATCAAAGGCTTCTCCATCCGGCAGATGACCGATGTGGTCGATTTCGCGGCCCAAGAAGCGACAGCGACGCGGGACGAAGACGAGACTGCCCGCCCGCTCTCTCCGGCTGAAGAGCGTTTGCGCCACAACCTTTCCCAAGGAATCCGTGCCGAGGAAGGGGCGGAGCTGTTCCTGCGCGCGCTCATCAGCCCACATCAGCAGATCATCCTGTCGTCGCTCGATCTCGACGGCCTGATTGCACAGGCGGGGCAACAGGACGACGATGATGCCGAGGACGGCCAGAAATTCTCACGCCCCCAACTCGACAGCGACTTTGTCGAACCCGAAGGGCCGACTGAGGAACGTCTGGCCGGGTTCTGGCAAGACCTTCTGGGCGTCGATCAGATCGGGGCAGAGGACAGTTTTTTCGATCTCGGCGGCCACTCCCTGATCGCAGTGCGGCTCTTCGCGCAGATTCGCAAAGCCTTCCAGGTCGATTTCCCGATCTCGGTGTTGTTCGAGGCCCCGACGATCCGCAAGATTTCCGCGCTCATCGCGGAACGCGGCGGTGCTGCGGAAAGCGACGCGCCATCGGCGATGAGCGCCACCCCAAAGGCACCCACCCGCCGTTTCACCCATCTGGTGCCTATGCATCAGGGCGATGGTGGGCGCAAACCGCCCTTCTTCCTCGTCGCGGGTATGTTCGGCAATGTCCTGAACCTGCGCCATCTTGCGCATCTCATCGGCAGCGACCGGCCCTTTTACGGCCTGCAGGCACGTGGCCTTCTGGGCGACGAAGAACCCCACCGCACGATTGAGGCGGCCGCTAAGGACTACATCGCCGAGATGCGCCAAGTGCAGCCGCACGGACCATATCACTTGGGCGGCTTCTCCGGTGGCGGGATCACCGCCTACGAGATTGCGCATCAACTGCGCGCCGAAGGTGAAGAGGTGGCAGCGCTCGTCATGCTCGACACGCCACTCCCGGTCCGCCCGGATATCGAACGCGGCGACAAGATCCGGATCAAGCTGCAGGACATCGCGGCCAAGGGGCCGAAATACGTGGTCGAATGGGCGCAGTCTCGCATCGCATGGGAAATTGAGAAGCGGCGCGGGCGCGAGGAGACCGCCGACCAAGGTCAGCAATTCCACAACCTCGCCATTCAGGATGCGTTCCTTGAAAGTGTCGGCGCCTATCAGGTCAAATCCTGGGACGGCACGCTCGCCCTTTTCCGCCCGCCGCTGGTTGCGAAATGGACTGTGGGTGATCGGCTGATCAGCCATGAGCGTGTCTATCTCTACCCCGATAACGACTGGACCAAGTTCGTTCCGAATATCGAGGTCTTCGAGGTCCCCGGCGATCACGACAGCATGGTGCTGGAACCCAACGTCCGCGTCCTCGCCGCCCGCATCCGGCGCTATCTGGAACGGTCGGGCGACCAACCCATGACACCAGCCTACAAGCAGGCAGCAGAATAAATGGCCGACCCGACAATCCTGACCATCGTGCTGAACTACAAGACGGCGCAGATGACGCTCAAGGCCGCTGAGGCTGCGCGGGTCGCGATGGAGGATTTGCCGGGTGAGATCATCATCGTGGATAACGACAGCCAGGATGGCTCTTTCGAGACGATGGAGGCCCGTGTGCGCGAAAACGGCTGGGACCGCACGCGTGTCATCCAGTCCGGGCGCAATGGTGGTTATGGCGCGGGCAACAATGTCGGTATCCGGGCTGGCCTGTCGGACGGGAGCAAGCCGGACTACGTCTATATCCTGAATTCCGACGCCTTCCCAAAACCTGACGCGATCGGGGTGCTCTATGACCATCTGAACACGACGCCTGACACCGGTTTCGCCGGCAGCTTCATCGAAGGCGAGGATGAAATCCAGCACACCACAACCTTTCGCTTTCCATCGATCTGGAGCGAGTTTGAAGGGTCGATCCATTTCGGCCCCGTCTCCAAACTGCTGAAGTCCTACCGCGTCCCGGTTGAACTGATCGAGACCACCCCGGTCGATTGGTTGGCAGGCGCCAGTGTGATGATGCGGCAGGACGTGCTGGATGAGATCGGTCTTTTTGACGAAACCTTCTTTCTCTATTTCGAGGAAACCGACCTCTGCCGTCGCGCACAAAAGGCGGGGCACCGCGTGATGTTTGTGGCAGAAAGCGTGGTCACGCATCTCGGCTCGGTCTCGACCGGCATGAAGGAATGGAAGCGCGTGCCGGATTACTGGTTCAATTCGCGCTGGCATTACTTCACCAAGAACCACGGGCGCGCCTATGCCGCATGCGCCACGATCCTGCATTTGATCGGTGGCAGCCTGCATCTTTTACGTGGCAAGCTGACCGGCAAGGACAATGCGCGCGCCCCACATTTCCTGCGCACATTGGCCCGCCACGACGCGGGCGCATTTTTTACATTTCAGCGGAACCGGCACCTGCAGCCCAGCCCGCAAATCGGAGAATAGTTCATGTCGTCTTTCAGCGCCGTCATTATCGGAAACGAATCCCTCGCTATTCAGTGCAGCGAGATGCTGCGTGATGCAGGCCACAGCATTGCCGCAGTGGTCACGCGCAACCCCGACATCGCCGACTGGGCCAAAGGGCATGATTTGCGGGTCTTGTCGTCAGATGCTGATTTGGCAGCGGAACTGGGTGGCCTGGACTTCGACTGGCTTCTCTCCATCGCCAATCTCGACATGATCCCTAACGCCGTTCTGACCTTGCCAAAACGCGGCGCGGCGAATTTCCATGACGGCCCGCTGCCCCGCTACGCAGGGCTCAACGCGCCTGTCTGGGCGCTTCTCGCCGGGGAGGCGGAGTACGGGATCAGCTGGCATATGATTGCAGGCGGGGTGGATGAAGGCGGGCTGCTCGCGCAGAGTTTCTTTGACGTGGCCCCCGATGAAACGGTCCTAACGCTTAACACCAAATGCTATGCTGCAGCCATCGACAGTTTCCCGACGGTTCTGGAGAAGCTGGCAAGCGACGCACCTTTCGTGACGGAACAGGACCTGTCGCAACGCAGCTATTTTGCCAAGAACGACCGGCCCGCAGGCGCTGGGCGTATTGATTTCACCCAGACCGCGCGCAAGATCACGACCCTGGTGCGCGCGCTGGACCATGGCGACTACTGGAACCCGCTGCTGTGCCCCAAAATCGCAACCGCCAAGGGCGTGTTCCTTATCAGCAAGGCTGTTGCCGAGAAATCCACCTCGGATGCAGCTGCGGGCACGGTGATCGCAGTGACAGATGACAGTATCACCATTGCCACCGCAACCGCGCCGGTGACGCTGAGCGACCTGCGCGCCGCCACGGGTCAGCCCGTGTCAGCCATGGATGTCGCGAAGGCCGGTGACAACCTACCTGCGCTCTCTCCGACAGAGGCCGAAGCACTGACGGCGGCCCTCAAACCCACGCTGAAGCAGGAAGGCAAATGGCGCAAAATGCTCTCCGCCATTACCCCGGCCACCATCCCCCTGATCGATATGGGAGCGGCGCAGGGTGAAGTGATCAGCCTGCCGCTGAGCGGGGACGCGCAGCGCCTTGCGATGGCCTTGGGCCAATTGGGCGACGCGCTCTCGGATGATCCGGTCACGCTCGCCGTGGGTGTGGTACATGACCATCCCGGCTATTTGAACGATTGGGTCCCTGTCCGATCCGGCGACGATCTGGCCGACGCTAGGGCGTGCGGCCCCTTTGCCGCCGATCTTCTCGCGCGCATCCCCGGCAGCGTTGCGATGCCCGCTTTGGGCCTTTCGGATACCGGGCATATAGCAGGCACCGCGCTGACCGTCGCTGGTAAGACACTGACGGCTGACACCGGCAAGATCAGTGAAGATGCCGCGAAGCTGATGGCGGCGCGGCTGGATCACATGGCAGCCCAAATCGCCAAAGGAGAAGAACCGACTGTCCTGCCCGATACCGAACGCCGGCAGGTGCTCCACGATTGGAACGCGACAGAGACCGACTTTCCCGCTGAACTGTGCATCCATCAGGCCTTTGAGGCGCAAGTCGCCCAGACCCCCGATGCTGAAGCACTGGCCTTTGAAGGCGAAAGCTTGACCTATGCCGAACTCAACGCCCGCGCCAATGCGCTGGCGCACATCCTGCAGGATAAGGGTGTAGGCCCCGATGTCATCGTCGGTCTGCATCTGCGGCGATCCTCGGCCTTGCTGATCAGCGCACTGGCCATCATGAAGGCGGGCGGCGCCTACCTGCCGATGGACCCGGCCTATCCCGCCGACCGCACGGCGCTTTACATCGAAGACAGCGGCACGAAAGTGATCGTTACCGACAGCACGCTCGCAGAGGACCTGCCAGAGGCAAGCGCAGAGACCGTCGAGGTCGATAAGCTCGCCGCCGCTGGCAACACCGACAACCCCACAAGCGAAGTCGCCGGCGCGCATCTGGCCTATATGATCTACACCTCCGGTTCGACCGGAAGGCCCAAAGGCGTGATGGTCGAACACCGCAACGTCGCGAACTTCTTCACCGGCATGGATGACCGTATCGCCCATAACCCGCCCGGTGTCTGGATGGCGGTCACGTCGCTGTCTTTCGACATCTCGGTGCTGGAGCTTTTCTGGACCCTCGCACGCGGTTTTAAGGTTGTCATCTCAGGCGACGAAAACCGTGCGCTCGTCGCCGGTGAAGCCAGCGCACCCGGTGTCGGCATGGATTTCAGCCTTTTCTATTGGGGCAATGACGATGGCGTGGGCCGCGACAAATACCGCACCCTGCTGGAAGGCGCGCAATTCGCCGACCAAAACGGCTTCTGCGCCGTGTGGACACCGGAACGGCACTTCCACGCTTTCGGCGGCCCATATCCCAATCCGTCCGTCACCGGTGCAGCAGTCGCCGCCGTCACCCAAAACCTCGCCGTGCGCGCGGGATCGTGCGTCGCCCCGCTGCACCACACCGCGCGGATTGCCGAGGAATGGGCGGTGATCGACAACCTGACCAACGGGCGCACCGGGCTTGCCATCGCCTCCGGCTGGCAGCCCGATGACTTCATCCTGCGACCCGAAAACACGCCGCCCAAGAACAAGCCCGCGATGTTTGATGCGATCCGCGATCTGCGCAAGCTCTGGGCTGGTGAGGCGGTGGGCTTTCCCCGTCAGAATGGCGAAATGCACGAGGTTGTCACGCAGCCCCGGCCGGTTTCGAAAAAGCTGAACGTCTGGGTCACCACCGCCGGCAACCCGGAAACTTGGAAAGAGGCAGGCACCAATGGTTGCAACGTCTTGACCCATCTTCTGGGTCAAAGCATCGATGAGGTCGCCGAGAAGATCGCCATCTATCACGACGCGCTCCGCGTCGCAGGGCACAACCCCGACGATTTCCACGTGACGCTGATGCTGCACAGCTTTCTGGCCGAAAGCCGCGACCAGGCCCGCGAAATCGCGCGTGAACCGATGAAGGATTACCTGCGCGCCGCCGCTGGCCTGATCAAGCAATATGCCTGGGCCTTCCCGGCGTTCAAGAAGCCCAAAGGCGTCGAAAACCCGATGCAGATCGACCTCGGTTCGCTGGATGAAGACGAGATGGACGGCATCCTCGAATTCGCGTTTGAGCGGTATTTCAACGATAGCGGCCTCTTTGGCACCATCAAAGACGCCATTGAACGTGTGAAACAGGTCAAAGCCATCGGCGTGACCGAGGTTGCGTGCCTTATCGACTACGGCATCGATGTGGAACATGTGCTGGAGGGGCTAAAACCTCTGGCCGAGGTGGTCGCCGCCAGCAATCAGGGCGTGGCGAGCGATGATTACTCCATCGCGGCGCAGATCGCCCGGCACAAGGTCACCCATATGCAATGCACGCCCGCCATGGCGCAGATGCTGACCATGAACGACGAGGCGCGCGCGGCGTTAGCCCAGCTTGACCATATGATGGTCGGGGGTGAGGCATTGCCCGCCGCGCTTGCCGATGAACTGCGCAATCTGACCGGCGGGCATGTGGAAAACATGTATGGGCCGACCGAAACAACGATCTGGTCCACGACCCAGACCGCCGAACCTGGCCAAGGAGCCGTCCCCATCGGCAAACCTATTGCCAATACGCAGGTCTATGTGCTGGACGACGATCTGCAGCCTTGTCCCATCGGCGTACCCGGGGAACTCTACATCGCGGGAGCCGGTGTCACGCGTGGATATTTCCAGCGCGAGGAACTCACGGCAGAACGATTCATCCCAAACCCGTTCATCACTGGCGATCGCGACGCACCGGGCCGCGGCAAGATGTATCGCACCGGCGATCTGGCGCGTTGGCGGCCTGACGGGCGGCTCGATTTCCTTGGGCGCGCCGATTTTCAGGTCAAACTGCGCGGCTACCGCGTGGAATTGGGCGAGATCGAAAGCGTCATCGACCAGCAGGCTGGCGTGCAGCAATCGGTCGTCGCCGCGCGCGAGGATACGCCGGGTGTTGTCCTGCTCGTCGCTTACCTGCTGGCAGATGGCAAAGTGGATGAGGGCGCATTGCGGAGCGACTTGCTCAAAATCCTGCCGGACTACATGGTGCCCCGCCACTTCGTGACGCTGGATGCCTTCCCGCTCACCCCGAACAAGAAGGTGGACCGCAAGGCGCTGCCCGCGCCGGTTCTGGGTCAGGCGGCGAAACCTGCCGCCACGCCAGAAGCGCCGAAACCAAGCGCGCCCAGCGCACCGATCAAACTGTCGTCTGAAGGCGAGATCAGCGACAAGATCGCAGAAATCTGGTCCTCGATCTTGGGCGTCACGCAAATCACGCCGAAAGACAGTTTCTTTGATCTCGGCGGGCATTCGTTGCTTGCAGTGCAGGCACATCGGGAAATCCGGTCGACCATGGGCGTGCAGAAACTGTCGATCACCGACATCTTCCGCGCACCCACGCTTGGCGCGCTTTCCAAGATTGTGGCCTCGAAGGTTGGGGCACCCGCGACGGCTCCTGCAGCCGAAAAACCCGCGCCCGCTGCACCAACGCCACCCAAAACGCCCGAAATGGCGATGGCAGGCGGTTCGCTGGAAGATGCAATGGCACGGCGGCGTGAGATGCGCGCGGCACGCCGCCGAAACCGGTGATGGAAGAGATTAGGGCGGCCTTGCAGGATATGCTGGGCCCCGGTTTTGGTGTCGGCGTCACCGACCCGCGCGACCCGGCTGAGGGGCTTTTGCCCGAAGAGACGCCCGCTGTCGCCCGCGCTGTCGAAAAGCGCCAGCGCGACTTTGCCGCCGGACGGCGTGCTTCGCGTGAGGCGATGAGCGCACTGGGTGTAGCGCCAGCAGCCATTCCCCAAGGCGAGCAGCGCGAACCGGTATGGCCGCAAGGTCTGACCGGATCCATTTCCCACTGCATCACCTGCTGCATCGCAACGGTAGCGCATACCAATCAACACCGCACAATCGGCGTTGATATCGAACCCGCCACGCCGCTCGACCCTGACCTGATCCCCATGATCTGCACCGCGGAAGAGCGGAACTGGCTACCAACCCAGCCTGACCCGAACCTGGCGGCAAAACAGATTTTCAGCGCTAAAGAAGCGATCTACAAAGCGCAGTTCCCGCTTACCCGTGAAGTCATCGGTTTCAAGGCCGTGACCCTTCATTTCGATGGCACGGATTTCCACGCCGAACTGCCTGCGAACCTGCCCAAATGCACCGGATCAATCTTGATCCGAGAGGGCATGATCTTATCTGTCGCTCATGTTTAAACGTGTTGTTCTTTTCGTTCTTACGCCCGTCCTCGTGATTCTTGGCGCTCTTGGTCTTTACCTGCGCGACCCGGCCCCCTTGGATACCGAAAGCTTCAACGCCCTTTACACCTCCCCCGCGCCCGCACCGAACGGACAGCGGCAGGTTTTCCACATTGGCCACAGCCTTGTTGGCCGCAATATGCCGGCGATGCTCGCGCAATTGGCGGGTGAAGGGCACGGCTATGCCAGCCAGCTTGGCTGGGGTGCGACGCTCAAGTCGCATTGGGACCCGGACGTGCCCATCAACGGGTTCGAGACCGAAAACAACCACCCCGCTTATCGGGACGCGCATGAGGCCGTGGAATCAGGCGAATACGACGCGCTGGTTCTGACCGAAATGGTCGAAATCAAGGACGCGATCCGCTATTTCGACAGCCCCGTTCATCTCGGTAACTGGGCGGGCAAAGCAGCCGCCAACAACCTGCCCGTCTATCTCTATGAAACGTGGCACCAACTTGACGACGAAGAGGGCTGGCTGAACCGCATTGACCGCGACAGGGCGCTTTATTGGGAAGATGGTGTGATGCGGCCCGCGCTTGCGCGTGTCGACAATCCACAACCCATCTACGTGATCCCCGGTGGGCAGGTCATGGCCGCGTTTTCCCGCCATCTGGAACAAAACGGCCCTATCGGCCCGCTAAGCACGCATGATGATCTGTTCATCGATAAAATCCACTACAACGACTACGGCGCTTATCTGATGGCCCTTACCCATTACGCCGTGCTCTACCAACGCTCTCCGGTCGGGTTGCCACATAGTTTGAGCCGCGCTGACGGAACACCGGCAGATGATGTCGGCGCAGAGGCCGCTGCAGCGATGCAGCAGGTTGTCTGGGATGTTGTCACATCCTCGCCCATGTCGGGCATACCAGTGCCTAGCAGTTAGAGGGTCGCCATCGGACCTTTGTATGTCGTGGGCTTCGAGGGATCGTGGCCTCAAGAAACAAAATTGCCACTCTTTTTCTTGCAGTGGCTGATCAGAATTTTCCGGAAGGCTTGCAGTTTGCCTGACGGCCAAACATCCGGATGCCCAACCACCCATATGTCGGGGTATGGCTGTGGCGGCAAGACGGGCGTCAGTTCCAGACCATCCGTCGCGCGACCAAGAAACATGGGCATACGCACGACTCCCAGCCCAGCCTGCGCTGCCCCGATCATCGCAACCATGTCGTCAAACCGAAACCGCACCCGATGGTTCGGGAAGTCGGCGCTGACATCTTTTGGCACATTGGGATACCCATCATAGACAATCCAGTCGATCAGCGCGGTCGGATCAGCTTTGATCCGTTCGATCAGCTCTGGATTGGCAAAGCTGGCACTTTCCTGTCTGAGCAATCTCAGACCCTTCAAGCTGTCGCCCGGAGTCGGGCTGATGCGAATGGCAAGATCAGCCTCAAGCCGGGTCAGGTCCAGAATGTCGTTCGTTGCAAGAACGCGGAGTTCAATCTGTGGGTGGGTCCGGTCAAACTCATCCAGAACCGGTGCGAGGAAACTGGAGATAAGCAGCTGCGGCGCTGTGAGGGTCAGGGCGCCGCTCAAATGAGTGTCCTGTCCGAGAATATGTCGGCGTAGCCCGAGTTCCGCAGCCTCCATTTCCTTGGCGTGGGAGGCCACAACCTGTGCTGCGTCGGTGGGCCTGTACCCGTCAGCCAAACGTTCAAACAACATCACACCAAGCGACTTCTCCGCACGCCTGATGCGCCGGGACACAGTTGTGTAGTTCACATCCAGCTCATCAGCAGCCCCCGCCAATGTGGTGTGACGCACCACGAGCATCACCGTTCTGAGGTCATCCCAAGCGATATTCATACAGGCGTTTTCGCATGTATGACCTGCATATGCACGCGTTTCCGCATGTTACGTTGGTAGCTATGTTTCAAGAGCGAGAAATCAAAGGAGAAGGCAATGATTTATGCCTATGCAAGACTGACCGTTAACAAGCCCGACGCCTTGACCCAGTACCGTGAAGTGGCAGACAGCGCGCTGGCCAAGCACGGGGGCCGTGTTGTTGCAGCAGCAAGGGAATTCAACGCGCTCGACGGCTCCCCTGATGCACCCGACGCTGCCGCGATCTTGAGTTTTCCGGACAGAGAGGCGGCTTTGGCTTGGTCGAACGATCCTGAACTCGCGGATGTGCATGCCTTGCGACGGAGCGCTGGTAGATCGGATATTCTCCTATTGGGTTAGCATTACACGTGAAATCGGCGCGAAAGGTCAGCCATTCTCGCCGGGAAAATACGTCCGAAGTAATGCGGCGTTGCGGGACTGGTCGTGCGCCTCGCTAACACGCTTCGCGCCGGTTTCGCCGAGTGCTGCGAGGGTGGCGGTATCAGAGGCTAGCGCCTGCGCAATTGCGGCGCGCAAAGCGGGGACGTCACCGGGCGGGACGATCCAACCGACCTTGTCGTCCACCAGTTCAGGGATGCCCGTGATTTGCGTCGTGACCACCGCCCGGCCCATGGCGAGGCTTTCCATCAGGACGATGGGCAAGCCCTCGGCAAAGCTGGGCAGGGCAAAGATGCGCGCGCCCTTGATCGCGGCGCGGACCTCTTCTCCGGTGCCCCAACCGGGGAGTGAGACGTGATCCTGCAAGCCCAGTTCGGCGATACGTGCCTCGATCCCCGCCCGATCTTCACCGTCGCCAATAAAGACCAGCTCCAGTTCGGGATGATCGGCGACCAAGGGTGCGACCGCTTCCACCAACAGGACCTGCGCCTTGGCGGCGCACAGACGCCCGACGCAGACGATGCGTTTGTTGTCCGGTGGCGGGGTGACACTGAACTCATCCAGATCAATGCCGCAGCGGACCACATGGACCTTGTTGGCACCCGCACCGCCGGTCGCCTCTAGAATGACGCCCCGCGCGTAATCGGTGATCGCAGCCACAAACGCCGCATTTTCGACCTTCACCGGCAGGCCATTCGCCGCCGGATCGTCAAACTCATCGGGGCCATGGGCGGTGAAACTGTAGCTCGGCCCACCCATGCGCCGGGCGAGCAGGGCTACGGCTGTGGAGTTTGTCGAAAAATGCGCATGGACGTGGTGAATACCCGCTGCACGGGCGGCTTGTTTGAAAAACACGGCCTCGATCAGGTAGGCAGCGTTCTTCAATCCCGTGCTGCCACGCCGCGTCGCAAGATGAACCATCGTGCCAAAGGCCCGCGCAAAGCCGAGAGGGTTGGTCACTGCCTCTTTCAGCGTGCGCCCGATCAGCGCCGCGGCACCTTGTTGCAAGATATAGGTCGTCTTGCCAATCTCGTCGCGGTCGCGGGGGTCGACAAGGTCCTCACCCCAGTTGCGGATCGCAAAGCGCCTAACCGGCATGCCCGCCGCCTCATGCGCATGAATCTCGCGCCTTACGAAGGTGGTCGACGTGATCGGGTAGGTATTCATCAGATAGGCGAGCGCCACTAAAGCAGACCTCGCAGATACGCGCCGTATTCGGTCTTGGCATAGCGGTTGGCGAGCGCCTCAAGCTCGGCGCCGTCGATCCAGCCCGCGTTATAGGCAATCTCTTCCGGGCAACCGGTCTGCAGACCTTGCCGGCTTTGCAGCGTCCGCACAAAGTTGCTCGCATCCAGCAGGCTGCCATGGGTGCCGGTGTCAAGCCAGGCATAGCCTCGGCCCATTGTCTCCACATTCAGCGTGCCTTCGGCGAGGTAGCTTTCCAGAAGCGTGACAATCTCAAGCTCGCCCCGCGCGCTGGGCTTGATATCGCGCGCGCGGGCCGGGGCGGTACCGTCGAGAAAGTAGAGCCCGGTGACCGCGTAGTTTGACGGAGGCACGTCCGGTTTTTCGATGATTTGCGTCACACGGCCCGCATCATCCATACCGACAACACCATAGCGTTCCGGGTCGGCCACACGGTAGCCAAAGACCGTGCCGCCGGAGGCTTGCTTATCGGCACTTGTCAGCAGTTCCGGCAGGCCGTGGCCGAAAAAGATGTTGTCGCCCAACACCATCGCGGATGGACCACCAGCCAAAAAATCCTCTGCAATTAGATAGGCCTGCGCCAGACCATCGGGGCTGGGCTGCAGAAGCCATGTGATCTCAACACCCCATTGGGACCCGTCGCCCAAAAGCTGCTGAAACTGCGCCTGATCCTGCGGGGTGGTTATGATCGCAATCTCGCGGATATCCGTCAGCATCAAGACCGACAGCGGATAATAGATCATCGGCTTGTCATAGATCGGCATCAACTGCTTGGAGAGGCCTTGCGTGATCGGCCACAGGCGCGATCCGGTGCCACCGGCAAGTATCAGACCCTTGCGAGTGCTCATGATGTGCTCCTCTCGGCCAGTATTTCGGTCAGGGCCGCCTGCCAATCGGGGCGTCTGATCCCGTAATCGGTCTCAAGCGACGTGCAATCCAGCCGCGAATTTGCGGGGCGTTTGGCGGGGGTCGGATAGTCTGCGGTTGCGATGTCTTGCACCGTCACGTCGCGGCCTGCTGTGGCGAAGACGGCTCGCGCGAAGTCGGCCCAAGTCGTGTCAGGCGCGCCGCTGAAATGGTAGATTCCGGTTTTGCCATACCCGGCCGCCAGATCCTTGGCAATGCGCAAACAGGCATCCGCAATCGCGGCGGCGGGGGTCGGTCCGCCGTTCTGGTCGGCCACGATGGTGAGCGTGTCGCGGGTTTCAGACAGGCGCAGCATGGTCGTGACGAAGTTCTTGCCGGTTCCATCGAACACCCAGGCGGTGCGCAGGATGACGGATGTACCACCTGCTACGGTAACCTGCTGCTCGCCCGTCAGCTTGGTCCGCCCATAAGCGCCCAAAGGGTGGGTTGGGTCTGTGGGAAGCCATGCCGCACCTTCGCTGCCGTCAAAGACATAATCGGTTGAGATATGGACGAAGGGGATGTCCTTGGCCGCGCAGGCGCGAGCCATGGCTCCGGGCGCTTCGGCATTAATCACAAAGGCCGCATCTTCCTCTTCCTCTGCCGCATCGACAGCGGTCCAGGCCGCGGCGTTGATCACAGCATCCGCGTGGCTTGCGGCGATCCGGTCAGCGCAGGCCTGTGGGTCGCTCAAGTCAGCTTCGTCGCGGCCCAGCGCGGCGATGGTGAGGCCGTGCTCCGAACCAGCGGCAATCAAAGCCCGCGCCACCTGGCCGGTCTTGCCGAAAACCAGAACCTTCATGCCGTGCCCAAGCGCTGCCCGACGCCATCCCGGTCGAGCAGTGGACGCCACCAGCTTTCGTTCGCCAGATACCAATCCACCGTTTTGGCAAGACCTTCATCCAGCGTCAGCGATGGCCGCCAGCCCAGCCCATCCCGCATCCGGCTGGGGTCAATCGCATAGCGCAGATCGTGGCCGGGGCGGTCGGTGACATAGGTGATCAGGTCCGCATGCGGCGCGTTTGTTGGGCGGCGCGCGTCCAAAAGCGCACAGATCTTGGTGACGAGATCAATGTTTCGCGCCTCGTTCTCGCCACCGATATTGTAGCTGCGCCCAACCTGACCCTTCGCGAGCACGGTCAGCAGCGCATCGGCATGGTCCTCGACATAAAGCCAATCGCGCACATTCTCGCCCTTGCCGTAAACAGGAATCGGTTTGCCGTGCAGCGCGTTCAGGATGACGACTGGGATCAGTTTTTCGGGGAAGTGGTAAGGCCCGTAATTGTTCGAACAATTGGTCAGTACGACAGGCAAGCCGTAGGTTTCACCCCAGGCGCGGACCAGATGATCGCTTGCCGCCTTTGAGGCAGAATAGGGGCTGCGTGGGTCGTATGGGGTCTCTTCGGTGAACTGACCCACAGCACCAAGCGATCCATAAACCTCATCGGTTGAGATGTGGTGGAACCGGAAAGGATCAGGTTTGCCTCGCGCCTGCCAATAAGCGCGGGCGGCCTCCAGCAAAGTGTAGGTGCCGGTCACATTCGTCTCAATAAACGCGCCGGGGCCGTCGATTGAGCGATCCACATGGGACTCTGCGGCCAAATGCATGACGGCATCGGGTTGATGTGCCGAGAAAATCCGATCAAGAGCCGCGCGATCACAGATATCGGCCTGCTCGAACGCGTAGTTGGGGTCATCGGCCACGCTCGCCACATTGGCAAGGCAGGACGCATAGGTCAGCTTGTCGAGGTTCACGACCGCATGACCTTGCGCGACCGCCTGCCGCACCACCGCAGACCCGATAAAACCCGCCCCGCCTGTGACAAGGATCTTCATGAGGCAGGCTCGTACCGGAATGGCGATTGCAGGTCGCTGAACGCGGGCGCTACCGCGTCCTTGTCCGACAGAACCGCCGCATCATTGGCTATGCCCCAGTCGATCCCAAGATCAGGGTCATCAAACCGCACCGCACCTTCGGTTGCGGGCGCATAAGTCGCAGAGCACTTGTAGGCCACAACGCAATCTGCCGCCCGGGTCACGAAGCCATGCAGGAACCCTGCGGGGATCAGCAATTGATTGCCCTTCTCATCCGACAATTCCACGCCAACCCATTGTCCAAAGGTTGGAGAGCCGACGCGGATATCCACCGCGACATCAAAGATCACTCCTTGCAACACGCGGATCAGCTTGGCCTGTGCGGCAGGCGGTGCCTGAAAATGCAGCCCGCGCACAGTTCCCTTGTCGGCGCTGAAGGACTGATTATCCTGCACAAAGGTCGTGTTGATACCGGACGCCGCAAGCGTCTCGGCATTATAGGTCTCGCTGAAATGGCCGCGGCTGTCGGAAAAACGGCGCGGCGTGATCTCAACGACCCCCGGCAGATCGGTTTCCTCTATCATCACGGCAAGATCCCAGCACAGTAAGTGTTGTCAATCATGGCTCTCGCTTTGGGCTATTGAAAGGAACAATCCATACAAGCCCGCACGATAGGGCCATTATCGCCGACGCAACCGCCCGAGCAAATTCCGCGTCTTACGATACACAATCGGCGGCACAAACTCACGCACGACACGCAACGTGGCCTCGTGACTGCGCGCATCGCTCGACCCCGGGCGCTGTTTGAACACGGTCGATTGTGCCACGCGCCCTTCTTCCCAAGTCGCGGTGTAGTAATAAAGCGCGATGGACAGACGCGGTTCGCCGTCAGGGTGGTTTACCGGTTCGGGGTTGCCATGCATCGTATTGGCCCCCGTCGAGAAACAGCACATCCGGTTCATGATCGGCACGAAAGAGTCGACCTTCTCGCTCATGTCATCCGTCCAGATTTCGAACGAGCCGCCATATTCCTCTTTCCAATCAGGATTGAGGTAGATGAGTACGTTCAACCGACGCTCCAGATTCATGATCTGGTGGTGGTTAAAGTCGGCATGGATATCCAGATAACCGGTTGTATTCGTGCGGTGAATCCCGCCGCCGCCATAGTAAGGATCGGGGATCAGGCCCTTGATGCCAGACATCTGTTCCAGAAACTGGATGAAGGGGCGCGAGTTCAGTGCGTGAAACACCGCCTTGGAGTACTTTGGCATCCGGTCAGGGTTGAACGAGGTCTTGAGGTTTTCGTTCGCGCTCATATTCTCGGCGGGCTTGTCGCCCATCTGCAGTGCTTCTTCACGGACGCGCGTAATCACCTCTTCCGGCAGAAAGTTGTCAACCGAGGTGTAGTGATAAGGTTTCTTGGATTGGTAATCGGCAGCCAGTGACACGCCAAGTTCCTTGGCACGCTTCGACTCAATGCTTAATGTATCGGGATCAAATGGAAAAAATGGTTTCATATCATTCACTTAAATAACGTACTCATCGGCTGTTAAGATATTTAAGATGGGTGCTCGGGTCAAGTTGAGGCCAGCCAAATCCGGCCAATTGTTGCACTTCTGGGCAGTAAAATTGACGACTGCCAAATGAGTAACATCTTGCTGTAGCGGGCTAGCTATGAAGACATGTTTGATGCCAGACTCAGGGTATTTGAAGGGAGTTGGATAAAGATGCGATTGAGCAATTTGACAAAGTTGTTTGCGATTACGGCGCTGGCTGCGTCACTGAATATGGCCACATCGGTGACCGCGCAAGAGCGGCCGCTGACCCTGCGCGTGGTCCAGTCCGGCCACAGCCTGACTGATGTGATCTTGGGACCTCTCCGCCAGATCGTGGCGTCTGAGGGGGCACGAGGTGCGGTTATCGACAAATCCACCATACCGGGCAGCGGTATGGATTTCCGTTGGGAGCATTCGAACGATTCCATTCAGACCGACGCGCGCTACAACATCGACCGCTACGAGATGCTTGTGTTGACCGAGCGTGTCTCACTATCCGGGACGATGCGCTGGCACAACTCAACCGGTGAAGCATTGAACTGGTTCACGCATGCCTGGGAAAATGGCAATGGGGGCGAGGGCGCAGAAACGGTGCTTTACGCCACCTGGGTCAACACAAATAGCGGCCCTGACTTCAGAAACCCTTACAAAGACCCCGATGGACATATCCCTTTCCGTGAACGGCTGCCGCGTGAGATGGCGGGCTGGGAAGAGATTCAGGATTACGTGAATGCTAACCGCCCGGCTGGCGCGCCGCCGATGAAAATGATCCCTGGCCCGCTGTTGATGGCTGCGATCTATGATGACATCGCTGCCGGACGGGCACCGGGGTTCACAGATATCTCCGACCTGTTTCAAGATACGATCCACCTGAACGAGGTGGGCGGCTACTTTATCGCACTGGCCCATTATGCTGTCATCTACGACCGCGATCCGCGTGGATTGCAGAATATCGGCAGTGTGACACCCGAACAGGCGGTGTACATGCAGGATTTGGTGTGGCGCATTCTGTCAGAGCAGACGACGCCAAGCTGATCATCAATCCGCGATATCGATGGCGCTCATGAACAGCTGATCAAGGGCGCCTTCGTACCGGGCCGCGGCTTCCGGCGCGAGTGTCCCTGAATAAAGCAACATCCAATGGGCAAAGGTCACCTCGTGCCGCGTCCAGACCTTGTCATAGGCATGCATCAGCTCAAGGCGGCTCCAGGTTTGTGTCTTTTGCCAGAAAAAGTCGGTTGTCTGGTAATCCACAAAGCAGAAACTGTCGCGATAGGCGGCCCAGGTATCCTGTACGCTCCAATCGAGTTCACGCCCGATCCGGGCAAGGAATTGTGAGGCGATATAACTTTCGGGCGCAGCCAGCCTGCATTCCTCGCCAATTGGGATTTGGGTGTAGATTTCCTTGGCCGTCTTTGGAAAATGCGCGGGTGGTTCGTTTTCGCGCAAAGGGGGTGTCCAGTATTTCAGCATGTCATCGGCATGTCCGAAAACGGTCTGATCGGTCACGTGATAGGGTGCGTATTTCAGCGAACCGTAGCCGATCCCGAAGATCCGGTGCTTTTGATCGAACCCACCCATGACAGGGAAGCTCTTCGCCATGGAAGCCAGCTCTGCCATGATATTGGGGTTGTAAAGGCGCTGATCGACCCGGGTTTTCATCACCCAGGTGGCACCGTCTTCTACGGCCTTCTTGATGCCCGCGCCAGCGCTGACAAGCTGCATGTTGATGTTGAAAAGCCCGGCGACGTCCGGCTTCTCACACGGCACAACTTCGACGCCCAGATCGCGCATCGGGGCAAGATGCTCTTCCGGAGTGTCAGCCCAGGTCGACAGGATCAGCTGCACACCAGGCATGTGGCGGCGATAGATCGCCATGGTCTCATAGGCGAAGTTGTCTGGGACAGGCAGCGGCCCCTGCATGACGATCGCCATCTTTTCCACATTCAGCGGGCGATCCCGCTGCGTGCCCAGTTGCGCCGCGAATTTCGGGCGCTGGCGATAGGTTGAATAGGTGTCAGAGCGCTTGTTCAGCCACCGGACAGAGCCATCAAGGAGCCGCTGCGCAACCTTATTGCCAATCCGCGTGACCAAATCCTTCTTCGCAGTCTCTTTGGTCATGAAACAAGGCTTGGCAAGTTGGCGACGGCTTTTTGGGCAACAGCACTGCCCTCAAACGCCTTGAGGTCGGCGGGCACACCGATCCCATGCATCCCCGCGCCCACCTTCCCAATGGAATGACAGCGGATGTCAGCTCCTTCATCGGCCAGCGTGCTGTAGACCGGGGCCACGTAGAATTCGCCATTCACCCGCGCATCCGCCGCAATCATCGCATCGGCGCCGCGCACGAAATCCGCACCACGCGCAAAGTTGTAGATGCCGACCGTTGCTTCATCCGACACAACCACCTTTTCGACCACTTCAACGACCCGACCGGCCTCATCCCGGCGGATAAACGACCATTTGTCGTCATCGGCCCACATGGTCATGATCAGCCCGTCCGCGCCCTCCATATCAGCCAGATATGCGTCAATCGACGCATCGATATACTGGTCACAATTGGCGATCATCAGCGGGTCGTCGTTGTCAATCGCTTCGCGCGCTAACAGCACAGTGCAGGCCGCGCCCTCGGTCACTTCGTCCACATAAATGATGGAGCAACCGGGCGCCCAGCCCTTCAGTTTTGCCGCCAGATCATAGGTCTCATCATGCTCGCGCAGGATCAGGAAATGGAACTGGTGCGGGGTCGCGGGCCGTAGATTTTCGATGACCACCTGGATCATCGGATAGCCCTCAACCGGGATCAGCGGCTTGGGCAGGGTATAGCCTTCCTTGGCAAAGCGACTGCCGCGCCCCGCCATGGGCACCACGATATTCAGCATAGATACTTGTCCCCCGCCACACTCGGTAGTTTCACAACGACCGTGGTCACGTCCGTTACCGCCTCAAAGTCAGTCGCCTCGCCCGGTTCGATCAGGATGATGTCTCCCGGACTGTACGGCACGTCATTCATCCGCGCCTCGCCACTGATGATCAGCGTCACCTCAGGGGCCACCTTGTGATAATGCTTCGCCTCTTTCGTGCCGGCCTCGTAGGATTTGACGCCCACTTCGGCCGCTTCGGTCTTTAGCACGGCTGGCTCAAAATCACCGACGAACCAGCCTCTGGTCATGTCATCAAGGCGAAAGGTCTTCATGATGCAGCCCCGCGTTTCTCGGCCAGCAGCTTTTGATCGTATTCCTCAACCGCCTGCGGCGTTGCGAGCGATGTATAATCCTCGCGTTCGATCTGATGAATGCCGATCTTTTTCTGGTTCAGGATCAATTCGTTAAAGGTTGGGCAAACGAAGTAGCCGCCATTCACGCTGGCCTTTTTCATGATCATCGCCTTCGCGGCGGCCACGAAGTCCGACCCCTTGCGGAAGTAATAGACACCCGCCGTCGCGTTGCGACTAATCGGGCGCTTTTCAGCGGCCTCAATCACGATCCCATCGTCATCCGTTTTCACAAATGACCATCGGGGGTGCACACTATCGAAAACGACCGTACCGGCATCAAGATCACGCGCGCGGAAATCCTCAATCACCGCATTCAGATCAAAATGGAGAAGCTGGTCCCCGTTGGCGATGACCAGTTCGTCATCATTGTCGATCTGCTCGACAGCCAGCATCACTGTGCAGGCCGCACCCGCCGTTTCACCGTCAATCGGGATGATGTCGCATTCCGGATCAAGCAGACGCAGAACATCGCGCAGATAGAACCGCATGTCGTCTTCCTTGCGGATGACAAAGGTGAAATTGGCTTGCGGCGTCATGCGCAGGCAATCAAAGGCGTGTTCGATCAGCGGGCGGCCATCGATCTCGACCACTGGTTTGGGGAAGGGAAAGCCGTATTGCTGGAACCGCTCATCCTTGCCAGCCATTGGGATAACGATATTCATGATTGGCCCTCCACCCGTGCGATCGCATCCAGGATGCGGTCCAGCTGCACGTCGTAAATGCTCTGAACCACCAAAAGGTGACAACCCGCGCCCTCTGCTGCCTTGATACCGTTCACGTTGTCCTCAACCACCAGTGTCTTTTCCGGCGGCACACCGACCATCCGAGTGGCTGTCAGATACATGTCCGGGTCGGGCTTGGGCTTTTTGACATCCTCGTTTGACAGCATCACGTCGAAATAGGATTTGAGCGCACTTTTCTCCATCATCAACTCGATGGAGTTGCGCACCGAATTTGACGCGAGCCCCAGCTTATAGCCACGCGCCTTGAGGCTGGAAAGCGCGTATTCGTGCACAAAGACCGGGTGGCAATCGGTATGTACCTGATCGGTCGTGTATTGCTGTTTGAGATCATTCAGAAACCCGTGCAAGCCGCGCGGCAAGCCGCGTTCGGCGCTCAGCATCTCCAGCTTTTTGCGGGTCGGCAGACCATCAAAGGTCGATAGATGGTCCGCACGCGAGATCGTGTAACCAAAGAGCTCCAGCGCCCGGTTCAGCGCGTGATAATGCCAGTCCTTGGCATCGATCAGCACGCCATCCATGTCAAAAATAACGGCTTCAATTTTCGTCATCCGAAAAACTCACTCGCTGTTTCGGGGATATCTGTACAAAGAATAACGTCATCACTTTGGCATAGGTCAGAGGATTTCATCATCGACCAAAGCGCATGGTGATCGCGCCCATGCAGCTCCGATGACACGACAGCCACCTTCTTGCCCGCCGCAAGATGCGCACCAATCACATCCATATCCCACCATTCATTGCGAAAAGCATCAAGCCAGACGCCAGCAGCCTCATCATAAAACGCGGGCACTTCTTCTACGTCAGAATGGCGTGTGAACACCGCGATATCCGTTTTCAGCCAGCCTATGGCATCGGGCACCGCCATGTCGAAAACAAAACATCCCGTAAGCCCGTGATGCGCCACCTGAGCCGTGACCATCGGTTGCAAACCGTCCGCTTTGATGTTCAGCGCCATGGGAAGATCACGGTCATACGAAGCGACCCGCGCGAACATGTCATCGGCCATCATCGCGCCAGCCAGGGGTGGATCATGCGCCACCACAAGGCGGCCATCAAGGTCGCGCAAATCCGTCTCTGTCCCGTAGCCTAGCGAAAACGACCGGTCGAAAGCCGTGACCGTGTTCTTTTCATCCGCCGTTTTCCAATATCCGCGGTGTGAAATGATGATCATGGATGATCCAAAAATATCAATAACAAATACACCAGTGGTCTAGTCGCGTTAACCTTCTGTATCAAGCCTTTATCCATGCCACAAAGCGCTGCAGGCCGGATGATTGTTTCGTCAGCGATGCCTAGAGTGACGTATAGACAACACCGGCGATGATAAGGGTCAGCACCAGCCACAGGATGTCAAAACTGATCTGCTTCATGCCCAGATAAGGCCGCACCAGCCACAGCGAATAAGGTACAGTCACCAGCGGGATGAGAGCGATGATAACGAGCGCTGCGTTGAAACCTATGTACTGAAACACAAGCGGTAGCGCGATGCAGATCCATGTGGCGCGCGCACCAGAGATCACCATCATGGCGCGGCTATTGCCGTGGTTCATGATCAGACCATTCACCGTATCGAACCTGACTGCCAGAAAGCGCAACGAAAGAACTGTCAGATACAGCCCGGCGACCTGATAGGTCTCGGTATAGAGCGTATCAATCAAAAGCTGGCCGCCAAAGAACAACACCAGAAACGCGCAGAGGCAAATAACGTCGATCCCGGTCTGCAGTTTGCGATAAAGGCGCGGCGCGTCGTGAGGTCGGGTGCGCAGAACCTCACTGATCACGGGGAAACCCACACCATCACCCAGCCGCACGACCAGCATAACACCGGCCTCGATCCAGAACATCGCAATTACAAAGATGCCGAACGTGGCGGCGTCGAGAAACACGCCAAGGATCAGCTTTTCCGCGTTGACCGCAAAGAAGGTGAAAACGGACGATCCCAGCAGCCACTTGCCGTAGTGCCACAGACGGTCGGCAACCTCTCTGTCCCAGACAAAGGCCATGGATGGCCCAGGATAGAATGCAGAGGTAAATACAACCTTCAGAACCGCACCGACCAGCATCCCGGTCATCAGCGCCCAGACTGTCGGGCTGATCGACGCAAAGATCACCATGAACACAATCGTCAGTGCGTGATTGAGGTTATCAAAAATCGCCGGATACTGCATGAGCAGGCGCCGCTGGCAGAGTTCCTTTGTGGTTGCCTCAAAGCCCTGAATGAGCGGCACAAATGCCGCCATGATCATCAGATACGGAAGGTTCGGGTCCGCATAGACCGTACCCTCCGGTGCATAGATCGGGGCCAGAAACCAGACCAGAACGGCCAGCATCAGAACAGCGACCGAAATCATGGCCCCCCGGCCGATCTTCACAACCCATGCAACGTGCAGAAAATGTGGCTGATCGCCATCCTTTTCACGCATCACCGACCGATTGATGCCGATATCGGTAAACAGGTTGAAGCCTGCCAGCAGCACGCCAATCAAGGCCATCAGACCGAAAGCCTCAGGGACAAGCAGGCGCGTCATGATCAGGTTGCTGCACAGCCGCAGGATGTTGCCGCCCATTACCTGAATGATGCCCCAACTGCCCGCCTTCGCCACGCGGCGGGACAGTGATGGCCCTTCGCTGCCTTGGGTGGATGATGCGTTTGTCATTTGTACTCGATCAATTGTGCCTGATGGCCGCGCCATCGGCGCCAGTAATAGGTGAGAATTCCCTGACTTTCCGCAAATTTGCCCAAGGTCAGCAGAATGGCCTGCTCCCAGGCGAAGCGGCTGTTGCCGTCCCGCAATGCCAGACGCACCACTTGCAGCGGATAGACAAGCAAGAGCCAGAGCGCTAATGGTCCAACAAGCACGATCAGGCAGATCACGACGAGCGGAATCGCGATACCCCAAAGCAATGCGCGGCGTGTTGCGGCAACACCGTGCTTTTCAGGACCACGCCCATGCATTGCCTGCCCCTCTGCCGCCGCATGCCCAGCCCGGCTGGCACGTTTCCAGAACTGGCCAAAGCGGCTCATATCCGCGTCATGCAGCGTCATCTCTGCATCGAGCCGCCAGATCTTCCAGCCCAGCCTGCGCATCCGCAAACACATCTCTGGCTCTTCCCCTGCGATGAGGCCTGGGTTGTAGCCATCCACGGCCTGCAACGCATCCCAGCGCATCAGGGCATCACCACCACAGGCGCTCGCCTCACCAA
This sequence comes from Cognatiyoonia sp. IB215182, assembly GCF_033963905.1. Classification (NCBI taxonomy): domain Bacteria; kingdom Pseudomonadati; phylum Pseudomonadota; class Alphaproteobacteria; order Rhodobacterales; family Paracoccaceae; genus Cognatiyoonia; species Cognatiyoonia sp. IB215182. The sequence goes on from NZ_JAXBMB010000005.1 coordinate 270,669, forward strand.
TCGGCGTGTCCCATTCAGCGTCACACATGCGGTTATAGACGGTCTTCTCAGGAAACCGCTCGCGCCGTCGCCCGCAGACGACGGCCACATCCGGGTTTTCTTGCAGAAACGCCGATGCGGCATCCAGCCAAGCGGGGTCAAGCACGCAATCACCATCGATGAATTGTACAAAATCTGGTGGCGAGCCCTCCGCCAGAGCGGCAATACCAGCATTGCGCGCGCGCGCCGCGGTAAATGGGCTGTCCATATTGAGCGCGACGACATCAACACCGCGATCTTTTGCCGCTGCCACCGATCCATCGTTTGAACCGCTATCCACGTAAACGATACGCTCTGTCTGACCCTGCAAAGACTCCAAACAAGCGATCAGACGCTGCCCCTCATTCCGTCCAATAGCCACGGCGTGGATGGTTGGCGAAGACTGTGTCATGCACGCGCCCTCGGACGTTTTTCGCCGGTCAACAACAGGCAGCGCGGGAACACCACGCAATCAGATTGGCTCAAATCCAGTTTCAACAATATCATCAACCAAGAACAAAATCTGCTGTCCACTAAGCGTGGTTTGACACCATTGTACAGCCTACAGACAGCCAGAGCATGAATAGACGTCGCAGTAATGCATCACGATAACGTTCGCTTCCCCTTGCTTTTCACACAAGTATGGTAAGAAGCGGTCTAACCGTCCACGAACAGACATCGTGGTCGCCTTGCACCTGATCGTATATGCCAAATCTTTTTGCCACTTTCGTCCTCTTTACCTATCCGCTGGTCGTGATTGTCCTGTTTCGGCGGATGCCGGTGTCGAATGCGCTGATCTGGTCGATCATGGGCGGATATCTGTTTCTGCCAGAGCGGACGGGCATTGATTTGCCGCTTTTGCCAGAGTTGGACAAAGACCTCATCCCGAGCCTGACGGCAGCCATCATGCTGCTGCTGACCCCAAAACCACCGATGCGCCGTAATATGGACGTCAGGGGTGCGAACACGCGCCGCGGTCAGGCCCCGGTTGCCACCGCTGCCGTTGCAGTACGGCATCAGCCCAGCGTGATCGCAAATCTCTGCATCGCGACCCTGTTTATCGCACCGATCGGGGTCATGCTGACAAACACGGATTGGGTTGTGTTCGGCCCACGCGTGCTTCCCGGTATTCGTCTTTATGATGCATTTTCGATGATGCTGAGCGCGGGCGTGATGCTCTTGCCCTTCTTGCTCGCCCGGCGGCATCTGGGCACGCATGAGGCGCATGTGGCCATGCTCTGGACCTTCGTGAAGGTCGGATTTGTCTACTCCTTGCTGATCCTCATTGAGGTTCGTCTCAGCCCGCAATTGCACCGCTGGTTCTATGGGTTTCACGCACATGATTTTGTCCAGCAGATCCGATTTGGGGGCTTTCGCCCCATGGTGTTCATCCAACACGGTTTGCGGGTCGGGGTGTTCATGCTGATGGTCGTGATCGCGGCCTTTACGCTTTACAAAATTCGCGCTTCCAACCGTCCACCTCTTGGGCGAGCCGGACAGTCAGCAACTGAAGCACCAAAAGACAAGGGGCTGCCGCTTTTTGTCGGCATCTACTTTCTGGCAATCCTGTTGATCTCGAAGGTGGTTGGCGCGTTCATGATCGCGATGATCTTTGTGCCATTTCTGATGATGACCAAGCCCAGCCAATGGCGCTTCCTTGCCGCTGTCACAGCGCTGCTCGTCCTGCTTTATCCCATGGCGCGATCTGCCGGTGTGGTGCCAGTCGAACGCGTCTACAACCTTGCCTCGATCATCAGCGAAGACCGCGCCGGTTCCTTTCGATTTCGCCTCAACAATGAGGAAGCCATGCTGGAACGGGCCGCGCAAAAGCCAATTCTGGGGTGGGGCGGCTGGGGGCGTAGCCGCGTTTATGACCCCGTCACCGGTGCAGATATCACCGTTGCCGATGGCATCTGGGTGATTGTGTTCGGTGTGTCGGGTTGGGTCGGTTACATCGCGCTATTCGGACTTCTGACGCTGCCCGCGTTTGCGTATTTCTTTGCCAAAGGACAGCTTCGATACGCGATTGCCAGTCAAGGCTTGTGTTTGATTTTAGCGACCAATCTCGTCGATCTGATGCCGAATTCCGGTTTGACACCAGTGACATGGATGGTTGCAGGTGCGTTGCTGGGCCGGTTCGAACGGCGTGATCAGAGCGAGACTCAACACACAGAGAACCCACGACCTGGTGTACGCCGCAGAACCAACCTGGCCGTCGCATCCCCGCGTCAGGCCAGACGTCGACCTACGGCCTGACGCGGCCCCAACCCTTGGTCTTCATATTCAGGAAGAACCGCTCGAACGTACGGAAACTGATATCGGCGATCACGATGGAAATGCCGGTATAGACCAGCAGCACTGCCCAGGTTTGTGTCGCAAGGCCAGCTGCACCCAGACCCACATTTGCAATATGCAGCCCGATCAGGTGGTAAAGATAGATGCCATAGCTGATTTCCCCGACCCTCGCGATGGGCCGCAAGACAAGGGCGGGGCGCAGGGGATTGTCCTCGCGGATCACAATCGTGACCAAGGCAATTGCCATCGCGATATGCAGCGCCAGATTGGGCCAACCCCGCAAATCCGCGGGCAACCATTGCAGAAGCCCCAGGATGGCAGCGAACGATAGCAGACAAGCAGGCGCAGATGACAAAAAGCGCGCGAGAACGGCAAAGCTTGCTGGCCGGTGCAGAAGTATCGCCACGACAGAGCCAAGGAGGATGGGCGCGAATGTCGTGTTGAACATCGCAAAGCGCAAAGGCCCAGCTTCAAATGCTGTGATCCCCAACGGCGTCAGCCACCCGATCACCGCGACCACATTCAACAAAACCAAAAATCCAAGGACCGGGATCAACCAGCGGGGCGGCAAGATCATTAGCAAGAGTGGCCACACCAGATAATACTGCTCTTCCACAGCAAGTGACCACATGGGTGACAAAAGCGGGATGTCAGACGTCAAGAAATTGGCCAGAAACAGATAGTAAAAGGGAAGCTGGCTCAGATACTGGATCTCGCCCTTCACACCGATGTAGTACGCTGCCACCGCTGTCACGACCAGAAAGTAGACGGGAATGATGCGCAAAAAACGCCGCCAGTAAAAGCCGCGCAGCGAGAACCGTCCGCGTTCCGACGCCTCGCGCATCAACAACGTGGTGATCAGAAAACCACTGAGAACAAAGAAGAAATCAACACCGACAAAGCCACGTGTCGCGATCCGGGGTGCGTTTTCAAGGCTGGTCCAGACAGGTCCGTGATGCCAAAGCACTGCCGCGATGCACAAAAACCGCAGGCCATTCAAAGAGCCGAAATGCCGGGTGGCCTGATAGTCTGAAAATGACGGCGCATTGGCCGCTGGCATGGCAATACTGATCACGATTGAAATCCAGAACCTTTTGATATCGCCTATCCATGTCACGGTTTTATGCGACGGCAAAGCCAAACTCGCCGTTGTATGGCGCCAACACACACTGTTTTTCCCGCGTTTGACCTGTCAGTCGCCGTCATCATCGTATAGACCTTGGGCCATATTTTGTGCCTACATTGATTATCAGCGCCGTGATGTTAACCAATTTGCATTGTGATTTAGATGACTGCTCGCCCTGAACCCCACGCCTCTTGGTTTGCCTCAGGCTACTTGCATGCAGGGGTTTTCTGGCTGTTTTTGGCGACACTGGCAGCGCTCGCCTTCTTTTTTGAAGGCCTGCAAACGCTCTTCACCGCATGGCAATTGCCGGAATACAGCCACGGGCCGCTGATTCCCCTCCTGTCGCTGCTGCTGTTTCTACGTCAGTTGAAGACGGTGCCAGTCGATCATGGCCCCGTCACCGACCGGGGCCCGGGTATCGCCCTTTTGATCTTTGCCGCCATTCTGGGCCTGCTCGGCAAGCTGAGCCAGATCGACCAGATTGTCGCCTATGCCATCATCCTGTGGGTCGGGGCGGTCCTGCTGATCTTGTGGGGCTGGCGCGATGGGCGGCAGTTCTGGCCGCCGGTTGTGCATCTGGTCTACATGCTGCCACTGCCCGGCGTCCTTTACTACAAGGTCTCGACCTATCTGCAGATGGTGTCATCCGAACTCGGCGTTTGGATGCTGCAACTCATCAATGTGCCGGTCTTCCTTGAGGGCAACATCATCGATCTGGGAGTGTATAAGCTGCACGTGGCCGAGGCCTGTTCAGGCCTACGCTACCTTTTCCCGATCATGTCGTTCTCTTACGTCTTTGCTGTCCTGTTTCGCGGAACGGTCTGGCACAAGGCGATCCTGCTGCTGGCAGCGGTGCCGATCACGATTGTCATGAACTCCGTCCGCATCGCCTTTGCTGGCTGGCTCGTGAACTATGTCGGCTTGGAATACCTCGAAGGGTTCACACATTTCTTCGAAGGCTGGATCATTTTCATGATCTGCGTCGTCCTCCTGTTCCTCTTGGCATGGCTGATGCTGCGGCTTGGCGGCTCCGGCATGGGGATGATCGACGCGCTCGACCTCGACACAAGCGGATGGGGCAGCCAGATGGCGCGGTTGCGGTTTGTCGCACCCTCACGCGCGCTGGTGCTGTCTGCAATCATCCTTGGTGCAGGTGCCGCAGCGTGGGAGGCACGTGGCCCGGCTGAACGCGTCACCGTGCCGCGTGAACCTTTCGTATTGTTCCCCACATCGCTCGATACGTGGCAGGCTGGCATTCCACAGGCGTTGTCACCCGAAGTTCAGCAGACACTAGGCGCCGACGATTATCACTCCGTCTGGTTTGCAGAGCCGACGGAAGCCGCTGATGTCGGTCTGTTCGTGGCCTGGTATTACGATCAAACGGGTGGCGGCATCCATTCGCCGGAGATTTGTCTGCCCGGTGCAGGCTGGGAAATTGCCAAGCTCGACCGGATCGACATCGCGCCCCAGGTCGGGTTTGACGCGCCCTACAACCTCAACCGCGCGGTCATCCAGAAGGGGCAAACACGCATGCTGGTCTATTACTGGTTCGAACAGCATGGGCGGCACACCGCATGGGATTTCGCTGCCAAGATGTATCTTTTGTGGGATAGTCTGGTGCTCGGCCGCTCTGACGGTGCATTGGTGCGCCTGACAACGCCGATCCTGTCGGGTGAGAGTGAGGCGAATGCCGAACGCCGCCTGCAGGACATGTTCGTCGAGACAACACGGGTTCTGCCCCGCTTCGTACCGGGACTTGATGTATGAATGTGGAAAAGGGCCGGCTGCTGATTTACGCGCCGGTGCCGCTTTATGGCACGCCCGACAACTGGATGATCGAGGCGCAGGCCGCAAACGGATTGCGCCTGTGGGCGGAAAACTTTGATCGCGTCACGATCATGATGCCCCATCTCGACGGCCCCGCACCCACAGGCTGGATACCTGCAGACGAGGTCGGCCCGAACATGGCGCGGGTCAAGGTCGTGGCGTTGCCGACAGCCTGGGTTCTGCCCAAGTTTGCAAGGGTCTACCGCCCGACCCGTAATGTCATCCGGGCCGAGATAGCTCAGGCTGAATATCTGTCATTCGCCATTGGCGGCCTGATCGGCGATTGGGGCGCTGTCGCCTGTCTGCAAGCCCACAAAATGGGGCGGCCTTATGGCGTATGGACGGACCGGGTGGAATCGCAAGTCACGCGCTCGGATGCGCGCAGCGGGCCGTTCAAAAGCCGGATCAAGAAACGTGTCATCCACCGCCCCATGGCAATGCTTGAACGATGGGTGATCAAGCGTGCGACTGTTGGGCTGTTCCATGGCCAGCAGACGTTCGACGCTTATGCGCGATACTGCCGGAACCCACAGATCGTGCATGATATCCACGTTTCGCGTGATGCGCATATCTCTAACACGGCCTTTAAAGCCAAACTGAAAAGCGCAGCTTCTGACCCACTGAAAATCGTTTATGCCGGGCGCGCGAATGCGATGAAGGGTCCACTTGATTGGGCGTCCGCCTTGCAGAAGCTGGCACAAAAGGGGGTTAATTTCGAAGCACATTGGCTCGGCGACGGCCCACAACTCGATGACCTCAGAAAACAGCTTCAAGCTGATGGGCTGTCAGATCGTGTGACCTTGCATGGTTTCGTCAATGATCCGGCTCAGGTCGCCGCGCAAATGCAGGCGGCGCATGTCTTCCTCTTCTGTCACAAGACACCTGAATCTCCACGTTGCCTGATTGAAAGCCTTATCGCGGCCACCCCGATTGTGGGCTATGAAGGCTCTTACGCCGCTGATCTGATTGGCAAAAACCAAGGCGGTCATCTTGTCCCGATTGGTGACACTGATGCGCTGGGCGATGTGCTGTTCAAGCTTGCACAAGACCGCAGTAATCTTGCGAACCTCATTCAGAACGCCCGTAAGGACGGCGTGCCCTTCGACGATGAAAGCGTCTTTGCGCATCGTTCGGACCTGATCAAACGCTATCTGGGGCAACGGCGATGACACCCGAAACAAGCGCACAAGAACCACCAGATCTGGCATCTCAAGAAAGTCGCTGACATGCCCAAAGCACCACTCGTTCACATCGGTTACCAAAAGACGGCGTCAACGTTTCTGCAAAGACGGGTCTTCTCTGACGAAGCCGTGTTTGTCAGACCCTGGGGTCGGCATGCAGCACAAGCGATTGAGCACTTCGTTCTTGAGCATCCAGAGCACTTTGACCCTGCGAAAGTCCGCGCCGTATTTGGGCAGTTCGAAGATCAGATCCCAGTGATTTCGCAAGAGGATCTGTCCGGCATTCCTGTCTATGCCTTCTATCATGCTGAAACGGTTGCCCAACGGGTCAAGGAAGCATTTCCCGATGCCCGCATTCTGGTGTGTGTGCGTGAGCAGAAATCGATGATCGTCTCGCAGTATTTTCAGTTTGTCCGACAAGGTGGAAGCCGGTCGCTTCTGAGCATGCTTGAAGACAACGACAGCAAGGTCGGTTTCCGGCCCGTCATTCGCAAAGAACACTTTGAATATGATCTGATGTACAACCTGTTGCGCAGGTACTTTGACGCAGACAGGATTTTGATGCTGCCACACGAACTACTGCGCCGCGATCCTGAGACTTATTTCGCGAAGCTCAACACGCTGCTTGGCACATCCCTCCCATCCTCGCTCGCGACGGAGACGGTCAATGCCAAGCGTAGCGGTAGTGCGGCGCAAGTGGAGCGGTTCTTTAACAAGATGTTCCCAATGCCACCGGACCTTCCGAAAGACTACAAAGACTACCCGCTTTGGGTCCGTGCCCGGAACCGCCTGATGAGAAACATCGATCAGTTTGCCACGCGATACACCAATCTGGGACAGTCCTTTGAGGACAAGATCAAGCGGGAGGCAGCAGGATACATTGGCGATCACTTCGCCGCGTCCAACACACGACTTTCCAAGCTCTTGGATATCGACCTCGCCGCACTGGGTTATCCAACCCTAACCGGTACCGACTGACCATCAACTGAGTCGCGAAGTCTCTGATTCCCTGATTCGTAATTGAGGAGGTGTTTCCGCAAAGTGAACAATCCCTCTGATTCGCATCATTCGAATCAAAGCCCGCAACAACATGACCCTAGGTAAGGCCAAATACTGTACTTTCAGGCAAAAAATCTCGTTTTATGCTTGCAGACCGCCTCAGATTGCGGCCATTTGATGTCATTGGCTTTAACCAGATGTTAATATTTGTCTGAAGCCGAGGCGCGTGGGGTCATAAATATGAAACGATTTTTGGTGGGTTTGGTTGCCATTTTGATGCTGTCTTCGGTGAACGCAGCGGCGGCAACACTGAACTTCATCGGCACTGGTCAGACTCACGAAGTGACGCGCAACGACATTAATCCTGCGTTCAACACTGAGATTGATATCATCACGGGCGATCAAAAGACCTATGGCAACGGTTTGTTCATGGATGCCAGCGCGGGTCCTGCAGATGTGACATACACATTCCTGGGCGCCGAGGCGGGCAACAGCAACTTCTCTGCCATCTTCGGTGGCGGGACATTCTTTAACCGTGGAGGTGCCGCTTCAACACCTGGCGACCAGATCACGGTTCGGCAGGAAACAAGCGGATTGCTGGATTTCGCCTTTGGCACTTACTCTCCGCTCCGCGCGATTGGCGTCTTTTTCAATGACGGTCTTGCCTATCCAGGCTCTTCCAACTTCGCGATGGGCTTCATCCAGATCGACGTGAACTCGTTCTATGTGCTCTTCGACGACATCGCGCGTGGCGACCGTGACTTTGACGATATGGCAATTCGTATTGACGTCGCTGCGGTACCCATCCCTGCTGGCGGATTGCTGTTGCTGTCTGCTCTTGCCGGGGCGCTCGTGCTGCGGCGGAAATCAAACATCGCCTAATTCATCACAAAACATTTTTAGACGTCGGGGCTGATCGCTGATCGGCCCCTTATTTGTTTTTGGTGAAAATCAGTCGTATCCCATTTGACCGGTTTCATTGTCCATGTAGCGGCACTTGTTCAAAAGCACGCCGATCACATTGGTCTGTGCCGCCAGATCACGTTCGCAAACATCGATCTCGGCCAATGAAGTACTTTCGGCAGCAGCCACCAGCAAGACGCAATCGACCACATCCATGAAAGCAAGCGTATCATCGGTCTGCAGCATGGGCGGCATGTCAAAGATCGTCAGATCCGGCTGGTAACGCGCTTCGATTTCATCCAGCGCAGGCTCAATCGTTGAGCTTTGCAAAAGCTCTGATGGATTGCGCACCTGCCCGTAATTCACGGCAAAAGCCAGGTTTGGCCGCGCCCGCATCGCCACGTCGGCAAAGTTGGCTTTGCCTTCAAGGACGGCGGCAAAACTACCGCCCCCAGACAAGCCCAAGGCCTTGGCCAAAGTCGGGCGGCGCATGTCCATTTCACCAACAATGGTGTGCACCTCTGCCTGCTTCGAAAGCGAAAAGGCCAGGTTCAGCGCAACCGTTGATTTGCCACAATCCTTGCCCGGCGACGTGATGGCGAGCCGTTTCCATCCTTGCGCACGCATCTGCTGCAGAATTTTGGTGCGCAACATGTCGAACGCCGCCGCCCCTTCGGGCTTGGTCGCGGAATTATTGAATGTCACGATGCGCTGACGCGCCATCTTTTTGGGAGACGGTGCAAAATTCTGCAGGGGCAACCAGATTGACGCGCGATCTGTGGCCGGGCGGATAAGTTGCGACCGTTTTGACATTGGCCGACCGGCAACCGGCGTGGTCTTTGGCGCGACCGCGACAGTTGGCGCAGGAACGTGGCCCTCTCGGGCGGCGCGAGCTTTTGCAATTGCGGCTTGAATTTTATCCATAATATCCCGCCATTCTTAGACCAGCCCAACCCGGCTCATGATCTCATCAAGGATCGGCTGCAGCGGACGAATGTAAGCATCAATGTACCAGATCGCCGCTGGCAGACCCACCAGAACCATGACAACAACGGCAGAGATAATCAGCCGTTTACGCCAAATCTCGCCCCTTGTCCGAATGTAAGGCATCGTCATGATCGGGGTGATCTGCAAACCGTTCACGATATCAATCGGACGCCGGACCGCCGTGTTGATCAATTCGAGCAGCGCGATCAACCCAAGCCCCATGCCCAGACCAGCGGCGATCCCCATCGCAACAATCCGACGCCGGTTCGGGTGTGTCGGGCTTGTCGGCACGCTGGCCTGTTCAATTACCGAGATACGTTGCCCTTTCGACAATGCCTCGATTGTGTCACCAACTTCTGCGGCCGAGCGGTTGCGCACAGCCTGATCGTATTGCGCGCGCAGGTTATCGAAATTCCGCTCCAGCGTACCAAGGGTGATCGCGTTCCCGGGCGTTGCAGCAATTGAGGCGGCAAGCCGTTCGAGATTGGCCGTAATCACCGTCTTTTGTTCGTCAATAAACGCGATCTGACCGTCAAGATCGGCAAGCTGCAATTCAAACGGCGTCAATTGCGTACCTTCTGCGTTCAGCCCGATCGCCCCGGCGGCCTGTTGTTCTGACACAATCTGTTCAAGGGCCGAAATCTGTGCTCGTATCACAGCGATCCGCGGGTTGTCCGATGACAAAACGGCCGAAGCGCGGGTCAGTTCGTCTTGCAATTCCTGCAATTCAGCCTCTTCAGGCGTGCGCGCGACAGTCCCGACAAGCCCGACCTCACCCGTCTGTTCGAAAAGCTCGACCAGACGTTCCCGCCTGTCGCGCAACTGGCTTTTCTCACGTTCGAGTTCCAGCAGCCGTTCCTGTTCAGCCGCCTGTTGTGATCTGCGAAATTCCAGACTGTCGGGCAGGGCCTCCAGATTGGCCTCTTGAAACTCCAGAATCCGGGCACTCATCTGCGACAGTTCCTGTTCCAGTCGTTCGGTTTCCTGCGAAAAGAACTCCAGCGTCTGACCGGAAACCGTCGTCCGCATCTCGATGTTTTCCTGCAGGATAAGCGTCACAACCTCATTCGTGACAGCCGCCGCCATCTGCGGTTCGGGCGCATCAAAGCTGACGGTGACGAAGGATGCGGATGAGCCGCGCCCGGTGCCGCTGGTTTGAATCCTGATCCGGTTCCGCATGTCCATCACGCGTTCATCAGGTGTCAACTGATCTTCTGGAGCGGACACGCCGCGATAAACGCCTAACCGGTTGGCCATCTCTAGCAGATTGTCCCGCGCCAGAATACGCTGCCGAATGATCTGCAATTGCTCGGTCGCATCTGTGCGAACGGTTGACGCGGCAAGATCACCGGGGATCTGCTCGGATTCAACCACCAGCCGCGCTTCGGCGACATAAATCCGCTCTTGCGTCAACGCGACGGCAAGGCCAACGGCCGTGCCGAGGCACAACAGAACAAAGAAGTACGGAAAGCGGCGCCAAAACACCGCAAGATAGAATCTGAAATCAATCATCTACAAATCACTTCGTACTGCCTGACTGCAGAACCGGTTGCTCTGGTTTGTCAGTCGCAACGCCCCCAGCAAAAAATACCCCGTCGCCCAGCACTTGTTCAACCGTTGTGGCCGTTACTTTTTGTTCATCGCTTGTGTAGGCGTAAAGCAGCGACAAGTCGCAAAGCTGATTGATCAATCGCGGCACGCCGCGGGTCTGGGCAAAAACCATATCACATGCGGCGGGCGTAAAGATCGGCACTTGCGCACCGGCAACCTCCAATCGGTGCTCAATATAGTCGCGCACAGCTGAGGCATCCAACGCGGGCAAGTGAAAACTTGAGGCGACGCGCTGCGCAAACTGGGTGAAGTCGGGATGGCGCACCTTGTCGCGCAGCTCCGGCTGTCCAACCAGGACCAGTTGCAACAGCTCGTCCTTGTTCGAGTTGATGTTGGTGAACATCCGTAACTCTTCGAGCGACTCGCGGCTGAGATTCTGCGCCTCGTCAAAGATCAGAATCACCCGGCGCCCTTCGCCATATTGGGCGATCAGATATTCCTCGAACTGACCAAACAGACGGACATAATCCGCATCAGCCGGGACGGGTTGATCAAGGGCCTGTAGAACCCAACGCAGAAGTTCATCCCGAGTGCCATGCGCGTTTGAGATCAACCCGATTGTCAGCTCTTCGCCCATGGATTTCAAAAGATGATGCAAAAGCGTGGTCTTGCCTGCACCAACATCACCCGTGATCAGGGTGATCGGCGCGCGCGTGACGATACCGTATTCAAACATCGCATAGGCCCGTTCATGGACCGGCGACCAGAAAATGAAGTCCGGATCGGGTACCAAACTGAACGGGCGTTCATGCAGGCCAAAGTGATCAAGGTAAATATTGATCGCGTGATTCATGCGTTTCCCAGCCAAAGTCGGCAGCGCTCTGTGACACGGGACACAGACGCGATTCGATATCTCGTGATTTCTATCTGATAAGCGCTTTTCAGGCCAGTCAGGGCACCGTGGTAAGGAAAAACTGACTTAAGGTCAGGCCAAAAAAACGACACACTGGTTCGTGGGTTGCAACAATAGGGAAAAATGCTCATTATCAAACACTTAATTAGACAATAAATTCAGCATTATGCCGAAAATGGGCTATTTTTGTGGCTAACGATCCGTTAAAGTCTCCGTTGTAGGGACCGTGAGTTGCTCCACGAGTCGGATTGCTGAAAACTGGTGAAGTAAACAGTGCGATGGTGCTGATCGATTGGCTTTGTGTCGTAATTTTTGGGCACATGTTTTTGGAAAACGAGTTGAGATTGATGAACACAAATTATTCAGAAGTCCCCAAAAGGGAGAAGTCGCGGGCACTTGTGCTGTCGCTGCTTCACGAACGCCCATATGAACTTGGGTTGAAACGTATATTTGATATTGCATGCGTGATCCTGGCCGCACCAATCGTGCTGCCATTGATTGGAATGCTGGCCATTTTGGTCGCGCTTGACGGTCACTCTCCGTTTTATCGGCAAGAGCGTGTCGGGCGCGGGGGACAGATTTACCAGATCTGGAAGCTGCGCAGCATGGTGGCCAATGCCGACGCCATGTTGAAGGATTATTTGGCAAATAACCCGGATGCGGCCGCCGAATGGGAACTGACGCAAAAGCTGAAGCGTGATCCACGGATCACAAGCATTGGCCATGCCTTGCGCAAAAGCTCTATTGATGAGTTGCCGCAACTATGGAACGTGCTTGTCGGGGAGATGAGCCTTGTTGGCCCACGACCAATGATGCCGGAACAGCGTGATATGTATCCCGGCCGGGCATATTATACGCAACGCCCTGGCATAACGGGCACGTGGCAAGTCTCAAAGCGGAACGAAAGCACATTCGCTGATCGTGCCCGCTTTGACACCGAATATGTCGCCAACCTGTCATTTGTAAATGATATCAAGATCTTGTTGGCGACCGTCCGCGTTGTTTTGAAAGGCACGGGTTACTAAGCAAGTAACCCGTGTTAACCGGTATGAATATGGTGCCCCCTGCGACCAGACGCTTTCTTCGGTTGGGGTTTTTGTGTGTCGCCTTGTGCGGCACAGTCGCGTGCAAGACATCTGAAGAGAAGGCGGATGACTTCTATCAGTCTGGCCTGACGCTTTTGGAAGCTGGCGACCTTGATCGCGCGGCAATTGAGTTCCTGAACGTCTTTCAACATGACGGTTTTCACCAGGATGCGCGGCGTCAGCTGGCCGATATCCGCATGGCACAAGGCGAGATCGGGGCGGCCTATGGGCAATATCTGCGCCTGATCGAACAATATCCTGACACGCCGGATGTCAGGTTGATCCTGGCCCGCACCGCAATCGACATTAACAATTGGGATGAGGTCCGCCGCCACGGTGATGCGGCATTCAGGTTGGTACCTGACGATCCAACCGCCCAAGCGCTGCAAACCGCCCTGACCTATCGCGACGCGACATTTGCCAATGATGCGGCAACGCAAAAGAACGCTGCCCAGCGTGCATATGCCTTGCTGGCTGCTGATCAGAACAACGAGGTCGCACGCCGCGTCGTGATCGACGATCTGCTGCGCAGCGAAACACCGCTTGACGCAATGCCTGAAATCGACCGGGCGCTGCAAATCGACCCTGAAAGCTACGCGTATCACACGATAAGGCTCCGTCTGCTGATGCAGGTCGGTGATACGCCGGGCATTCGTCAGCAGCTTGAGCGGATGGTCACGCTCTACCCCGAGGATGACGACCTTACCAATACGCTGGTCAGCTGGCTTTTGTCGCAAGAGGATTTTGACGGGGCAGAGATCTATCTGCGCGAACTGGCGGGCGATGTCACCGGCCCCGCGGAAGGTCATATCGCTGTTGTTCAATTGATCCAGGGCGCGAAGGGATCAGGCGCCGCGAAGGAAGAGCTGGATCGTCTCGCCACCGCCAATACTGGCACGCCGAACGCAGATATCTACCGTTCGCTTGCCGCGGTCATTCGCTTTGATGAGGGCGCTCAGGACGACGCGATTGCGACCTTTGCCGATATTCTGGAAACCGCCCCTGCCTCTGACCAGACCCGGCGCATCCGCAACACCTATGCCCGTCTTCTGATTGCACTGGAAGACATTGATGGCGCCCGAAATCAGGTCGACACGATCCTTGACCAAGACCAGTCAAACGTCGATGCGCTGAAACTGCGCGCCGCATGGGCCATTGAGGATGATCGCGCGGATCAGGCGATCCTTGATCTGCGCATGGCGCTTGGTCAACAACCGCGCGACGCTGAAATCCTGACACTCATGGCCGACGCCCATGAGCGCGAAGGCAGCCTTGCGCTGGCCGGTGAACGCCTGTCGCTGGCATTTGACATCAGTGGTGCCGCACCTGACACAGCACTCCGCTACGCCAATTTTCTTATGCGAGAGGGGCGTAGTGTTGCAGCGCGCAATGTCCTGACCGACGCCCGCGCCGCAAATCCGGGCAACGTCCCAGTTATGGCCGCACTTGCACGCATCCTGCTCAGCAAGGGCGCGTGGGTCGAGGCGCAGAGCATCGTCAACACCTTGCGCAGCATTGAATCCCAGTCCGCGCAAGAGGCAGCAACATCCCTGCAAGCGGCCCTTTTGCTGGGACAAAACCGTGTCGATGACAGTTTGGCGTTTCTGCAGGGTGAGATTGATCAGGGGAACGCCGACATCACGGCGATTACCCAGGTGGTGCAGATTCACCTGCGCTCTGGAAATGTGGACAGTGCGCGGGCTTATCTGGACCAGGCACTTGCTGATTACCCCGATGACCGCACGCTCCTGATGCTGGATGCCAGCCTTCATGCCATGGCTGGCGCCTTTGATCGGGCAGAGGTCCTTTTCCGCGACATGATTGCAGCGACCCCGACTGCCGAGGCGCCGGTTTTGCGGCTTTACAACCTTTTGATCGCGACGGATCAGGCCGAAACTGCGAGCGCCTTGATTGATGAGGCGCTGGTGGCGCAACCAAACTCGCTTAATCTACGCTGGATCCGCGCGGGCGAACTTGAGGCGCAAGGCAATATCGACGGGGCCATCGCCCTATACGAAGAAATGTACTCTGTGAACTCAAGCGCTGTGACGATTGCCAACAATCTCGCCTCGCTGATCGCAACGCATAGAAACGATGACGAAAGCATTGCCCGCGCCGCGACGATTGCCAAGCGGTTGCGAGAGCTGGATTTGCCACCTTTTCAGGACACTTACGGCTGGATCGCCTACCGCCAAAACCAGTTTGACGAGGCGCTGACCTATCTGAAACCCGCGGCAGAAGGACTGCCTGATGACCCGCTGGTCCAATACCATCTTGGCATGACTTATGCCGCGCTTGGCGAACAGGAAAAGGCGATTGCGCAACTCCACAACGCGCTCGTTCTTGCCGGTTCCAGCACCTTGCCGCAGTTCGATGAGGCGCGGGCGAAGCTGCAAGAATTGAGTCAATAAGGTGCCACTTCGCAACAACATACAGTTTTTGTTGCGTTTTTCGTTTGGTGAAACCCGAAATCCGGGTAAGTCTGGGCCTAAGTGGGGCGCAGATCCCATGTAAACTAATGGAAAGAGGCTGTGCTATGACCCGTTTTGCCACGTTTCTGGGCGCTCTTGCCGCCCTTTGGCTTGTTGCGACGCAAGGTGTTGCGCAGGAATACCGCGTTCAGCCAGGCGACACTTTGCGTGTTGAAGTTGTCGAAGATCAAAGCCTGAACCGCACTTTGCTTGTGTCGCCTGATGGCCGTATCTCACTGCCTGGCGCAGGTGCGCTGCGCGTCAACGGCTTGACGATTGAGCAGATCCAGCGCGCACTGGCAGAACGTCTGGCGCCCGGATTTGTCAATCCGCCAAACGTCTTCGTCGACATTCTGTCGCTTGCACCCGAGGACGAAGACCCCGTCACAACCATCTTTGTGGTGGGCGAGGCAAACACCGTCGGCCGGATCGAGCTTGAGCCGGGAACAACCCTGCTGCAGGCCTTCGCGGAATTTGGCGGCTTCACGAACTTTGCGGCGACCAAACGCATTCAACTGCGCCGCGGCTCCGAGATTTACACCATCGACTATAACAAGATCCTGGATGGTAGCAGCCGAAATGGCTCCGTGCGCATGCACGAAGGTGACGTCATCATCATTCCTCAGCGGAAGTTGTTTGAGTAGCGTCCACCACCCCGGACTACCGCAGGGGAGTGGTCTGACATGAGAAAGCGAATTGGCCTCATTTTGGCGGGTGGCCTATGCCCGGTTGTTCTGACAGCACAAGAGGCAGAGCCGGGTGGTGTCTTTTTCACCTTCGACATCAACCAATCCCTTGAGGCGAGCACAGATCGCGACCTTTCCACACCGGAAGAGGAAGACGAGGTTGAGGCGACCCTTGGTCTGCGTTTCGGCGCCGTCACAGAAACCCGGACGGATCGGCTCGCTTTCGGTCTGGGCACAGATTTCCGCGCCCTGGAGGGCGATGTTTCAAATGACGATGCCAGCATCCGGTTGTCTTATGACCGCAACAGCGCTGATGCCGTAATCAACGCGTCGGTGAGCGCCATCCGATCTGACATCGAATTCCTGCGGGACGCTTCCGATTTCATCAACGATGAGGGCGAGATCGAATTGCCCGACGATTTTGAAGACCTGACCGGCACCGGAACGCGAACCTCATCAACAATCGCCGCCGGATTGCGCTGGGGTGAAACGGCCCCGTTGGGTTATCGGGTCAGCTTCAGTCAGCAGTTCCTCCGTTACGAAGATGCAAGTGCCGCATTGGCAGACAGCGATACCGGATCCGTCAGCGCTGGCCTGCGACTGAATTTCAACGAGGTGACAACCGGCAATCTTGACCTCAGCTACACCCAAACCGATGAGGTCGGCGAACCACTGGAAGATCGCTTGACGCTCAGCGGGTCAGTCACAGTTGACCGTCCTCTGGGTGATCTGACTTTTCAACTCAGTTCCTCCCGAGATGAAGCGGATGACATCTTTTGGGCAGGTTCGGTGTCGCGCCGATTGGCACTGCCGCGTAGCGCCATTTCCGGTTCGCTGGGGGTTGTCGAAGACGAATTTGGCGATGCACGCGTCACGGGCAGTCTGGGCTATAGCCTGCCCCGGCCCGCCGCTCAGATAGATCTGAGCGCGAACCGGTCTCTCCCTCCTGGCGGGGACCGGACGACAACGACCTTGCGCGGCACTTATGCGCAAGAGCTGACGCCGATTAGCAACATGGTTTTTGAAGTCACGTTTGGCGAGGCGCGCGATCCTGATGGATCCGACCGTTTGGCGACAGGCAGTGTGACCGGACGATATGCCGTCGAACTCACGCCCGTTTGGTCATTCAGCCTCGGTGCAGGAATCAATTTGCGGGACGAAGATGGGACTGAGCGCCGGTCGAACTCACTCTTCCTTGGGTTGGAACGCCCAATCTCTTGGCGACCCTGACGGGTCTTTCCAAGAGTCGGCGGAATCGATGCCGTATCAACTGATGATTGCTTACCAAATACTGCGACAATTCATCCCGAATCGAGCATTTGTTCCCAAATTTGGGCTAATTCCCGCCGACTTACCCCAAAAATGAGTTGGCAGATATCATTACTGCCCTAATATCGACATCACACTAGTGATTGTTTTGGGAAAGTTGGCGCAACGTTAAGGTTATATTAATACAAGGAGCGTAACCTCGCCAATATATGGACAAAGTTTGGACATGGTTGTTGATCAAGTTCATGCGTGCTTCGGGTGAAACCGGTGCTTTAGTCCCCAAAGGAAGGAGTTGATGATGTTTATCGTTGCTATCGCCTTCGGGATCTTGTCCGGCGTCATTGCCGCGGCAGCGGCACTTTTTGCGGGTTACGGGTTACTTACAGCGTTTGTCGTCTACGTCGTGGCAGGTATCGTCGGTACGGTTCTGACGGCCGTATACAGCTTGATCCCAAAGCAGAGCCACACAACCAAAGCTGGCGTTACACAACGCAGCTAACTGCCTTCGTGACGGTTGCGTCACATCCACAACTTTTTGGGTAAGTATTACCGGAAGCTTTGAATTCCGTTTCGACCCGACAACTTCTTCCAGAAAATGACCATTTTACCTTGATGCGCCCGTGGACGGCACAACCCTTCACGCCGTTGACGGAAGCATGGCCAACTCATACCAATCATTTGCGCGCCTGGAGCGAACATTTTAGTGGTACGGGTTTGATTTGAACACGCAGGATCTTTTTGATTGCGTCTTTTCGGCATGGTCACCACAGATCGGTGATCCGACACTGATTGGCTGGGCAACAGTTGTCGCCTATGCTCTCGCAACCGTTCTGGCACTCAGCGTCGTTGCCACCAACTCTCGCCGCGGGCGCTTCTTCTGGGTGGTCGTCACGGGACTGCTTTGTTTGCTTGCGATCAACAAACAGCTCGATCTTCAGTCGGCGCTCACTGCAGCGGCGCGTTGCCTCGCGCAAGCGCAGGGCTGGTATGAAGACCGGCGGTCGGTCCAGGTCGCATTCATCTTCTTTGTAGCAGCCGCAGCCTTGGTTCTTGGTCTGACACTTGCATGGACAATGCGGCGGCAATTGCCGCAGATCTGGCTCGCTCTGCTGGGTCTTTGCCTCCTTCTGGGATTCGTGGCCATTCGCGCCGCAGGCTTTCATCACATGGATCGTCTGATAGGCTTTGAAATTGGCGGCGTCCGCATGAACTGGCTTCTGGAACTTGGTGGGATCGCGCTGATTGCGATAAACGCGCTCGTCCTCATCAGCAGACGCAGGAATCCCGTCGATTAGCGTCTGTTGCCTGCCCCGCAACACATGATAGCGTCCTCGCGTGATCCGCAGATTGACGCAATGTATTTACACGAGGGCATGTTTTGACAGCGATCCAGAAGGTCGATCTGGCTATTTTCGCGCATAACGAAGAAGCCAACATGCGCACGCTCCTCACCATGCTGGCAAAGCAGAGCATCTTCGACAATTCCAACATCTCCGTGCGGATCATCGTGTTGGCTAATGGCTGTACCGACCAGACGGTGGGCGTGGCACAAACAACCATACGCGAGTTGCCGCATGGTCGGCATTTTGAGATTTGCGACCTTGCCATCGGCGGAAAATCCCGGGCCTGGAACGCGTTCGTGCACGAAACCGCGCGTGCTGATGCCGATTATCTGTTCTTCTGCGATGCCGACATCGACATCCCCGAACCCGACACGCTGGAAAGGCTCCTCGCCTTTGTGCAGGCCGACCCCAAGCGGGTGATCGCATCAAGCAAACCCGTCAAAGACATCGTCTATGCGCCAGAAAACCTGAACTACCGCGACAAGATGATCGCCGCCGCAGGCGGCACGCTCGACAATTGGCGCAAGGCCGTCTGTGGTCAGCTTTACATCATGCGCGCGGCAACCGCACGCAGCTTTCATCTTCCCATCGGCCTGCCGGTTGAAGATGGATTTGTCCGCGCGATGACCCTGACCGACCTTTTCCGCCACCCCGAAGACCTTGATCTGATCGATGGGGACGAGACGATCTTTCACGTCTACGCGTCAGAACGCGGCATCCGCGCCCTGATCCGCCACCAGGTGCGGATCGTGATCGGCAGCGCCATCAACGCGATCATCTTCGACGTGGTTCGGCAATCTGACAAGCCCGATCAAGTGCTGCGAGAGGCAGCAGAAGATGACGATTGGCTGGCCCGCACATGCAAAAAAGCACTGCCGCGGCGATATGGCTATGTTCCGGTTCACTTCCTGACGAAGCGGCTGGGAAACCTGCGCGCGCAAAGCCTCAAACGCAAGGCAATCGTGCTTGTTGGGTTCGGCTTTGATCTGGTGGTTTACGTGATCGCGCAGTTCAAAATGGCGCGCGGGACAGGGGCAGGACACTGGTAGCCGAGGCTTCAGCCACCGTTCGCCCGCCGCGCGCGTAACGCCGATCGCAGCAATCCCGGCATCACCATGATGCAGGCGGCATAGCGGGCGGCCAGCCGTCTGGGATTGGTCATCAACCGCCAAACCCATTCCGCCGCGATAGCACGCACGAATTTCGGGGCGCGTATCTGTGTGCCGGCAATGAAATCCAGACCGGCACCGATTGAGACAAACCCGACACGATCCGTCTTTGACATCGCATGGGCCGCGAACATCTCTTGTTTTGGGGCGCCCAGAGCCAGAAAGCACATCGCAACGCCCGCATCTTCAAGCTGAGCGATATACCGATCCGCCAACTCGCCCGTCGGATCAAAGCCCATCGGCGGCGCAATACAGGTCACAACACGCAGACCTGCATGCTCCATCTGCAACGCATCCGCTGCTGCCTGCAACGTCTCCTCGGTACTGCCCAGCAATCCGATCGGCACGTCCATTTCACCCGCAAGCTGTGCCAATGGCGCGATCAAATCGGCCCCCGCCAAAAGCGAAACCGGTTGCCGCGCCAAGCGCGAGAGCCACACAATCGGATTGCCATCCGCCGTCACATGGCTTTGGGCCTGATAGGCACTCCGAAAGGCCGGATCATCCCGCAGCTTCACCACATGATCGAGGTTCAGCGTCGCCAGGCTAAAGCCTCTTCGCCCGGCAAAGTGAGCGCGCATATCGGACAAAAGCGCATCCAACGACGGCATATTCACGATCACATTGGGCCCTTTGTCGCGGGGAACCCAAGCGACATGCCCATCGTTTTCAACCATGTTCTTCAAGTCCAATTCGCACCCAATCCTAATTGATCAAAGGGCGCTTCTCGATCAGGTGACCGTAAAGCGTGGTAAGAATACTGACCCCCAACATAATGATCAGCCATTGAATGGCGATGTTCAGCACAACACCCACAACGGGAATGGCAACCATCACCGCCGTGCTCAGGCTGTCGGCAAAACCGCTTAGCCCGACCAGCAAAACTGAAACACCGAAGATCGCCCCTGACAGCGGGGCAGAGGCCGCCCAAGCCTCGCCCATCCGGATAGGCTGGCCAACTGCGACCGAGGGCAAAGCGAGCGCGATCCGCAGCCAGACAAAGGTCAGCACCGATACCAGCGCAAGCCCGACCACCCATTGCATCACCAAAGGCCCGATTGTCGCCAACGGCCCCAGCACAAGCACAAGCGGGATCGCGAAGATCACAAGCAATAAAGCATAAAGAATGCTTCGCCCGGCATAGGCCCCGATTGGCCTGTCAGAAAGGGCCGGTAGCGCGCCGGTATACTCCTCCAAAAGAACAAACCGGTGCCAGGACACCGCAACCCAGCTAAAGATCAAAAGCCCGAAAATGGCCATGCCAATCAAGGCCAGGAAAATGATGCCCGCGTCTGCCCCTGATAAGGTGCCAGGGCTGCCCAGCAGATTCAGCCGCTCCTGAAAAAGGGCGACGAATAAAGCGAAGCCAGCCAAAAGCACCAGATATGGACCAACCGAGACCCGCAAGGCCTGTCCAAAATTGCGATAGATCATGAAAAATGCATGCCGCAGAATCTGCAATGCCATCGTCGCCTCTCACCATCTCTCCCATCGCAGTTCGCATGCCCCATCCGCGCCCGTCAACCGCCCGCGCCTTGCCCCTCTCCTTGAAAACAGCTATCGCGCCCTGAAGGACACATCTGATGTAAAGGCACCGCGCATGACGGCTCCGAAGAAAGTGGTGCTCGCCTATTCCGGCGGGCTGGATACCTCGATCATTCTCAAGTGGTTGCAGACGGAATATGGCTGTGAAGTCGTGACCTTCACCGCCGATCTGGGACAGGGGGAAGAGCTCGAACCTGCCCGCAAAAAGGCCGAGATGATGGGTGCGACGGGCATCTACATCGAGGATCTGCGCGAGGAATTCGTCCGCGATTTCGTCTTCCCGATGTTCCGCGCCAATGCGCTTTACGAGGGGCTATACCTTCTGGGCACCTCTATCGCCCGCCCGCTGATTTCCAAGCGGTTGGTTGAGATTGCAGCCGCCGAGGGGGCCGACGCGGTCTCGCACGGGGCGACCGGCAAGGGCAATGACCAGATCCGGTTTGAACTCGCCGCCTATGCGCTGAACCCGGAAATCAAAGTCGTCGCACCCTGGCGCGAATGGGATCTGGGCAGCCGGACCAAGCTGATCGATTTTGCCGAAAAGCATCAGATTCCCATTGCCAAGGACAAACGCGGCGAAGCGCCGTTCAGCGTGGATGCGAACCTGTTGCACACCTCGTCCGAGGGCAAAATCCTCGAAGACCCCGCCGAGGAAGCGCCCGAACATGTCTACCAGCGCACCGTTGCGCCTGAAGATGCGCCCGATACGCCCGAAATGGTTGAAATCACGTTTGAACGTGGTGACGCCGTTGCGATCAATGGCGAACGGATGTCGCCCGCTACAGTGCTGACCAAGCTGAACGAACTTGGCGGTAAACACGGCGTTGGCCGTCTCGATCTGGTCGAAAACCGCTTCATCGGCATGAAGTCCCGCGGTATCTATGAAACGCCGGGTGGCACGGTTCTGCTAGAGGCGCATCGCGGCATCGAGCAGATCACTTTGGACGCAGGCGCTGGACACCTGAAAGACAGCATCATGCCGCGCTATGCAGAGCTGATCTATAACGGCTTCTGGTTCAGCCCCGAACGCGAGATGCTGCAGGCGCTGATTGACAAAAGCCAGGAACATGTCTCGGGCACCGTCCGCGTGAAGCTCTACAAGGGCGCCTGCAACACGGTCGCGCGCTGGTCGGACAAGACGCTCTATTCTGAAGAGCATGTGACGTTCGAGGATGACATGGGCGCTTATGACCAGTCCGACGCGCAAGGCTTCATTCAGCTCAACGCACTGCGGCTCAAACTGTTGGCCGCCCGCAACCGGCGCGCAAAAGGCTAGGCGTGGCGTTCGCAGCGCGTCCTGTGACGGGTGCCGATGTTGTCCCTTTGGAAAACATCACCGTCCACCCGGAGCAAGACCGCTTCATCGCGCCCAACATCGTGACAATCGCCCAGGCCCGGTTTGAAACCGGCGCTTATGATTTCTGCCTATGGGACGGAGACACCCGCGTCGGCCTTATCGCCCTGATCGACATGGCGGAACATGACGATCGCGAAGAGATCGATGACCCCGAGGCGGTCTATGTCTGGCGCCTCCTGATCGGCAAAGACTTTCAACGGCGAGGCCACGGCAAAGCCGCCATGGATTTCGCCGAAGACTGGGCCCGCAAACGCAGCCGCCGCTGCGTGCAAATCCAGGCAGTCGAAGACAACGTGGCAGCCATCGCGATGTACCAGGCGCTGGGCTACACCCTCACTGGCCACAAGTCCGGTAAAGAGGTGCAGCTAGAGAAGGTGCTCTGACGAACGGCCAGCTATTCGGCCTGCCCAGAGGCCTTCTCGACCTCCAGCAACGCCGACACGATCCGCAACGGGACGTTCAGATCTTCAAACGCATCCGTGATACCCGCCATGATCTTTTCGCGGTTGGCGAGCAGGCCACCTACCTTGAACATGTCCCGGAAGTGGGACAGGGCGATATGCATTTCCTCACCGGTGCTTGTGGCAGAGAACAGTTGGGCAAAATCGCCAACCTGCGTCTCAAGATCCGTCAGCAGATCGATCACACCCCGCAGTGCCGGGTTGTTTTGTTCAACTCCGTGCTGTGAAAGCCAGACGCCATAAACTTCACCCTTCTGCCCGGTAACGCTGTCGACTTGAACAAGATCGTCGACATTCATCCGGCTGAACCAGCCCCCGGTCTTGCGCTCTGGTGCTATGAAGAAAGCTGGAATGGGCGCAGCATTCTGAAACCGGACAACAATGCCGCGAAAGAGTGTGCGAGAATTCTTACCACCGGTTTCAAACTTCACCTCGGCAAGCGCAAAACGCCGGTCGCCGATAGTGCCAGAGATGCAGTCTTCGGCCCGGCGCACGCCGGCCTTTGGCAAAAGCCGCGAGGGAAGCGCGTCAAGAAAGGCACGGCCATTTTGCTCATACTGCAGATTGATGGCCTTGGCCAAATGCGGCAGCACCATGCGCTGCTGCCCTTTCGTCACCCAACCGTTGATGAAAAACAGGATAACAACGCCAACGAAGACAGGCGCGAATGAGACAACTTGATTGTCGGCATCCGCTCTTGCCCAAATCGATACGCTCAACGCGATGGCGACCACACTCACACCAGCCGCGAAAATGAGGCCGGTGCGTCTTTTCTGTTCCAGTGTCGGCATCAGCTCTTGCAGCGTCACATCAAGCGTTTGGTCAGCTGGCTGTGTATCGGGATGATCGGACATGGCACGCTCCGGCTAAAAACGGGGTTTTTCTAGCATCCTGTACCAACACCGCGAAGTGGGAGATTCCTCACCCAGCGTCACTGTTGCGCGCGCGGGCTCATCTTCGTACCGATTGCGCAGTAAAGAGGAGACGGTTTTGGACATTTCAGAGATCGCCGCGAAGATGCAAAAGGGGCTTTCCAGCCGGGAGTTTACTGGCAGCCTGAAGTTTGATTGTGGGCAGGACGGTGTGATCGTTCTGGCCGACAACGCCGTCAGCCGCGATGATCAGGACACGGCCTGCACCATCGGCATCACTACGGCCAATCTGGCGAAACTGATCACTGGCAAACTGAACCCGATGACCGGCGTGATGATGGGCAAGTTGAAAGTCTCTGGCGATGCCCGTGTCGCGATGAAACTGGGTGAATTGCTCAAGGCCTGAGCCGCAGGCTCGCCATCGCTTCGTAGTGCGGCAAGGCTTCGGTGAGGAGGTCTTGGTATTGTGGCGCCACCACTGGCAAATCCGCCTCAGCGCCAGCAAAACCAGTGCTTTTGTGCACGGCGTTGTACCAGTGTTTGGCCCAGACACCGTCCTCCGCACGGGGGCCTGCAGGCCAGGATAGCATCGCGTTATCAAACGGTAGCCCAATGTGATCGCAAAGCATCCGTAGCACGCCCGCCGGATCGGCCCGGATATCCGCGCTGTCGATCACTTTGCCGCCCAGCGCGTCGTAAATCCGCGTCTGCGCGACAAAGCCGATATCGGCCATCTCCATCGCATCCCGCTTGGCACCATAGCTCGCGATGACCCGCGCCGGATGACGGATCAGGTGGATGTTCACGCAACCCTTGGCCCAATCCAGCGGGAAGCCATCCACCATGTGATGCGGCATATGCTTCATGTAGAAATGCGGTCTGCCGTCCGGGATCGGCCCAGCACAGCGGGCCGCGACAACCTGCGGGTGGGTCTCATGCGTCGCCAGAACCTCTTCGCGCATCGGATGATCAACACCAGTCGCGGCCAGATAGGGCGCGTAAAACGGCTCATCCCAAACGGCAAAATCGGCGCGGTTTCCGAACGCATACATCATTGCGGTTGAGAGATTCCGCGGCCCCGACCACATCGCGATCTTCATGAACGGGCCACCAGATCTTTGTAAAGATCACGCAGGCGCGCCGTCATCGGCCCAAGCTGCCCTGTCCCAATCGCCCGGCCATCGATGCTACCCACGGGCGTCTGCGCCCCGAAAGTCCCGGTCAGAAACGCTTCATCTGCCGAATAGGTATCGACGAGACTGAAATTGCGTTCAAAAACCGGGATGTCATTGGCGCGACAAAGATCGATGACCTTCTGCCGCGTGATCCCATTCATGCAGTAATCGCCCGTGCTCGTCCAAACCGCACCATTCTTCACGATGAAGAAGTTGCAAGCATTGGTCGTGTTCACAAAGCCATGCACATCCAGCATCAGCGCCTCATCCGCGCCCGCCTTTTCGGCGGCGATGCAGGCGAGGATGCAATTGAGCTTCGAATGGCTGTTGAGTTTCGGGTCCTGCGTCATCGGCAGGCCGCGCTGATGTGGTACGGTGGCCAGAGCAATTGGGCGCGGAATGCTGGGCCGCGAATGCTCCACGATAATCACAAATGTTGGGCCAGAGCGGGATAGCGAAGGATGCTGAAAGGGCCGCACTTTCACCCCGCGCGTGACCATCAGGCGGGCATGGGCGTCCGTAGTCATCCCGTTGGCCTCTTGCGTCTGGATCAGGGCCTTGGCCACGCCATCCCGATCCATCGGGATCTCCAGATCAATCGCTTTCGCGGCCTCGAAGAGCCGGTCGAGATGTTCATCCAGAAACGCCCATTTGCCGTCGTAGAGGCGCAACCCCTCCCAAACCCCGTCCCCCAGCATGAAGCCACTGTCATAGACGCTGACCATCGCCTCCGCCTTTGGTACAATCCGGCCATCGACATAAGTCAGGATCGCCTCATTCCGGGCATCCTCTTCGGCTTGATGGGTTGTGATTTTGGTCATGTGATAGACTTGCGTAAAGGTAACGTCCAAACATGATCCTTCAGTCCGCCAACTCTGTCCAAGACTATTCGAATAGTCTTGGCAAAAATCATCCAAGTTTTCTGCACCACCCCTCTTTCACGGATGCGTGAAGGCGTGACGCACCGCCTTGCCCAAACATCAGCGGGCGGGCAATGAGGCCAGTATGCGACACGTCATCCTAACGCTAACACTCTGCCTTGCCCTTTGGCCGGGGATGAACAAGGCGGAAACCCTGCAAACAGCCTATGTCGCGGGTGGCTGTTTCTGGTGCGTTGAGAGCGATTTTGAATCGCTGGGCGGTGTGGTTGAGGTGGTCTCTGGCTATACCGGTGGGGCGACCGAGAACCCAACCTATCGCACGATCAAGGGGTCGGGTCATTACGAAGCGGTTGAGATCACTTATGACGCCGATATCGTGAGTTACGACCAGCTGCTGTATGCGTTCTTCCGCTCCATCGATCCGACCGACGCGGGTGGGCAATTCTGCGACCGGGGCGAGAGCTACCGCACCGCCGTTTTCGTGGCTACCCCAGCAGAGCGGGCGGCGGCCGAACAGGCGAAAGCCCGGGCTGAACGTGATCTCGGCCAGCGCATTGTGACCCCGATCCTCGATGCCGCACCCTTTTACGTGGCCGAGGACATTCATCAGGACTACTATCGCGGGGAGCGTTTGATCGTCACGCGTCGGGGTGTGAAGACCCAGGCCGAGGCCTACAAGTTTTATCGCGAGGCTTGTGGGCGGGATGCGCGGGTCGCGGCACTATGGGGTGACGCCGCACCTTTTGTTCAGGACTGAAACGCCTGCACCTCGGAGAGATCCGGGATCACATCCGCCGTGCCATGGCGTGTCACCATCAGTGCGGCCGCCTTCATCGCCTGTCCAATCGCCTGCGCCATCGGCATCTCACGATCCAGCCCGGCAAGCACATAGCCGGTGAATGTGTCACCTGCCCCCGTGGTATCAACCGGATCGACTTCAATGGCCGGGAAGTGCTGGCGCCCGTCCTTGCCAAACCACTCCGCCCCATCGGCGCCAAGCGTGACGATTACGTCGGAGACAGGTAGATCAGCAGGCGCCAGACCGGTCGCGGTTTCGAGCTGAGCAGCTTCCACCGCGTTCAGGATCAGAAAGTCGAGATGGGGCAGCACCGCCTCAACGCGTTCGGCATCAAATGGGGCCGCCGCATAGGCGACACGCAATCCCATCTTCTTACCCAAAGCAGCAGCAGTGCGTTGCAGGTTCGTTTCGTTCTGGATGACCAGCCAATCACCTGTCGAAGCCTCAGCCATTGCGGTCTGCAAAGTGGCCTGAGGGATTTCGGCGTTGGCGCCGGGATGCAAAACGATGGCGTTTTCTCCATCGGGGGTCACCATGATGATCGCTTGCGCGGTCTCGGTCCCGATCTCGGCTATATTCCGTGTATCAACGCCGTATTCCAGCAGCCGCTCAACCGCCCAGTGCCCGTCGGCGCCAACCGCGCCAATATGATGAACATGCGCCGCCGCACGGGCCGCCGCCACCGACATATTCGCACCCTTGCCGCCCAGAAAGAGCTCGCGCCCGGTCGAGGCGAGAGTCTCCCCCGGCGCAGGCACATGCGGCACGGCATAGACGAAATCCGCGTTGATTGAGCCGAGGTTCCAGATTGCCATGTTTTGCCCGCCATTTCTTGCTCGACCTTCTTAGCCGTCAATCTGTGATGGCTCAAACCCAACAAGTCAGCAAGGCGTCATTCATTCGCAACACAGAACCTCTTCGGTCGCAACGAATGCATCGGTTCCGATCAGATCTGTGGTTGTGCCATCTGCATCACTGATCGTGACATCAAGATTGATCAGACCACCAATTTCTGCACCGTTATTGCCAAAGAACACGCCACCGATTTCGCTGTCGGATGTGCAGCTAGCCTCACTACAAGTGCCGATCGTCAAATCCCCTGCAAATCCATTGCCAGTGATAGCAGCGGGGGCAAGGTCCAGCCCAACTTCAACGCCTGTCCCAACCTGGGCGAGCGTGACATCGCCGGACACCGTCGATGACGCAAAGTTGGCTTCAAGCGTGACGTCACCACGCAAAGAGTTCCGGTTCCCGACAACGGGATTGATCTGCAATGGGGCAGTGTATGTGACGGACCCCGTCAGGGCGTCGATTTGATCGGGATTAGTCTCGGCCCCAATCAGAAAACTTGAGGTACCGATGTTAATCGTAATCGCATCTGGATCTCTCTTTTCCAGCACGAAGCCCTGAACACTGCTTCCTTCCCGTCTCCGAAGGGTAAAGACATCGCCATCATCAGCGGGCGCTTCACCATCCACGATGTTCAGCGTCGCAACATCAAGTGTGATTGTCAGGTTTTCCTCATCCTGAAAATTGACAATCTCATCCGTGGTTTCCTGGCGTACCTCGCCGGTCTCTTCATCTTCGGTGACACGGACAACGCGGACGGTGAATGTTTGCCCTTCAAGATCCGAAAGCTCTGTTGTGGCATCCGCATAGTCAACACCATTGCGGGCTTGTTGCGGGTCGGTGCTGCCGAAAAATAGCCCCAGGTCCCGCTCTGGCAGATCATCGCCGCCGTCACCGCTGCTGCAGGCCGCAAATGACAAACCTATGACCGCAATGGTCCCTATTTTCTTAAAAAACTGCATGTCTCACCCCGCTTGGCATTGATATGTATGCGCCGCATGTCCGGGCGCTATCAAACCGACTACGGGTGAGGCTGCGGTCTTATTCCCCGACCAAGGATCCTTTTTTCAGGGCGTCAGCGTTCAATCCACTTTGCAGGCGGCGATCACCGCCATGTTCAGGATGTCGTTGACGGTTGAGACAGTCGAACAGACCTGGATCGGCTTTCCAATGCCTGACAGGATCGGCCCAATCACCGTCGCCCCCGCCATTTCCTGCATCAGCTTGACAGAGATGGACGCGGAGTGCCGGGCAGGCACGACAAGGACATTTGCGGGACCAGTGAGCCGCTGGAAGGGATAGTTTTCCTGCGCTTGCGTATTCAGCGCCACGTCCACCGTCATCTCACCCTCATACTCAAAATCCGCCTTGCGCGCGTCCAGCACAAGGGGCGCCTTATGCATCTTCTCGGCCCGTTCCGATACCGGATAGCCAAAGGTCGAGAAGGACAGAAATGCGACCCGAGGCTCTAACCCCAATTCGCGGGCCACAAAAGCGCCGCGCTCTGCGATATCGGCGAGGTCGTTTTCGTCGGGCCATTCATGAACCAATGTATCCGTGATCAAGACGATACGCCCCTTGTGCAGAACCGCCGTCACGCCGACAGCGCCATCATGCGGTTCCGCGTCGAAGACATGGTTGATCAGTTCCAGGATATGCGCCGATTTCCGCGTGGCCCCGGTAACCATGCCATCGGCATGGCCATGCGCCAGCATAAGAGCTGCAAACACATGCCGGTCGCGGGCGGCGAGGCGGTGCACATCCGCCATGTCAAAGCCTTTGCGTTGCAGCCGTTGATAGAGGAAATCCTTGTAGGTTTCGAGGTGGTCGGTATTGGCGGCGTTGACGATTTCAAGCTCGGCAACAGCCTCTGGCAGACCTTCCGCTGTCAGTTTTTCCTTCACATCATCGTCACGCCCGACGACGAGCGCTTTGCCCATACCGGACCGTTGATAGAGGACGGCGGCGCGCAAGACACGGGGGTCGTCCCCTTCGGCGAAAACTACGGTGGACTGATTGGACCGGGCGCGGGCGTTCAGGCTGCGCAGTATGGATTGCGTCGGGTCCATCCGGGATTTCAGTGACAGCTCATATGCATCCATATCCACAATCGGTCGCCGCGCGACGCCGGTTTTCATGCCGGCCTGTGCGACGGCGGTCGGAATGCGGTGGATCAGGCGCGGATCGAAGGGCGTGGGAATGATGTAGTCGCGGCCAAAGGTCAGCTTTTTGCCGTAGGCCATCGCGACCTCGTCCGGGACGTCCTCGCGGGCGAGGGCGGCCAATGCCTCGGCACAGGCGATCTTCATTTCCTCATTGATCGCGCGGGCGTGAATGTCCAAAGCGCCACGGAAAAGATAGGGGAAGCCCAAGACGTTGTTGACCTGGTTCGGATAATCGCTGCGCCCCGTCGCCACAATCGCATCCTCGCGCACTGCATGCGCATCTTCTGGGGTGATCTCCGGATCCGGATTGGCCATGGCAAAGATCACCGGGTTCTCGGCCATGCTTTCGACCATCGCAGGCGTCACAGCACCCTTCACCGAAACCCCCAGAAACACGTCGCAGCCTTTCATCGCTTCTTCGAGGTTGCGCAGGTCGGTCTTGACCGCATGGGCCGACTTCCACTGGTTCATCCCTTCGGTCCGGCCCTGATAGATCACGCCCTTCGTGTCACAGACGATGCAGTTTTCATGCCGCGCGCCCATGAATTTCAGAAGCTCGATACAGGCAATCCCCGCCGCCCCCGCGCCGTTCAGCACGATCTTCACATCTTCGATCTTCTTGCCCGACAAATGCAGCGCGTTGATCAGCCCAGCCGCGCAGATCACCGCCGTCCCGTGCTGGTCGTCGTGGAAGACGGGGATATCCATCTGCTCTTTCAGCGTCTGTTCGATGATGAAGCATTCGGGGGCCTTGATGTCTTCAAGGTTGATCCCGCCAAAGGTGGGCCCCATCAGCTTGCAGGCCTGAATGAAGGCGTCGGTGTCCTCGGTATCCAGCTCGATATCGATGGAGTTCACATCGGCGAAACGTTTGAAGAGGACCGATTTGCCTTCCATCACCGGCTTGCTGCCCAGCGCGCCAAGATTGCCCAGACCCAGCACGGCCGTCCCGTTTGAGATCACAGCAACGAGGTTGCCCTTGTTCGTATAGTCGTAAGCGGTCGAAGGATCCGCCGCGATTTCCTCGCAGGGGATCGCCACGCCGGGAGAATAGGCCAGCGACAGATCCCGCTGGGTGGTCATGGGGACTGTCGCGTTAATCTCCCACTTGCCGGGGGTGGGCTGCATGTGGAATTGCAGCGCGTCTTCGCGCGTGTGTTTGGCTTTTGACATGCTGTCCCCCCGATCTGCCCACAAGACATAGCGGGGAATGAATTGAAGGCACAAGAAAGAGTTTGACGGCAGCTGTCCGAGGCAAGACGCTGAGATGACCCGCGCCTACTTTTTCTTCAAAGATCGCGCATGATGCAGGCATGCGGCAAAGGCCTCTTCCAGCACATCCGGTTCGACAAGCCGTTCATTCGGGATCGCCACATATCCCCGCATAATCGCCCCGTATTGTTCGACCGGTTCTGTGCCGAAGTTTTCGGCAAACCGCGCGCGCTCTTCCTCGGCCATTCGCAGGCAAATACGGCCCGCAGGGTCCAGCAGGCTGTACATATTGCCATTCATGGATGTGTAAGGGTTGGCCTTACCCTTGACCTTGTCGTCAAAGAACCGCGCAACGAGGTCGCGATAGATGGCCAGGTTTTTTGTTCTCTCTGACATGACCGTTCCCCATGTGCCAAGGCACTTGCATTCCGCACGCAAATATATAACCATATTGTTATGGATTCGCAAGAACTCGACCTTATCTTCGGCGCGCTCGCCGACCCGATCCGGCGGGGCATCCTCGTCAATCTGTCAACGGGCGAAAAGAATGTCTCGCAACTGACCGATGCTTTCGACGTGTCGCAGCCCGCCATCTCGCGCCATCTGCGCACGCTTCACGATGCCGGGCTGATCGAAAAGGAAAAGCGCGGACGTGAACAATTTGTCCGCGCCCGCGCCGAACGCGCCGATGAAGCGGCCCGCTGGATCAGGCATTACAGCACCTTCTGGAAAGAACACTTTGACGAGGTCGACCGTATTCTCACCCAAAGGAAAGGGGATCAAGATGACGACAAAGACCAAGGTTGAGGGCAACACCCTCATCGTCGAACGCCTTTATGACGCATCGCAGGCCAGCGTGTTCGACGCCTGGATTGATGCCGCAAAGACCACCCATTGGTGGGGCTGCGGGCAAACGACCAAGGTGGTTTCGACAATCGAACAGGAAAAGGGCGGATGCTACCAACATCTGATGACCATCGAAGGGCATGGCGAGCATCTGATCGACGGGCGGTTGATGGAATACAAACCGCCAGAGCTTCTGTCCTACACCATGCCGGGCGTGGACGGCGGCGCTGATATGGCAGTCCACGTCACCTTCACCGCCGTCGGCGACCAGACCAAGGTGACACTGGTCCAATCCCCCGTGCCCGACTTCCTGAAGGATACTGTCGCAGCCGGGTGGACCGCATCATTCGAACGCCTCGCAAACTTCTTTACCGGTACGCGGCGCGCGGCCTGACAAAAAGCACCACAGCTTAGCGCTGGCGCCGCAGATAGATGTAATAGGCACCATGCCCGCCATGTTTCAAATGCGCGGGCGTGACCTGCAAAACGGCCCCGACAAGCGGCGGCAGCGCCAACCATTGCGGCACCTGATGGCGCAACACACCCAAACGCGTTGGGATCGGGCCGCCATCGTCGCGGTCCTTGCCCTTACCTGTAATCACCAGCACCAAACGGCGGCCCATCTGCTGCGATCCCATAATGAATGAGATCAGCGCGGGATGCGCCTCGGCCAGCGTCATCCCATGCAAATCAAGCCGCGCCTCCGGTTTCAGCTTGCCGCGCTTGAGCTTGCCGAATGACTTGCGGTCCATATTGACCGGTGCCTCTGCCATCCGATCAGCGATGCCGGGCAAGACATCACGCCGCTCCCGACCGTTGACGGTTTCTCCCACACGAAAAGAAGGGATCGGTTCCGTTCGTGGTGCGGGCATGTCCTTCTTTGGCGGCTCCGGCAGAGGATCGGCGCGGCGGCCATTCATCGGCGTCGTGCGTTCCGCCACCCGGTCCCACAAGGCCCGTTCCTCCGCCGACAGATTGCGGGGGCGGCGCATCAGTCTTCCGCCATCAGGCGCTGCGCCATAGCGCTGGGCATCAGCACAACCATGCGACCATCATCCTTGATCCGCCCGGCAGCGCGACCTGCCTCCTCACCCGTACCGAAAAAGATATCGGCCCGCTGCGCCCCCTTGATCGCCGATCCGGTATCTTGCGCGATCATCAAGCGGTTCATGGGCTCCGCCCCAGCTTTCTCAATCCAGACCGGCGCGCCGAGCGTTACAAAGGCCGGATCAACAGCAATCGACCGAAACGGCGTAATCGACCGGTTCATCGCGCCCAATGGTCCCAGCTCTGCTGGCACCTCGCTCACCTCGCGGAAGAACACATAGCTTTCGTTCTCCCACAGCAATTCCCGGCCCTCCGGTCGGTTCTTGCGCACCCAGTTGCGGATCACAGCGGCCGAGACCTGATGCGGCTCAAAAATCCCCCGCGCAACAAGCGCCATGCCAACGGACGAGTAATCACGGCTGTTCTTGCCACCATAACCTACGCGCATGACCGTCCCATCCGGCAGGCGGATGCGACCCGAACCCTGGATCTGCAGAAAGAACAGATCAACCGGATCGGTGAGCCAGGCGAGTTCCAAACCGC
The DNA here is from genome assembly GCF_033963905.1 of Cognatiyoonia sp. IB215182. Lineage (NCBI taxonomy): Bacteria > Pseudomonadati > Pseudomonadota > Alphaproteobacteria > Rhodobacterales > Paracoccaceae > Cognatiyoonia > Cognatiyoonia sp. IB215182. The sequence continues at coordinate 304,244 of NZ_JAXBMB010000005.1, forward strand.
GGCCCGCAAGCGGCTGATCCTCATCAATCTCACGCCTTGTATAATAGGGCTCTCCCGGCACCAGATCATCCGGCACCGCATAGATCGGAAACTGATAGCCATCGCCACGTTCGCGTGACCCCGGTAGTTCCGGCTCAAAATAGCCCGTGAACAACATCGGATCGCCGTCTTCAATCAGGACAGGGGTAAAGAACCGTTCAAAGAAATGGCGCGGATCAGGATCGGTTTGCAGGAAATCGCACACGACCTCCCACTCGATCCCGCGCAGATCACGACAAGTGTTCTGAAAAACGGATAAGGCGGCGTAATGATCATCCGCCGCCCAGCCATTCAGGTCGTCATATGTCAGCTGCGTATAGGTCGGGTCCGCCATCGCATGCCCCGCTGATATCAGTGACAGCGCAATGGCACCAAGGCCCTCACGGATCATTCGCCAGTGGCGACAAGCTTCCAATTCGGGTCGCCCGAATCCATCCTGCGCGAGAAGGTCCAGGTGTCTTTCTGGCGCTTGATCTCTTTATCGCTGCCTTCAACGATATCGCCGGCATTGTCACGGACAACGGACGTCATCTCGCTCTTGAACCGCACCGACACTTCACCCTCTTTGGTGACTTCGTCAAATTCTGCATCAACAAGGCTCATATCGCTGATCCCGATAAAGTTCGCCTCTACTGTCAGCCCCTGTCGCTGGCGATCATCCACGACGCTCGCAAACGCCTCATACACATCTTCCGAGATGAACGGCACAATCTGGTCCAGGTCACCTTTTTCAAACGCCATCAGGATCATTTCATATGCGCCACGCGCACCGCCCAGAAACTCACCCACGTTGAATGACGGGTCCACACGCTTCATCGCGGCCAGGGCCTTGGCCTGATCGGAATCCTCTGGGACATGATCCGTGATATCAAGATCAGGACCGCCCTCGATCACGTCAAATTCCGGCGCTGACCTGCGTGATGGGTCAGGACGTGTCACCGCAGGTTTTTCATATCCTTCACGCGTACCAAGCACACCGCGCAACCGCAGGATCAGGAAAACAGCAATGCCAGCAAGCACCAAAAGCTGGATAATCGGAGAGTTCATTCGCGCCTCGTTTCAGGGTGAGGCATGGAAACATGCCCGGTCGGTCCCTATGTAGGTCGTGGACCGGGGCAAGTCCACCTTACCCCCGAACAAGTTACGAAAGGCGCCGACCATGTGGCTGTTACTTGCTTTTATTGCTGTTCCGATGATCGAAATCGCCCTGTTCATTCAGGTTGGCGGCTATATCGGGCTGGGTTGGACCCTATTGATCGTATTGATGACGGCGATTGCCGGGTCTTATCTGGTGCGCAATCAAGGTATCCGGGAACTGGGTAACCTGCAGCGGTCATTCTCGGAACTCAAAGACCCGACCGAGCCTTTGGCCAATGGCGCAATGATCCTCTTTGCCGGGGCACTGCTGCTCACGCCCGGTTTTTTCACCGACGCGGTTGGCCTTTCGCTTTTGGTGCCTGGCATCCGCCGGGCCGCATTCCTGTGGGCGCGGTCTCGTATCAGGGTGCAGACCTTTACCATGGGGCAACAGCATCCGCAGTCGCATCAGCCCGATGATCAGGTGATTGATGGTGACTTTCAGGAAGTCCCCCACGACAAAAAGCCCACGCATCGGCCATCCGGCTGGACCCAGCATTGAGCCTTTTCAAAGGGCCTGCTAGGAACGCGCGAACCTGAAATTATTGGAGCACGTTCCCATGTCCGACGCCCCCGAAAACGGCGCCCAGCCCGCACAACCCCAACAGCAAGCCAGCAACAAGATCATGGCGCAGTATATCCGCGACATGTCTTTCGAAAACATCCTGGCCCAGAAAGGCGTGACCGGTGACGCTCAGCCCGAGATTCAGGTCCAGGTGAACCTGGATGCCCGCAAGCGCAATGCCGACAACCATTTTGAGGTGATCACGAAGCTCAACATCACCAGCAAGACCAAAGAGAAGGGCGAGCCGCTTTTCGTGCTGGAGCTGGAATATGGTGGTGTCTTTGAGATCAGCGGCGTGCCTGACGAACAGATGCATCCCTACCTTCTGATCGAATGCCCGCGGATGACATTCCCCTTCGTGCGCCGGATCGTCAGTGACGTGACCCGCGACGGTGGCTTCCCACCGCTGAACCTTGAAACCATTGATTTCCTTGCACTTTACCGGGCCGAACTCGCCCGCCGTGCAGAAGCTGAAAAGGCCAAGGCAAACTAAGCCAGCTTTTTCCACACAGCATCGTCGCCCAGTTCCGCCACAAAGGCGGCATGGGCGGCGGTTTCCTCATCGGTCAATCGCGATGGCAAAGGCGTGGGCCGCTTGGTTGGCCGCCATGCGTCTTCGGCAACTCCGCCAGACGTGACCTGCGCCGCGCTTGATAACGCGAAGTCAGGCTGCCGGCCGCCGATCAATTCCAGGTAGACTTCAGCCAGGATTTCACTGTCGAGCAGCGCGCCGTGCAGGGTGCGCGATGAGTTATCGATGTCAAAGCGACGGCAAAGCGCATCAAGTGAAGCAGGCGAGCCGGGGAATCTCCGTCGCGCAATCGCCAGTGTGTCGATGGCCTGATCCATCGGCAAAAGCGGGCGATTGACCCAACCGAGCTCAGCATTCAGGAACTTCATGTCAAAGGCAGCATTGTGGATGACAAGTTTCGCATCGCCAACGAAATCCACAAAGTCCTGCGCAATATCCGCAAAAACCGGTTTGTCCCGCAACGTCTCTTGCCCCGGTTGGGGTTCTCGGGGCGGCTCGAGCAAGTCCGGGCCAATGCCATGCACGCCAAACGCCTCTTCGGGCATGGAACGTTGCGGGTTGATATATTGATGATAGGTGCGGCCCGTGGGCACGTGGCCGCGCAACTCGACCGCCCCGATTTCGACGATCCGGTCGCCTTCGCCGGGTTCAAAACCTGTGGTCTCAGTATCAAGAACGATTTCACGCATCGGCTGCACCTGTCAGTTCGCAAATCAGATGTCGCACAGCAGCGCGGGTGTCGTCCATATCCAGCGTCTCAATGATATGATCAGCCCGCGCGCGTTTCTCGGCATCCGGCATCTGTTTTGCCAGCATCGCCTCAAACTGCGCCTCTGTCATGCCCGGCCGGGCCATGACGCGTTGCTTTTGCACATCCGCAGGGACAGAGACGACGAGCACGGAGGTCAACCATGCATCAGCTTTGGTTTCGAAGAGAAGGGGAATGTCGAAAACGAGCAAGGGGGCTTTGTTGTTTTTCAAGAATTCCTGGCGATCTGTGGCGACAAGCGGATGCACAATCGCCTCAATCTCGGCCAGCACCGCCGAATCCTCCGCGATCAGGTCTTTCAGGACATTTCGGGAAACCGCGCCATCGACAATCGCATCGGGAAACTTCGCACCGATTGGGTCAACGGCCGCACCGCCTTGGTCATAAAGTGCATGAACACAGGCATCCGCGTCCCAGACCGGCACATCTTCATCGCGGAACATCTGCGCCGTTGTCGACTTTCCCATACCAATCGACCCGGTCAGGCCCAGCAGATGGCTCACGACAAAACCGCGCGGCGTGTCGCCTCATCCACTTCGGGTCGGGTGCCAAACCAGCGTTCAAATCCGGGCACGCCCTGATGCAGCAACATGCCCAGCCCATCCACCGTGCGGCAGCCGCGTTCCGCCGCCGCGTCAAGAAACGCGGTTCGTAAGGGTGTGTAAACGATGTCGGTCACAATCGCATCGGGGCTCAGCTCATCAAGCGGTACCTTGAACGGTTGCGCGCCCTTCATGCCAAGAGAGGTTGTATTCACTGCGAAAGCCACTTCATCCAGCATCGGCCCCGCCTGCACCCAGTCATAGACCTGGATGCGCGCGCCAAACTCGGCCTTGAGCGCTTCGGCCTTCAGGCGGGTGCGGTTGGCCAGACGGATCTCGGGGACGCCCGCATCGGCCAAAGCAACGATAATCGCTCGCGCTGCACCGCCCGCGCCGAAGATGGCAGCTGGACCGGCCTTCGGATCCCAATCGGGGACCTCTTGCCGGATATTGGCGGTAAACCCATAACCATCTGTATTATCGGCAAAAATACGGCCATCATCGGTAAAGATCAGGGTATTGGCGGCGCCGATCAGGGTCGCGCGGTCCGTCACGTTGTCCGCCAATTGGAGCACTGCGACCTTGTGGGGTATCGTGACATTCGCGCCGATAAAACCCTGCTCTGGCAAGGCCCGCAACGTGTGAGCCAGCGCATCTTCGGCCACCTGCAACGCCTCGTACCGGCCAGCCAAACCATAGCGGGAGAGCCAGTAATTATGTAATTTCGGCGAAAGCGAGTGCGAAACCGGGTTGCCAATCACAGCCGCGCGGGGGACATCCTTCATGAGGTCAGTGTTCCGCGAAGCGTGAGATATGACAAGAGTTCAAGCAGCGGCAGACCCAGGACATTGAAATAATCCCCTTCAATGCGTGTGAAAAAGCGCACACCTTCTTCTTCCAGCTTATAGGCGCCAACGCTGTGTTGGATACTGTCCCAGTTTCGCGCAGCATAATCAGCGATATATGTGTCAGAGAGATCACGCATATGCAGGCGCACAACACCCACATGGCGCCAAAGCGGGCGGCCCTCACCGTAGATCACGGCAGCGGAGAGGAGCTGATGCGTCTGACCGCGCAAATTCTGCAATTGCGATATTGCATCTTCTTCGCTTGACGGTTTGGAGAGGATCACCCGGTCAAAAGCCAAAACCTGGTCGCAGCCGATCACAAGCGCATCGGGATGCTTCGCCGCTACCCGTTGCGCCTTGAGCTCGGCTAGAAGATCGGCAACATCGCGGGGGGATGCATTATCGGCCTGCAGGGACGATTTGACGCTCTCTTCATCGATCCGTGCAGGGATGACATCATGAGGTACAGCGGCATTCTGGAGCAATTGGCTGCGGATCTCGGACCCCGAGGCGAGAATGATGCGATCAGTCATGTGGATAACCTGGCGGAGAAATCGTGTATCCGCCGCAGATCATATCGGGGACAGTTTGGCAGTGCGACGTGCATGAACATAAGATCCGGGATTATTCAGCCTTTGCGCCATATTATCCACCGTGGGTAAGGATAACAGGGCGGTGTGGAAAGTTCTGGTGGACCTGGCGTCAACGCTAACGGAAAGTACAACGATGACTGAACCGACTTCTTATTAAGTAATTGATAAAAATATTATTTTCTTCGTCATAATCATCTAGCTTGAGTCAGACCCTATTTGATCAAACACGGGATAAGTCTGAGGATGGAAAACTCACCCACAGGAATCCATGGGCCAAAGATCATCATCATCTTTTCTTTCTTTCTATATTTATTAAGAACGCAAGGAGCAGGGAGAGGATAAGACAAGATGGGCATGCTTGCCGCCTACTATGACTGGATCAAGGCCATTCATATCATGGCTGTGATCGCTTGGATGGCGGGGCTGTTCTATCTACCACGTCTATTTGTCTATCATGCTGAGCGGGCAAGCGTCGGGTCAGAGCTCGACCAGACCTTCCAAGTGATGGAAGAAAAACTCCTGCGTGTGATCATGAACCCCGCGATGATCGTGGCCTGGGTGGCCGGGCTGACCCTGATCGGACTTGGGGCGTTTGACTGGGGTGCTGTCTGGTCCTGGGTCAAGATCGTCTGCGTGATCCTGATGACGGGTGCGCATCATTGGATGAGCGCGCGGCGCAAGGAGTTTGCGGCTGGTCAGAATACCCGCAGCGGGCGCACCTATCGGCTGTTTAACGAAGTACCCACCGTGCTGATGCTGTTCATCGTGATTGCGGTTGTCGTCAGGCCGTTCTGATCCTGAACGTTGACTCCGCTTCACAGAATCCTTAGGTGGGTATCGCTCCCGTCCGGGAACGCGATTTTCCTTTGCTACTTAGAATGACAGTGCCTGATGCGGTGCTGCTGGATGCTATCATGTCAACACATCGCCTGAACCTCGCCGATCTCAAGGCACAAAGCCCCAAGGATCTGTTGTCTCTTGCCGAAGAGCTTGAGATCGAAAACGCCTCGACCATGCGGAAGGGCGATATGATGTTCGCCATCCTCAAAGAGCGGGCAGACGAAGAATGGGTGATCGGGGGCGACGGCGTTCTAGAGGTGCTGCAGGACGGGTTTGGTTTCCTGCGCTCGCCCGAGGCGAACTATCTGCCCGGTCCGGATGATATCTATGTCTCGCCCGACATGATCCGCCAGCATTCGCTGCGAACGGGGGACACTGTCGAAGGCGTGATGAAAGAGCCCAACGACAACGAACGGTACTTCGCGCTGACATCCGTTGAGCGCATCAACTTTGAAGAACCGGAGCGGGCCAAGCACAAGGTTGCATTCGACAACCTGACGCCGCTTTATCCCGAAGAGCGGCTGAATATGGAGATTGAGGATATAACGATCAAGGATCGCTCGGCACGGATTATCGATCTGGTCGCACCGATCGGGAAAGGGCAGCGGTCGTTGATCGTGGCCCCGCCGCGGACGGGGAAAACGGTGCTTTTGCAGAACATCGCGAACTCGATCGAGAAGAACCACCCGGAATGCTATCTGATTGTTCTGCTGATCGATGAACGGCCCGAAGAGGTGACCGACATGCAGCGCTCGGTCAAAGGGGAGGTCGTATCCTCAACCTTTGACGAACCGGCCTCGCGGCACGTGGCTGTGTCCGAGATGGTGATCGAAAAGGCGAAGCGGTTGGTTGAGCACAAGCGGGATGTTGTCATCCTGCTCGATTCCATCACGCGGCTGGGCCGGGCCTTCAACACGACGGTACCATCATCTGGTAAAGTTCTGACCGGTGGTGTGGATGCCAACGCCTTGCAGCGACCCAAACGGTTCTTTGGTGCTGCGAGGAATATCGAAGAAGGTGGATCGCTGACGATCATCGCGACGGCGCTGATTGATACGGGCAGCCGGATGGATGAGGTGATCTTTGAAGAGTTCAAGGGGACCGGTAACAGCGAGATCGTGTTGGACCGGAAAGTGGCCGACAAACGCGTCTTCCCAGCGATGGATATCCTCAAATCAGGGACACGGAAAGAAGAGCTGTTGGTGGACAAGGCCGATCTTGCGAAGACCTATGTTCTGCGTCGCATCTTGAACCCGATGGGAACGACCGATGCGATTGAGTTCTTGCTTGGTAAGCTCAAGCAGACAAAGACAAACTCAGACTTCTTTGATTCGATGAACACCTAACTTATTGTTCATAAACAATGGGTTAAGCACATGGATACAGTCTTTGCGCTTGCGACGGCGCGCGGGCGCGCGGGCGTCGCTGTCATCCGGGTTTCGGGCGATCACGCGCGGGCGTCCGCCGCGCGTCTGATGGGTGATGTGCCTAAGGTCCGTGGGGTTCGGGTGCTGAAGGATCGTGCTGGTGATCTGTTGGATGAAGCGCTGATTTTGAATTTTCCGAAAGGGAAGAGCTTTACGGGCGAGGACGTTGTGGAGCTCCATTTGCATGGCAGTCCAGCGGTTGTCGCGGCGGTGCTACGCGTCTTGGGTGAAGACAATGATCTTTCGCCTGCTGCACCTGGCGAGTTTACGCGGCGCGCGCTGGAAAACGGGCGGCTTGATCTGGCGCAGGTGGAAGGCTTGGCAGATTTGATTGATGCTGAGACGGAAAGCCAGAGAAAGCAGGCTGTGCGCGTCTTCTCCGGTGGATTGGGGGTTCTGGCAGAGAGCTGGCGGTCGCGGCTGATCCGAGCGACGGCGTTGCTTGAAGCCACAATCGACTTTGTGGACGAGGAGGTGCCGGTTGATGTGACGCCCGAAGTGATGTCGCTTATCTCAGGCGTCGTGTCCGAGATGGAAGCCGAGGCGGTGGGCGTAGGTGTTGCGGAGCGGTTGCGGGATGGTTTTGAGGTCGCGATTATTGGTGCGCCAAACGTTGGAAAGTCGACATTGCTTAATCGTCTGGCCGGTCGGGAAGTGGCGATTACGTCCCAGATTGCTGGAACGACACGTGATGTGATTGAGGTTCAGATGGACTTGGACGGGTTGCCAGTGACGCTGCTCGACACAGCGGGTCTGCGGGAAACCGATGATGTGGTCGAGGGGATTGGTGTTGCGCGGGCGAAGGAACGTGCGGAACAGGCTGACATTCGTGTGCATATCTTGGATGAAGGAAGGCTACCGTCGCAAGATATGGTAGGTGGGAACCTGTATTTTCGTGCGAAGTCGGATCTGAAAGATGCTGATGAATGGGGTATTTCGGGCAAAACAGGTGCCGGTGTAGACATGTTGGTCATGCGGATCGGAGAGATTTTGCAGGGGCGTGTTGCTGCTATTGGTACGGCGATGCGTGAACGGCATCGTCTTGCTTTGGTGCGTGGGGTTGAGGATCTGAAGGCTGCAATGGTGAGTTTGCAAAGCCAGCACGGAATGACGGACTTGACCGCGGAAGAGCTTCGGTCAGGAATCCGTGCGGTGGATAGTCTTGTGGGGCGAGTTGATGTAGAACATGTCCTGGATGAGATCTTCTCCAGTTTCTGTATCGGGAAGTAGGAGTGTTTCACGTGAAACATCTTGATTACGACGTCATTGTCATCGGCGGTGGCCATGCTGGGGCAGAGGCGGCCCACGCGGCCGCGCGTACGGGTGCGCGGACGGCGCTTGTGACGTTGACGCGTGCGTCGATTGGGGTGATGTCCTGCAATCCAGCGATTGGCGGGCTGGGTAAAGGGCACCTTGTCCGGGAAATCGATGCGCTCGACGGTGTTATGGGTCGGGTGGCTGATAAGGCCGGTATTCAGTTTCGTCTGCTGAATCGGAAGAAAGGACCGGCTGTGCAGGGCCCGCGGGCACAGTCAGATCGTGCGATCTATCGTCAGTCGATGCAGGCTGAACTCTCGGAATTACCTGATCTTACGATTATTGAAGGTGAGGCAACTGATCTTGTCATGGATAAGGACCGCGTCACCGGAGTTCAGCTTGCGAATGGCGCGGCGCTTTCGGCGCATGGTGTGATCCTCACGACGGGAACTTTTCTGCGCGGTGTCATCCACATTGGCGACGTGTCGCGCCCCGGCGGCCGCATGGGCGACAAACCATCGCTCCGCATGGCAGAGCGGTTGGACAGCTTTGATCTGCCGCTTGGTCGCCTGAAAACGGGAACGCCGCCGCGCCTGGATGGGCGGACCATCCGCTGGGATGATCTGGAGAGGCAGCCAACGGATAGTGATCCCGTCTTCTTTTCGTTCCTCTCAACGCAGGTCTCGGCGCAGCAGGTTGATTGCGGCATTACGCATACAAACGAAGACACGCATGACATTATCCGGGAAAATTTGTCTCGGTCTGCCATGTATGGTGGGCAAATTGACGGTGTTGGACCGCGTTACTGCCCATCGATTGAAGACAAGATTGTCCGCTTCGCCGACAAATCCTCGCACCAGATTTTTCTGGAGCCAGAAGGTGTGAATGACCATACGGTCTATCCAAATGGCATCTCGACGTCATTGCCGGTAGATGTACAAGAGCGCTATGTCAGATCCATCTATGGCCTTGAAAACGCAAAGATTTTGCAGCCTGGCTATGCAATCGAGTATGACTATGTTGATCCGAGGTCATTGAAGGAAACGCTGGAATTGCGTGACGTTCCTGGCCTTTATCTCGCTGGCCAGATTAACGGAACAACAGGGTATGAAGAGGCTGCGGCGCAAGGGCTTGTGGCTGGGCTGAATGCAGCTGCTGCCGCGCAGGAGAAGGCAGCTATCACGTTCAGTCGGCGTACGTCCTACATCGGCGTGATGATTGATGACTTGATCACCCGCGGTGTGTCGGAACCGTACCGTATGTTCACGTCGCGCGCTGAATTTCGTCTGTCGCTGCGCGCTGATAACGCCGACCAGCGCCTTACAGAAATGGGGCGCGATGTCGGGTGTGTCAAAGAAGAAAGGTGGTCGGTATTTTTCCAGAAGATGGAAGCGATCACGAAGGCCAAGAATGATTTGGCCTCACTGACGTTTTCAGCCCGAGATATTGCGGCCCAGGGTGTCAAGTTGAATGCGGATGGTGCGAAACGTAACGCCGTTGAGGCATTGGCGCTTGCCGATTTTGGGTTCGAGGAGCTTTCGAGACTTGCCCCGGATGTTGCAAATATTCCTGTACCCATCCGTGATCAGATCAAAAAGGATGCGCTCTATGCGCATTATATCGAACGTCAGGCGCGGGACATTGCTGCTATGGAACGTGACGAAAAGCAGATCATCCCTGAAGATCTTGAATTCGCTCAAATCAGCGGCTTGTCGAACGAATTGGTGAGCAAGTTGAATGTCGTGCGCCCCCGCAGCATCGCACATGCAAGTCGCATTGAAGGCATGACGCCTGCCGCCTTGATGCTCTTGATCAGTGCGATCAAACGATCGCAGCAGATGCAGACCGGTACGTGACATTGGCGGATCAGACTATCGCGGGAATAAATGTTTCACGTGAAACATATGATGATCTCTTGGTCTTTCGCGATCTCGTCATCAAGTGGACGCCGAAGATCAACCTGATTGCGCCAAGCACGGTCCCCGATCTGTGGGAGCGGCATATTGTTGATTCGGCACAACTCTACCCGCTCGCATCTGAACCTTTCGCTCATTGGCTGGATCTGGGCAGTGGTGGTGGGTTTCCCGGTATCGTCATGGCCATTTTTGGAAAGCGCTACGCACCTGACGCGAAATTTACACTGATTGAAAGCGATCAGCGTAAGGCGACTTTCCTACGCACCGCGGCACGTGATCTGGCCCTGAACGCAACAGTCCTGAGCGAACGCATCGATCAAGTCGCGCCGCAGGAGGCAGATATAGTATCAGCCCGCGCACTAGCCCCACTATCTGCTCTTATCGAGATGACCTCGCGCCATCTGAAATCAGACGGCCGCGCCCTTTTTCACAAGGGCAAGGGTGCTGCCGCAGAAATTGCCGATGCCCGTCGAAACTGGTCCTTTGCGCTTGAACAACATGACAGTTTCACCGATCCTGCAGCGCGGCTCCTCATCATCCAAAGGATCTCTCGTGTCGGCGACTAACGCTTCCCCTGGCCCCAAAATCATTGCGATCGCGAACCAGAAAGGCGGGGTTGGGAAGACCACCACCACCATCAATCTTGGCGCTGCTTTGGCCGAAAAGAAGAAAAAGATCCTGTTGATCGACCTTGACCCACAAGGAAATGCGTCAACTGGCCTGGGTATCGATCAGGACCAACGCGAGGCAACAACCTATGATTTACTCGCTGGTGATGTCACCTTGGGCGAGGCAACCCAGACAACCAGTGATGAAAACCTCAGCATCATTCCGGCAACGACCGATCTCAGTTCAGCTGACATTGAGCTGATTGATAACGAAGAACGCAGCTTTTTGCTGCGGAACGTGTTGCGGAAGAAACCTGATGATGTCGCAAAATATGACTACATATTGATCGACTGCCCCCCATCACTCAATATATTGACTGTCAACGCGATGGTTGCCGCCCATTCTATCATCGTTCCCTTGCAAAGTGAGTTCTTCGCCCTCGAAGGTCTGTCGCAATTGATCCTGACTGTAAGGGACGTACGTCAGACGGCGAATCCAGACCTGCGGATCGAGGGGATCGCGCTAACTATGTATGACAGCCGAAACAACCTCTCGTTGCAGGTCGAAGACGATGCACGCGAGAATATGGGGGACATGGTCTTTCAGACTGTCATCCCGCGAAATGTCCGTGTGAGCGAGGCGCCATCATTTGCGATGCCGGTCTTGGCCTATGACACGCATTCGAAGGGGAGTGCTGCATATCGTGCGTTGGCCGATGAGGTTATCAGGAAATCAACAAAGGTAAGGGTGTAGCATGGGGCGCAGTCCAAAGAAATCACGCGGATTGGGGCGCGGTCTGTCTGCATTGATGTCGGATGTCGCACAGGATGACGCGACAGAGGCCGCGCCAAAGCGGCCAGATATGGTTGTGCCAATTGAAACGGTCCAGCCCAACCCCGATCAGCCGCGCCGGACATTTGCCGAGGATGCGATGGCAGAACTCGCGCAATCCATCGCGGAACGTGGCATCATCCAACCGCTGATCGTCCGCCCGTCGCCGTCGAAGGCCGGTTCTTATGAAATCGTGGCCGGAGAACGTCGCTGGCGTGCGGCACAGATTGCCCAGTTGCATGATGTGCCGGTTGTGGTGCGCGAGTATGACGACACCGAAATGCTGGAAATCGCGATTATCGAAAACATCCAGCGCGCCGATCTGAACCCGGTAGACGAGGCTGCGGGTTATCGTCAGTTGATGGATCGGTTTGGTCACACGCAAGAGCAACTCGCCACTGCATTGGGCAAAAGCCGCAGTCACATCGCCAATCTATTGCGCCTTCTCAGTCTGCCTGAAGAGGTACAAGAGTACCTCATCTACGGTGTTCTTTCTGCAGGTCATGCCCGCGCGCTCGTCGGTCATGCCGAGGCTGCACGAATGGCCCGTGAGATTGTGCATAAAAAGCTCTCGGTTCGTCAGGCAGAGGCGCTGGCGAAGACCGGCCTTCCCAGCAAGCCGAAAGCGGCACCAAAGGCGCCGCAAAAGGATGCCGATACGGTCCAGATCGAGAATGAGCTTTCGGCGACCCTGCGGATGAAGGTCAGCATCAATCACAAGCCGGATGCCGAGGGTGGTACGTTGTCGATCAGTTATAAATCGCTCGACCAACTGGATGATCTGCTGCGTGCTTTGTCGAACGGCTAAGGCTGCCCTAATTTGCCAGAAGCTGCCGCAAAACGGCGTTCAAAAGGGGGCGTCCTTTTGGTGTGAGACTCAGCTGTGAGCCGTCCATGTGGACCATACCCATATCAGTTAAATTATTGATACTAATACGTAATTCATCCAAAGAGCTACCAAACCGCTCCAAGTTTACCCCATCATGCAGCCTGAAGCCCATCAACATCATCTCGGCAAACTGATCTTCCTCGGATAGCGGGCTGCGCAGGCTTTCCCCAGCTCCGGTCTTTTGCACCTGTGCCATCCATGCACCCGGCGCCAGCGGTGTTTCGGTGGCGTAGCGCTGGCCATTCAAAGTCAATCGCCCGTGGGCACCGGGGCCTATGCCGACATAATCGCCATAGCGCCAATAGATCAGGTTATGGACGCTTTCGCTGCCGGGTCGGGCGTGGTTTGACACCTCATAGGCTGCGAAGCCTGCATCGGCGCAGATCTCTTGCGTGGCGGCATACATATCCGCCGCCATATCTTCATCCGGCAGCCCACGCAGCTTACCGACGGCGTATCGGTCGCCAAAGGCTGTGCGGTCCTCGATTGTCAGTTGATAAAGCGACAGGTGGTCCACGGCCATATTCAGAGCCTGCATGAGTTCGTTCTCCCACTCAGCTACACTTTGGTTTTGCCGCGCGTAGATCAGATCAAAGCTGACCCGGTCAAAGATGTCTCGGGCGACATCGAAGGCCGCCATCGCCTCCTTTGCGGAATGCAGGCGGCCCAGCGCCTTTAGGTCGATATCATTCAGCGCCTGAATGCCCATCGAGACTCGGTTGACCCCGGCATCGCGGTAACCGGCAAAGCGCCCCGCCTCGACCGAGGTCGGGTTCGCTTCCAACGTGATTTCGATGTCGTTGGCGCAGCTCCACGTGGCCCGCACTTTCCGCAGCACAGCGTCAATAACATCCGGGTCCATGAGGCTTGGCGTGCCGCCGCCGAAGAAGACAGAGCGCAGGATGCGGCCTTGGGTCTCTGCCCCAACGCGCTCAATCTCGCTCAGATAGGCCTTTTCCCAGGCTTTCTGGTCGATCTGTGCGACGACATGGCTGTTGAAATCGCAATAGGGGCATTTCGCCTGGCAAAACGGCCAGTGAATATAAAGGCCAAAGCCCCCGTGTTCCCAGTCTTCAGGCAAAGCAGCCCGCGATCAGTTTAGCCACCGCGCGGCCCCGGTGGCTGATCTTGTTCTTTTCCCACCGGTCCATTTCCCCGAATGTGATGTCATAGCCGTCCGGTTGAAAAATCGGGTCATAGCCATGGCCCTGATCGCCACGCATGGGCCAGATGATCTGGCCGGGCATGATGCCTTCGAACACCTCATCATGTCCATCGGGCCAGGCGAGTACCATCGTCGCGCGAAACTGTGCGCGGCGGGGGACGGGAGCGTTTGCTGCTTCAAGTTCGCGCCACGCCCGTTCCATCGCGATATTGAAGTCGCGCCCCTGTGGCGTTTCCGCCCAGTCGGCGGTGTAGACACCCGGCGCGCCGCCCAAACCGTCAATTGTGATGCCACTGTCATCAGCCAAGGCGGGCAGGCCTGTTGCCTTCATCGCCGCATGCGCCTTGATCCGGGCATTGCCGACGAAGGTGGTTTCGGTCTCTTCCGGCTCCGGCAGGCCATGATCGGCGTTAGAGGTCAGCGTCACACCATACGGGCCCAAGAGATCGATCATCTCTTCCAGCTTGCCTTTGTTGTGCGTGGCGATGACCAGTTCTCTGTCGGTGAACTTGCGCATCAGCCGACGGCGGCCAATTGGGCAGCGGTGAGTTCTGCCACGCCCTTCTCCGCGAGGTTCAGAAGCCCATCCATTTGCGCCCGCGTGAACGTGGCACCTTCGGCTGACATCTGCACCTCGATCAGTTTACCGCCGGTCATCACAAAATTCCCGTCGACGCCTGCTTCGCTGTCTTCGGGGTAGTCGAGATCCAGCACCTCTTGCCCCGCATAAATCCCGCAGGAAATCGCTGCGACGGGGTCAACCAGTGGGTCGCTGATCACGTCGCCCGTCTTCATCAGCTTTTGCACGGCCATTTTCAGCGCGACCCAGCCGCCGGTGATCGAGGCGCAGCGTGTGCCGCCATCGGCCTGGATCACATCGCAATCAACGACAATCTGCCGCTCGCCCAGTGCCACGCGATCAACACCGGCCCGCAAAGACCGCCCGATCAGCCGCTGAATCTCTTGCGTGCGCCCCGATTGGCCATTCTTCGCCTCACGCCGCATGCGCGTATTCGTCGCGCGCGGCAGCATGCCGTATTCCGCCGTGACCCAGCCGAGCCCCGCATTCTTCAAGAACGGCGGCACCTTTTCGTCAATCGTCGCGGTGCAGAGCACATGGGTGTTCCCGCATTTGATCAGGCAAGAGCCTTCGGCGTGCATCGTCACGCCTGTTTCGATCGAGACAGGGCGCATTTCGTTGGTCTGACGGCCGGATGGG
The DNA here is from genome assembly GCF_033963905.1 of Cognatiyoonia sp. IB215182. Lineage (NCBI taxonomy): Bacteria > Pseudomonadati > Pseudomonadota > Alphaproteobacteria > Rhodobacterales > Paracoccaceae > Cognatiyoonia > Cognatiyoonia sp. IB215182. Next base: position 319,422 of record NZ_JAXBMB010000005.1, read on the forward strand.
CGCATCGGCTTCCTCCTGTTGATTGCAGCCCTCCGATACGCTGCCCATATCTGAAATCCAACCCCGATTGACGCAGGCAACACTTTCGATTTAATTGCCTCGCCCTGTCCAGAGGATGCGATGAACGACCAGACGCCCAACATCGAAGAGATGAACGACCGCTCGCGCGAAGTGTTTCGCCGCGTGGTCGAAGGGTATCTCGAAAGCGGAGCGCCTGTGGGGTCGCGCACATTGACGCGCAGCCTGTCGGAAAATGTCAGTGCGGCGACGATCCGCAATGTGATGCAGGACCTCGAATTCCTCGGCTTGCTCGACAGTCCCCATGTCAGCGCGGGCCGGGTTCCCACGCAGCTTGGTCTTCGGATGTTCGTGGATGGGCTGCTTGAGGTCGGTGATCTGGAAAGCGAGGATCGCCAGAAGATCGAACGGACCTTTGGCAGCAATGATCAGGATGTGGCGTCCGTGCTCGATCACGTGGGCGAGGCCTTATCGGGCGTGACCCAAGGGGCCAGCCTTGTGCTGACCCCCAAGCATGAAGCACCGATCAAGCATATTGAATTCGTGTCGCTCTCACGCGAACGCGCCCTGGTTGTGCTGGTCTTTGCCGATGGCCATGTTGAAAACCGTATCTTCACACCACCTCCCGGCCAGACCCCATCCTCCATGCGCGAGGCGGCGAATTTTCTGAATGCGGTGGCAGAGGGTCATACGCTGTCACAACTGGGCGAGGTGATCCGCCGCGAAATCACTGCGCGCAGGCAAGAGGTCGACAAACTCGCCGCTGAACTTGTCGAAAGCGGTGCCGCGATTTGGGAAAACGAAGGGGAACCGACCGAGCGACTGATTGTCCGCGGGCGCGGCAACCTGCTATCCGACAGCGAAAACGAAGCTGATCTGGAACGGATCCGCACCCTTTTTGACGATCTGGAACGCAAACGTGATATTGCCCAGTTCCTCGACCTGACCGAAGAGGGTGAGGGAGTGCGTATCTTTATTGGCTCAGAGAACAAATTGTTCTCACTTTCGGGTTCCTCTCTGGTTGTTTCTCCTTATATGAACGCGGACCGGAAAATTATCGGGGCGGTCGGGGTCATCGGGCCCACCCGCCTCAACTACGGGCGGATTGTGCCCATCGTGAATTATACTGCCAAGCTGGTGGGCAAGATGATTGCCGACCGTTCTTAAAAGGAACAAGCATGTCCGAAAAAGAAGAAGAGCTGCAAAGCCTTGATGAACTCGCCGCCGAAGCGGACGACCCTGATTTCGATCAGGCCGAAGCCAGCTATGACGAGATCGAGGCGCTGCGGGCTGAGCGCGATGAATTTCGGGACAAGTTCATGCGTGCTTTGGCGGATGCTGAGAATACGCGAAAGCGCGCTGATCGCGACCGGCGCGAGGCTGAGAACTACGGTGGGTCGCGTCTGGCTCGTGATCTGCTGCCGGTTTACGACAATATGAGCCGCGCGCTGGATGCCGCCAAAGAGGGTGAAGAAAAGGTGCCGGAGGCGCTGCTTGAAGGTGTGGAACTGACCATGCGCGAGCTTCTGAACGTCTTCAAAAAGCACGGGATTGAGCCGATCCAACCTGAAGTTGGTGACCGTTTCGACCCGCAACAGCACGAGGCGATGTTCGAAGCACCTTTGCCCGGCACGAAGGCGGGCGAGATCATCCAGGTTTCGGCCACCGGTTTCATGTTGCATGATCGTCTGCTGCGGCCGGCGCAGGTTGGGGTGTCTTCGACGCCTGCATCATGATCCGCAGTTTGAAGGCAGGGGCATTGCTCCTGCTTTTGTCTTTCGGTGCGGCCTTTGCGCAAAGCTTCCCGCCGGACAACGATTTCTACGTCAATGACTACGCGGACCTTCTGACCGATGCAGAAGAGGACGAATTGCGCGCAACCCTGGATGAGTTGTTTCAGGCGCGCGATATCGAATTCACCGTCCTGACCATTCCGCGCATGCTGGATTATGGCCACACTGGCAGTATCGAAAGCTTTGCGACCGCGTTGTTTAACTACTGGGGGATCGGTGATGCCGACCGCAATGACGGTCTGCTTCTGCTCGTTTCCCGGTTTGATCGTGAGCTGCGGATCGAAGTGGGGGCCGGTTACGGTGATACTTTGAATGGCCCGATGCAGCGGGTCATCAATAACAAGATCGTTCCCTATTTCCGGTTGGATGATTACCCGGCGGGCATTCGCGCTGGTGTGGATGAGATCATCTTTCAGGTCACAGACCGCTACCCCGGCGAATATGATAGCCCGTGGATTGAGCGCGCATGGAACGGGTTCAAACGGTTACTTGTTAATCTGGGCTGGTGGCTGATTGCGCCATTTGCACTCGTTTCGCCGTTTGTTGTCCGACTGATCCGCCGGATGCAGCGAAACCGGCCGCGTATCTGTCCCAACGATGGCAGCAGAATGCGCCGTTATCTTGAGGAAACGGAGGATGACAGTCTTTCGCCCGGGCAATTGGTCGAAGAACGGCTTGAAAGCGTGGATTATGATGTCTGGTACTGTGATCGCTGCGACCACGTGACGATCGAAGGCTACCGGGCGTGGTTTTCCAGATATGGTGCCTGCCGGGAATGCGGTTTTCGCACTGTCGAAGGGGAAAGCCGCACGATCCGCGCGGCGACCTATTCATCCACTGGTCTGCGTGAAGCCGATTATAATTGCCATCATTGCAACGCGCATTACACGGTACAAAGCACGATCCCGAAGAAGCGAAAAAGCTCTTCCAGCTCGCGTAGTGGCAGTCGCGGTGGAGGACGATCCAGCGGCGGTGGTGCAAGCGGGAGCTGGTAGGATTGTGGCGTCAGGGGTCTTCGATCAGATCGCGGAGTTCGTAGACAAGCTCTAATGCCGCTTTTGGGGTCAGTTCGTCGGGTAGGACGGCTTTGAGTTTCGCCTCTACTTCTGAATCCTTGGTGACAATGGGTGGCGGTGCCGGTGTGGCGGCGAAGAGAGGCAGGTCGTCGATGACGGCCTTGCTGCCGCCGCCTTCGCGCTCGCCCTTTTCCAGTGCGTCCAGCACGACTTTGGCACGTTCCACGACAACGGGCGGCAGCCCTGCGAGCCGTGCGACCTGCACGCCGTAAGAGCGGTCAGCGGTGCCGCGCCGCACCTCGTGGAGGAAGATCACGTCTCCTTCCCATTCCTTGACCGCGACAGTCGCGTTTTCCACGCCGTCGAGCTTGTTCGAAAGGGCGGCCATCTCGTGATAATGCGTGGCAAAGAGCGCCCTGCAGCGGTTTACGTCATGCAAGTGTTCAAGCGTCGCCCAGGCGATGGAGAGGCCGTCATAGGTCGCCGTGCCACGCCCGATTTCGTCAAGGATCACCAGCGCCCGGTCGTCCGCTTGGTTCAAGATTGCGGCGGTTTCCACCATTTCGACCATGAAGGTCGACCGCCCCCGCGCGAGATCATCGGAGGCACCGACACGGCTGAAAATCTGGCTGACGAGGCCGATATGGGCGGCTTCTGCGGGGACGAAGCTGCCCATTTGCGCAAGGATCGCAAGCAGGGCGTTCTGGCGCAGGAATGTGGACTTACCTGCCATGTTGGGGCCGGTCAGGAGCCAGATATGGGCGTCTGAAAGCGTGCAATCATTGGCGATGAAGGGCGCGCCGTCCTTTTGCAATGCAGCCTCGACCACCGGGTGCCGCCCGCCAGTGATCGCAAAGGCGCGGCTGTCATCGACACGGGGCCGGGTCCAGTTTTCAGTGGTGGCGAGATGAGCGAGGGCGGTACTCAGGTCAGTCTCGGCCAAGGCGCGGGCAAGCGCGCCAAGTGGCCCGGCTTGGGCAATGATCGCCTGTCGCAGCGACTGGTATTGCTGTTTCTCGATCTCCAGCGCGCGACCGCCTGCGTTCAGGATGCGGGTTTCGATCTCGGAGAGGTCGACGGTCGTGAAACGCACCTGATTGGCGGTGGTCTGGCGGTGGATGAAGCGATCATCGGCCAGCATCTTTTCGGCATGGGTGGCGGTGGTTTCGATGAAATAGCCCAGCACGTTGTTGTGCCTGATCTTCAGCGACTGCACGCCGGTCTGGTCCACATATTGCGCCTGCATACCGGCGATGACGGATCGGCCCTCGTCGCGCAGCTTGCGGACTTCGTCGAGTTCGGAATCATAGCCCGGCGCGATGAAACCACCGTCGCGTGACAGAAGCGGCGGTTCGGCGATCAGCGCCTGATCGAGGAGGTCGAGCAGCTCATCGTGACCGGTCAGATCTGCGGATGCCGTAACGAGCAGGGCGGGCAGGTCGTCCGGCAGAGCCTGCGCCAGCAGTGCCGCCTGCCCGAGCGTATTGCGGATCGCCGCCATATCCCGCGGCCCGCCCCGGTCGAGCGCCAGGCGCGAGAGTGCCCGGTCAAGATCATGCACGCTTTTCAGGTGGTCGCGGATATCACTGGCGAGACGGTTGTTGTCGTTTAGAAACTCAACAGCATCCAGCCGGTCGGCAATCACGGTGAGCGTGCGGGAAGGCGAGGCAAGCCGCCGTTCCAAGAGGCGCGCGCCACCGGCGGTGACGGTCCGGTCTATGCAGTGCAACAGCGACCCTTGCCGCCCGCCGCCCATCGCTTGGGTGAGTTCCAGCGACTTGCGCGTTGCCGCGTCGATCTGCATTGCTGCCGATTGCCCCTCGCGCAAAGGCAGACGGAGCAGCGGCAGGTTCCCGCGTTGCGTGATGTCGAGATATTCGGCAACGGCTGCCATCGCGGCGATTTCGGCGCGCGTGAAGGTGCCGAATGCGTCGAGCGAGCCGACCTTATAAAGCGCGCAGAGCCGCTTTTCACCTGCAGTGCTGTCGAAGGCCGCTGCACCCAAAGTGGTTAGTGTGGCGCCTGTCTCGGAGACGGTTGCGGACCAATTGCCCTCGGACCCATCGACGACGATCACTTCCTTGGGCGTGAGCCGCGCAAGTTCCGGGCCCAAAGCGGCCCCAGCACAGGGCATCACGTGGAACGCACCGGTGGAGATATCGACCCAGGCGAGCGCGCCTTCATCGCGGACGACGTGATAGGCGGCGAGGAAGTTGTGACGGCGGGCATCAAGCAGGGAATCCTCGGTCAGCGTGCCGGGGGTGACAAGGCGGACGACCTCGCGTTTCACGACCGCTTTGTAGCCACGCTTTTTCGCCTCTGCCGGGCTTTCCATCTGTTCACAGACGGCGACGCGGAAGCCTTTGCGGATGAGGGTTAGAAAATACCCTTCGGCGGCATGATGTGGGACGCCACACATCGGGATGTCTTCGTCGCCATGTTTGCCGCGTTTGGTGAGCGCGATATCAAGTGCCTCGGACGCGGCGACAGCGTCGTCAAAGAACATCTCGTAAAAATCGCCCATCCGGTAGAACAAAAGCGCGTCGGGGTACTGCGCCTTGATCTCAAGATATTGCGCCATCATGGGCGTTGTTTTGGTCATGTATCCCCCCGAAGTTGTTGGCGCAATTTATCAGCGCGGCAAACGGGTGAAAGGGCGAAGTTGGGTTGCTGCTTCTTGTGGTCCTGATGCGACCATGGAAAGGTTGGGCATGGCCTTGCTTCATCTGTCGATTTCAGCGCGTGCGCCGGAACGTGTCGCGGCGTTTCTTGCCAGTGTTCTGGGTGGTCGGCAGCTGCCGTTTCCACCCTTTCCCGATAGCTGGATCGCCTTTGCTGAACAGGACGATGGGACCGCGATTGAGGTCTATCCGTTGACCCATCGTTTGGTCGATGGCGGCGAGACGATTGCCTGCGAGGTTGGTGAGGCTGACGAAGGCGACACCTTTGTGCATGCCGCCATTGGATCGCCCATGTCGCGCGATGCGATCTTAAGCCTTGCCGATGCCGAAGGCTGGCTTGCGCGCATTTGCAATCGCGGGCCTTTTGACTGCGTTGAGGTCTGGTTGGAAGGTCGGTTGCTGATCGAGGTTTTGGACCCGGAGATGCGGCGCGACTACCGGGCCAATATGACGATGGACAATTGGCAGAAGATGTTTGGCATCTGACATCTGGCGCTTGCGCGTTCTTGATGCAAAGGTCGGCGGAAGTGAACCACTGAACCGGACCTGATCATGCAGCTTCTTATCTCTCCCGCGTCGCCATATGTGCGCAAGGTACGTGTCCTTTTGCGCGAAACGGATCTGTTGGATCGGGTGGAAGAGGTCGATGTGTCCACAACGCCGCTTGCCTCGGACCCCAAGGTTCTTGCGGCGAACCCTGCGGGCAAGATCCCGGCGCTGGTGCGTGGTGATGGGCCTGCGCTTTATGACAGCCGGGTGATCACGCGGTTTTTGAACGATTACGCGGATGCGCGGCTTTATCCCGATCACAGCACCTGGGACATCCTGACGCTTGAGGCGACGGCGGATGCGATCATGGATGCGACCGTCGCGATTTCATACGAAAAGCGTTTTCGCGCGGAGGCTCAACAATCGCCTGAATGGATTGAGGCGCAATGGGGCAAGGCAAGCCGGGCCGTCGCGGCGATCAACAATCGCTGGATGAGCCATCTGGTGGGCCCGCTTCATATCGGGCAAATCGCTGTGGCTTGCGCGCTGTCATACATCGATCTGCGGCATGATGAACGCGGCTGGCGGAACGGCAATGCGGCCCTGGCAGACTGGCATGCCAGATTCGCGGAGCGCGAGAGCATGCAGGCGACGCAGGTTGAAGCTTAGAAGTTGAAGCTGACGCCGAAATTGACGGCGTTGGTCACGATATCGGTTTCCAGCGTGCCGCCATCTTCAAGATCGGCGGTGTTGGACGAAAACGTACCCTTGTATTCGCCGAAAACGGCCCATTGATCGTTGATCGCGTAAGAGGCACCGGCGATCCATGTCGCGGCTGGCCCGGTGATCTGGTAGCCGAATGTCTCTGACCCGCTATTGGTCACCTCAACATGCGGCAGTGCGACACCCACGCCGCCGCCAACATAGGGTGTGACTTCGCCAAAAAGGCCGCTCCAGCGGCGATAGGCGTTGACCGTCAGCGTGTTGATGCCATCCGTGAACTCCAAGACGTCGTAGCCCGCTGGCAGTTCATCATCCTTGGGATAGACCTTGTTATGGGCGAAATCCAAGCCGTAGCCGAAATTGGGAGAGCGCCAATGGGTTGCGCGGATGCCGTAGTAGATTGGCGCCTCGCCCGAACGGCCCTCCCATTCCTGTTCGAAATCGTCATCCGCGATCACGTCATCGCCACGAATCGAGATATCTGACGGGGGCGCCGATTGCACACCGCCATAAAAGCTCAGCTCCACCTCCGCGGCCGCGGCGGCAGGCGCAATCAGGGCGCACAGGCAGAGCAAACGTAGCGATGTCATTCAAGGTCGTCCAAGTGGGCTGGCAGTGTCTAACAGCTAATCCCACAACCAAAGGCTGACAACAAAACATTCGGTGAGGTATGATCGCCAGCGAAATAATGTGTCGCCTTCGTCACAACCTACCGGTTTTACAGGGAAAAACCGGGGATTTCCGCCGATACGTGACTTTGTGGGTGTTTTTTGTGGCTTTGCGCGTTCGCCGCGCGGTCAGAAAGGCAAAACTGATTCTCTATCGTCTTTACGCTCTGTTCGGACTTTTCCGGCATCAGCGCTTCTGAAGTAGGGCTGCGCCCGATTGTCCGCTGGACGTTGCACGGTTTGATAGCTAAACAGCGCCCGAATGGACCGGTGGCAGCACCGGTCTACTTGTTGTGCGGGCATGAGGCCCAAGTAATATCGGAGATGCACCCAGTGTCACATGCAGAAGATCACCAGGGCACACGCCGCGACTTTCTTTATTATGCCACCGCCGGTGCCGGCGTTGTGGTGACAGGCGCTGCGGTTTGGCCCTTGGTCAACCAGATGAACCCCTCAGCGGATGTTTTGGCGCTTGCCTCGATCCGCGTGGATGTCAGCGCGGTTGACCCAGGCACACAAATCACCGTGCTGTGGCAGGGTAAGCCGGTCTTTATCCGGGCGCGGACCGAGGATGAGATTGCCGAAGCGCGTGCGGTTGATGTCAGCGACCTTCCCGATCAAGACGCTTACAACGATAATCTGGGTGATGCGCCTGCAACTGATGAAAACCGCGCCTTGTCCGAGGATGGCGTGTGGCTTGTTCAGATGGGCGTCTGCACGCATCTGGGCTGCGTGCCGCTTGGTGACGGTGCGGGTGATTTCGGCGGCTGGTTCTGCCCCTGCCACGGCTCTCACTACGATACATCGGGCCGGATCCGGCGCGGGCCTGCGCCGCGCAACCTGCAAGTGCCTGTCGCGTCCTTCGTGGACGAAACAACTATTCAACTCGGTTAAGGAGAGAATACCATGGGCGGAATTCCCCACGACCATTATGAACCCAAGTCGAATGGTGAAAAGTGGCTGCATTCGCGGCTGCCCATCGTCGGGTTGATGTATGACACATTGATGATCCCCACACCCAAGAACCTGAACTGGATGTGGATTTGGGGGATCGTGCTGGTTTTCACACTGGTTCTGCAGATCGTCACAGGCATCGTGCTGGTGATGCATTACGTACCGCATGTGGATATGGCCTTTGCCTCGGTCGAGCATATCATGCGCGACGTGAATGGCGGCCATATGATCCGCTATTTCCACCAGAACGGCGCGTCGCTGTTCTTTATCGCGGTCTACGCGCATATCTTCCGCTCACTCTACTACGGCTCATACAAGTCCCCGCGTGAGGTGACATGGGTCGTCGGCATGCTGATGTATGTGCTGATGATGGGCACCGCCTTTATGGGCTACGTGCTGCCATGGGGTCAGATGTCGTTCCATGGCACGGCGGTGATCACCGGCCTCTTCGGTGCGATCCCGTTCATTGGTGAATCGGTGCAAGTGTGGCTCTTGGGTACACCCAACGGTGCGATTGACCAGCCTGCGCTGAACCGCTTCTTCTCGCTGCACTACCTGCTGCCGTTTATCCTGCTGGGTTTGACGATTGTGCATGTCTGGGCGTTCCACACGACCGGCAACAACAACCCGACCGGTGTTGAGGTGCGGCGAACCTCAAAAGAAGACGCGGCAAAGGATACGTTGCCCTTCTGGCCCTATTTCGTGATCAAGGACCTATTTGCGCTGGCGATCATTCTGGCGCTGTTTGTGGCTGTTGTGGGCTTCATGCCGAACTATCTGGGCCACCCGGATAACTACATCCCGGCCAACCCGCTGGCGACACCATCGCATATCGTGCCCGAATGGTACTTCCTGCCGTTCTACGCGATCTTGCGCGCCTTTGACCAAGACGTCTGGCTCGTGATTGCGGTGAACTGGATCACCTTTGGGATCATCGACGCGAAATTTTTCGGCGTGTTGGCCATGTTCGGTGCGATCGTCGTGATGGCGCTGGCACCGTGGCTGGACACATCCACCGTGCGTTCCGGCCGGTATCGCCCCATGTTCAAATGGTGGTTCTGGCTGTTTGTGGTGAACTTCGTGCTGCTGATGTGGGTCGGTGCACGCCCGGCAGAGGGGATCTATCCCTACATCGCGCTGATCGGGTCGACCTACTGGTTCGCCTACTTCCTGGTGATCCTGCCGATCCTGGGTGTGATCGAAAAGCCCGATACGCCACCGGCCACCATCGAAGAAGACTTCAACGCGCACTACGCGCCGAAAGGTGACGGTGCAAAACCCGTCGCAAGCCCGGCCGAGTGAGAAAGGACCAAGAGTAATGTTCCGCAAACTATCACTCACCGCTGCCATGGCGCTTGCCCTCACCGCAGGGCAGGCCACTGCCGCCGAGCTGGAAACAGAGATCACCGATTATGCGTTTTCGTTCGAAGGGCCGTTCGGCAGCTTTGACCAGATGCAGTTGCAGCGCGGCCTACAGGTTTACACCGAGATTTGTGCGGCCTGTCATGGTCTGGAATATGTGGCGTTCCGCAATCTCTCGGATGATGGCGGCCCCGGCCTGCCGGAAGACCAGATGCGGGCCTACGCTGAGTTTTACGAAGTGTTCGATCAGAGCCTGTTTGATGGCGAAGGTGATTTTCGTCTGGCCACGCCAGCCGACCGGTTCCCCGCCTCTAGCCTGTCCACTGCGCCTGACCTGAGCCTGATGGCCAAGGCACGTGCAGGTTTTCATGGTCCTTATGGCACTGGTATCAGCCAGTTCGTGAACGGGATGGGCGGTGCGGAATACATCGCTTCGCTCATGACCGGTTATCATGAAGAGCCTGAATGCGCGCTGGAAGGCGAGCCGATGGACGGCTTTTACAATGTCGCTTTCGCGGCTGGCGGCTTCCCCGATAGCTGCAAGGACGAACACGGCAAGCACAAGGTGCCAGGCAGCTGGATCTCCATGTCACAGCCGCTTTGGGGTGATGATGTCGACTATGCTGACGGCACCGAAGCCAGCCTTGAACAGGCCGCTCAGGACGTCGCTGCATTCCTGATGTGGACGGCAGAGCCAAAGCTGATGGCGCGAAAGCAGGCTGGGCTGACAGGTGTGCTGTTCCTGACGGTGTTGTCGGTTCTGCTGTATCTGACAAACAAGCGTCTCTGGGCGCCGCATAAGGGCAAAGACTAATGTCGCCCGAATAGAATGCACGAAGGCCCGCTATCTCTAGCGGGCCTTTCTTTTTGGCGAGCTCGGTTTCAACCTGCCCCAAGATAATCGGTGAGGGCCTGCGGCGGATTGGCGAAAAGCGTTTCTGTCTGCACGGGCGGCGCGGCGATGCCGCCAGCGACCAGCACCACCTGATCGGCGATCCGCTTTGCATCCGCCGGATCGTGAGTCACCATGATCAGCGTTCGCCCGGCCGCCCGCAGATGCCCCTGCACAAGATCAAGCATCTCGTCCTTCAGGCCGGGTCCGAGTGCGGCGAAAGGTTCGTCGAGCAGCACAACAGGCCTATCCGCCAACAACACACGGGCAAGGGCCGCGCGGCTTTGCTGCCCGCCGGATAGGGCGGCCGGTTTTCGGGCTTCGAAACCGTCCAAGCCGACTTGCGCTAGAACGTCCGACACTTTTGCTTTCTCGTCTGTGGTCAGCCGCAGATGAGGTCGCAATGCCAGGCCGACATTCTGTCCGATGGTCAGATGCGGAAAAAGGTTGTTGTCCTGAAACAGCACACTGGTGGGCCTGGCGCCTGGTGCCGTCCGGGTCAGGTCCTGCCGCTCCCAAAGGACTTGCCCCGACTCCGGCGCCAGAAACCCGGCGAGTGCGGCCAGCAATGTCGATTTGCCTGCACCCGAAGGGCCGATAAGGGCCGTGACCTGACCCGGTGTGAAGGCTAGATCGGCCTGTAACGTGAAATCACCCTGCCGCAATTCGAGCGCTTTACAGGTCAGCATCTGTCCGACCTCCGCGATCACATATCCAGAAGAGCGATAGACTGAGTGCCAGAAGCACCAGCGCGGCACTCGCCGCTGCTTCCATCCGGTAGGCGCCCATGAGGCGATACATCGCAAAGGGCAGTGTTTCTTGTGCCTCGCCCGCGAACAGCGTGATGACGCCGAGATCGCCCATGGAAAGGGCCGCCGCGAGCCCTGCCGCAAAACCAAGCGGACGACGGATGCGTGGGATCACAACGATGCGTAGCCAGGACCATCCTGTGAGGCGCAGCGACAGGGCGAGCCTGCCGAAATCCTCGCTCACCGCCGCGACCGCCGGTGCGATTGCGCGCAAGGCAAAGGGCAAGGCCAGTACTGCATTGACCAGCATTGTCACGATCAGCGCCACATCGGCGGGCCGGATGAACGGAAACACGATCAGGAACGCGCCGGTTCCGACCACGAGGCCCGATGCCGCCAAGGGCAGGACGCCAATGATGGCGACCAAAGCGCCGCCGTGCAGTGAGAGGGCGAGCGCCATGGCCACGCATAGGATGGCAGAACCGGTTGCGACCAGGACAGAGCGCAGCGCGGCATCCCAGATGCTCGGCGGCAAGTCCATGAGGCCGGGCAGACCGCGCAGAACGACCATGGCCAAGGGAACCAGCAGGAACAGGGCCGCCGCGGCGATCATCGCGTAATCCAGCGCAGGCCAGCGCAAATCCCAGCGTTGGACAACGCGATCCAGCCCTGCCCCCATCGCGTCGATGATGCTGATGCGCCATGCGACAAAGGCAGCCAGCACGCATAGGCCGAATTGGATGCAGGCCAGCAACGCCGCGCGGCCCAGATCGAAATCAAACCGCAGCGCCTGGTAGATTGCGAGCTCCACCGTCGTTGCGCGCGGCCCGCCGCCCAGTGTCAAGGCCACGGCGAAGCTGGTCAGACAGATCAGGAAAATCACGAGAAATGCGCTGGGCGCGACGGCCCGCAGCATCGGCCATTCCAGCATGCGCCAAACCGAGGCGTTGAGTGTGGCCGCCAGACGAAACCGCTCTGCCGGGATGGCGAGCCAGCCTTGCAAAATTAGCCGAATGGCGAGCGGGAGGTTGAAGAAGACATGAGCGAGGACGACACCGTGAAACCCGAAGATCGAGATAGGCTCAAAACCCAAGCCGGTGAGCGCGCTGTTGAGGATGCCGCCACGCCCGAACACGGCCAAGAGACCCAGGACGGCGACGATAACCGGCAACAGGAACGGCGCGCCGAGGAGCGTGATCAGGAGCTTGCGCCCAACAAACCGCCGCCGCGCCAGCGCACGGGCGACGGGGATGGCCAGAAGCACGCTCAAAGCCGCTGAGACAAGCGCTTGGCTTACCGTAAACCGGATCGCCGCCCAGTCAGCGGCAGCCAACCCGCCTTGCCATTCGGCCCGCCACGCCACGGCAGCCAGCGTGCCCAGCGTCAGCAACAGGACCAGCGCCGCCGCAACGGCGCCGGGCCAGGCGGGTGTTATCGCGACAAGGCTGCGCGCCATTCGTCCAGTGCCGCATCACGCTTGGCTGCTGCGTCTTCCGGCGACAAAAGCAGGGATTTCGCGGGTGTCAGCAGGGTGTCAAAGCCGTCCGGCAACCCATCCGCCGGGGTGACGGCGGGGTACATCCAGTTGGTGGTGGGGATGATGCTCTGGAACGCGTCCGAGACCATGAAGGCCAGGAACTGATCAGCGAGTTCGGGTTGATCGGTGCCTGCGACCTTTCCGGCCACTTCGACCTGCATGTAATGCCCTTCGTCAAAGCCCCAGGCGACCTTGCTCGCATCATCCTCGGCGATCAGGTGGTAGGCGGGGGAGGTTGTGTAGGACAGAACCGCATCCGCCTCACCATCGAGGAACATGCCATAGGCCTCGGACCAGCCGGGGGTGACGGTGACGACGTTGTCGGCGAGGTCGGCCCAGAGGGTGTCGGCCTCATCGCCATAGGCGGTCTTGACCCACATCAGAAGGCCGAGGCCCGGTGTGGATGAACGGGGGTCCTGGATCACGACTTGGACATCGCTGTCGGCGAGTGCCTGCAGGGAGGTGGGCGCGTCGTCGCCTGCATTGCCGACAAAGGCGAAATAGCCCCAGTCGAATGGCAGGAAGTCAGGGTCGGTCCAGTCAATCGGCAGGCTAAGATCGGCGGTGACCCCATGCGGTGCAAAAAGGCCGGTGTCGCGCGCGGCGGCCGTCAGGTTCGTATCAAGCCCCAGCACGATATCGGCGTCGGTGCGTGGCCCTTCGAGTTGCAGGCGTGCCAGCAAGGCGGCCCCGTCACCCGCGCCGATGAATTGCAGATCGCAGGTGCAGGTTTCCTCAAACGCGGCCTCAACCGCGGGGCCGGGCCCCCATTCGCTGACGAAACTGTCATAGGTCATCACTTGCAGCACCGGGGTCTCGGCCCATGCAGCCGAAGCAGCAAGGGCAAGTCCCGCGACAGCTGGCAGATAGATCGGTCTTGGCATCTTATCCTCCAAATGCGACGGGCGGATTGGGGGTAAGCGGGATTGCCATACCTTCCCTCCGCCGGTCTTAACCGGTTCAGGTTCAACGGGTCCGCGTGGTACGCATCTCAGCCGGATTGGCCCCCCGAGGTGACATTCTTGCTATGGGAAAAATGCAGTAATCACAAGATGGAACTGGCTTTTTGGCGCCCCATAAAGTAACATGTATTCACATCCAAAATTCAGGAGAAAGGAGGCGCCCATGGGGGAACGCGACTAATTATTTTGTGCCTTGAGCTAACATTTCTTTGGCTCGTCTATTACGCCTTTGGTCTGGCCACGACATATGACATCCCAATCTGGGCCACCGCATTGCTGGTAATCATCGTGGACCGCATCGTGACCTTCATCACATCATCTGCCAAGCGCCGACGCGACCGATTGCGAGAATAGCTTGGCTTTCCGCAAGGTGCTGGTTATCTGACCGTCAGTCAGGAGCCCGCCTATGTCGATCAACAGTTTTGGCCATCTTTTTCGGTTCACAACATGGGGCGAAAGCCATGGGCCCGCGCTGGGCGCGACCGTGGATGGCTGCCCGCCGCAGGTGCCGCTGGAACCGGCGATGATCCAGCAATGGCTCGACAAGCGGCGGCCAGGGCTGAACAAGAATACGACCCAGCGGAATGAGCCGGATGCGGTTGAAATCCTGTCGGGCGTGTTTGAGGGGCAGACGACGGGGACGCCGATCCAGCTGATGATCCGCAACACCGATCAGCGGTCGAAGGATTACGGCGATATCGCGAATACGTTTCGCCCGGGTCACGCCGACATCACCTATCACCAGAAATACGGGGTGCGGGATTATCGCGGTGGGGGCCGGTCTTCAGCGCGTGAGACGGCGTCGCGCGTGGCGGCGGGTGGTGTGGCGCGTGAGGCGATTAGGGCGATTGCGCCGAATGTGCAGATCAAGGGTTACATGACCCAGATGGGTGCGAAGCAGATCGACCGGTCGCGGATGGATTGGGCGCAGATTGATCAGAATGACTTCTTTTGCCCCGATGCGGAGGCCGCGAAAGAGTGGGAAGAGTACCTGCAATGGCTGCGCAAGGACGACCATAACTCGGTCGGTGCGATCATTGAGGTGGTGGCGCGTGGCGTGCCTGCCGGGATCGGGGCGCCGGTCTATGCGAAGCTCGATACCGATCTTGCCGCCGCGATGATGTCGATCAACGCGGTGAAAGGCGTGGAGATTGGTGAGGGGATGGCCGCCGCCGCGCTGACGGGGCGGGACAATGCGGATGAGATTTTCATGGGACAAGGCGGGCCGGAATACAGCTCCAACCACGCGGGCGGCATCCTTGGCGGGATCAGCACGGGGCAGGATATCGTCGTGCGGTTTGCGGTGAAGCCGACGTCATCGATCCTTTCCCCGCGCAAGTCGATCCGCATGGATGGGACCGAGACCGAGGTGATCACCAAGGGGCGTCACGACCCGTGCGTCGGTATCCGCGCCGTCCCGGTGGGTGAGGCGATGATGGCCTGTGTGATCCTCGATCACCTGCTCTTGGATCGTGGCCAAACGGGTGGCGTGCGCGGCCAGATTGGTTAGGGACGCCCCCTAGCTGGCGGTGCTCGCCTCCAGCGCCGTATCCATCAGCGCCTGAATGTCGCGCTGCGATGTGCGGGCGACGATGCGGCCAAGCTCTGCGTCGCCTTTCATCACAACAAGTGTCGACCGGCGCGGGATGTTCAGTTCTGTGGCCAGTTCGCCACGGCCATACTCGTCCCAATCGACGTTGATGAATGTGATGGCTGCGTCATAGGCCGGATTGTCGGCGCGCAACTGGCCGATCACACGTTCCTGCGCCCGGCAGGTCGTGCACCAGGAGGCTTTGAAATCGACAAAGACGGTCTCACCCGCCGCCAGCCGTTCGCGGACCAGGCCGGGGGTGTAATCGAGCGTTTCGCTGGCTCTTGCGGCCATCGGTGCGACTGCCACAGCGGCGGATAGCGCCATAAACTCACGACGTTTCATCAATCTCTCCTTTGTCAAAAGCGGACCGACAGGTCCTGTAGCCAGAATGGCAAGCGGTCCAGCAGCCAGATTTCGGCCATCTGGTGCAGACCAAAGAATAGGGCGGTGCCCAGGGCGATAAAGATCACGCCGGTGATCATGCGGACCCGGCCCGAGATGGCCTGTAGCCACGCCTTGCGTGCCCGGATCGCGTTTTGCGCGCCATAGGCCAGCACCACGATGATGGTCGAGATACCGAGTGCGA
This sequence comes from Cognatiyoonia sp. IB215182, assembly GCF_033963905.1. Classification (NCBI taxonomy): domain Bacteria; kingdom Pseudomonadati; phylum Pseudomonadota; class Alphaproteobacteria; order Rhodobacterales; family Paracoccaceae; genus Cognatiyoonia; species Cognatiyoonia sp. IB215182. The sequence continues at coordinate 335,446 of NZ_JAXBMB010000005.1, forward strand.
AGCTGAACATCGTTGCCGCCGCCCAGCCGAGGTTTTCACCGGCAGAGGCCAGCGCGATGGCGCCACCCAGTGTTGGCCCGACACAAGGCACCCAGACCGCACCCAAAAGTGCGCCGCCCACAAACTGCCCGCCCAGCCCGTCGCGGTTCACGCCGTCCATCCCGGCATCGGCCCGGGCGGACATGCCTGCGGTGGCGGTCGCAAACCGGGCCGAGAACTGTGGGACGACCAGCACGATCCCGAAAAGGACCATCATGAAAGCGCCCGCGCGGGCGATCATCAGGTCATCAATGCCCAACGCCTGGCCAAAGACTGCGACTGTCATCCCCACAATGACGAAAGACAGGCTCATCCCCGCAGCCAGCACCAATGGCCCGGCGCGGCCTGCCTGCAACGCGGTTGCCAGCACAATGGGCAAGACCGGCAGCACGCAGGGGTTGATCAGGGTCAAGACCCCCGCAAGATATCCAAAGAGCAAATCCATGGCGCTATCTGCGCGCATGGTGCGCCTTCTGTCAGCCCCCTTTTGTGTGACAGTCGGTCACTTTGGCGTGGGCTGTTTGGTGATTTGCACGGCCAGAATGCCGCCCGCGATGATGGCGACGCCAAGCACGTCGAGAGCGCTGACCCGTTCGCCCAACAGCACAGCGGCAATCGCAACGCCGAGGAAGGGGTTGAGGAAATGGAAAGTGGACGCCTTGACCGCCCCGATGCGGCCCACCAGCAGGAACCAGACCAGCGTTGCGGCCAGGCCGGGCACGAGGGTGGTGTAGATGAAGGCCACAATCAGCTGCCAGTTCCAGGTGACGACAAAGGTCTCAAAGGCAAGCGCAGGAACCCACAAAACGGCGCTGCCCACCAGCATTTGAAGGCCGACGATCATCAGGACATTGCCGCCGGACGAGGCACCCAAGACGGCAAGCGTCGCTGCGGTCAGCGAGAAGACCCCGATCACGCAGAGGATCAGACCATAAAGGTCAACGCCACCCTCGATCCGCGCGCCCATAATCAAGGCAACACCGATGAACCCGGCGACCAGCCCGGCAATCCCCAGTGGCCTGACTTGCGTGCCAAAAACCAGCCATCCGGCCACCGCCACCAGCAACGGCATGGTTGAGGCGATAATCGCAGCCAATGAGGCCGGAATGGTCTGCATCGCCACGAAATTCAGGCCGAGATAAAGCGCGTTCTGGCAGATGCCGAAGACGACCACGCCGATCCATTGCTGTCGGGTCAAGCGCGCTGATTGGCCCAGCGCCCAGGCAATCGCCACCCCGATCAGCCCGGATATCAGGAACCGCAGCGCCAAAGCGCTGAGCGGCGGGGCATATTCGACGATCACCCGGGCCGAGGTGAAGGCCGATGACCACATGAACGCGAAGGCGAGGCCCATCAAGATCGCTTTGATATCCATGGCCGCGACCTAAAGGCTTTTTGCGGGTGACCGCATCACAAATCGACACCGCGATGTGGGTATCGGGCGATAGGTAAGGACTTCCTGACTTCGAATGCTGCGCGTGCGAAGGTATTGTTGCTGCATTCGATACAGTATTTCAAATCAATATTCATTGACTTTGGTCCGCCGTGACGGGCCGCACGAAGACCCAAGACATTGGCCAATTTTCCGGCCATGACATGTGCCCTTGGCACAAAACAACAAAGTTCATTCTTTTCAGATTTCCAGTTTTTGGAGACCAAAATGATTTTGCCGAACCACAACAGATTTATATTTGCTTTCAGTACGTTAACCATCGCCATGACCTCGCTTGCGCATGCACATGAAGCATGGCTTTTGACCCCTGCCGAGATTGCGGCGCTCGCCCAGGAACCGATCCCCGCGATCTTTACGAGCTATGCTATTCTGGGACTTGCCGCTGTGGTGGGATGCGTTGCGACACTGGTCGCGCTTCTGGTCGAAGAAAGGCTGCGCCCGCATTTTCAACCGCTTGAGCCGTTGCTGCAATCGGTCGCCGCGAACTGGGGGCCGGCGTTATTGCGCATCCCGCTGGGCGTGATGCTGGTGCTGGCTGGCACCGGTGGTCTGCCCCGTCATGGCACCGCGCATTGGGTGGAACCGACGCTGTTGGTGCCGGACATGCAATTGGCGCTTGTGCCCGGATGGGACTGGCTGGCGCCGTTTCAGATCACGCTTGGGCTGTGCCTGATTGCGGGCCTCTTCACCCGGATTGCGGGGCTGGTTTTGATGGCGCTTGTCGTGCTGGGGTGGAGTGTCTTTGGCATCAAGTTCATCGACTACGCGCCGCATTTCGTAGCGCCCGCCATTGTGCTGACGCTGGTTGGTGGAGGTGTCTGGTCCGTGGACCGGTTGTTGCAGGCAACTGATTGGTGCGCGCCACCGGCTGAGGTGATGCCGGTCTTTTGGCGTGCGGCGCAGATCCTCGTCGGCTTCGGGTTCGTCTATCTCGCTGTCGCCTACAAGCTGACGCAACCGACGCTGCTGATCGCAATCCTGCAGCATGGCAATCTGCCGACATTCGGCCTGCACTATGCAGTGATTGCGCTGATCATGACAGGGGTGGAGATCATCTGCGGCGCGCTCTTGATCGCAGGTCGGCTGGTGCGGCCAGTTTCGGTCGTGATCATCCTGGCGATCACGTTCCTGGCGGTCACGCTGGGGGAAACACCACTCTTTCACGCCAATCTGTACGGGATGTTGGCCATGTTCGTCATCATCGGCACGCGCTGGAGAACACCACAAACCACCATCGCAACAGGAAAGGTACTGGCATGAGACGGAATGCTTTTTCGCAAATCGGGCCGGTGGCCCTGGTGGCGGGGCTGCTGGGCAGCCTGGCGATCGCCGCGCCCGCTTATAATGCTGCGCATGAGGCGCCACGCGCCGTGTTTCTGACCCTGCCCGAGACACTCCCGCAGCCGGACCTGTCATTCAGTATCGCGCAGGATTACAGGGGCAACTGGATCCTGCAGATCGACGCGACGGCGTTTCAGTTTACCGAAATCTGCACCTCGGTGGCCGAGGCCGTGCCTGTCGGCCATGCCCATGTCATCGTGAACGGGCAGAAGGTCGGGTCTGCCTACAGTCCGATCTTTGATCTGGGCCTGTTGCCTGCAGGGCGGCACCATATCGCGGTCACCTTGCGCGGGCAGGATCATCGGGCGCTGATTGGCAAGGACGGCCTGATCGTGGCCGAACAGATGCTGACCGTCACATAAAGCAAAAGGGCCGCCGGATGGGCGACCCTTCACATAAACACGCGTGTCGCGGCTTTAGCCGTTCACGCTGTCCTTCAGCGCCTTGGCGATCGTCATCTTGACGACCTTGTCAGCGTCTTTCTTGATCTGCTCACCAGTCGCAGGGTTGCGGACCATCCGCTCTGGGCGTTCACGGCAGTAGATCTTGCCGACGCCCGGCAGGGTCACGGCACCGCCGCCGGACACTTCCTTAGTGATGATGCCCGTCACAGCGTCCAGAGCGGACCCTGCAGCCTTCTTGTCCATGCCTGTTTCTTCGGCCAATGCAGCAACCAGCTGCGCTTTTGTCATTGGTTTTGTCGCCATCTTACTGGTCTCCCTCATTCGCCCAATCTGTAGGGCCTCTTATCCGCCCATATAACGGGATGTTGTGGGACACCACAACGTTTAGTGTAAGTTTACAAGGGAAAAACGCGCCTTTTGGGCAGTTTTCGCGACGTTAAAGGAAAGCTGTTTCCTCAAAACTACGCAATTTGCGGCTATGTATGCGTTCCAGCGGCATTTCGCGCAACCGTTCCATGGCTCTGATCCCGATCATCAGATGTGCGGCTACTTGTGTTTTATAGAATTCAGAGGCCATACCGGGCAGCTTCAATTCGCCATGCAGCGGCTTGTCGCTGACGCAAAGCAGCGTCCCGTAAGGCACCCGGAACCGAAAGCCGTTGGCGGCAATCGTGGCGCTCTCCATATCCAGCGCGATGGCGCGGGATTGTGAGAGGCGTTGCACGGGTCCTGCCTGTTCGCGCAGTTCCCAATTGCGGTTGTCAATCGTGGCGACAGTGCCGGTGCGCATGATGCGCTTTAGTTCATACCCTTCCAGTTCGGTCACATCCGCCACTGCCGTTTCAAGTGCGATCTGGATTTCCGCCAATGCCGGGATCGGTACCCAGACGGGCAAGTCATCATCAAGGACGTGATCTTCGCGTAAGTAAGCATGGGCGAGCACGAAATCCCCCAGCCGCTGCGAATTGCGCAGGCCCGCGCAGTGACCCACCATTAGCCAGGCATGGGGGCGCAGCACCGCGATATGGTCGGTCGCGGTCTTGGCGTTCGACGGCCCGACGCCGATATTGACGAGGGTAATTCCCGACCCATTGGCCCGCTTGAGATGGTAGGTCGGCATCTGCGGCAGCTTCGCGGGCACCGGCAATGGCGCATCGGCATCCGTGATCTCGACATTTCCAGGACCGACAAAGGCGGTGTACCCGCTATCCGGATCGGCCAGCATATGGCGCGCATAAGCCTCGAACTCTTCCACATAGAACTGGTAGTTGGTGAAGAGAACATGGTTCTGGAAATGCTCTGCTGCCGTGGCTGTGTAATGCGCCAGACGGGCCAATGAGTAGTCGACACGCTGTGCAGTGAACGGTGCAAGAGGCCGCGCACCATCGGGATAGGTAAAGCTTTCGCCATTTACGATGTTATCGTGCGTGGTCGTCAGGTCGGGCACATCGAAATTGTCGCGCAGGTTGAAATCCATCGATCCGTCCTGCGGCACGGTCAGACCCGGATCGTTCGCGGCTGCAAAATGCACGGGCATTTCGGTGTCTGACACACCGATAATCACCGGCACGCCGTGGCTTTTGATCAAAAGGGCGATCTGTTGCTCCAAATACGCGGCAAAGAGATCGGGCCGCGTGATCGTGGTTGCGTAAATCCCAGGCTCGGCCACATGACCAAAGGACAAGCGCGTATCGGTCTTGGCATAGGTGGTCGTGGTCAACCGAATCTCGGGATAATATGCCCGCACCCGCGCCTTTGGCTGACCGTTCTTGAGCGCGTCAGAGAAATTGTCGGACAGAAACCGCACGGCGATCTGATAAAGCTCCTGCAAGCGCGCCACGGCCTTGGCCGCGTCCGTAAAGGCCTCGGCCTTGGGGACATCGGGGGTTTTCAGGTTCACTTTCGAGACGACATTCATCAGCGTGTCTTTCTTATGGGCCGTCACTGCGGCATGTGTTTGTCGAGCCACTGGCGCATGGGATCGGACATGTCATCATAGTCCGGGATCGTGATGCCCAGCGCGGCTGCGGTTGCCGGTGGTGTCACTCCGAAACGCTTATTCAGGAATGCGTGGAAACCATCGGGCAAAATCGGCTCATCCCAGCCATCATGTGCGGCGGCTGCAGCCGCGGTCAGTGTTGGATCTTTCAGCGCTGCGGGCTCGCTATATCCCATCGCCAGAAACTGCAGCGCGACCAAAGGATCGGGTGTCAGCACATAGGGCCAGCCATGATCAAAGATGACAACCTGCTGAACCCCCGCATCATCCAGCCAGAACCCCATTTTACCACCATCACCGGCTGCAGTGGCGATACTGACGTAACGGGCCGTGATCTCTGCCGGGATCGGTTCAGCCAGCGGCGGCCCCTCGGCATGGAAGATCACATAGCTGGCCCCAGGCTCGTTCATGACCTCAAGCGGGTAGATCGACAGGTATTCTCCCGCATCGCTGTGCGTGAACCGCCCCTTTTGCCCGTTCGCCTCCGCCCAGTCGAAAACCGCCGCAAAGGCATCTGGCAAAACCAGCGCCTCTGGCATTTTCGCCCGGACATTGTCGGCAAAGCTCATGCGTTTTCCTCAAACAGGTCCGTGATTTCGAATTTGTCCACGTCCACCAAGCCTAAATCAGAGATGCGCAACGACGGGATGACAACCAGCGCCAGCAGCGAATGCTGCATATAGGCGTTGTTGAGCGTGCAGCCGCATTCGGCCATCGCCGCGACCATTCGGTCGGCCTTGGCCGCGACCTCCGCCGCCGGGCTGTCGGACATGAGGCCCGCGATGGGCAGTTCGACCAGCGCCAGCTCCGCGCCATCCTTCCAGACGGTCACGCCGCCGCCAACCTCACCCAGCCGGTTGGCAGCCTTTGCCATCATCTCCCGATCCGTTCCGACGACGATCATATGGTGGCTGTCATGGGCGACGGTCGAGGCCATGGCCATCCGGCCCTGATAACCGAAGCCCGAGACAAAGCCGTTTGTGACCTGCCCGGTTGCCTTGTGCCGTTCGACAAGGGCGATCTGATAGGTGTCGCCCTCCCCCTCCACCAGCCCGTCCACGACCGGTAATTCGGCGGTCAACGCCTCGGTCGGGGCCTGGTTTTCGACGACGCCGATGACCTTGGCCTTGACCTTGTTGGCCCCGTCAGGGGCGGGGATCTCGAAGTTTGTGGCGGTAAGCGGCTTCATATGCACCGTTTGCCGCGCCGCGATGGGCCAGTCGTAGTGCGGGCACTCCACCGTGATCTTTCCGTCCCGCGCAACGATCTGGCCGCGTGCGATGACTTCCTCAATCGGCAGGGTCTTCAGGTCAGAGGTCAGGATCATATCCGCCCGCCGCCCCGGCGCGATAGAGCCGAGTTCGCGCTCCAGCCCGAAATGCGTCGCCGTGTTGATCGTCGCCATCTGCAGGGCGATCAGCGGGTCGCAGCCACACTCAATCGCGTGCCGCACCACCCGGTTCATATGCCCGTCATTCACGAGCGTCCCGGAATGGCAATCATCCGTACAGAGGATGAAATTCCGCGGATCGAGGCCCATTTCCGTGACCGCCGTGATCTGGCTTTCCACGTCATACCAGGCCGAGCCCAGCCGCATCATCGACCGCATCCCATTGCGCACACGGGCAATGGCGTCAGCCTCTGCGGTGCCTTCATGATCATCGGCGGCACCCCCAGCAACGTAAGCCGAAAACGCGATGCCTTTGTCGGGAGAGGCATAATGGCCACCCACGGTCTTGCCCGCTTTCATCGTGGCGGCCATCTCGGCGAGCATCTGCGGATCGCCGTTGATCACACCGGGAAAGTTCATCATCTCGCCGAGGCCGATGATCCCCGGCCAGGCCATCGCCTCGGCCACATCCTCGGCGCTGATTTCGAAGCCTGTCGTCTCCAAACCGGGGGCCGAGGGCGCACAGGAGGGCATCTGCGTGTAGATGTTGATGGGCTGCATCAGCGCCTCATCATGCATCATCCGCACGCCTTTGAGGCCCAGCACATTCGCGATCTCATGCGGGTCGGTGAACATGGTCGTGGTGCCATGGGGGACGACGGCAGCAGCGAACTCTGCCGGGGTCAGCATGCCGCTTTCGATATGCATGTGGCCATCGCAGAGACCGGGGATCAGATAGCGGCCCTCGGCCTCAATCACCCGCGTGTCCGGGCCAATGCAGTGGGAGGCGTCCGGGCCAACATAGGCAAAGCGCCCATCGGCCACAGCCACCTGCCAATCGAGGATTTCGCGGGATTGGACATTCACGAGCTTGCAGCCGCGAACAACCAGATCAGCCGCGTCCCGCCCCGCAGCCACGGCGACCAAACGGGGGGCCGACTCAGCCCAAGATTTGAAATGAGGTTCCATCCCCAATGGTTTCACCGTTTCGGGGGAGGTGCAAGACCTCCGTCATGTCGGTGCCTGCGGTGCTGAATTTGAGTCTGTTGGAACTGGCTGAGGCGAGGCTAGGTTGGATGCAATACTGCTTCTCAAATACGGTTTTCTTTCGTGTCTTGTGAATGAGCAAAGATAAACTCTAAGATACTTCAGGATGGACCAAAGAGTATCTCAACTATCGCAACAAGACAAAGACCATTTGGATGCGCAAAGAGCAATCGTATCAAAGTACGTTGCAGATTCTAGCTTGGAAAGGTTCGAGACTGCTGCCGGGAAACTTGGCACTTTAAGAGCGCTCCTTGACGCCAACACGTTTTCCAAGGAGCAGACTTACGAGCTGCAATCGATGGGTGTTGTGCTTGGTGATGCACTATGTATCCAGCTCGGAATGGAATGGGCTGTCGTCGAAGACGATTATGGCAGAGACCCGGCGGTGCGTTATCGCGGAACATCTGTCATTGTTTTCCCGCAAACAATGATCTCGAAACGCATCGAGGATGACGTAGATGTCGACATATTCGATCTCTTTAACTGGACCGTTGATAAGGTAAACGAATTAATAGAGGAGGAAGTGGCGCGGACGGCAACGCACTAGAGATGCGAATCAAACCTTCCCCACCTCCAACGGCGGCACATCCGGGTTCAACCGCACCATCGCAAGGTTCAGCACTCCCGCCACCGTGACCCACGCCAGATAAGGCACAAAGGCCAGCCCGGCCCACAGATCCAATTGCCAATGCGTCACCGTGCAGCCGAGCACGGATAGCCAGAGCATTGCCATGACCGGCAGCGCCCCTTTCATCCGCCGCAACCCGAAAAACACCGGCGTCCACAAAGCATTAAACGCGATCTGCGTGGCCCAGAACGCCATCGCATAGGCGTTGCCGTCCAAAACCGCCACGCGGGCGGCGGCGAAGGACATCAGGAGGTAGATCGTCGTCCACGCCACCGGAAACAGCCAGTTGGGTGGGACCCATGAGGGCTTGTTCAGCTTCTCATACCACTCCCCAGGCGGAAAGACGGCGCCGGTTGCCCCTGCCCCGAAGCAGGCGGTCAAGAAGATCAGGAAGAGCCAAATGTCCATGCCCCAAGACCTAAGCCATCGGGCGGTCAGTTCCAATTCCGTTTTCGCGGGCCTTCAACTCGGCCAGGATATCAAGGACAGAGGCCGAGCGGCCTGCATCGACCCGGCCCTGACTGGCCGCATCAACGAGAAACGCCACCTCGTCCAAAGGCTGTGCGTAAATCACCGCCGATCTGGGCATAATCAGCGATAGGCCGGTGCGCGCCGCCGATTGTGCAAGCCAGCCCAGCTTTTGTGTGGTCGAGGTATGGGCCCGCATCGAGATGCTGTCATAGCCCTGCCGTTTGAGCTGTTTACCGATGCCCGCATAGATCAGCCGTGCCGCCCAGATGCCCGTGCGCGCCTGCAGGGGCAGCACGTCGATCCCCGCCTCAGAACGGCGGTAGAGCCTGTCGGCTTCGTGCAGGAGCCGCTTGACCAGCTTGCGCACGTCGTTGGTTGGCAGCGGCTCACGCAGGAAGTTCACCGGGTCGATGCCAGCGTCGCGCAGCCAATCGAGCGGCAGATAGATCCGGCCCATCCGCGCATCCTCGCCCACATCGCGGGCGATGTTGGTGAGTTGCATCGCCACGCCCAGATCGCAGGCACGGGCCAGCGCATCCGGGTCGCGGGCCCGCATCAGGACGCACATCATCGCGCCCACGGCCGCCGCGACACGCGCGGAATAATCCCGCACGCCGCTCAGCGTGTCATAGCGTTTTTCGGCTGCATCCCAGGCGAGACCTTCCAGCAACGCCTCCGGCAAGGCGCGCGGCATCTCGAACGCCTCGACAATCGCGGCAAAGGCCCGATCTTCGGCGGCGTTCTTTGGCTTACCCGCATAGGCCAATTCCAACCGTTCTTGCAGGCGAAACACTGCACCAGCCTCATAATCGCCCTCGTCCACCTCGTCATCGGCCAATCGGCAGAACGCATAAAGCGCCAGTGCCGGATCACGCACCGAGGCTGGCAACAACTTCGAGGCCGCGTGAAACGACAGTGACCCGTGGCGGATCGCCTCGCGACAATGGTCCAGATCTTTGGGGTCAATCATTCAGCGGCCATCTTCAATTCAGGTTGGGCGGGCGCGTCCGGCACCAGTTTGCTCAGCACCTCGGCACTCGAAATCACACCCGGCACGCCCGCGCCCGGATGGGTGCCAGCGCCGACGAGGTAGAGGCCCTTCGCCTCTTCGCTGACGTTATGCGGGCGGAACCAAGCGGATTGCAGTATGCGTGGCTCAATCGAAAAGCCGCAGCCATAGGGCGAGAGATACCGGTCGCGAAAATCCTCTGGCGTCAGGGTCATTTCGGTGGTGATATGATCGGCAAAGCCGGGCAGGTATTTGTTGACTTCGGCCTGCACTTTGGCCTTGTAGCGAGCGGTATCCGCCGCCCAATCGACGGGATTGTCGAAGCCCAGATGCGGGACGGGGGAGAGGACATAGAAGGTGTCATCGCCCTCCGGTGCGACGCTCGGGTCGGTCTTGCTGGGGCGGTGGATATAAAGGCTCATGTCGTTGGCGAGCGTGCCTTTGATGAAGATGTCCCGCAGCAGCCCCTCATAACGCGGGGCGTTGGTGATCGTGTGGTGCCCGATATCTGGCCAGCGATCAGCAGTGCCCTTGGTGCCGAAATACCAGACGAAAAGGCCCATGGACCAACGGCGCGACCCCAGCTTGCGGTCCGTCCAGCGTTTGCGCTGTTTACGGCGCAAGAGGTGTTGGTAGGTGTGTCCCGCATCCGCATTGCTGACGACCAGCGGGGCCTGCAGGACCTGACCATCTGTAAGACGCACGCCGCGGGCGGCCTCGCTCTCGACCAGAATCTCGTCAACCTCAGCGCCGAACCGAACCTGTCCGCCCTGGCTGCGGATCACGCGCACCATCGCATCGGCAATCGCCTGCACGCCGCCCATCGCGTAGTGCACGCCGAACTCTTTCTCCAGATACGCGACCAGCGCGTACATGGAGGTGACATGCATCGGGTCACCGCCGATAAAGAGCGGATGGAAAGAAAGCGCCATGCGCAGGCGGGGGTCCTTCACCCGGCGCTTGGCGAGGCCGAGGATCGACTGATCGGCGCGCAGCATCGCGAAGGTCGGCAGCACCTTCAGTGTCTCCCAAAGCCGATGCATGGGTTTGGCGACCATGCCTTCGAACCCCACGACATAACGCCGCTCGCTGTCTTTCAGGAACTGCTGGTAGCCTTTGACATCACCGGGGCTGAGCCGGGCGACCTCGGCCATCATCGCGCCGGTATCCTGCCGCGCGGTGAAGGTTGAGCCGTCAGGCCAGCGGACCTTATAAAACGGATCCATCGGGTGCAGTTTAACGTCTTGGTAGAAATCGCGCCCGCAGGCGGCCCAGAGGCTTTCGTAAACCTGCGGGACGGTGATGATCGTCGGCCCAAGGTCGAATCGGTGTCCATCCTGCGTGACAGATGAGCCGCGCCCGCCGGGCCGATCCAACCGATCCAGCACCGTCACGGCATAGCCCTTGGCCCCAAGACGCATTGCGGCAGCGAGGCCACCAAGCCCCGCACCGATAACAATTGCTGCGTTTGAGTCGGTATCCGGATGTGTCAGCATAGCTTCACAGTAACATGTAAACTCAAGTTGACAATTCCTAACGTCAACATCTTCCCAAAACGGGTCTGATATGTCAGGATTAATTGACACTCTTCGCCAAGGTGCTCTTTTGACCCAGACCGTCAGCCTTTCGTTCTACCGCTTTTCCGGGTTTGCCGGACGGGTCTGGGCGCTGATGATGATGGGCGCGGCGCGGCGTCCACTGGCGCGGATGCCGGATATCGGGTTCTGGAAGCTCTGCGGGTCCGGAACGGGAGAAGGGTTTACGCCGGTGCCGAATACCGGCGTCTATGCGATCCTTGCCACATGGCCGGATGCGGAGACCGCGCGGGCACGTACGCAAGAGGGTATCTTTGCGCGCTACACCCGCCGGGCGGATGAGAATTGGACCGTGTTCCTCACCACGCAAACCGCGCGCGGGCAATGGTCGGGACAAGCCCCATTTGAAGTCTCAACGCCAGAGACGACCGGCCCTCTTGCCGCACTCACGCGGGCCACGATCAAGCCGCGCATCCTGACCCGGTTCTGGGGGCGTGTGCCCAACATCTCGGCCATGATCGGCACTGACCCCAATGTCGCCTTTAAGATCGGCATCGGCGAGGTGCCGATGCTGCATCAGGTCACCTTTTCCATCTGGCCGTCCGAGCGGGCGATGGCCGCCTTTGCTCGCACTGGCCCCCATGCCGAGGCCATCCGCGCCGTCCGCGACGAAGGCTGGTTTCGTGAAGAGCTTTATGCCCGCTTCGCCGTCCATTCCGACCGGGGCACGTGGAACGGCAGCTCCCCCCTGAAAAAACTGGAGGCCGCATGACCCCCTTCCCCTTCTCCGCCATCGTCGGGCAGGAAGAAATGAAGCGCGCGATGATCCTGACGGCGATTGATGCGAGCGTCGGCGGCGTGCTGGTCTTCGGCGACCGTGGCACCGGCAAATCGACCGCCGTGCGGGCGCTCGCGGCGCTTTTGCCCCCAATCAAGGCGATCAAGGGCTGCCCCGTGAACAGCGCGAAGGCGGCAGAGGTGCCGTCATGGGCCGAGCTGAAAACCAAACGCTCGCATGAGGTCCCGACCCCCGTGGTCGACCTGCCGCTTGGCGCAACCGAGGACCGGGTGACCGGCGCGCTCGACATCGAAAAGGCGCTGACCAAGGGCGAAAAGGCATTTCAGCCGGGGCTGCTCGCCAAGGCCAATCGTGGCTACCTTTATATCGATGAGGTGAACCTGCTGGAGGATCACATCGTCGACCTCCTGCTCGACGTCGCCCAATCCGGCGAGAACGTGGTGGAACGTGAAGGCCTCTCGATCCGCCATGCGGCGCGGTTTGTGCTAGTGGGTTCCGGCAACCCCGAAGAGGGCGAGCTGCGCCCGCAGCTGCTTGATCGGTTCGGGTTGTCGGTTGAGGTCGCCTCCCCCACCGACATTACCGAGCGGGTCGAGGTGATCAAACGCCGCGATGCGTTCGAGAATGACAATGCTGCCTTCATGCTGCGCTGGCAGGCCGAAGATGCGGCCATTCGGGAGCGTATCCTGACCGCACGCAAGGCGCTGGGCGCTTTGAAGACCTCCGACAAGGTACTACAGGATGTGGCGGCGCTTTGCCTGGCCCTCGGCTCTGACGGCTTGCGCGGTGAACTCACTCTGCTGAAAGCCGCGCGCGCCTACGCGGCCTGGCGCGACGATACCGCGCTGACCCGCAAGCATATCCGCACCGTTGCCCCCATGGCCTTGCGCCACCGGCTGCGGCGCGATCCGCTGGATGAGGCGGGTAGTGGGACGCGTGTCGAGCGGACCTTGGACGAAGTCCTTGGATAGCTGGCACCGGGCCACGCTGGCACTGCAATTGCTGGCCATTGATCCGGGATTGGGCGGCATCACGATCCGCGCCCGATCAGGACCGGTGCGGGACCGGCTGTTGGAGCGCCTCGATCCAGCGGCACGCAAGATCCACCCGGCGATGGGGGATGAGGCGCTGTTGGGCGGGCTTGACCTGTCGGCGACGCTGAGCGCTGGGCATTTGGTGCAGAATGCCGGGCTGCTCGCCGAACCGGGGCCGCTGATCCTGACTATGGCAGAGCGCGCGCCCGTTCGGCTGGCCGCGCATCTGGCGATCACGCTGGACCGGCATGTGGGACATACGCTGATTGCGCTGGATGAAGGCGCGGAGCCGGACGAGGCGACTGACCCGAAACTGTCCGAGCGTTTGGCGTTTCATGTCGATCTGTCCGATGCGTCGTTGCGCGATTTAAGCCCTCTTTCGCCCGGCATCGCCGGGCAGCCCCCGACCGCCCCCCCGGGCGGGGGCTTCACCGCCACCCGCGGTCGGGAGCTGCCCTGTGTTTCGCCAGCGACAGTCGAGCAGATCACGCAAATCGCCGCCCAACTCGGCATCGACAGCCTCCGTGCCCCACTTTTCGCCCTGCGTGCGGCCAAGGCGCACGCATTGCTCAACAACCGCACGGACATCAGCACAGACGATATCGAAATCGCCTGTGCCCTTACACTGGCGCACCGCGCCACACGCATCCCTGCGCCGGAGAAACCGGAGGCGCCGCCACCAGAACAATCCAAGGAACCAAGCGCGGAAAACCCGCTCAACATCCCCGACGAACTGCTGCTTGACGCAGTCCGCGCGCTGCTTCCCGACAACCTCCTAGCCCGGCTCGCAGCCCAAAAAGCGCGGGCCGGGCGTGGCAGTGGCTCAGGTGCCGCGCGCAAAGGCAACCGGCGCGGCAGGCCGCTGCCGTCGCGCCCCGGACGCCTCAGCGACGGCGCGCGGATTGACCTGATTAGCACCCTGCGCGCCGCCGCACCCTGGCAGACCATCAGGCGCAATGCGACCGGGCGCGGTGGCCTCCATATCCGACCCGGCGATTTCCGGATCAAGCGATATGAAGAGAAATCCGACCGGCTGCTGATCTTCACCGTCGACGCCTCCGGCTCGGCCGCGCTGGCGCGTCTGGCCGAGGCGAAGGGCGCTGTCGAACTCCTGCTCGCGCAGGCTTACGCCCGCCGCGATCATGTGGCGCTGGTGTCATTTCGGGGGATGGAGGCGGAACTTATGTTGCCGCCCACCCGCTCGCTGGTGCAGACCAAGCGTCGGCTTGCGGGGTTACCCGGCGGCGGCGGCACTCCACTAGCAGCCGGGCTGCGCACCGCATTGGATCAAGCAATGCAGGCCGGGCGCAAGGGCCTGACGCCAACAATTGCCATTCTGACCGATGGGCGCGCGAATATCGCGCTCGACGGCAGCGCCAATCGCAGACAGGCCGCCACGGACGCCCAACAGATGGCGCGGGTCGTGCGGGCGCAAGGCATCGACGCCATTGTGATCGACACCGGCAACCGACCCGAACCCGCGCTGCGCAACCTCGCACAAACGCTCGATGCCGCTTATCTGCCCCTGCCCCGCGCTGACGCCGCGCGGCTGTCGCAATCTGTTGCGACTGCGCTGGGCGATTGAACCGTGCGCTGGCCCGATGATGCCGAAGACTGGCCGCTGGCGGAGTATTCGCGCCAGATCCTGCATCGCCCCCACAAATGGCATGTGCAGGAACACGGGGCCGGCGATACCATTCTGCTCATCCACGGCGCGGGCGGCGCGACACAGAGTTTCCGCAACCTATTTCCACAACTGACAAAGCAATATCATGTGGTCGCCGTCGATCTGCCGGGTCAGGGTTTCACGCAGCTTGGCGCTCAACAGCGTTGCGGGCTGGATCATATGGCGCAGGACCTACTGAGCCTCATTCGCCATGAAGGCTGGCGACCAACCCTGATCATCGGCCATTCCGCCGGTGTGGCCATCGCATTGCGCCTGTGGGAGCTGGGTCTGCGCCCGGTGGAAGGGATCGTCGGGATCAACGCCGCCCTCGGCAATTTCAAGGGGGTCGCTGGTTGGCTCTTCCCGATGATGGCCAAGGCGTTGGCGATTTCACCTTTCAGCGCCAGCTTTTTCGCGAGCACGACGACGCGCAGCAGTGTGCGTAGCCTGATCAGCGGGACGGGTTCGACGCTCGATCAGGAAGGGTTGGAGCTTTACTACCGTCTCGCGACGGATCGCGGGCATGTGGACGCCACCTTGTCGATGATGGCGCAATGGTCGCTGGACGGGCTTCTGGCGCGGTTGAGCCGTATCGACACCCCGGTGCACCTGATCACAGGCGCGCGCGATATGGCCGTGCCGCCGGAAGTGAGTGAGGATGCGGTGGCGCAACTTCCCAAGGGGCGGCTGAGCAAGCTGCCCGATCTGGGTCATCTGGCGCATGAGGAAGATGCGGAATCCATTGCGGCCCTCGCATTATCCTGACAAGTCTTGCCCACGACCAAAAACAAGAAACATGCGTTGCAGCATGTTGGTGAACCAGTTGATGCGTTAGTTGCCGCTGCGTGCCAAAACACATCGAGGCATATCATGATAGGGCTGAAATCCATGGCGCTGTGGGTGCTGTGCAGCATGGCCGTGGGCACAGGCACGCTGGCGGACAGCAGGCCCACAGCACTTCTGGAAACGGTAACGCAGGTCGAAAGCCGCATTGGCGGACGGATTGGTGTCGCCATCAGCCACAGCGGGTCGGATTGGGGCTGGCGCTATCGCGCTGATGAACGCTTTCCCATGAACAGCACGTTCAAATCGTTACTGTGTGCCGCAATTCTGGACCGCGTTGACCGACGGACACTTGCTCTTGATGAGACGGTTCGGATCGATGCAGGCGAAATCCTGTCCCATGCACCGGTCACCCGCGAGAAGGTTGGTCAGGACATGACCATGGCAGAGCTTTGTTATGCCACGCTGGACAAGAGCGACAACACGGCGGCGAACCTGTTGATCGAGCGTCTTGGCGGAACTGAGGCCGTGACCGATTATTTGCGCGGGATTGGCGATACCGTGTCGCGCTTGGATCGGCTTGAGCCGGAGATGAACAGCGTCACCCCCGGTGATCCGCGCGACACGACGACGCCAGCGGCGATGATCGCCACATGGGAGGTGCTTTTTCGTGGTGAGGTCCTGAGCCCCGCATCACGACAGATGCTTGCGTCATGGATGGCGGATGGCTCGGCCACGAGTGGCATGATCCGGCCAAGCCTTCCTGACGGTTGGGAGATTTCGGATAAATCCGGGGCGGCGCGCCATGGCTCGCGCAGCATTGTGGCGATGATTACGCCGCCAGAGGATGATCCGTACTTTGTCGCGATCTACATCGCCGAAAGCCCGACCAATTGGGTTGGGCGTTTGGATGCCATTGCCGAAATCGGGGCGGCCGTGATCGCCGCAATCCAGACGTATCAATAAAAAAGGCCGCGGGCATTGCTGCGCGCGGCCATGTTTGGTTTCTGCCGTAAGGGCTCAGGAGCCTTCGTCCGCGAAGGTGGCCAGATAGGCGAAGAGGTCATAGGCCTGCTCTTCCTGGCGGACCTGATAGGCCATCTTGCCGCGTGCGCGACGGTCATCAAGCGTTTCGCGCAGCCAGCCGGTTGGGTCCTGCACGTAGCCAACAAACGCCGCCTCGGTCCAGGCTGTGCCGCCTTCGCCGAGTTCGATGATCGCGTCACTATAGCGGAAGTCTTCGACCGCACCCAGCGTGCGCCCGGCGATGCCGTAAAGGTTGGGGCCCGTGCGCGCGTTGCGCCCTGCCAGCACCTCGCCCGACGCGTCAGCCACGACGTGGCAGGCCACACATTGGCGGTTGAACTGCTCTTCCCCGGCAGCGACATCACCTTGCGTGGACGCGTGACCATCTGCAAAGGCGGGCGCCGAAAGAACAGCCAGAGCTGCTGCAATTGTAAAACGTTTCATGATCGTATTCCTCTTCGATCTAGTTCTGTGACCGTTGCCCCAGTCGGAGCGCAATGTAATACATCCGGCAAACGGGTCCACCCCCGATGCCAAAAGTTTGTGCGATTGGCATCAAGCCACCGCGTGGGCCAGTGCGCATTGCTTCCACAAAACGCTTAACGCTTTGACAAGATGATCAATATCCGCATCGGAATGCAGGGGTGACGGTGTAAAGCGCAGCCGCTCCGTCCCTTTCGGCACGGTGGGATAGTTGATCGGCTGCACATAGATATCCCATTCGCGCATCAGATAATCGGCCAGCATCCGGGTTTTGACCGGGTCCTTGATCAGCACCGGCACGATGTGGCTTTCGTTGCGCATATGCGGAATACCTTCACGGTCGAGCGCGGCACGCAGGCGGGCGACTTGGCGATGTTGGCGGGCACGCTCCATCTGCGACCCCTTGAGGTGCGCGATGGATGTGCGGGCCGCGGCCGCAACGGCCGGTGGCAGGGCAGTGGTGAAGATGAAGCCAGAGGCGAAGCTGCGGATGAAATCACACAAGGCCGCCGAGCCGGTGATATAGCCGCCGACGACGCCGAACGCTTTGCCGAGCGTCCCTTCGATCAACGTGATGCGGTCGGCCAGCCCTTCGCGCTCGCTGATACCACCGCCGCGCGGGCCATACATGCCCACGGCGTGCACCTCATCCAGATAGGTCATGGCACCGTATTTCTCGGCCACTTCCACAATCTCGCGCATCGGGCAGATGTCGCCATCCATGGAATAGACGCTTTCAAACGCGACGATCTTGGGGACGTCCTTGGGAAGGGCGCGCAGCTTCATCTCAAGATCGTGGACATCATTGTGCTTCCAGATGACTTTTTGACATTTCGAATGGCGGATGCCTTCGATCATGGAAGCGTGGTTGCCTGCATCGGACAGGATCACGCAATCCTTCAGGCGCGATCCGAGCGTGGAAAGTGCCGCCCAGTTCGACACATAGCCGGAGGTGAACAAAAGTGCGGCTTCCTTGCCATGCAGATCGGCCAATTCGCGCTCTAGCAGAAGGTGGTCATGGTTGGTGCCAGAGATGTTGCGCGTGCCACCTGCCCCGGTGCCGGTGCGCTTCACCGCCTCGCACATCGCGTCGATGACCTTGGGATGCTGGCCCATGCCCAGATAGTCGTTCGAACACCAGACGGTCACGTCGCGGACGCCATCTTCGTCGTGATTGGCCGCGCGCGGGAATTTCCCGCATTGACGCTCAAGCTCGGCGAAGTAGCGGTAATTGCCTTCCGCTTTCAGCGTGTCCAGCTGTTGGGTGAATAGGGCATCAAAGTCCATGTCTTCCGTCCTTATTGGGCAGTGTATTGGGCGCAGGGAGCATCCAGCGCCAGAGTTTTGCGTCAGGCAGCGGGACCACCATCAGCCAGTGTTCGAGTAGGGCGAGCGCAGAAAGCGCGGTGAGTAATGCAAAGCCCACGATGGTCACATCCGACTGCGCGTGCCAGAGCCGTTCGGCGCAGACCACGGTGATGGCAGTCAGCACGGTGATCGATGCGGGAAAGGCCCAGGTGATGGAGCCTTTGCGGAAATACGATTTCAGGTGCATCAAACGGCTTGGCACAAATTCGGTGTTGATGCGGGGGACCCCGTAAAAGAGGTTCAGCTTGGCCGAGATGCGCGCGAGGAACAGGATCAGATAGGTGACAAGCGCCATCTGGTTCGGCGCACCTTTTGAGACCAGGACGAGCCCCAGAAGGCCGATTACAAGGGCCAGTTCGTGATAGGCAATGGTCGCAAAGGCACGGAAGAAGCGGGTGCGCTCATCCAGCCCTGGCGGGCAGTCTTCGCTGACCGGGCCAGTGATGATACCCGTCAGGAAGGCCAGTTCGATCCAAGCCCAGATGGCGAGCGCCCCCGCAAAGCCCAAATAAGCCCCCGCCACGGTGACATCGGTGAGGGAAGCCTCTGCCGCCCAAATCCCGAACAGAAGGATCGGCAAGGCCCTGATCACGACACTCAGATGGTTGCCGATCCGATCAGCCCGACGTACCGCCACCAAGATCGCCCCGGTGGCGAACCACCAGACGAAAATGGCAAAGAGCGATACGATCCAGGTGCTTGTCATGCTTCCTCTTTTGGCCAGAAATATCCCGGAGGTGTGGAGGCAGAGCCTCCACCGGTTTTCGGTATGAAAACCGTCCTCTCCATCAGTAGGCAGGCTCCAGTCTGGGGCTGTCAGGCACCTTGTTGCCTTTGACCGGAATGGTCATGAGCGAGATGAAAGCGACGGCAGCTTTCGCAGACCCCGTCATCCGCTTGAGGAAACCACCCACGCCACCCTGCTTTTTGCCCTCGGCAATCTGCGCATTGGCGTCGCCCATTCGGTTCAACGTCGGCACCCAGCGCGGGTGATCGATGTCGAGCACCAGTGGAAAGACCTGCCGCGAAATCTCGGAGGTTTTGCGGAACACTTCCTGCCCGTACCATGCTGGATCAACGCCCAAAGCCTCGTGGAAGGCGGGCCGCTGATGGTCGCGCACCCACATGGTTGAGAAGACGGCTGTCAGGAAGAACTTGATCCACATCCGGTTGACCCAGGTTTCGGTCAGTTTGGGATCTGTTTTCATCAGCAAGGCAAAGGCCTCGCCATGGCTGAACTCGTCATTACACCACTCACAAAACCACTTGAAAATCGGATGGAACCGCTTTTCAGGGTTACTCTCAAGATGGCGGTAGATCGTGATATACCGCGCATAGCCGATCTTCTCTGACAAATATGTCGCGTAATAGATGAACTTTGGTCGGAAATAAGTGTATTTCTTGGCCTGTGTCAGGAAACCAAGGTTCACCGCGATCCCGGCCTCGCGCAAAGCGTCGTTGATGAAACCGGCATGCCGCGCCTCATCGCGCGCCATCAGCTGGAAGAGCGTTGTGATGTCAGAGTTTGACCCGCGCCGCTTCATTTCCTTGTAAAGCACGCAGCCCGAAAACTCGGCCGTGCAGGACGAGATCAGGAAGTCAATGAACTCGGCCTTCAGGCGCGGCTCCATCCCGTCCCAATCGATGTGGTCCCAATCCTCATTCTTCTTGAAATGTCCCTTGTTGGGGTCGGCCTTCATCGCCGCGATCAGCTTGTCCCATTCCTCGCGAACGGGCGTCACGTCAATCGCGTCCATCTCGTCAAAGTCGGTTGTGTAGAACCGCGGTGTGAGCAGTGTGTTCTGCAGCGCCACATCTGTCGCGGTCTTGCTGTCGATGACGGGATCGTAGTTACCGGCGGCTAGCGCGTCTTCGACGGTGCTCGCGTCGGCAGAGTGGGTGGGGCGTTGGACATTCATGACATCACCTCCTCACTGAACGAAAACTCGCACAGCTCCATGAATTCGAAATCACCCGTCGCGCGGGTCCAAAGCTGTTCGAGCTTGGACGCCCGCGTAATCACAGCGGTGCGCTTCTCCTCGATCAACTCGCCAAAGGCGGCCATGATCTCGGGCCCCTGCACCTGCACGGTGTCGCCGGGGTGGATCACGGCCCCATTGTCCAGACGGACATGTGCGGATAGCTCTTCAAAGCGATGGGAAATCGTCACCGTGCATGGCGCGGTTTCCTTTTCTCGAAACAGTAAACCCATGTGTGTTCCCTTTCACATTTCAGGCGCGGGGTGGCTGGCCCCGCGCGGTTTCAATCCAGTAGCTGCGCGAAGGCCGCTACGTTGTCTTTGCCGTACCCAATCAGCTCGACCGCCAGGTCGGTGCTGTCATCGATAATCGCGATATTGCCGTTGTCGCGGCGGACCACCTGAACCGGTGGATTGCCTGCCACATTGTTCATCAGCCGCTCCCGCGCGATGACGCGGCCCATCACGCCAATGAACCCGGCCTTTTCATCAGCCGAGGTGACCAGAACATCGCCCGTCGCATTTGTGACGGTGTAAACATGCTCCCGCTCGCCGGCGGTGAACGTGATGTCGAGCGATTGGACGATGGGCGCCTCGACCAGCACGCCACGGTTGGGCACGTCAAACCACTGGGCGTAAGCGACGATGCCAAGGCTGGCGAGCATCAGCGCAAACATCGCCTGGACGAGGATCCGGGGGACCATTTCCTTGTCCCGGTGGCGCATTTGTTGTTCAAGCTGTGGCATGGGCTCTACTCCGCTGCGACGGCGTCGCCGTCATGGGTTTCGACACGCTCGACACGGGGCTGGGAAATCCGTGTTTCGGCAGCGTCAGCGAAAATCCGGGCGACACTCTCGGCATCGGGGATGCAGCGCAGCGCGGGCTGGGTCCGCGCCATGTACCAAGGGCGCACATGGGGCCAGGACATCAGGTAAGAGATGCGTGTGTCGCCGATCAGCTCAAAGGCCAGCGTGCCGTGGCCGGATGATTTCAGGTCGAGTTTCGCGGTCCCGATGCAGACATAAGGCAGGTTCAAAGTCATCGTCAGCGCCGCCCCAATCCGCATCGCCACACGCTTGTTTGTGAGCGTGTAGACGGTGGACCGCGCCTGCACGTACGCGATGCCGTAAAGGATGCCGCAGGCGATGATCCCTGACACCACAAACGGAAGCCCATGCATCAGAGCGATGCCAAACGGCACATCCGCCGCCGAGACGCCCACCCGCCAGACAGCCAGCAATGCAAAATAACCCGCCACCCACCGCAGCGCCAAAGCCTCGCGCGCAAGACGGCGTGGATCGGGTGCGCCCTGCCACAGGATATGCTCACCCTCGGGCAGCGCCTCGGGCAATCCCCTGACGGGTTCAAAGTTGAAATCATCGTGGCTCATCGGCAGGTTCCCTCTACTGTGGTTAACCGCCCCGGTGGCTGGCCGGGGCGGGACACGTTTTTACGGCAGGACCGTCTCGGACCGTTCGGGCGTGGCGTACATCGTGCCGCCCGCGTAGTAGGCCATGATCTTTTCTTCCTCGAGCAGGGTGACCTCATCCGCCTTTTTGATGCGCGGCACGTCGGCCCAGTTATGCGCGTATAGCGAGCGCACGGTCACACGGTCGGTCCCGATCTTGGCGAGGTTCATCGGGATCAGGCGTGTATTGCCGGTCCCTTCGGGGTTCAGATCGACGGTCAGGAAACGGACCATCTGTTCGGGTACGTCCACCCACATGTCGATGCAGCGGCCCACAACCTCGCCATCACCACCCACAACAGCCTTACCGCGCGGGTCGCGCCCGGCGGAAATCTTGAAGTCCGCCAATGTCGACATGGGGCGGATTTTTACATGGCCATGCGCGTCAAGCTCAGGATGATCCGCACGCGGTGTCCAGGATGCGGGACCAACACCATCCACCATCGGATCGCCGGTGGGGATCCATGGCGCGCCCGACCCGCTGGACGGGGCAAGTGCGAGATCTGTGCGCATCTTGCTGTCTTCATACTCAATGGAGGGCACGGTCAGTTCACCGCGCCCATCGCGCAGCTTGAAGGTCTTGGGCTTGGACAGTGGCCAGGTCTCGGTGCCAATCGGCTTGTCGTCATTGTCGCGCAAGGGATAACCTTCGCGCATATTCTCGGTCTGCAGGTAGTAAACCAGCCCTGCAAAAAAGATCCAGAACAGCCAGATCGCCGCGCTCGCCAGATCGAAGTTTCCAAAGAATTCTACACCAACCATGTCTTTTTCCTTTCGGTGGTTAGGTCGGGAAATCCGGCAATCCCAGCTTGCCGGAGGCCCTGTTTGGCACGGCCATGACCCGCACAAGCGGGCCAAGGACGACCAATGTGATGAAAAGAAGGCCAATTTCGGTGTGGTAGACGACCGAATAGCCGGTGGCAGGCGTGGCGAGCGCCTCTCCCAAGATGCCGTTCCCAGCGGCGTGGTTCACAAGGTCACGGATCGTGCCCCCGATAAAGATGGACAGGCCCGCGCCTGTCGCTTGCGCGGCACCCCATGCGCCCAGCGCGAGGCCACGTCCGGCGGCACCCAGCGTCGGCATGGTCATGGCGGCTGTGAGGGTGGAGACCCCGAAGAGCCCGCCGCCGAAGCCAATGAGGGCTGCCCCGATGTAGAACAGGAGCGGTGAGCCCATGGGGGCCGAAAAGATGACGGCGCAGAAGGCCGCAACACCGGTCAGGATACCGCGCGCGCACATCCGGTAGGGGTCGACCCCCTGGGCGAGCCAGCGCGCGGCGATGCCAAAGCCGACAAGCGCGCCACCAGCCCACATGGCCGTAAGCAGCGTTGTGGCCGAGACCGACAGGCCAAGGATTTCACCCCCATAAGGCTCCAGCAGCACATCCTGCATGTTGAACGCCATTGTGCCGAGGAACACGACGGCGAGCAGCCGACCTGCATCGCCGCCATCCGCCAGATCGCGCCAGGCATCGCGGAAAGTGGGGCTGGCCGCCGCACGCTCGGCCTTTGACATCGGCCGGACCTTTTCCTGCCGCCAGAGCGCGACAAGGTTCAAAAGCAATGTTACAACGGCGGTCCCTTGGATGACCTGCACCAGACGCAGCGCCGAATAATCACGCAAGAGCGCCCCGATAATGATCGCCGCAACGGCCATCCCAATCAGGTGCATCACATAAAGGAGCGCGACGACCTTTGGCCGCGTCTCTTCGGTCGCCCGATCCGCGGCGAGCGCGAGGCCCGCCGTCTGGGTCATATGCATGCCGATCCCGGTCATCAGAAACGCCAGCGCCGCACCCACATACCCCGCCCATGGCCAGTCAATCGTGCGATCGCCCGACAGAACCAGCAGCGCCATCGGCATGATCGCCAGACCGCCAAACTGCCACATCGTGCCGAACCACAGATACGGAATGCGCTTCCAGCCAATCGCCGACTTGTAATTGTCAGACTTGAACCCCACCAGTGCCCGGAAAGGGGCCACCAGAACCGGAATCGCGATCATCGCCGCCACCAGCATCGCGCCGATACCAAGCTCCACAATCATCACCCGGTTCAGCGTGCCCAGCAGCATCACCGCCGCCATCCCCACCGACACCTGGAACAGCGACAGGCGCAGCAGTTGGCCCAGCGGCAGATCATCACTGACCGCGTCGCTGAACGGCAACAGCGTGGTCGAGACTTTCTTAAGGGCGGAGGCGCGGAAGATCATGCCAAGCCTCCCTCAAACACATGCGCGGTTGAGATGTAGAAGCCTGACTTGATCCGCTCGATTTCTGTCAAGCTACCGCCATGGCCTACATCGCGCAGCGCCTTCGCGATCCCCGCCGTCGTGTGCGGCACCATCACCGGGCTGCGATCCGCACGGGGGAAGAGCTTGCCCACGCGCCACATCGCCATCAGCGCGGGCGTCCGCGGTGGCAGGGTAAAGACAAACTTGCCGCTCACCCGCTTTGCCGCGCCGGCCAAAAGCGTCGCGATATCCGGCGCGCTGTAATAGATCAGCGAATCCATGGCGAGCGCGTGGTCAAACGCACCGTCCGTCGCCTCCAACATATCGCCCGCCACCCACGAGATGCTGCCGGCCAGGTTCTCAGGCATCCGCTCTTCCGCGATCTCCACCAAGGCAGGCGAGATATCAACGGCCACCACATCCGCCCCGCGCTGGGCCAGTTCCACGGCCATCGCACCAGTGCCGCAACCGGCATCCAGAATGCGCGCACCCTGCAGATCATCCGGCAATTGCGCCAGCATCAGCTCACGCATCCGGTCCCGCCCTGCACGCACCGTCGCCCGCACGCCCGAAACAGGCGCGTCGGACGTCAACCGCTCCCAAACCTTGGTCGCGGTGCGGTCGAAATAGTGTTCAACCCGGTCACGTGTGGAGGCGTAATCCGTCATTAATCAAACCCAAGCAGTTCAAAGATCTCACGATCCGGCAGCGGGGCCGGTGCCAATGGCTCCGTCCCATTCCAAAGCGTCTCGGCCAGCCGGATATACTCCTTGCGGACCGCGACGATCTCCTCATCATCCGGCATCTCGAAAAGTGTCTTCTTTTTCAAACGACTACGCCTGATCGCATCTAGATCCGGCATATGCGCGATGCGGTTGAACCCCACAGTCTCGCAATATCGATCCACCTCATCCGTCTCGCGGCTTCTGTTCGCCACACAGCCCGCAAGCCGCACCTTGTAGTTGTTCGATTTTGCCTGAACCGCCGCTATGATCCGGTTCATTGCATAGATGCTGTCAAAGTCATTCGCCGTGACAATCAGCGCCCGATCAGCATGCTGCAAAGGCGCGGCAAAACCACCGCAAACCACATCCCCAAGTACGTCGAAAATCACGACATCCGTGTCTTCCAGCAGGTGATGCTGCTTCAGCAATTTCACCGTCTGGCCAACGACATACCCCCCACAACCGGTGCCCGCAGGTGGCCCGCCAGCCTCCACACATTTGACCCCGTTAAAGCCTTCAAAGATGAAGTCCTCGGGCCGCAACTCCTCTGCATGGAAATCGACCTCCTTCAGGATGTCGATCACCGTCGGAACAAGGCTGCCAGTCAGGGTAAAAGTCGAGTCATGCTTCGGATCACACCCGATCTGTAGCACCCGTTTGCCCAGCATTGAAAACGCCGCTGATAGGTTAGAGGAGGTGGTCGATTTTCCGATCCCGCCCTTGCCATAGACAGAAAACACCTTCGCGCCCTCAATCCGCGCATCCTCCGGCTGGTGAACCTGGACCGATCCCTCACCATCCAACCCCTTGAGATCAGGCACATTATCCTTCGGACTCATAAGGTCCTCCTATCAATTCCAAGCACACGGGATGGTGGGTGGGGCGACGCGCGAAAGGCGCGAGCGGCGCACGACATCCTCATTCCGCAGCCACTCCCTCCATCGCGTCCTCCAACGCATCCGCCGCATCCTGCAGCGCCTCCAAAGTCGCCTCATCCGGCGACCAATACTCACGATCCGACGCCTCCAAGAGTCGGTTCGCCATCCGCATCGAGGCTTGCGGGTTCAAAGCCGCCAGCCGTTCGCGCATCGCGTCATCCAGCACGAAGGTCTCGGACAGGCGCTGATAGACCCAGGGCTCCACCTCGCCTGTCGTCGCGGACCAACCCAGCGTATTGGTCACTTGCGCCTCGATCTGGCGCACGCCTTCATGGCCGTGGTTCAGCAATGCTTCGTAGAATTTCGGGTTGAGCGACCGGCTGCGCGTCTCGAGCGCTACTTGATCCTGCAGGGTCCGCACCTTCGCAGACCCGCGCGTCTGGTCACCGATATAGACCGGCGCGGCGGACCCCTTGGCCCGCTTTACCGCGCGGGAAATGCCACCCAACGTGTCGAAGTAATGGTCAACGGTGGTGACGCCAAGTTCGACTGATTCAAGGTTTTGATAGGCCAGATCGACGTCTTTCAAAGCCTTCTGCAGCAGCGCTGGGTTCTGCGCGGCATGGCCGTTCACCCCGTAGGCAAAGCTTTTGCGCGCCTCATAGGCATCGGCCAACTCATCCTCATCGCCGAAGGCCGAACTGTCGACCAACTGGTTCACATTGGAGCCATAAGCGCCCTCGGCATTTGAGAAGACGCGCAAGGCCGCAGTCTCAAGATCGCAGCCCATCTCGTCTGCATAGGCGAGCGCATGGGCGCGGATGTAATTCTGGTCCAGCGGCTCATCGGCCTCGGCACATTTCAAGGCAGCCTCCGCTAGCATGCGGGTCTGCAAGGGCAGGAGATCGCGGAAGATGCCGGAGAGGGTCATCACCACATCGATCCGGGGACGGCCAAGCTTTTTCAACGGGATCAGGTCAGCGCCAGACAGACGCCCGAAATTGTCAAACCGCGGTTTGGCACCCATCAGCGCCAGCGCTTGCCCAATCGGGCCACCGTCGGATTTGATATTGTCCGACCCCCACAGCACCAGCGCCACGGTGCGCGGCAGCTTGGCATGGGTTTTCAGCAGCAGATCGGCCTGCTTGGCGCCTTCTGCAATAGCAAAGGCCGTCGGCATGCGGAACGGGTCAAACGCATGGATGTTGCGGCCTGTCGGCACGATTTCCGGCGAGCGGATCAGATCGCCACCCGGCACCGGCGGGATATAGTGCCCGGACAAGGCGCGCATCAGCGCAGGCAGTTCATGATCCTCGCGCAGGAGTTCCTGAGCCTGATCACGCGCCTCACCTTCCGGCATCAGCCGCATCATGTCGGCTTGGGCGGCGCGCGACAGCGGCTCACCCACCACATGCAGCCCTTCGGTGATCAGCGCCCCTTCGGTCTCGGCGAGCTTCAGCCAGAGCGCGTCGATATCGCGGGCATTCATGTCGACCGCATTCGCCTGATCGCGGATCAGTTGCTCCAGATCCGCCCGCTGATCGTCATCCGCACCCATTTCGCGCCAGCGGGTCAGGCTGTCTTTTAGCTCCGCCAGCCCCTTGTAGAGACCCGCCGTCGTGAGCGGCGGTGTGAGGTGCGTGACCGTCACAGCGTTCGACCGGCGCTTGGCCAGCGTCGCCTCGGACGGGTTGTTAGCCGCGTAAAGATATACATTCGGCATCTCGCCGATCAGCCGGTCCGGCCAATCGCGCGCGCCAAGACCCGCCTGTTTGCCGGGCATGAATTCCAGCGCACCGTGCATGCCGAAATGCAGGATCACATCGGCAGAGAAGGTGTTCCGCAGCCAGAGATAGAAAGTGACGAAGGCGTGGGTCGGCGCGAAGCCTTTCTCAAAAAGCAGACGCATCGGGTCGCCTTCATAGCCGAAGGCGGGCTGGACGCCGACGAAGACATTGCCGAAATGCTGGCCCAGCACATAGACGCCCCTCCCATCCGACTGGTGCTTGCCGGGGGCCGGACCCCAGACGGATTCGATAGCGGCAAGTGGCGGTGTGTTCCGCACGATTGTGTCTGCATCCACATGGGCCACGACATTGGCCTGCTGGCCGTATTGCGCGGCATTGCCTTGCAGGATGGCGGCGCGCAATTCGTCTACTGTTTCGGGGATATCGACGGTGTATCCGTCGGCCTGCATCTGTTTCAGCGTGTTATGCAGGCTTTCGAACACGCTCAGGTAGGCGGCAGTGCCCACGGCCCCTGCATTGGGCGGGAAACCGAAGAGAACCACACCGACCTTCTTCTCGGCGTTTTGCTTCCGACGCAATTTGGCGAGGCGCAGTGTCTTTTCGGCAAGGCTTGTGATGCGTTCGTGGCAGGGCGCCATAGCCTTGCAATCGGATTGCGCGCCGCAGCCATTGTTGCAGCCGTTGCAGCCATCTGGCCCGTGGCGACCAGCAAAAACGGTGGGGTTTGTGGCCCCGTCAATCTCGGGCAGGGCCACAAGCATGGTCGTTTCGATGGGGCCGAGGCCTTGGCCGCTATTTGCCCATTGGCCGAGCGTCTGGAATTCCAGCGGTTGGGCCGCGATGTAAGGCACGTCGAGGTTTTGCAGCACATCAACGGCCGCATCGCTGTCGTTATAGGCCGGGCCACCGATCAGTGAGAAGCCGGTGAGCGAGACCATCGCATCGACGCGGCCCTGGAAATAGGTCTCAATCGCCGGACGCCCGTCGAGGCCGCCGGCAAAGGCGGGGATGACGCGCATGCCACGCGCCTCGAACGCCCGGATCACCGCGTCGTAATGGGCGCAATCCGAGGCGAGGATATAGGAGCGCAGCATCAGGAGGCCGACGGTCGCGACAGGCTTGGCCGGGGCTGGAAGATCGGTCAGCTCGGTGACGATGTGATGGCCCGGCAGGTCGGGGTGATAGAGGCCGACATCAGGGTATTCGATGGGCAGATTAGCCTTGGCTCCCTGCCAGTCTGGGCGGGTGGCGTAGCGGCCAATGAGGAAGCGGATCATCTGTTCGACATTGTCGTCCGATCCGCCCAGCCAGTATTGCATCGACAGGAACCATGCCCGCAGATCCTGCGCCTTGCCGGGGATCAGTTTGAGGATCTTGGGCAGGCGGCGCAGGGTTTTCATTTGCTTGGCACCGCTATCGCCGGATGGTTTGGATGAGCCGCGCAGCTTTTTCAAAAGCGCCATCGCGCCGCTGGCCGGTTTGGCCATGTCGAGGTCGCCCATGCGCGTGAGTTTGACGATCTCACCATCGGCGATCATGCCAATCATGGCATCGCAGCCGTCGCGCCTTGCCTGAAGGGCGGGCAGGATCGCGCGGATATGCTCCTCAAGGAACAGGAGGTTGGTGATGATGATATCGCCCTCTGCAATGGCCGTTTTGGCTGCCGCGAGCGCATCTGGGCATTCGCCCCATTCGGCGGAGGATAGCACCTGCACCTCAAGCCCCGGAAAGTCCGGTGCGAGGCGTTCGGAGACGCGCAGGGCCGGCCCGGCCGCATGGGCATCCAGCGTGACGATGACCACGCGGTAAGGTTTATGCATCACCTCATCGCGCATAATGGGCCTTTGCCTCGTAAAGCGTGTCCAGGCTGATTTCGTGCAGCCCCTTTTCCAGCGCGAAGGTCTCGGTGTTTCGGCGCGCTTTGCCGCGCACGAAGAAGGGGATTTTCTTCAGCTCTTTTTCGGCGTCAGACAGCCAGATGACATTGTCATCGCTGGGCTGCGGAAGCTCATCCGGCGTGTCCGCCGTCTTCGCTTTGGCTTTGCCACCGTGATGGCTGGGGCCCGCCTCGTCGTGGAATTCGAAATCGTCGCGGAACATGGTGAGCAGGTGTTCCTCTAGCCCCATAACGAGCGGGTGGATCAGCGTGTCGAAGATGACATTTGCGCCTTCGAACCCGACTTGCGGGGAGTAGCGCGCGGGGTAATCCTGCACATGCACTGGTGCCGAGATGACCGCGCAGGGAATGCCAAGCCGCTTGCCGATATGGCGCTCCATCTGGGTGCCGAGGATCATTTCGGGGCTGAGGCGCTCAATGGTGGCCTCGACCTCAAGATAATCGTCGGTGATCAGGGCCTCGACGCCGTAGTCCTTGGCTAGCCTCCGGATGCCGCGCGCCATTTCGCGGTTGTAGCAGCCGAGGCCTACCACCTCGAACCCCATCTCGTCCCGCGCAATGCGGGCATGGGCGGCGACATGGGTGCCATCGCCGAAGATGAAGACGCGTTTGCCGGTCAGATAGGTGCTGTCGACCGAGCGCGACCACCATGGCAGGCGCAGACGGCTTTCGTCGGGTTTGCCGGGGGTGCCGGAGAGGGCGATGACTTCCGTAATGAAATCGCGCGTGGCACCCACACCGATGGGGACGGTTTTGGTGAAGGGCTGGTCGTGGTTGCGTTCGAGCCATCGTGCTGCGGCCTCGCCCGTCTCGGGGCAGAGCAGCACATTGAAATGGGCAGCGGGCAGGCGCGCGATATCGCCGGGTGTTGCGTTGAGCGGGGCGACGACATTTACGTTGATCCGCACGTCTGACAAGAGGCCGGTCAGTTCTTCAACGTCATCGCGGGCGCGGAAACCCAAGGCCGTTGGCCCAAGGATGTTGCAGCTCACCCGCGCGGTGCGCTCCTGGGGACGCGCCAGATGTTTGACGATCTGGTAGAAGGTCTCATCCGCGCCGAAGTTTTCCTTGCGGCTGTAGCTGGGCAGTTCCAGTGGGATGACGGGGATGTCGATCCCCATCGTCTCGGCCAGACCGGCGGGGTCGTCCTGGATCAGCTCTGCCGTGCAGGAAGCGCCGACGATGATGGCTTCGGGGTTGAAGCGTGCGACCGCATCGCGGCAGGCATCCTTGAAAAGCGTCGCGGTATCTGCACCAAGGTCGCGGGCTTGAAAGGTGGTGTAGCTGACCGGCGGGCGATGGTCGCGGCGTTCGATCATCGTGAAAAGGAGGTCGGCATAGGTGTCGCCCTGCGGGGCGTGCAGGACGTAGTGCAGGCCCTTCATCGCCGTTGCGACGCGCATCGCGCCGACATGGGGTGGGCCTTCATATGTCCACACCGTCAATTTCATGGGCACACCCGATGATCCGCGCCGGACTGGGGGTTTTGCACCCCCAGACCCCCGCAGGATATTTCTGGCCAAAATAGGATCATTCGGCGGCCTCCAGCTGAAGGAGCGATTTGCGGCGGAGGGGCCGCGAGAAGAGACCGGCGAGGTCGCCCGCCTGTTCGTAGAAATGCACGGGCGTGAAGACGAGTTCGATGGCCCATTTGGTTGTCAGACCCTCAGCCTCTAGCGGATTGGCGAGGCCGAGACCGCAGATTGTAAGGTCGGGCCTGGCGGCGCGGGCCCGGTCGAGTTGTTTGTCGACGTCCTGTCCTTCGGCGATCTGTGGGCCTGCGGGCAGCAGGTCGAGGTCGGGGCCGTGCAGCGCGTCGTGCACGTATGGGCTGCCCACCTCAATCGCGGTCATGCCGCATTCGCGGGTCAAGAAACGGGCAAGCGGGATTTCAAGCTGGCTGTCGGGGAAGAAGAAGACGGACTTGCCGCTAAGCGTCTCGGCAGCTTGGGTGATGGCCTTGCGGGCGCGGGCGCGCGGCGCGGCGGTCACGGCCTCAAACTGTTCTTCGCTGACGCCGAATTCAGTGGCGATGGCGTGCAGCCAGGCAGTTGTACCTTCGTCGCCAAAGGGGAATGGGGCGGGCAGATGCCGCGCGCCGCGCCGTGTGAGGGCGGCATGGGTTTCGCCGAGGAATGGTTGAGTGAGCGCGAAGACGGTGTTGGGGCCAATCGCCGTCGTCTCATCAATCCGGCGGGCGGGCAGCAGGCGGATCGGGCCGATCCCCATCTCGGACAGAAGGCTGAGCATCTGATCCTCGACGACGTCCGGCAAGGCGCCGACGACCAGCAATTCGCGCGCGGTTGTCTCTTTCAGGACGGGGACCATGGAGGCGAGGCAGGCATCCTCACCTTCGGTGAACGTTGTCTCGATCCCCGAACCGGAATAGTTCAGCACCCGGACATGGGGCGCATGCACCTGGCTGAGCCGTTCGGCGGCGCGGGCGAGATCGATCTTGATCACCTCGGACGGGCAGGAGCCAACCAGGAAGAGCTGCCGGATGTCAGGGCGACGCTCCAGGAGGCGCGCGACTTCGCGGTCAAGCTCTTCATGGGCGTCGGCCATGCCCGCCAGATCTGATTCTTCGAGGATCGCTGTGCCGAATCGTGGTTCGGCGAAGATCATGACGCCGGCGGCGGATTGCAGAAGATGCGCGCAGGTGCGTGATCCTACGACAAGGAAAAACGCATCCTGCATTTTGCGGTGGAGCCAGATGATGCCGGTGAGGCCGCAGAACACCTCGCGCTGGCCACGTTCCTTGAGGATCGGGGCGTCGCGGCAGCCGCCCTGAGCAGGGGGATGCGGCGCGTTCATGCCCGGCTCTCCGCATCCAGGCGCGCCATCCGCAATTTCCAGAGGAACTGGCCCGCATTCACGACGTAGGCAGCATAGGCGGCGAGCGCGATATACATCTGTGTCGTGGCTGTGAACCCGTCAGCGAGCAGCGCGTAAATATACAATGAATGCAAGGCGATAACGCCGAAGCTGAACGCGTCTTCCCAGAAGAAGGCGGGCGCGAAAAGGTACTGGCCAAAGACCACTTTTTCCCAGATCGCGCCGGTGATCATGATGGTGAACAAGAGGGCCGTTTTGATGATGATCGAGAGCGTCGCTGCCTCATACCCCGCACCGGTCCAGAGATAGCGCAGGACCAGCGCGAGCGAGATCAGGAAAACGACGAATTGGAGCGGAGCCAGAATTCCCTGCACGAGGGTCCATTTCGTGGCGTCCCGCCGGGCCCGTTCGGCATCGGAATACAGGCGTCTGCCACCCGGTTCAGGAAGCGCAGCGGCACCTTCTGTGTCGGTCGTTGTCGCAGACATGTAAAGTTTCCCTGACGGCCATATGTGTCAAGACTATGGCCCAAACTGCAGAGGTGTCAACTTTAACTTACACTTAACACTGTACATGTATTGTTAAGAACGTCATCGCCCGATCACAGATAAAATGCAGATATTATAGGTATTTAAGGAGATGTCGTGAAACACGTGAGAGCCAGTTGTCAATTTGCTTTGACATTCCATGCCCCGCAAAGGACAATATCACCGATGCTGAAGGGCGTATCGCTGCGCCAGAACAGCCAAAGGACATGCTGATGCCCGACCAGCCAAGCATAGACGCCCCGGCGCCTGACGCGGCATCGACGCGTAAAGATGCGGTGCGTGCGCCGCGTCGTGAGCATGTTGTTGCAGACAGCGATGCGGGCGCACTTGATTACGATTTGCTTGAGAGTTTGGAAGAGGCCGCGGTCAGCGAGGCACGAGAGGCTTGCCGGATTGTTGTTCAAGATGCGCTGAACCTCGGGTTCTCAGCAGAAGACATTGTTGATCATTATATACCCGAGGTTGCGCGCCGCATTGGTGAATTGTGGTGCGCGGATAATCTGGGCTTTGCGAATGTCACAATTGCCGTGTCGCGGTTGCAATCACTGCTGCGTGAACTTGGTCTTGATTGGTCGGGTGACATTGCCGGTGAACCTGATGCGCCAATGGTCCTTTTGATTGTTCCGCAAGAGGTCTATCACACCCTTGGCGCAATGATTTTGGGCAGTCAGCTCAGACGTTTAGGCATATCTGTGCGCATCGCGCTGGGCTTGCGAAACGAAGAACTTGCCGCCCGTTTGCAACGGTCTAAGTTCCAGGGAGTATTCATATCAGCTTCGTCCAGTGAAAAGCTTGAAACGCTCTCACGGATCGTCAATGTTGTGAAGAACTCGACGGTAACACCCCCGCCTATTGTCATTGGTGGTTCCCTGTTAGATGTCGAAACAAAAGAGAATGTGACGGCACTAACGGGCGCAGATTATGCCACCAGAATACCGAGCGAGGCACTAGAGCTTTGCGGATTATCAAAGACAATTCAAAGCGAACCGCAAAGAATACGCGGGAGCTAGGTGATGGTGACGAGCCCACATCTGGTGCGCCCAACATGACATCGCGAGGAACCAAATACTGGGATAGCGGAGCCATTCCACTTATCGCACCGGAAATGCTGGGCGACATCATTACGGAAGTCGCTGATCTGGGTATTGTGATTTCCGAAAATGGCACCGTGCTGTCGGTGCTTGTCAGCCCGGAAAACAAGGCCTTTGCGGTTCTCAAACAGCTTGAGCAAAAGGATATTCGCAGCGCGCTGACCATTGAAAGCGTGTCGAAGTTTGATGCACGGCTGGGCGAATTCCTTGATGGGGCGGGGACGCCGCCATCGATCGAACTGAACCACACGGACGAAACGGGGCGGTGGGAATTTCCGGTCCGCTACAGCTTTCATCGGATTGGTCCGGATGGCGTTGTCTTGCTCTTGGGGCGTGATCTGCGACCGGTTGCCGAAATGCAGCAGCAGCTTGTCAAAGCGCAACTGGCGCTTGAGCGTGATTACGAAACACAACGCGAATATGACACACGGTTTCGCGTATTGATGGAAAACACGGCTGAGGCGGTGGTTTTTGTCTCGACCCAGACAGGTGAGATCAACGAGGCGAATGCTGTGGCTGCCGCGATGCTTGATGAAAGCCGTGAGGGGTTGATCGGCGCGTCGTTTTCGCAGTTTTTCGAAGGTCGCAGGCGCGGCGATCTGGTTGATCAGCTGGCCACGCAAGCGATCTCTGACCAGAATTCAAAATCTGAGGCGCAGATTCAATCCTCTGGCCAATCGGTTGAGATTGCAGCAACGCTTTTCCGCGCCGCTGGCGAACGCGTCTTGTTGTGCCGCATTCTGCCGGTCGACAGCGCACATGCGACGGCGGATGATCTGGCGCATAACCTGCAGTCGTTTTACAACGTTGGGCCCGAGGCGATGGTGTTCGCAACGGCAGGTGGCGAGGTCTTGGCGGCAAATGACGCTTTCCTCGATCTGATCGACGTGGCCCATGATATCAATATGCGCGGGCGCAATCTGTCAGATTACCTGCAGCGCGGCAGCATTGATCTGAAAGTGATGGTCGAAAACGCATCGCGGTCGGGCCGCATGCGGATCTATTCAACCAAGATCGCGGGTGAATATGGCAGCCCGCGCGCGGTCGAAGTGTCAATCACAAAGGTTGAGGCGGGCGCGCATTCGGTCTTTGCTTTTGTGTTGCGTGACGTCAACCATGCCGACGCGAGCCGTTCGACCGCACATCCAACCGGTGATGACAGCATGCGTTCCGTGGTGGAACTGGTCGGAAGTGCCACATTGAAAGACATTGTGGCCGAAACCACAAATGTCGTCGAAAAGATGTGCATCCAGACGGCTGTCGAACTGACGATGAACAACCGAGTGGCGGCGGCGGAAATGCTCGGCCTGTCGCGGCAGTCGCTTTACGTCAAGCTGCGCAAGTTCGATCTGCTCAGCCGGGATGGCGAAGACGACAATCAGTGATTGCTGTGATCGACGGGTTTATCATCTGACCGGGCTTCGACCCGAAAGACCACATCAATTTCGCCTGCCTCGGCAAAGACCAGTGTCGCCTTGATCTCCTCACCCACTTCGAATGGATCGCCCGCAAGTCCCATGAACATCACATGCGCACCGCCGGGTTCCAGCGTGGTCACCTTCAGAGCCGGGACGGGAATGCCGTCAATATCGGCCATTGAGGCAATATCGCCCTGCATGATTGTCTGGTGCAGCGTCACGCGGGGAAAGTCGGCCTTGACCGCGATCAGGACGTCATCGGTCGCACCGTTGTTGAAAATCGTCAGATAGCCAGCACCGGTTTGTGCTGTCTGCGGCGTCTCAAAAACGATTGGATGGGCGACCACCAGATCACCGAAACCATAGCCATGGGCGAAAAGCGCTGCAGGCTGCAGCATCAAAAGCATCGACAGGATTTTGCGCATTGATCACCTCATGCCTGGACGCGCGCGGGCAAGCATGACGGCCGCGCGCACAAAGATCACTGCGCGGTATCGCCGCGACAGTGATCCTTGAGGTGTAGTTTTGTTACTGCGTTGCTGTAAAGCAGTCCGTTTTCACGTCGATACAAATCTGATTGGCCGCATCGCGGGACATCGGACCAACCGTGACCATTGTTAGCCCACCTGATTGCCGGAAGCTGGGTGTGAAGCGACCAAGGGCTGCGCCATTTTCGCTCACAAGCGTGTTCCAATGGCTTTGCGCCCCCTCGGCAGACCGGAAGGACCCAAGCACGGCCAGATGCCGTCCGCTGGCTTGCGGTGCTGTCGTTTCAAGCTGGGTGGCACCGGCAACGGCGCGTTCCACAATCGCGTTGTTGTTGATCAACTCGGAATTGCGAGTCCGGGTCGAAGGTACATTCACTTGCGTGCTCATCGACGGGCTGCTGGTTTGGATGGATTGTAAGCGGTCACGCAGTTGGGCAGTCACGCGGCGCGCATCCATGCGGTTGTTGACGATGCGCGGCGTGATCAGAACCAAAAGCTCGGTCTGCGCACGGTTCCGCGACGAATTGCCAAAGAGGTTCCCGGCAACCGGCAAATCCTTCAGGATCGGGATGCCACCATTGCCGCGCGTCCGCCGGTCAGAGAAGAGACCGCCCAGAACCACCGTCTCACCACTATCTACGGCGATGGAACTGTTGATCAGACGTTGCGAGATCACCGGGTTACCCGTCGCCGGATCGGTTTCGCCCACAAGGCTGACCTCTTGCCCGATATTCAGGAGAACCGAGCCTGAGGAGTTGATGCGCGGTGTGACTTCAAAGATCACGCCCGTGTCGCGATATTCGACGGTGGAAACAAAGACCTGATCATCAGCGCTGGAGGCGTCTTGAGCGGTGCGCACCGCC
The DNA here is from genome assembly GCF_033963905.1 of Cognatiyoonia sp. IB215182. Taxonomy (NCBI): domain Bacteria; kingdom Pseudomonadati; phylum Pseudomonadota; class Alphaproteobacteria; order Rhodobacterales; family Paracoccaceae; genus Cognatiyoonia; species Cognatiyoonia sp. IB215182. Next base: position 372,091 of record NZ_JAXBMB010000005.1, read on the forward strand.
GTCGGCACCTGATCACCCACGACAAGGCGTGCAGATTCATTGTTCAGGATCATCAGGTTGGGCGAAGAGATCACGTTGATTGATGTCACCGCGTCCAGCGCATCGATCACGGCATTCGCCGGGTTGCCGCCCAGCGTCACCGCAAAGCCGGGTGCGGATGGCGAAATATCGAAGTTCTCGCCACTGGTCAGTCCCAATGTTCCTCCGCCTTCTTCGAGGAAGTACTGGACGCCGTAGCGCAGGTCCTCGGTCAGTGAGACCTCGACAATCGTTGCCTCGACCAGGACCTGTCGCTGCGGCACGTCCAGGCGGTGCAGGATCCCCAGCACACGTTCGTATTCTTCCGGTGTGGCGTGGATCAGCAGGGTATTGGTCGCCTCGCTCGCCACGATACGGGTCGCGTTGAGCGTGCCCTGATTGTTGAAAATACCGCCGCTTGCCATCTCTGCACTGGCTTCGATGACCTCAGGTTCTTCGGTTGAAGTCTCAACCGAAACGCCAAGGATTTGCGCCAGGGTTGGGGCAATGGTGGTCGCTCGCGCATATTTCATGTCATAGGAATAGACCTGCGCATCATTGGCGCCATCGCGGGTCAGGCGATTGATCCAGACGGCCACGTTTTCAAGCGCGCGCGGCGTTTTGGCGACGGCAAGGATAGAGTTGTTTTCGGGGATCACCTCGAACACGACCAGTGGCTGGAACCCTTCATCGGTCTCAACCACACGCTCCAACCCGTTCACGATGGATTGGGCCGAACGTCCGTTGATTGGGAAAATCCCAACTGAGCGGTTGGCGAGCCAGTCGACATCGAAGCTATCAATTGTCTCCTGCCAGGATTGCTGGTCAACCGATGTGCCCGCCAGCACAAGGATATTGCGCTGTGCATCGATGCCTACGATGCCGTCCCCGGCAAAGGGCTGCAGGATTGCCGCCATTTCCTGCGCACCGATATTGCGCAGTGGGATCACGCGGAGCGTATAGCCGGGCAGTACGTCACGGGCAGTCGAGGGCGCAATCGACAGATCTGCCGAGAGCGGCGAGATGGCAAAGATATCGCCACGGCGCACAAGAACGGCGTTGTTCTGTTCCAGCGCAAGCTCGAATACCTCAATCGCCGTTGTGCGGGTCACAGGTTGGGAAGAGCGGATATTGACCGTGCCCTGCACGCCGGGATCAATCACGTAATTGATCTGCAAAAGCTCACCCAGGATCGCTGCAGCGGCGGATTCAATGTCCACATTCACGAGGTTGAGCGACACTGTCCGCTCACCATTTTCATCGACAAAGTCGCTGTCGATCAAAAGGGGCTGGCGTCCTGGGAAGATGGTACCTTGTCCGGCTTCGACACGCTGGCCGCCAGTCACGCGGCCCTGCTGGCGCTGAAAGCCTTGTCCGTCCCCACCGGTGCCGAAAATATTGGCCAATTGCCAGCGGTTCAGTTCTGTTCCGTCATCGGTCCGATCAACCTGTGGGAGGTTGTCACAGGCGCTAAGAACTGCGGCGCTGGCCGCAATTGCAATCAGTTTCTTCATGCTCTGCCTCATTACCCACGCCCCAAATCTTGTGTCCGGGTACGCATTTTTTATATCTTTGACCGCACCTTAGCAGTCTAAGTTCAATTGATTTGCGGGAAACTTCGCAAAACCACAAAAACGACGCAAAGGTGTGTCCCATAGGACACGGCGGCGGATTTTTGTCGATTTCCCGACAGAAGCCGCCTGACCGCAAGTTCGGCCAACCCCGAAAGCGCTGCAAGCCCGATCATCAGAAAGCTGAGCGTGACGGGCAAGAACGCGCCGAGACCGGCAATCAACCAGATATCGCCCAAGCCCAGCGGTGGGCGCCCCAATAGAAGTTGGAGGACCTGCCGGATCATGAGGATCGTGAGGCTCGGCACCAGCATCTGGAACGCAGTTTGGGCGAACGACGCGGTGATCAGCCCATCCAGAACGCCGAGCGCAATAACGGCGAATGTCCATTCGATTGGAAGCCAGCGCCATTGCCAATCGATCACCGCCAGCAAGGCGAGAAGGCTGATCAGCACGAGATGACGGGTTTGGGCTGGATCAATCGCCATCATCAAAAAGGCTGCCAGCACCATGCCAGCGCCCAGGCCAAGGGATACGGGCCGAAACCAGCGGTGCGTTCTCTGCGGCCCCAATGTCTTGCGGATCAAACCGCGCGCCACGATGGGAAGCGGTCCAAGAATGAGGGCGCCTATCAGGATGCAGATCGGCAGCAGAGCCAGGAAAACAATGCTGTCAGCCGGGATCAACGCAGGATTTCCACGCCCAGAATGTCGTACCGCATGATGCCCCCACGAAAGCTGATCCCCTGCGCGGCGACGGTTGCGATCATGTCGACCGAGACGCCGCTTTGCAGCGTGCTGCGCGCCTCAATCGTGTAAACAGGGCCTTCTGTTCCGCCGAGCCAAACGGATGCCGTGCCCAGCCTCGGCAGGGATTGGCCCGCATTGCGGCGCTGCACAATCCACTCCACATCGCTGGGTCCGAGGCCCGGGATCGCCGCCAGCAAGGCCGGTGAGGCGGTGACCGGGTTCACTTGCGGTGTACCATTATATGTCGTCAGAACCTGGCGCGCGCGCAGACTGACATTTTGCGGCAGGCCCAGATCGGTCAAAAGCTGCGGGATCGGGCGGCTGAAGTTGCGGGATCCGGCATCGGCCCGCTGGGTCACCAGCGCCTGCGCAATTGTGACCGCGTCAAACGCGTCAATGCCGCTGCTTTCACCCAATCGCTGCAGAACGGGACCCAATAGTTCGACCGGGGCGGCGTTGATGTCGAGCTTGCCGCCTTCGTCCCAAATCCGATAGGTGGCTTGCCCTTCCGCCATCGTGATGGTCACTGGTGTCCCGTCGCGACGACTGCGGGTCTGTTCTTCTCCGATGCGGCCCAGATCGGCCATAGCCACGTTGATCGCACTACGCGCCAGTTCGACAGCGCGGGTCGTTTCGACCTCGGCTCGCGTGGCGAGCGCTGTCTGGCGTTGCGTCACGAGGTAACTCGATGCAGCCAGCAACAGGCCAAGGGCCACCCAAAGCACGGTGATCAGGACAAAGCCGCGCTGGGCGCGGCGACGGAAAGAACTTAGCGCACGTCGCATGCGACCTCTCCCAATCCCAACTGGCCCCTGCGTGAGACGCAGAAGCCGCTAAGGGTCACAGGCATCCGGGCGACAATCATCCTCTCTGCTGATTGCTCCACAGATATCGCCAATGGCAGACCGTGTTCAGGGCGGGGCTCATAGGTCCAGACAGGTGCACCGCCGATATTGACGGGACGGACCAGATAGACAAGGCGCAGGGGATCATCGCTCACGATCACGGTGCTTTCACGTGCGCCTTGGGTGGCCATGCGGATATCGCGAATGTCGAAATGCCGCGACGCCATAAGTCGGAAAAGGCCATCTTCCTCAACTATATCAAGGCCAACCATCATCGGACGGCTGTCGCGGCTGGTGCCATCATCGAGGATGAGCCGCATGCGTAGCGGATCGCCGAAAAACCGACCTTCGATCTGATCTTGAGAAGTCACCGTCGCCGATGCCGCCCAGGATTGCAGGGCGCGGCGGGCGGTTAGCCAATCTGTGGCATCCTCCTGCAATACCTGGGGCTCCGCTGCCGTCTGGCGCAATCCCCATGTCGCACTTGTCAGCAGCGCGAGGGTCATGGCCGCAATCGTCAGCGATACCAGCGCCTCGGCCAGGGCGATGCCGTGGCCGTGACGTCGTCTGCGGGCCCAGCGCGTCTTCATAGCGGCGTCTCGCGATAGCGCAGGCTGCGCAAGACGAGCGGCGTGCCGTCAGCCAGCCCGGAGTTCACGGTGACATAGACAAAGAACATCTCGTTCGGGCGCGTCGTTCCAATGCGCATATCCGCTGTGCCGGTCTCGGTGATGGTCAGTTCCCATTCCAGACCACGGATGATCCCACGATCTTGCGCGCCCGCGCGCAGTGGCACATCTGCGCCGATGCGGTCCATGACTTGTGTGGCGACGAGCATCTGTTCAGCCTGGACGCCAGAGCGACGCTCCATAAACAGGCCGGTGGAGAGCGCCTGATAGAACCCGCTGATCGCGAGAGTTGCGATCGCCAGCGCCACCAGAGATTCTACCAGCGTGAACCCGCGCTGCCCGTGCCGCCGGATCATTGCGACAGCCGGATCTGGCCGGTCAGCCAGTCAAGCTCGACCGACCGTTCATGTGCGCCCGCGACAAGGACGAGGTTCAGCCCCTCATTCTCGCCCGAGGGGCGGATCGAGATCCGTGTGCTTTCGGTGGGGCTGGCGACGGCGCGGTCCAATTCGTGTGCGGTGAATTCGGTCCGTACGACCCGATCAGTTTCAGAATACTCAACGAATACGGGCTGCCCGGTTTCGGCGGCACGCAACCGCGCCTGCTGGAGCAGCAGTGCAATCTCGGCCACATCATTCTGCAGGCTGGCGCGGTCAGATCGGCCAAGCGCGAGGACCGAAATCGTGCCGATCAGCACGACGATGGCAACGGCCACCAACACCTCGACCGTGGCAAAGCCGCGTGTCTGGAGGGTGGGCCTTCGCCTAGCCTTCCACATCTGCATCCACGCCCGTGCCGCCCGGTTGCCCATCTGCACCCAGCGATGTGATCCGCACCTGACCCTGATCGAGACTGTAGAGGAAGGTGCCGCCCCACGGGTCAGCAGGCAGGTTGCCATCGCGCAGATAGGGTCCGTTCCAGCCGGGGATCGTGCCGGCACCATTGATCAGCGCGTTCAGCCCTTCTTGCTCGGTCGGGTAGCGGCCAACTTCGATCAGGAAGATGTCGAGCGCGCTGCGCAATTGCGTGATCTGCGCCTCGGCTGTTGTGACACGCGATGACTGGAGCTGGCGCATCGCCGCAGGACCGACCACGCCGATCAAGAGGCCCACAATTGCGACGGCCACCAGCATTTCGATCAGCGAAAAGCCAGCGGCGGCAGGACGCCTGCGCGACGATCTGCGCCTAAAACGTGATGGCATTGACCGACACGATTGCTGAAAATAGGGCATAAAGGCTTACTCCGATCAAAAGGCCGACGATGACAATCAGGGCGGGCTGGAACAATAGCAGGAACCGTTCAAGATCACGATCTGCCGCTTCACGCATATCAAGAGAAGTGCGGCTGATCATCGTTCCCAGATCGCCCGCCTCTTCCCCGATGCGGATCATCTCAATCGCGTCGCGCGGCAGCAGCTTTTCGTTGCGCATCGCGGTGGAGAGCGCAACCCCGTTTTCCACCTCTTGCGTCACCTTGGTGATGCCTTGCCGCACGGGACCGGGCGGTGTGGATTTGGATACGACGCGCAACGCCCCGCTGAGCGTGATTTCGCGGCTGAGGAGCGCGCCCAGCACATGCAGCAAGAGCATCATCTGATTGCGCAACAACATGCGGCGGATCACGGGGATACGATTGCCGATGCTTGTCATGATCGGGCCGAGCACACCACGTCGGGCCGCGATGATCGTGCCGCCGATGAGGACAAGAAGTGCTGAGACGATGATCGGCCAAAGACCGGCCAGCACGCCCGAGACGGCAAAGACGGCGCGACCCATCAGGGGGACCAGATCAATCCGATCTGCGATCAGGGGCCGGAATTGTGGAATGATCGCGATCATGATCAGGCCAAGCGACAGAAGTGCCACGACAAGTAGTATAGTGGGGTAGGTCAGGCCTGTGACGATGCGGCGCCGGATTTCCAGACGGTTCCGCATGATGTCTGCCGATGTTGTCAGTGCGCTACCCATGTCGCCTGAGACTTCGGCGCCTTTGATCAGGGACAATGTGACGGGATCGTCAATGCCTGCCTTTTCTTCCAGTGCACGTGACAACGGGGCGCCTTCGCGAAGATTATCGCGCATGCGTATAGCGGCTTGCGAGATCGGATCCTCTCCGCCATCGCCGATGATGGCCAGCGCCCGCTCTGCCTGGATTTGTCTGCTGGACAGTTTTGCCAAGCGGACGAGAAAATCCCCCGTTTGCCTTGCCGTAAGTTGCCCTTTACCCCGTGCCCGGCGCTTTGCCGTGCGTGGCGAGGCGCTGCCATCATCAGCATCCAGACTGATCGGAAACAGCCCCTGCGCCCGCAGCGCGCGCGTTGCGTCTTTTGTATCAAGCGCGGATACAACGCCTGATTGCCGTGCGCCCGACGCATCGCGGGCCACGTAGGCAAATGACTTTTGTGCTTGCTCCATCCCGCGTTACCTAGAAATATTTGACCCCGAGGATGCGCATGACCTCTTCCATCGTGGTCTGCCCTTCGGCGACAAGGCGCACGGCCTCTGACCCCATGGTCTGCAGCTTGCGTGCTTGCGCAGCCTCTTTGGTGGCGAAAACCTCATCCGGCTCCATGGCTTCAAAAAGCGCGATCCGCCCCTGAAAACCGGTCTGGTTGCAGGCGTCGCAGCCTACCGACTTTTTCAGTGCCCAAGTCGCGGGGTCGGTCTGGCTGCCGGTCCGTTTGTCCAGCTTTGCGAACAGGTCCTTGACCTTGGGGCGCTTGGACAGATCAACAGGCTGCGCACAAACGGGGCAGACCCGACGCACCAATCGTTGCGCTGCCACCAACCGCACGACCGAGCGGATCAGGTATTCCGGGACACCCAAGTCGACAAGGCGTGTCGCCGCATCACGCGCGGTGTTGGTGTGCAGGGTCGAAAACACCAGGTGCCCCGTCATGGCCGCGCGCACGGCCAGTTCGGCTGTTTCGCTATCGCGGATCTCACCCACCATGATCACATCGGGGTCGTGACGCAGCACGGTGCGCAAGGCTGCGGCAAAGGTCCAGCCGAGTTCCGCGTTCACCTCGATCTGTTGCAGGCCCGGTGTCTGGATCTCAACCGGGTTTTCGATGGTCACGATCTTGCGGCGCGTTTCGTTGAGCGCGTTCATCGCGGCGTGCAGAGTCGTCGTCTTGCCGCTGCCGGTGGGGCCGGTGACGAGGATCAGGCCGTTGGGTTGACTGATTGCGGCCTTGATCCGTTTGCTGACATGTGCGGGCAGCGCCAGATCGGCAAGTTGAGACAGCCCTTCATGATTATCCAGAAGACGCAGCACAATCGTCTCACCATGTATCATCGGTGCGCTGGCGACACGCATATCAATGTCGCGACCGGCAAGACGCTGGCGGATGCGGCCGTCCTGCGGCCGTCTGCGTTCGCTGATATCCATGCCCGCGAGGATTTTCAGGCGTGAGATCACACCTTCATATATAGACTTGTCGGGCGCCTGCACCTCGACCAGTTCGCCATCGACCCGCAAACGCACGCGGGCGAGGTTGGCCGTGGGCTCAAGGTGAATGTCCGTCGCGCGCATCTCAACCGCCTGATCAAACAAGGTGTCAAGATAGCGGACTGTCGGGGCGTTGTTGGCAAGTTCGGTCAGCTTGTCGGTATCAAGGTCGATGCCGCCGTGCCGGGCTGTCACTATATCTATGGTGTCCCTGCCAGCAGCCGCTGCAGCCTCCTGGCTGCGGGTCATCGCCAATTCGATATCGCGATCGGTCGCAACCGCAAGGGCAAGAGAGGATCCAAAGATCATCTCCAGCGCTGCGATAGCATCACCATCAAATGGATCGGCGACCGCGAAATACGCCCGATCTGCATCAATCTCGATCGGGGCGATGGCGTTGCGGGTCAGGTAGTCTGACGAAAGGCGCGGGTCTTCCGGCAGCCGTTCGGGAATATCATCGATACTGACGAGGGGCAGCCCAAGGTGGTCGGCGCAGGTGCGGGCCCATTCCTTTTGCGGGATCAACCCAAGCCGGTCGAGTACTGCGCGCAGAGGTTGACCGGTCGCCGACGCGGCTTCGGTGACCTTGGCAAGGTCCGCTTTGGACAGTCGGCCATTTTCAACTAGCAAACCGGGCAGCCGTTCGGGCGCATTCATATCCACTAACATCCAGGACCGTCTCTTTCTGCCGCCGTCGGTGTGATTCGTCCGCACCTCAATAACAGGCCGGGCATTTAGACTTTATCGCAATTGAGGCACAAAACCACGCCCTCTGCCTCAGACACCCGTCTAAGAGGAAACACAATCGGCATAATCACGTTCAATGTTCACCATTTGATAACGAACGTGGGCGTTTTGCCGCCGATTGTAGGCAAAAGCTGGATGCAGGTTGTTCGGTGGACACATTTTCGTCCAAATCCACTCAATAGTCTGGCGGGACCCAGACACTCATCAATGAGAGCGTGAATATGAACTTTAGTCGATCGAGCCTATTGGTTGTGACGCCGCTGATCCTGACAGCAGCGGCGGTTAGTGTTTCTGCCCAAAGTATCCAAAGCCCTTCCGTGCCAGATTCTCTGATTGAGGCTGGTGAAAACGTTACGCTCATCGCGGCCGAAAAGGCCGGTGTGACCGTTGATCTGGCTGTGCCAAGCAATGCGACCTACGCATTCACGGTGCCAGCGGGGATCGCCGTTTCGCTCCGCATTGATGACACTGAGATCCTGAACACTGATGGCAGTGCATCAGGTCCGCAACGTGCATTCACGACGCTTGACGCTGGGACACATACGCTTGAAGTTACTGGGGAAAATCTGAACGCCGAACAAGTTGCGTCGATTACTGTTGGCGTCGTCGGGATGCCTTCGGGCAGTCTTTCGGCCTTTAGCTCCTCCGCCAATACGGGCGGTTTCTCAACCGCCAGCGCGCGTACTGCATCTGCTGATCCGGTTCAGACCGAGTCGGCTGAGCCCGCTTCTTCTTCTGCGTCAATTGTTGAAAATGCGCGTACTGCCGTGCGTTCGGTCCCATTGGCTGCACCAAGTGCTGGATCTGACAACGTGTCGACAAGCAGAACGCGTGGTTCTATTCGGGACGCTATCCGTGAAGCGGTGAGAGTTGCTGTTGCCGAGCAACAGTCCGGTGATCCGACGCCGCCGCCTCCACCACCGCCGCCTCCACCACCGCCTCCACCACCGCCGCCGCCTCCTCCACCGCCGCCGCCTCCACCGCCGCCTCCACCGCCGCCGCCGCCGCCTCCACCGCCGCCGCCGCCTCCACCGCCGGTAACAGGCTCTGGCGAAGCGCAGGCAAGCTTGATCAGTCCGCCCACTGGCGTTGCTGTAACGCAAGCCGTTCAAATTACGGGTGGTGCCACTGACGAGGGCGTTGTTGCATCGACCGGTCAAACTCTGTTTGGCGGTGTGATGGATCCAATGACTTTTGACATGGTCGAAGTCAGCATCATGCCTTCGGGTCGGACGACAAACGTTGATGTTGCGCCGGGAACCGGTCAGTTTGCCATGCGCCTCTTCCCGGAGGATCTGGCGACCGGCGAAGCCACTGTCGTGCTGACCGGGATGTCGAGCGCTGACAGTAACGTTGCAACCGCGCCTGTGACTTATCAATTCGAGTCAGGTCTGGTGACTGACGGTGTGAGCCAAGCGCTTTCACGCATCACCTACGGAGCCACTCCGGACCTTTATTCGCGGGTTCAGACAATCGGGTTCGAGGCTTACGTCAACGAACAGCTCAACCCCGACGGCATTGGTGATGCCGCGTTCAACAGCCGCAACTTTGACCAGCTTATTCGAAATTTGCAGGACAGCGATTTCCGGATTGCAAATGCCGATATGGATCACCGGATCGCGCATGCTGCGTTCTCGGAAAAGCAGCTGCAGGAAGTCATGAGCGAGTTCTGGGCAAACCACTTCTTTGCCTCGAACAAGAGCAGCCGTGTTTACCTGCAGACCATCATTGACCGGGATTTCTTCCGCGAAAACGCCTTTGGCAATTTCGAAGACCTGCTGCTTTATTCGGCGCGTAGTCCGCTGATGTCGCAGTTCCTCGACAATGACGAGAACCGTGTCGGTAACTTGAACGAAAACTATGGTCGCGAAATCCTCGAATTGCACACTGTTGGTGTGAATGCAGGATATGGCGATGAAGACGTGATCGCAGTGTCGCGTGTCTTTACCGGTTGGGACCATTTCCGCACCAATCCGAATGCGACCGATGTTGCACAGGAGTTCGACTTCGAGTTTCGTGCGAACCGGCATGATACGGATGACAAGGTCATTCCGTTCTTGTCGACCACAATCACAGGTCGCTCTGGCGCTGATGGTGTTCGCGAAGGTGAAGAGCTGATCGGCATCCTCGCGGATGATCCACGGACGCATGAATATGTCTGTGGCAAGATCGTTCAACGCTTTGTGGCCGATGTACCCCCGGCGAACTTTGTGCAGATCTGTACGGATGCTTGGGTTGCGAGTGATGGCAACTCGGGTGATATTCTCCGGGCTATCCTGCTGGCACCTGAATTCATCAACACGGTTGAGTTCCAGAACAACAAAGCCAAAACGCCCTACGAGTATACAGTCTCGATGCTGCGTGCGCTTGATGCGAGCCCAGTGAACGACAACTTCTTTGGTCGTGTTCGTCAGATCAGCCGCGATGCCGGATTTGATCCCTTCCGTTTCGCCCTGCCCACCGGTTTGGCGGAAGAAGGCGAGGCTTGGGTGAACTCTGCGACGATGATTGCCGCTTACCGCAAGGCGACCGAAATCACGGTGCGGCCTGGTGAATATGGCATCGATATGCAGAACCTGATCGAAGATGCCGGTTTGAGAACTGCGGAAGAGGTTGCCGCGTTCATTCTGACAATCGGCACCGCTGATCGTTACACCCTGGAAGAGTACGAAGCGATGGTAGATGTTTTGAAAGGGAATGATGGCATCTTTGAACCAATGACACGCAACGAACGGGACGCATTCGAGCGGGCGATTGGCCTGCTGATCGTGCTGCCCAGCTTCATGTTGCAATAACTTCGGCTTCAACCGAATTTAGAAAGGTATCTAAATTGACGACGCGTAGAGAATTCCTGAAGTCCTCCGCTATCATGACCGCCGCAAGTATGGCGGGTGTTGCCGGGGCCCCGCAATTCGCCTTTGGCCAATCTGCGGGTGGTAAGACACTGATCAAAGTTTTCATGCGGGGCGGTGCAGATGGTCTGCACCTCTTCCCGGCGGTTGGTGATCCCTTTTACTACCAGCACCGGCCCAATATCGCGATCGAGCCACCCTCGGACAGTGACGTGAACACCGCAATCGACATTGGTGACAATTATCGCGGCATGAACCCCAATCTCGAACCGCTAATGGAGATTTGGGACGCCGGTCGCATGATGGTTGCACCATCAACTGCGCTTGAAAGCGGGAACCGGTCGCACTTTGATAACCAGCGCTGGATTGGCAACGGGGCGCGCAATAACCTGATTGATGGCTACCTGAACCGCTACATGCAGGAAGTTCCCGGGGTCAATGACCCGCTAAGGGGCGCTGTTCTTGGCAAAACCAACATGAGCGCAGAGGCTTCCGGAAACATTCCGGTACCTGCAATTCAGACTCAAAGCAACTTTGAGCTTGAGAACAGCAATTTCTGCTCTGGCAGTGGATGCGCTGATAACCAGCTCACCGAGATGATGCGAGAAATCTCATCTCATCCGGTTGTGGACAATAGTATCGAAGCGACGGTGCGGGAAAATCAGGTGATCATGCTCGATTCAATCGCGCAGGTTCAGGCATCGGGCATGAACTACACGACAAACGCGGGCGGTTTGGAGTATTCAAACTCGCGCTTGGGACGTGGCCTGCGGCTCGCGGCGCAGTTGCTGAAAGCAGGCGTGCCGTTGGAAGTTGCAGCGATCGACTGGAACATCGGTTGGGATACACATGCCAACCAGATCCCCGGCAGCGCGAACCGCTTTACCGATCAGAACTTCAACTACCATCGCCGCATGCGCGAAGGTGCGACGGACTTCCTGACATTCTACCGTGACATTGCGAACATCCTTGATGATGTTGTCGTGATTGTCGGCACGGAATTCGGACGGACAGTGCTCGAAAATGGTAGCCGCGGCACTGACCACGGCCACTCATCATCCTGGTTTGCATTTGGCGGTCCAACGTCTCCGGGCGTTGCCGACGATATTACAACGCTGGATCGTGATCAGCTGCGAAGCTCGCGCTTTACGCCGACACGCACAGAGTATCAGGACATCGTGGGTGAAATCATGATCCGGCACATGAACATGGACCCCAACCTGGTCTCCACGGTCTTTCCGGGTCACTCTTTCACGAACCACAACCTGTTCAGCCGCACAAGCTGACACAGCCGAATAGTTGAAATCCATTGCGCTGAGGGGTTACATGCTCCTCAGCGCAAATTTTTTTGAGGCCCGCACGGGTATGACGCAAGCATTAGAGCCGCAGACAAGCGCGTCATCTACGCGCAAATCAGTCAACACTTTGACAAAATACGTAAATCTGGCTTCGGCTGGTCTGGCGGAACTTCATGCGCAAAAGCCGACTCTGACCAAGGCGCCTCCACCGGTCATCATCGTCCGTGAGTGCGGTTTCGCGATTCGCATTGATGATGATGTCGCGGAATTCGATGATCCGTCGCGCTTAATGGAGGAGTTGAACGAGATCCCCGAGAAACGGATCGATCTTGTTTTCGAAGGACGTTCAGCGCTTGATCTGAGTTTTGTGGTGCCGAATGGGCCATTTAACGACCTTGAAGCAATGATCGACTCTGAAATCGCATTCAAATCACCCTTTCAGCGTGAGCAATGCATCTGGTTTTGGACCGCAAAAGAGACTGCCGATCTCGATTGGCAGGTCGAGGCGGCGATTGTGTTGAATTCCAGCGTCAATTGGGTGCTTGAGGCTTTGGATGCTCATGGAAAAATCATCAATACAGCAAGGCGACCTGGGCCTGACGGCCACGAACGGATTGCCGTTTACCCCAGTTGGCTGAAACCGCGGCGGAATAGCCGTGGCCCCATCACTCTGGGCAAAAGTCTGCGTTTGATCCCGCCGTCCTTGCGTCTTCCAGCATCGGCTTTCGGATTCTTTGTGATGTCAGCCATCGCCCTCGCAGTAGCGCTTTCAGTAAAGCAGAGCGCCGCGGCCACGGAGGCTGAAGCGGCCAATCAGCAACTCGCGCAGCGGGCCGCGGCCGTTGCGCAGACCCAGGCCTTGCGTGAAAGCCAAAACGTTAGCAATACGCGGGTCGCCCTTGTCGGTCAGCTTGCGGCACTCTTGCCGGATGGTGTGTGGCTTGAGCAGATTTCCATTGATGATGATCGTTTGACGATCACCGGATTTGGACCGTCAGCTGCCGAAGTCACGCGTCTTCTGAGTGAGTTGGATGTACTTTCCGATATCCAGTTCGGCTCTCCCGTGACACGGGATAACACCCAGAATCTCGAGCGATTTCGTATTGATGCGACGGTGACGGGAACGCTGGGATGAGTGCGTTTGTCTTTCAAAAACCGAACGCGGTGCGCAGGTTTGGTGTTGGACTGATCATTTTCACCTGCATCTTGTGTATTGTTGCGGCAGCTACACTCGCCAACTTGGTCACGCAACGGTATGCGCGCATCGCCGAATTGAACGAAACTGTTGCGCGGGCCGAGCGTTTGGCGATGTCCGAGGCGCAAGAGAATACCGTGTTCAGCCTTTATCAAAGTGAGACACCGCAATTGTCGCAGGCAGAAATGCAGAGCGATATGCAGGAACTTGCGCAGGCCCATACCGTCAGCCTTGAAGTGATCCGCGCTGACCAGATTGAACCCTTGCCCGGCAATGTCCGTCTTGCGCTGACGCTGAATGGTGTTGTGCCCGAAGAACAACTGGGTGCCTATCTTGTCAGTATTGCACGGCATGAGCCGATGATTGTTGTTGATAGTATCGACCTGCGCCGGGCGCGCACGACGAACCGCGCCTTGGGCGAACGGCCGCTTGCCATCCAACTCAAGCTGAGCGGGTTCGCGACACGATGAGCGGACTGACCAAAGCGACTCTTGGCGTGTTGCCCACGCTCACGACACTCACCTGCCTCGGTCTGGCAGGCTGGATCTGGCTGCCCTACAACGATGACGGCGCATCGCGCCAACAGATCCAACCTACAACGATAACGTCGCAAGCAGAAGCAGGGCCCGATCAGCTTGAAACGGGGGCTGAGGAGCTTGTTGCGCGCCCGCTGTTTCACATCAGCCGCCGTCCACCTGCAGCACCTGAATCCGCCCCCGAGCCCGCTCCGGTGGAAGTCACATTGTCCCTGACAGGTGTCATCGAAAGCGGCGACGTGCAGATCGCGCTCTTGCGTCTATCGAACAACCCCGAACCGTTGCGGCGGCGCGTTGGCGAAAATGTCGGTGACTGGCGTATTACCGACATCACGAAAACCTCGATCACCGTTGTCGCACCAAACGGCGAAGAGCAGATTATCGGCCTTTCACCAACCAGCCCCTAGCGGGGACTGCGTTTTGCCAGGATACGCTGCAATGTCCTGCGGTGCATCGACAGGCGCCGTGCCGTTTCAGAGACATTGCGGTCGCAGAGCTCATAAACACGTTGAATGTGTTCCCAGCGCACCCGGTCCGCGCTCATCGGGTTTTCGGGTGGTGGTGGCAGAGTGTTCGGCTGGGCCAGCAGCGCATTCGTGACGTCCGTCGCGTCGGCGGGTTTGGCAAGATAGTCGGTGGCCCCGATCTTGACGGCTGCAACCGCCGTCGCGATGGCGCCATAACCTGTCAGCACCACGATCCGGCTTTCGGGGCGGCGGGAGCGCAACGACTCGACAACATCCAGCCCGTTGCCATCTTCCAGCCGCAGATCCACCACGGCATAGGCAGGGGGTCGCGCAGTCGCAATTGCTTGACCTGCGGCAACGGACCCTGCCATCTCAACGTCAAAGCCGCGCTTCTCCATCGCCTTGGCCAGACGGCGCAGAAATGCCTCATCATCATCGACCAGAAGAAGACTTCTGTCCTCGCCAAGGTCCAATGCTTCCATATTCATTGTTGTGTCCTTCAGGATCCTCCAACCGAGAGGTAGGCCCGGAGCGCGCATCGTCAACATCACTGGCATGTGAGCATGTGAAGGCTACATAGCCAATCGATAAACAGTCGCATTGATCCGCATTTCAGGTGCGCTTATCAAGAGAAACGGGCCAGGACAGGACCTCGCGATAGATATGGCGGCTTCTGAGTTTCAGCTTTTTCAAGAGCAGCAGCGTAGCAATTGGGTGCGGTTGCGCACGCTTGTCACTTTGCGCTGGTTTGCAATTGCCGGGCAGGCGACGGCGATTTTTGTCGCTGTCCGTTTCTACGACCTGCAGATCGAGGCTGGCCTCGCCGCGGTGGTCATCTTTGTCTCGATCATTGCAAACTTCCTGTCCGGTTTCCTGTACCCGACAAACAAGCGCCTGTCAGAGAGAGAGGCGTTCTTGTGGCTTGTCTTTGACATCCTGCAGCTCAGCCTACTCCTGTTCCTGACGGGTGGTCTGAACAACCCCTTTGCGATGCTGGTCATGGCGCCCGTGACGATTGCCGCCACCGTTTTGCGGCTGAACAGCACAATATTTCTGGGTCTTCTTGCCATCGCGATGATGAGCATCATCAGCAGGTATCATCTGCCGATTGCGACAGCCGAAGGCGTGGTGCTGGACCTGCCGGTTCTGTTCCAGTTCGGGTTTTGGGTCGCGCTTATGATCGGCGTTGTGTTTCTGGCGATCTATGCAAGGCAGGTGACAACCGAGATGCATACGATGGGCGAGGCGCTCGTCGCGACCCAACTTGCGCTCGCCCGCGAACAAAAGTTGACCGATATGGGCGGAGTTGTCGCCGCTGCGGCGCACGAACTTGGCACGCCGCTTGCAACGATCAAGCTGGTGAGTAGCGAATTGATGGAAGAGTTGTCCGATCAGCCTGCGCTTTTCGAGGATGCGGAGCTGATCCGCAGTCAGGCGGATCGTTGCCGCGATATCCTGCATTCGATGGGGCGGGCGGGCAAAGACGACCTGCACTTGAAGAAAGCACCGCTTGAAACGGTCGTTCGCGAAGCGGCAGAACCGCATCTTAACCGCGGTAAGAAAGTGAAGTTCGACGTTGCTCCGGTCAAAGATGGTGCATTGACCCAACCGACAGTGCCGCGTCGGCCAGAGATCATTCATGGTCTCCGCAACCTGATCCAGAATGCGGTCGACTTTTCCCGAACGACGGTCAACGTCGATATCAACTGGTCTGATGATGCGGTCACGATACGAATTGCAGATGATGGGCGCGGCTTTCCGCAATCGGTCATCGGGCGCATTGGCGACCCCTACGTTAAGCGCCGCCGTTTGTCCGAAGATGGCAACAAGAGGCCAGGATATGAAGGCATGGGACTGGGCCTGTTCATTGCAAAAACTCTGCTAGAGCGGTCGGGGGCAAAGCTCACATTTTCAAACAGTCGCCGCCATGGCCATGCAAGCTGGACAGGGCAGGCGACGGGCGGAGCCACAATTGATGTCACGTGGCCGCGTGAGATCTTGGCTGAAGGTCTTTCGAACACCAATACAGGTATTGGTGAGAACCAGCCCAACGTCGCTTGGCCATGACCAACCCCTTGATTTAACCAGAGATTAACCTTCCTGCACAATAGTCTGCCCGGGAACGCGGTTAGGGCAACGTATATGGCAATCGGGCTGACAGATTTGGCATTGGTGACTATTGCGGGTCTTGTCGGCGCGATCATCCTGTTCAGGGCGCTTACGTTCTACCGGCTGCAAAGACGATCAGACCCTTGGGAAGGTACGCAGCTTGGCGCGGGGCCGACGTTTCTTTTTCGCGACAAGTCGCTTGTCGACGCCACACCCGATGCGATGGACTTACTTACCAACCGGGGAAAACACGTGTCGGAATTCGAGGCTATGCTTCACGCGCTGGGACCACATTTTCCGGACTTGCGTCAGACGATTGAGGATGGCGATCAGGCACAAACGATCATCCCGCATGGGAGGGGCCAGCCCCTGCATCTTTGCATCACGCGAGATGCAGGGAAAATCAGGCTGACGCTTCAATCCGCACGTGAAGATGACAGCTCCTCCATAGGTCGCGTCATCGAAAACGATGTCCTGATGTCGGAGCTTGCCCTGTTGCGCGACATGACCGATCAGACGCCGCAACTTATCTGGCAGGAAGACAGGGACGGTCGGCTGATCTGGGCCAATTCTACCTACCTGTCATTCGCAGACCGGTTGGCCGATCACGAGGACAGCGCCCAAAAGGCAAGATGGCCCAATACGTCTATCTTCCCCGATCTGCACCAGTGTCTTGGCAATGCTGGGTCATCGCGGCGACGCCTCTCGGTGCCAACGGAAAAGTCTGGTCCCGAGCACTGGTTCGACGTTGACAGTATCCCGCGCGCGGATGGATTCCTGCATTTTGCGACGGATGCGAATGCGGCGGTTCGCGCGGATCAGGAACGTCGGAATTTTGTTCAAACACTTGGTAAGACGTTCGCGCATCTCAATATTGGGCTGGCGATCTTCAACAAGCGTCGCGAATTGGCGATGTTCAATCCTGCGCTGCTTGACCTGACGGGTCTATCGGCGTCGTTTCTGAGCGGCAGGCCGAGCGTGGATACGGTACTTGACCGTTTGCGCGAAACACGGGTCCTGCCGGAGCCCAAGAACTACAAGTCCTGGCGTGAGCAATTCAGCGCCGTCGAAGCGGGCGCCAAGGACGGTACCTATTGCGAGGTCTGGAACCTGCCCGATGGACAAGCCTATCGCGTGACCGGCCGCCCGCATCCGGACGGCGCATTCGCCTTCCTGATCGAGGATATCACGGCAGAAGTGTCGTTGACGCGCCGTTTCCGGTCTGACATCGAAACCGGGCAGGCCGTCCTTGACACATTGCCGGATGCGATTGCGGTCTTCTCAAGCGCTGGCACGCTTGTGATGTCAAATGCGGCCTATGCACAATTATGGGACCGCGATCCTTCGTTCGGATTTGACCAGCGTGATTTGCAGATGGAAATGCAAACTTGGCGCAATCGCACAACGCCGACGCGGATGTGGTCTGAGCTGCAGGCCTTTACCCATATGACGTCCGAGCGAAAACCGTGGACAGATAGCGCGATCCTTGACGATGGGCGCAACATCACCTGCCATGCGAACCCGATCTCAGGTGGAATGACAATGATCCGCTTTACCTTTGACGCGACAAAGCCGGCGATTATCCAAAAGCTGACAATGCCCGATGCGGCGATCCGCAGTACGGGACGCTGATTTGGGTTGCAGGAGAAGTGACACGCCATAATCTGCGGGCATGGCGCAAACCGAGCTGCAAATTACACTTACTGACGAAGCAGCCACTGCTGCACTCGCCGCGCGCATCGCAGCGATACTGCGACCTGGCGATACATTGCTGCTGGAAGGCGAGATTGGTGCGGGGAAGACCGCCTTTGCACGCGCCGCAATCCGCGCCATGCTTGGCCGGGCAGAGGATGTGCCCTCGCCCACATTCACGCTTGTTCAGACCTATGATACGCCTCAAGGGCCGGTCTGGCATTTTGACCTTTATCGGCTCACACATCCTGACGAGGTTCTTGAACTTGGTCTCGATCAAGCACTGGCCGAAGCAATCTGCCTGATCGAATGGCCCGACCGTCTGGGCGCCGATAGTCCCAGCGATGCGCTGAACCTGGCATTTGAAGCGCGCGCGACAGATCATGCGGTGACACTGACCATGCCGGATGTCTGGGCGGAACGGATAAAGGCGCTTGATGTCCGAGCGTGAGGAACAGATTGACGCTTTCTTGCAGGATTCTGAGTGGCGCGGCTGGGAACGGACAGCGTTGGCCGGTGACGCATCCGCGCGCCGCTACGCGCGACTGACGTCTGGCGCGCAATCTGTCATCCTGATGGATGATCCACCCGAAAAGGGAGGCACGACCTCAAAATTCGCCGATCTGGCCTTGTGGCTGCGAGAGCGGGGTCTTTGCCCGCCAGCGATCCTGGCGCACGCACCTGCGCAAGGCATCATGGTGATCAGCGATCTGGGCCCCGACGACTTTGCGCGGTGGCTGGCAAAACAGCCCGGCGATGCCCGAAGGCTTTACACGGCTTCAGTTGACGTGCTGCTCCATCTGCGAAGCCAACCAATCCCCAAGAACTTGCCGGTTATGACACCCGCGATGGGAGCAGAGATGGTGAGCCTTGCTGGCGAG
The DNA here is from genome assembly GCF_033963905.1 of Cognatiyoonia sp. IB215182. Lineage (NCBI taxonomy): Bacteria > Pseudomonadati > Pseudomonadota > Alphaproteobacteria > Rhodobacterales > Paracoccaceae > Cognatiyoonia > Cognatiyoonia sp. IB215182. The sequence goes on from NZ_JAXBMB010000005.1 coordinate 391,131, forward strand.
TATTATGCTGGCCGACCGGCAGACGATGTCATTACAGAGATGGGGCGTGCCCTTGACCGCCTTGCCCCGGTGCCTGACACGCTGGCCTTGCGTGATTTCCACGCCGAAAACCTGATCTGGCGATCCGGCTTATGCGGGCTTGCGCGTGTCGGTCTTCTTGATTTCCAAGACGCATTCATAGCGCCCGAAGGATATGACCTCATCTCGCTCTTGCGCGATGCGCGGCGCGACGTGCCTGCAGATTTTAGTGCTGAAATGATTGATTACTATATGCGTAAGGCCGGCCTTGATAAGGATTTTCATGCGCAGCTGGCCTGCCTTGGCGTACAGCGCAATCTACGCATTCTTGGCGTTTTTGCGCGTTTGGCCAAGCAGATGCGCAAGACGAGATATCTGGCGCTGATCCCCCGGGTCTGGGCCAATCTACAGATCGACCTTGCTCACCCGGCGCTTGCCGATCTGCGCCGCGCGGTTGATAACATGCTTCCCACTCCTACCGACGCCGTCTTGGAAAGCCTGAAGCAATGACCACGCCGATCCTGTTATTCGCCGCGGGCCTCGGCACCCGGATGGGCGATTTGGTGAAAGACAGGCCAAAACCGATGATATCGGTTGCTGGCAAGGCGCTGATCGATCATGCGCTAGACCTGACGATGATCCCCGAGGTTGGACAGCGGGTTGTCAATGTGCATTACAAGGCCGACATGCTGCGTAGCCATCTGGCGCGGCGCCCGGTCCTGATTTCAGACGAGACCGAAGAGCTTCTGGAAACAGGCGGCGGTCTGAAGAAGGCGTTGCCACTCTTGGGCGAAGGTCCGGTTTTGACCTTGAACACGGATGCCGTATGGCATGGCCCGAACCCGATTGAGACCATCCTGAGCGCTTGGCGGCCTGAGATGGAGGCGCTCTTGCTCCTTGTTCCAAAGCCGCAGGTTCATGGCCATCGCGGTGCCGGGGACTTCACGATGGACGATAATGGCCGGTTGGTCCGTGCGCCCGATGCGGTTTATCCCGGCCTTCAGATGCTTCGCACCAATGGGCTGGACGCGATACAGAACAAGGCATTTTCAATGAATGTGCTTTGGGATCAGATCGCGCGGCGCGGTGGTCTTTACGGCGTCAACTACACCGGCCAATGGTGTGATGTCGGCCAGCCCTCCAGCATCCCGATTGCCGAAAGCATGCTTCATGTTTGAGAGCACCAGCAAACCGCGCGTCTTTGCTACGCCACCGGGCGTCGATTTTGCAGATGCACTGGTTGCCGGTTTAGAGGATCGCGCCGCACATCTGTCGCCGACAGACTGGGCGTGCATGGAAATCTACGTCAACACGACACGGATGCAGCGCCGGGTTCGGGAGGTTTTTGACCATGGACCGCCACGGCTTTTGCCGCGCATCCGGTTGATCACCGACCTTGCCAACGATCCCACAGCCATCCCGCAGCCGGCTGCCATATCACCGCTACGACGCAGGTTGGAGCTGTCGCGCTTTGTCAGCCTGCTTCTAGCGCGCGAACCCGATCTGGCCCCGCCTGCCGCGCTTTATGATTTGTCCGACAGCCTGGCGAACCTCATGGACGAAATGCAGGGCGAGGGGGTCAGCCCTGCCGCAATCCGCGCGCTCGATGTTGCCGATCAGTCTGGCCATTGGGAGCGGTCACTGAAATTTCTCAACATCATCGCCCCGTTTTTTGAAGATGGCGCCGCACCGCCCGATCAAGGGGCACGGCAAAGGCGGGCCATCACTGCGCTGGCCGAAAAGTGGGCGCAGCAGCCCGTTCAGCATCCGGTCATTGTCGCTGGTTCGACCGGTTCTCGCGGTGCCACGGCGCTGTTCATGGATGCGGTGGCGCGATTGCCGCAGGGGGCGATCATTCTCCCCGGTTTTGACTTTGATCTACCGGATGCTGTTTGGGGCAGTATGGGTGACGCAATGCAAGGCGAAGATCACCCGCAGTTCCGGTTTCGGCGTCTGATGGATAGGCTGGAAATCAGCGCCGGTGATGTGAACCGCTGGTCAGCGCATCGGCCTTCATCGCCTGCGCGTAACGCGATGATTTCGCTTTCATTGCGACCTGCGCCCGTGACGGACCAATGGTTAGAGGATGGTCCAGATTTGGGCGATCTGCGCGAAGCCACCGAAGGGCTGACGTTGGTCGAGGCGCCGTCACCGCGAGAGGAGGCGGATGCGATCGCGCTGGTGCTACGCAAGGCGGCACAGGACGGGAAGACCGCCGCGTTGATCTCACCTGATCGGATGCTGACCCGGCAGGTGACGGCAGCGCTGGACCGTTGGGACATTCAACCGGATGACAGTGCGGGTACACCGCTGCCGCTTTCGCCACCCGGCAGGCTGTTGCGCCATGTGGGGGAGATGATGGCAAAACCGCCAGATGTGGCCACTTTGCTGACATTGCTCAAACATCCGCTCTGCCATTCGGAGCGTGAGGATCGTGGTGATCACCTGCGCAACACACGAGAGTTGGAGTTGCATCTGCGTAAGATCGGCCCCCGATTTCCAAGTGCGAAGGACCTGCAGGATTGGGCGCAAACAGAGCGGCAGATGAATTGGGTGCGCTGGGTGCAGGAAATTGCGCTTGCGACGCCCTTTGAAGGTGAAACTCCCCTGACCGACCATCTGGAGCATCATCTCAATCTGGCAGAGCGGGTTTGCGCGGGACCTGGCGCCACCGGCTCCGGCGGGCTCTGGAAAGAGGCGGCGGGGCGCGAGGCGCAGCGCATTTGTACCACGTTGCGTGATGCGGCGGATGCGGCGGGGCCTATCACCGCATTCGATTATGTGACGCTTTTCGGCGGTGTCCTTTCGACCGGGACAGTCCGCGATCGTGACAAAGGGCACCCGCAGATCCTGATCTGGGGCACGCTTGAGGCGCGCGTGCAAAGCGCGGATCTGACCATTCTGGGGGGGCTCAACGAAGGGTCATGGCCCGAGGCGCCGCCGCCTGACCCTTGGCTGAACCGCGCGATGCGCATGCAGGCGGGGCTTTTGCTGCCGGAACGCAAGATCGGGCTTTCAGCGCACGATTATCAACAGGCGGTTTGCGGTAAGGAGGTGTGGATCACGCGCGCAAAACGGTCTGCGGATGCCGAGACGGTGCCCGCGCGATGGGTGAACCGCCTGACGAACCTGTTGAGCGGCTTGCTCGCGCAGAACGGGCCAGAGGCGCTGGCGCAGATGCGGGCGCACGGACAAACATGGCTTCATCAGGCGGCGGTGCTATCTGCGCCCATGCATCGTGTTGATCCCGCACCACGCCCATCACCCTGTCCCCCGATTGCGGCGCGTCCACGGCAATTGTCGGTGACACAGATTAAGACGTTGATCCGCGATCCGTTCGCGATCTATGCGCGCAAGGTGCTGCAGCTTCAACCTCTCAACCCGCTTGTTGCCAACCCCGATGCACCGCTGCGCGGCACGATTATTCACGCTATTCTGGAACGGTTCATCGCCGCGAAAAGTGACCCTACGGATCGCGAAGGCTTCATGCAGATGGCGCGGGCGCAATTCTTGCAAGATTGCCCTTGGCCCACGATCCGTGCGCAATGGCTGGCGCGTCTGGATCGCACGATTGACACGTTTCTGGAAGATGAGGCGCAGCGGCAAGTGGATGTTGCCCGACATCTTGTCGAACAACAGGGCCGCGCTGTGCTGCCGGGGCCGGATATGACCCTGACCTGCAAGGCCGACCGGATTGATGTGATGCCGGATGACGGGGTCATCATCTACGATTATAAAACCGGGGCGGTGCCGACCGGGCCGCAGCAAGAGCAATTCGACAAGCAATTGCTGCTTGAGGCGGCGATGGTTGAAAAAGGGGCCTTTCGTGATCTGGGTGTGCGGCCCGTACATTCGGCGGCGTTTATCGGTGTGAATGCCGCGATGAAGGTTGTGCAAGCGCCGCTGGACAAAAACCCTGTTGATCAGGTCTGGGCGGATTTGGAGACGCTGTTTCAGAACTGGCTGCGCGCCGACCGCGGCTATACCGCGCGGATGGCTCTGTTCTCAAAAACAGACAGCAGCCCCTATGATCACCTGTCGCGTTTTGGCGAATGGGATACGAGCGACAGAGCAAAAGCGGAACAATTGACGTGATCCGCGATGCCGCTTCTCAACGGCAGATCGATGCTGCCGACCCGCAAGTGTCAACTTGGCTATCGGCCAATGCTGGTTCAGGCAAGACACGGGTGCTGACCGACCGGGTGGCACGCCTGCTGCTGAACAATGTCTCACCGCAGAACATTCTGTGTCTGACCTATACCAAGGCGGCGGCGGCCGAAATGCAGAACCGCTTGTTCAAACGGTTGGGTGCCTGGGCGATGATGCCGGATAAGGATCTGCGTCAGGATCTCGCGGTGCTTGGCATTGATCACCAGATTGATGCCGCCCAACTGCGTGAGGCGCGCACGCTTTTCGCGCGGGCCATCGAAACGCCGGGTGGGCTGAAGATCCAGACCATTCATTCGTTCTGTGCTGGGATTCTGCGGCGCTTCCCGCTTGAGGCGCAGGTCAGCCCGCAATTCCGCGAGATGGAGGATCGCGATGCAGAGTTGCTGCGCGCCGATGTGGTGGATCAGATGCTTTTGGGGCCGGACGCCTCTGTTGTGCATGCCATGCTCGCGCATTTTTCGGGTGATGATCTGTCAAAACTCACTGTGGAGATTGCGACAAAGCGTGATCATTTTGGGCGGGGCGTGACCGACGACGGGCTGAAAGCCGCTTTGGACCTACCCACGGGTGCGCAGCGCGAGGATGCGCTCAAAATCGCGATTGTGGGACATGAACCTGGCATCGTTGCGGATCTGACTGCAGCTTTCGCCGATCAATCCGCGACCTATCGGAAATTCGCGGCCAGGCTGGCGCAACTCAATTTGGCGGACCCCGATTGGGAGGTGCTCGATACGCTGTTTGACCTCTTCCTTTACAAGGGAACTGGCGCTTCGAAATCCGTTAACTTTCCGCAAAGCAATCATGGCAAGGCCGTCTCTGCGATGGCCCCCATCGCAGAGGAGGTTCATGACTGGATGGACCGGGTCGCCGAGGCGCGGCAGTTCCTTTGGGCCATGGATGCGTTTGACCGATCAAAGGCGATGTATGATTTCGCGAATGCCTTCATCCCGTCCTATGAGGCGCGAAAGCTGGGGCTGGGCGCGCTCGATTTCGACGATCTGATCCGTAAGGCCAAAGCTTTGCTGACCGATCCCAATGTCGCGCAATGGGTACTGTTCCGGCTGGATGGCGGGATTGACCATATCCTCGTGGATGAGGCGCAGGATACCAGCCCCACCCAATGGGCCGTCATCCGTCATCTGGCGCAGGAATTTGCCGCCGGGCAGGGTGCGCGCACTGATCAGGAGCGAACGATCTTTGTGGTCGGCGACAAGAAGCAATCGATCTATTCATTCCAAGGCGCCGACCCGGCAGCGTTTGATCAGATGAAGGATCATTTTCAAAGCGCCTACCGGGCGATTGGGCAGCCCTTTGAAGCCACGTCGCTTGATCATTCCTTCCGCTCGGCGCAAACCATCCTGTCCGTCGTTGACGCCACCTACAGCGGCGAACTGACGGAGGGGATGGATGATCAGCTAAGCCACATTGCGTTCAAGCAAAACATGCCCGGTCGTGTCGATCTGTGGCCAGTCATCGAGAAATCGGGACAGGAGGATAATCGCCCTTGGTACCAGTCTGTGGATCAGCCTGGCGCAACAGACCACACTATTTTGATGGCAAAGCGGGTCGCATCGCAAATTAAGCACATGATTGATCATGAGCGACTTCCTGTTGAATTGGGAAATACTGATCACTACCAATCGCGACCGATTACCGAAGGCGACTTTCTGATCCTCGTGCAGCGCCGGTCGGAGCTTTTCGCCGAAATCATCCGCGCCTGCAAGAACGCTGGCCTCGAAATCGCCGGGGCCGACCGGTTGCGCGTTGGGGCAGAGCTCGCGGTCAAAGACATCACCGCACTTCTGAATTTTCTGGCTCTGCCCGAAGATGACCTGTCACTCGCCGCCACCCTACGCTCGCCCCTCTTCGGCTGGTCAGAGCAGGACCTGTTCACACTGGCCCATCACCGGCCCGCCAAAAGCTATCTTTGGGCGGCGTTGCGTGATGCGGATCATCCACAGACACTCGCCATTCTCAACGATCTACGCCGTCAGGCTGATTTCCTGCGGCCCTATGATCTGATCGAACGTATCCTGATCCGCCATGATGGGCGGCGCAGGCTGCTCGCGCGGCTGGGGCCAGAGGCGGAGGATGGGATTGATGCGCTTCTCTCGCAGGCGCTGGCCTATGAAAGCGCCGGTGTGCCGAGCCTGACCGGGTTCCTGACCTGGATGGAAACCGATGATCTGGAGATCAAGCGCCAGATGGACAATCAGGGCGACAGGATCCGGGTGATGACGGTGCATGGGGCCAAGGGACTGGAAGCGCCGATTGTGATCCTTCCTGACACCGCCAAGCGCGAGATCAAGGTGAATGCAGAGCTCTTGGAGTCGGGCGAGCATCTGATCTGGAAAACGCCGGCCAAGGCGTCAGCCGCCGCCGTAACGACCTTACGCGATGAGGTTGTGGCAGCGCAGGCCCGCGAACGTGCGCGTCTGCTTTATGTCGCAATGACCCGTGCCGAGAAGTGGCTGATCGTGGGGGCGGCGGGCGATGTAGGGCAGAGCAACGAAAGCTGGTACAACATCATCGCAAACGGCATGGAGCAGCGCGGCCCCTTCGACGCGATGTCGGGTGATCTGCCGGTCAAGCGCGTGGCTGATCTGGATTGGGACGGGCTGGCGCAGATCACGCCTGAGAAACCAGCGCCCAAACTGGTCAGCCCGCCAGATTTCGCCCCGCTGCCAGAGGTCGCGCGACAAAGCACCATCGCCCCGTCTGACCTGCCGGGGCCAAAGGCGCTGCCGGGTGCGCAAGATATTGATGAGACTGACGATGCGCTCAGCCGAGGAACCATTATTCACAGCCTTCTGGAGCATCTGCCCAATGTCGGCCCCGCTGACCGGCATGCGTTGGGTCGGCAGATCACCGATGACGATGCGCTGGTTACGCAGGTTCTTGGGCTGTTGGACAACCCGGACTTCGCACAGCTTTGGGGCGGGGATACCCTGACCGAAGTCAGCATCACTGCAGAAATCGAAAATCTGGGCCGGATACACGGCACCATAGACCGGCTTCTGATCACACCGGACAAAGTGACAGCAATAGACTACAAATCGAACCGCCATGTGCCGGACGCGCCGCAGCGGGTGCCGTTGGGCATCGTGAACCAGCTTGCGGTTTATGCCGCGGCACTTGCCCAGATCTACCCAGATCAGCCCATCGAAACGGCGATCCTTTGGACCGAAACTGCCGAACTTATGGTCATCCCCGAGAATCAGCTTCACGAAGCGCTGAACAATCTTACGCTGCCTTGACCAAAGGGGCGGGGGTACCTAGTTTCGCAGTCCATTGATTTTCGCCAAGGAGTAACCTGATGGCCACCGTAGCCGTAACCGACGCAACCTTTGACGCCGAAGTGCGCCAATCCGACATCCCCGTTGTCGTGGACTTCTGGGCAGAATGGTGCGGCCCCTGCAAACAGATCGGCCCCGCGTTGGAAGAACTGTCATCCGAGATGGAAGGCAAAGTGAAGATCGTCAAAGTGAACGTGGACGAAAACCCGAACTCGCCCGCGCAAATGGGCGTGCGCGGCATCCCCGCGCTTTTCGTTTTCAAGGACGGCGAGGTCGTGTCGAACAAGGCCGGTGCTGCGCCAAAAGCTGCGATACAGGGCTGGATTGAAGAGTCGATCTAAACTCACGAACATCCGCGTTTTAGGGGCGTCCTCTAGGGCGCCCTTTTGCGTTCGAATGATGAGCCGCTCTCACGGTAAAAACAGGATTGGTGCTGGCTCAGACCGGCCAGTCATGTCCACGCAAGACTTCGCGGATACGCATCCGAACTTCCGGGCGGCCTGCGTTGATGGACCGTAGCTGCAGGAACCAATGCATGTAAGCCGCATAGTCTGGCGCATGTAAGTCAACCCGCGCAAAGGCGGCTTCTTCGCCGATCTGCTCCACATTCAACGCGATATGGTGAAAGTCGATTTTTGCAAATAGGATCAATGGCTTCTCAAAGAAGTACCCCATGAAGCCCACGCTGGAATTCTGGGTCACCACGTAGTCGCAGCCTTGCAGATAGACCTCTGATTGTTCCGTCCCGATCCGCAAACGAGGATGCTCAGTCATCAGGCGATCCAACGCCTGTCGCTCGGCGCCGGAATATGCCTCTGAAGGATGCAAGGTGGCCACCACTTCCCTCTGGCGATCATGTTGCAACACCGCGCGGAGCATCTCAATTGGGCTGCAGGTTTGAAAAGACCGCTGCGTCGTCAGCCGCCCCTGCAGGGGCACATAGACAAAACCATCCCGCGTCACCCGCCCTGCACGGCCTTCAAACAACCGGTCCTGCCAGAAGCGAAAGAACCTTCGCGCCGCGTCATGATCCTGAGCATCGGCGTCAAACGCCTCCTGCGCCACAGACCATTCCCAACGCTTGGCGCTCTTCTCGATGTGCCAGAACGGATAGGTATAGATGCGCCGGAACACCAGATCATCGCGCCCGACAGGCTCATCCATCAAAAACAGCCCCCGCCCGGGCCGCGCCATGGCTCGCAACCTGGCAAGGCTGTCATCCCCGTCATAGGCGACGGACAAACCGGCGCTTTCCAGCACCGCCGCCACATGACCCAGAAAGTTGTGATTGCCGCGCTCTGCCTGCTTGCGCAGTTGCGGATGCAGATAGAAGGTCACCGTGTTCACAGCACTCATGGCGCCGACGCTAGCCGCGCCTCCCATCCAGCTCAAGCCGGGTCCGGGGTTGTTTGCGCAACCAACGCCCGCCATATAGGCACCACTGCGGTAAGGAGCGAATGATGACGCGTGAAGAGTTTCCCGGCTGGCACGGCACAACGATCATCGGCGTGCGCAAAGGCGGGCAGGTTGTCATCGCCGGCGACGGGCAGGTCAGCCTTGGACAGACCGTGATCAAGGGGACCGCCCGCAAGGTGCGCAAGCTCTCCCCCGGCGGGCAGGACGTGATCGCCGGGTTTGCCGGATCCACTGCCGACGCCTTTACCCTGCTGGAGCGGTTGGAGAAAAAGCTGGAGGCGACACCGGGCCAGCTTGCCCGTGCTTCGGTGGAGCTGGCCAAGGATTGGCGTACCGACAAATACCTGCAAAAGCTGGAGGCGATGCTGATCGTCAGCGACGGCACTGAGCTGTTCGTGATCACCGGCGCAGGCGATGTGCTGGAGCCTGAGCACAATATCGCGGCCATCGGATCAGGCGGGAATTACGCACTCGCCGCCGGACGTGCGATGATGGAGAGCGATCTGGGCGCGGAAGAGATCGCGCGCCAGGCCATGGCGATTGCCGCGGATATCTGTGTTTACACCAACGGCAACCTGACGGTTGAGACGCTGCAGGCGGCATCCAAAGCATGATCGAACGTGATGATGTCAGGGCCGCAGTTAGCAGCGGCCTTTTGTCGGAAAAGCAGGCGGCTGATCTGATTGCCCTCTCAGACAGTCGCCGGGGTGCGCGCGAGAACCTTGATCCGGGTGATGAGCCGTTTGAGCTGTTCAAAGGGTTCAACGAGATTTTCATCGTGATCGGTCTGATCATCCTCGCCTTTGGGTGGTCGGGCGTGGTGACCCTCGCGCTGGGCGACGAGATCATCGACCTCAAACGCTATGCGATCATGGTCACGGGCGCGGGCGCGGTGTTGCTGTGGCTCTTGTCAGAATATTTCATTCGCAAGCGGCGCATGGTCGCCCCGGCGATTGCGCTTTCGGTGATGTTCGCAGGCAATGCGGCCTTTGGTTTCATCGCTGCGATGACCCAGCCTTTCATGATTGCGCAGAACGATTTCAGCAGCGTGCCGTTGCCACTGGCGCTCGCTACGGTGGCCTTGCTGGTCTATTGGTGGCGGTTCCGCGTGCCCTTTGCGATGGCGATGATCGCGGTGGGGCTTTTCGTGATCGCGATTGTCTTCACCGCCAGTCGGGGTGGCGAGGTTGAAGAGATCAGCGATCTGTTCCTTCTATCCGCTGGTGGTCCCTTCGCATGGATCACGCTGGCGCTGGGCGTCGTGGTCTTCGCCGTCGCGATGACCTTTGACATGAGCGACCCCCACCGCGTCACACGCCGGTCTGCGAACGGGTTCTGGCTGCACGTCGTGGCGGCCCCGGCGCTGGTCAACACGCTGGCCCTGTCATTGCTTGATCGCGACACGGGCGGTGCCAACGCGATCCTGTTTGGCGTGTTGATGCTGTTTGCAGTCGTGGCGATCGTCATCGACCGCCGATCATTCCTGATCGCCGCCATCGGTTATATCGTGGCGCTGGCCGCAACGGTGTTTGACGGCGATGGGGCGGCGCTGACCGTGCTGATCCTCGGCATCGTGCTCTTGCTGCTCGGTGCATTCTGGGAACGGATTCGGGCGCGTATCCTGCGTGTGATGCCGGGCTTCGTGCCGCTTCACCGCCTTCCCCCTTCGCAAGCTTAAGGACTTTTATGACCGACCTGACCCCCCGCGAAATCGTCTCGGAACTTGACCGGTTCATCATCGGGCAAAAGGATGCCAAGCGTGCCGTCGCCGTGGCCCTGCGCAACCGCTGGCGGCGCAAGCAATTGGGCGACGATCTGCGGGATGAGGTTTATCCGAAAAACATCCTGATGATCGGGCCGACGGGTGTGGGCAAGACCGAGATCAGCCGCCGCCTGGCCAAACTCGCCCGCGCACCGTTCATCAAGGTGGAGGCGACAAAGTTTACCGAGGTGGGCTATGTCGGGCGCGATGTGGAGCAGATCATCCGCGATCTGGTCGATACCGCGATCCTCGACACCCGCGAACACATGCGCGAGGACGTGAAAGCCAAGGCGCATCAGGCCGCCGAAGATCGCGTGATCACCGCTGTTGCCGGCACCGACGCCCGCGACGCGACGCGCGAGATGTTCCGCAAGAAGCTGAAATCGGGCGAGCTTGATGATACGGTGGTCGAGCTTGAGCTTGCAGACACCTCCAACCCCTTCGGCGGGTTCGAGATTCCCGGCCAGCCCGGCGGTGGCATGGGCGGTATGATGAACCTCGGTGATATCTTCGGCAAAGCCATGGGTGGGCGCACGGTCAAAAAGAAAATGACCGTTGCCGAAAGCTATGAGGCACTGATCGCCGATGAGGCGGACAAGCTGCTGGACGACGAAATCGTCACGAAGGCCGCCCTTGAGGCCGTCGAACAGAACGGTATCGTTTTCCTGGATGAGATCGACAAGGTCTGCGCCAATGCCGACCGGCGCGGTGCGGATGTGAGCCGCGAAGGGGTGCAGCGCGACCTCCTTCCCCTGATCGAAGGCACGACCGTTTCCACAAAGCACGGCCCGATCAAAACAGATCATATCCTCTTCATCGCGTCTGGCGCGTTCCACGTCGCCAAACCTTCGGACCTACTGCCGGAATTGCAGGGCCGTCTGCCCATCCGTGTCGAACTGCGCGCGTTGACCGAAGAGGATTTCGTCCGCATCCTGACCGAAACGGACAACGCGCTGACCCTGCAATATTCCGCGCTGATGAAAACCGAGGAGGTGACGGTGGACTTCGCCGAAGGCGGCATCAAAGCGCTCGCCAAGATCGCGGCGGAGGTCAACGAAAGCGTCGAAAACATCGGCGCACGGCGGCTTTATACGGTGATCGAGCGTGTCTTCGAAGACCTGTCCTTCAACGCCCCCGACCGCGCGGGCGAGGCAATCACGATCGATGCGGCATATGTCGAGGAACATTTGGGCGAACTCGCCCGCTCGACCGATGTCAGCCGCTACGTGCTCTAGTGTTGCGGCTTAGGCGATATCCTGTGATCCTGATCCTGTTGATCGCCGGGATCCTGATCATCATCTTCGCCTATGCCACGCTGAACCTGTTCCAAACCGCGATGGCCAATGTGCGGTTCCTGCGTGAATTCGGCTGGTTAGCGGTGCAAGAGGGCGGCCTGGTCCAACTGGCGCAGATCCTGATGAACGGCACCATCGCGATGCTCAGCTATATCGGCTTCAAGCTCTGCGAAAGCGAATTAGTGCAGCGCTATCAGAGGTGGCAGAATAAGTAGTGATCTGTTGACCGGCGCCTTCAACCTTTTTCTAGTCTTGGTGGCGCCTTGCTAAGGAAGATGTGGTGTTCGCTTTGAGCCCGCTATGAACTTCTCTACCTTCCGCTACATCTCATGCATTGCGGACAGAACCAACAATCGAAACAACTGCTGGCGTGTCATGGTAAAGGGCCGCTTCTCTTTGCTATGTGTTGACGAGACCTTGTTCGTGAGCGTTTCGCGTCTTCATGCTTCTGGGGGCGCGTTCGGTCAAAGGGCAAACGAGGCAGGTCTGCAAGACACTTCGGCACTTGTACGAACTCAATTCCGACGCTCTGCGTAGCTTCTTGTAAGCTTATCGCTCGTGCCGTTGAGGAATGCCTCGTACGCTTTCTGTATCTGGCTCAACAACCCAGATCCTTCAGGATCAATCGCGCGGGATATCCGCGACCTTTGAAACGAAAGCAGTACCAAGAACACCATGAATGCACAGAGCAATGCAAATCCTGTAACAACGTCGGTTCCGCGGTAAAGTGGAAGCAAGTTTATCAAGATGTTGCCAAAACCGTAAACAAATAGGGTATCCTTCCCAAGTTCACCTAGCGGGTACGTGAGCGCATTTGGACCACGCGTTGACAGCATCCAGAACACAGCAAGTGATATCGACGCAGCGCAAACTCCAAAGACATAGTAATAGGGGCTGTTCACCCAGCGAAACGAAGCCACCATGTTGAGCGCGAATTGCTTTAGACCATAATCTGCCATACCGAAGACCAGTCCGATACAAGCCATACAAACTGCGATAGCAACGGGCCACCAAGCGCGTCGTCCGGTGAGAGCTTCACCGATGAGCATTCCAAAGGCTACTAATGTGAGCCCCAAGAACGTGGCTGGACCGAAGCCCTCTCCCGGCCCCAACTGTGATTGCACAAGGTAGGGTGCACTCCAACCCGTCGCCTCAAAAAGATACTTCGTGGCCCATGCAATAAGGGCAATGCCTGCATAAAACGGCGCGCCCCACCTCACTCCCGGGCGTAAGGTCAATGCGATAACCACAAAAAGGACCGCATAGAGCTTCAGAATGACGCCGAACCGCCCTCCCGCAGTAAATGTAACCGCCCCGAGGGCGTCCAGGGCCGAAAGCTTGTCCGTAAGGAACGCTGCTGCCGTGATTGCAACAAACAAAAGGTAGCAGGTCAGACTCCGCGACATCAGGCGGTGCGCAACAGACTGAAAAGGACGCCCCTCTCGCAATGGCCTGAAATAGGCAACCTCGATCATGATACCGAATAGGACGAGAAAGGTCGGTGTCGCCGTTCGCGTCACAATCAATCGCAGGACATCAGCTTCAATCGGTATTTCGATCCCGCCAGTGAACTGAATGAACGCGTGGGATATCATAGCGAGTAGAACCGCCATTCCGCGCGACGCGTCGATGTACTTGAAACGCATAGCCCAAACGCCCCAATGCATTAGTATCCGAGAGCCTTGGCTTAGCGCAGAAGAGGCCACTTGGACGGAAATGGTTTAGTGCCTGCCGAAGAGCAGGCAAATCAGGTATGCTCCAAGCCACCCATGGAGTCGTGAATCAACTAATTAACGTACTGCCCAGAGATTGTGTACTGACTAGCTTACTTTCCAGCGGTTGTATACTGACTTTGGTGCAAAGAGCATATTTTGCGACCGAAAACTGGTTTGCCAATCCGAATGACGCGTCGTCTCCAAACAAACCTCTGCGGAAGCCCGGGACCCTCGCAGCTTCGTCACGCAATGCAGACACTAATCGGATACAACAATAGCCCCTCTTTCCCTCCCCACCAACAACCCCCATCAAGGGCGCTATGCGCGCCTATCTCTCCTTCATCCGCGATAACGCACCGTTCCTCGCCGTTGGCGCGCTGCTTTTCTTTCTTTCCAGTTTTGGACAGACCTTCCTGATCGCTGTTTTCGCCGGGGAGATCCGCGCGGAATTCGCGCTAAGCAACGGCGATTGGGGGCTTATCTATATGGTGGCCACCGCCGCCTCGGCCAGCGTCATGATCATGGCGGGTGGGTTGACGGATCGGTTCCGTGTTCGCTCTTTGGGCATCGTTGTGCTGGGGCTGCTGGCGCTTTCGTGCCTTGGTATGGCGCTAAACCAAAGCGTTCTGGGCCTCGTCCTGATCATCTTCTGTCTGCGCCTTTTCGGCCAGGGTATGACGAGCCATATCGCGGCGACCGCCATGGCACGCTGGTTCAGCGCCACGCGCGGGCGGGCGCTGGCCATTGCAACGGTGGGTTTTGTCCTTGCTGAGGCAGGACTGCCGATCTTCAGTGCCTGGATCAAGACAATCTTGCCCTGGCGCCATGTCTGGGCCGGTTTTGGCTGTTTCGCTCTGCTGCTGATGCCCGTCATCTGGCATCTTCTGCGCTACGAGCGCACGCCGCAATCGGTTGCCAAGACGGACAGCACACCGGGTATGGATGGGCGGCATTGGACAAGGGGCGAGACAATCCGTCATCCGCTTTTCTGGACAGTCCTGCCGGCGATGACGCTATTTCCCATGTTCGCCACAACCTTCTTTTTCCACCAGGTCCACTTTGCCGAAATCAAGGGGTGGAGCCATATCGCCCTTGTCGCTGTCTTCCCCCTCGGCACCTTCGCCTTCATGGCGTCGACGTTCCTCTTCGGCTGGGCAATCGACCGTTTCGGGGCCAGCCGGTTGCTGCCGATCTACCTGCTTCCCTATGGCTTAGCCTTCATTCTCCATGCTTATGCCCCCTCGATTGCATGGGCCGCGTTTGGTGTGATCCTGATGGGCTTCGCGGGAGGCGGGCAAGCGACGCTGCCGATTACGACATGGTCCACCTATTTTGGCACAGCGCATATCGGGGCGATCAAATCGGTTTCGACAGCTGTGATGGTTTTTGGCTCGGCCATCGGGCCGGGTTTGTCGGGATGGTTGATTGATGCAGGGATCGGCCTTGAAACGCAGTTTCTCATTTATGCGGGGACCTTCGTGCTGGCTTCGGCCGGAATGATCGTGCCGCTTCGCCGGGCTAATGCGCGTCTGCTGGTCACGGGTCACGAAGCGTCAGGGTAGCGTAGCGTTACCCTTGTGGTGAAGCAGGAAAGACGACGGTTTCCTGGCCGTCAGCCCATGGTGTGTATTTGGTCATCACGTCGGCAAATTGTTTAGATTTCAGGAAATCATCCAGCCATGTTGTCAGAGCTGAGAGACCTTGCGCATCGAACCATGCACGATCCGTGTTTGCGAACTGTCGTACGAACGGCAGGACCGCCATATCCGCCAGCGTGCGTCGCGGACCAGTCAGGAACGCCGTGCGCTGCAGCCGGTCGTTCCAGTCGCTCAGGTAAGTCAATGCTTCGGCCCGGTCGTCGACCACGTCGCGGTCCGGGAAACGTACGGCGTATTTCGTGTGATCAAGCGCCCTCTTGAAGGGGCCGTCGCAGGCATCGATCAAATCATGCCCCTCTGTCGGCATATCCAGCCAGCCCTCGGGATCGTTCTGCCCCAATGCCCAATGCATTACATCCCGGCTTTCCTCAATCACCTGTTCGCCCGCGACAACAACGGGCACCGTGCCCTTGGGCGAAGCCGCCAAGAACGGCGCTGGTTTGTCTTTGAGCAGGATCTCCCGCAGCTCCACCTGACATCCGCTCGCTGCGATCGCGAGGCGCGCCCGCATGGCGTAGGGACAGCGGCGGAAGGTCCAGAGGATGGGGAGCCGTGCCATCCGCGCTAGGCCACCAATTGCTGTCCTGCGATGCCGGTAATCTCGGCTTGCACGATCTGCCCTTCGGGCTGATCCTTGGCAAAGGTGACTTCGGCAAATTGCGGCGTCCGCCCCATGCGGGGGCTTTCCATCAGGATGTCATGGGCCGTGCCGATCTGCTTTGCCAGATGCGTTTTAACCCGCTTCGCCCCTGCGGCGCGCAATTTCGCCGCACGGTCTTTGATCTGGCGCCCATCAACCTGCGGCATCTTTGCGGCCGGTGTGCCGGGGCGGGGGGAATAGGGGAAGACGTGGAGCCATGTGAGGTGGCATTCCTCGACCAGCGCGAGCGAATTGGCGAACATCGCCTCGGTCTCGGTCGGGAAACCGGCAATGATATCCGCGCCAAAGGTCATATCGGGGCGTAGCTTGCGCGCCTCTTCACAGAACCGGATCGCATCGTCGCGCAGGTGCCGTCGCTTCATCCGTTTCAGGATTAGGTCATCCCCATGTTGCAGCGACAGATGCAGATGCGGCATCAGGCGCGGATCGGTCGCGACGGCGCAAAGCAGGTTCTCATCCACCTCGATACTGTCAATCGAACTGATCCGCAGGCGCGGCAGATCAGGCACCAGCTTGAGGATGCGCATGACAAGATCACCCAGCTTGGGCTGGCTTGGCAAATCCGCGCCCCAGCTTGTCAGGTCAACGCCGGTCAGGACAACTTCGTTATAGCCTTTGTCCACCAGCCGTTTGATCTGATCCACCACCACACCCGCCGGAACGGAGCGGGAATTACCTCGTCCATAGGGAATGATGCAGAAGGTGCAGCGATGATCGCAGCCGTTCTGAACCTGCACATAGGCGCGGCTGCGCGTGCCGAAGCCGTCGATCAGGTGCCCCGCCGTCTCGGTGACCGACATGATGTCATCCACCTGCACGGGCTCGGTCTGTCCAATCAGGTCAGGGGCCATCTGCGCCCAGGTCGCGGGGTTCATCTTTTCGGTATTGCCGATGACGACGTCAACTTCCGCCATGTTGGCGAAGGTGTCAGGCGCGGTTTGGGCGGCACAACCGGTGACGATCAACTTTGCATCGGGGTTGTCCCGGCGGAGCTTGCGAATGTCTTGCCGCGCCTTGCGCACGGCCTCGGACGTGACGGCGCATGTATTGACAATCACCGCATTGGTGACGCCGGCAGCGGTCGCCAATTCTTTCATCGCTTCGGTCTCATAGGCGTTCAGGCGGCAGCCATGGTTCGAGAAGATCGGGGCGTGTGTCATGTCAGCCGCCATTGCCCGTCAAAGACATGGGCTGTGGGGCCCGTCATCCAGACACCATCATCGCGCCAGCTGATCTGAATGCGACCGCCGTCGAGGTCGATTGCCACGTCGCGCCCCGTCAGCCCGCGCCGTGCTGCCGCGACTGCGGTTGCACAAGAGGATGAGCCAGAGGCGAGCGTGACACCTACACCGCGTTCCCACACACGCATACGGAGATGATCGGGGCCAATGACGCTGGCAAACTGCACGTTCGTGCGCTCAGGGAACAGCTGGTGATGCTCTATCTCCGCACCACGCGTCTGAAGATCAATCGCCTCCGCATCGTCCACGAAAAACGTACAATGCGGATTGCCCATGCCCGTGGCCGTTGGCGCACCTTCAATGGGCAGGCTCAACGTCTCCATCTCGTGCGCCAACGGCACCTTATCCCAGTTCAGAAGGGGCTGCCCCATATTAACTGATGTCAGCCCGTCGCCTGCATCCACGGCCTGAAGCATGCCGCGTTCGGTTGTGATGGTCAGCGTATCGCGCCCCGTTTCATCCATCAGATAGCGCGCAATGCAACGGGTCGCATTCCCGCAGGCCGCTGCTTGAGAGCCGTCGCTGTTCCAGAAGGTCAGGTGGACATCGGCCTTGTCGGTTGGCTGAAGCACCGCCAATTGATCAAAACCAATCCCCCGATGACGGTCCCCCATCGCCTGCGCCAGATCCGAATCGACACGTGCCGGGGCTTGCCGCGCGTCAACGACAACAAAGTCGTTCCCGAGCCCATGCATCTTCATGAAGGGCAGATATGTTGCCTCTGGTCCAGCCATGGCGGGCATATAGACAATGGTGTACGACATATCCACCCGGTATTGCTTTTGGGGGTTGACCGAGCGCACGCGCCTTTCTAAGTACGCGGCTCAGTGGGCCGTTAGCTCAGTTGGTAGAGCAACTGACTTTTAATCAGTAGGTCGATGGTTCGAACCCATCACGGCTCACCACTTAACGAAATTGTTGTGAGCGTTCACGCGATTCTTCCACAATCGCCAGGTTTTTTACCACAAACGTCACCAAGGCTTGCCACAACTTTGACGGTTCGTGATGCTTGGTCATCCTGGTCATCTTTTCTTTTAAGCAAGTTGGAAGGGTTTGCTAACTGAGGTGCCCGGCATGAGGCCTTGGAGTACGTCTTCAGCCGTCTCCAGTCATTCATGGTGTCAACAGCGCCGCAGAGTAGCTTCACCCAACGGGTCTTCGCTGCGCCCGCGAGATCAAAGCATTGTCCGACGTCGGCAGCGCGGACGGAGCTTTCATTCTTTGCGGCACCTCCAATGTCGGCTTACGGGCATCCGAAACAAATGCTGATCTGGCTGCAGTCATAAATCGAGGACAGATTTAAGTGCAGCGGTTGCAACACCGCTACCGATTTTTGTCGCAACATCGAACGCCCATTTTCCTGCCTTGCTTAAATGTTCGAGTGCGCCTGCTCCGTCGCCATTTCTGGCTGAAATCTCCGCTGCTGCGACTTCACCAACTGCCGCGTCATGATCTGCACTAACAGCTTCATTCTTCATCTTTGCCCGAAGTGCGCCAAGCTCCTCCTCAAGCGCTTGCAGGTTGATATTTTCCTGGTTTTGTATCCAAACCTGCTGAAAGCTGATTTGAGAGGCTGTTGCTCCTGGCCCCATTGCTCCAACTTGTCCTGCTGAGTATCGGTCACCCATTTGAAATTCCTCTATGTTGACAGTCAGCTCGTCTCTCGCATCAGGCAAGCTAGAACAGTCGTCCTGGTTGCTGCCCAGTTGGCGGAGCTTTTCCTGAACCCAATCCAAGTGATGCCTTGATTCATTGCTTATTCGAAGCCTAAGCATGATTTGATTTATATCGTCCGGCGCGACCCCGGCATTTGATAGCGACGATTCTACTCGCTCAATTAAGATGGCTCTCGCGAGATCATCTCGCTCATCGTCCACTAAGCCGATGGCAGCCTGCCTGAAGGTAACACCCACATCGAACCAAGCTTGGACTGCGCGATGCGAGGAAGGCAGCCCTCCAAACGCCACAATGAGCGAATAGTCATCGACGTCATGCCAGCCGCAGTTCGGTTGCATCAATCCCGGCTGTGCAAAGAATGCTTCCAGCCGGTAATCAGGCGGTCGATCCCTGTTTCTTACCTCGATGAGCAGGCTTCCTGCTTCGAATGCATCAATTCTGTGTCCCATCTGGTGGCGCCGAACCTAAACCGTCTCGAAATTAGTGGCTCGTTCTCCTCCTCAAAACTGAACCTACCGTGGTTGGTCACGATGCATAGCAGACATTCAAGCTGAGCACAGCATTGGCGGCTTTGGGCTCAAAGCGGACCCTGAAATACGTAAACCCAACGTCCGCTTCGTCCCGCACACTGTGAGTTCTGTTTGTTCAAGATTTTGCACTTGCAGCGAATGGCAGCTCTAAAGGGCCGCGCCGCAGCATCTCGACCCTTCGGCCAACGGCAGGTTTGGGCCGCCCTATTCGAGATCAACGATTGCAGCTTGCCCAAACACGTGTCCGCCGAGCGATCAGGCTCACGCGACATACCGCTATGAAATGCGCGCGTCACGAGCAACGCTTTGAAGTGCGGAATTCCCTAATTCATTTGCTCGAATCGAATGCAGACTTAATGATGCAGCTTTGCTTCAAGGACCGCGCTTCATCGCTGTACGAGCCTGCCTGAGGCAATGATTTGATCTCGCATGACAAGCGCGACCGAACCCGTCAATTGCGCCGAGATCATGCTGGGAAGATTGAGCGCGACGTTGAACACTGCATCCCCGTTCATTTGTTTATGTACCGCAACGACCTTCGCAGGGAAGCGGGAGGCAGCGAGCAATACCTGACAGGCACCGGGGAGCAACTTCGTTTGATTCTGCAAAAGTTTGACCCGCGCCTTGCGCAATACAACATCCTCAATCGCTTCGAACCGACTGTTCGACACGGAGCCGGTACGCACATGCTCAATCGCCAGCCCCCTTAAACGCAGAATACCGTGCTCACCGGTCGCAAGTTGCGATGCTTGGCCATCACGCACTCTTAGTTCTAAACATTCGCCTCGTCCGCCCAAACCCGAAAGAAGTGTGTCACCAACGGCGATCGGGTCGCCGAGACAGCGCCCCATTACCAAAACCTCGCGCTGTCCCAGTGGCACAGCGCGGCAAATGGAAAAGAACTGGATCAACGGCTTCTGACCGGCGGCTACAATCCCGCCCGACGCGGCAAAACATCCGGCCAAGAACACCCGGCGGTTGAGATCCAAAGCGGTACGGGTGCGCTGGATAGATTTTGTGTTTATCGTGGTCATGAACTGTAATGTAGAGCAGCAGACCGTTTAATGGGAGCACGATGAGCAAACGCATAAGCATTGCCCTAGGGGGCAGCGACGTCGAAGGTCTGATCGGCTGGGGCGTGTTGCAGAGGCTCCTTGAGGACGAAGAGATCGAGATCGCGGCAATCAGTGCATCCGGCAGTGGCTGCTTTTCCGCCATCGCCGTGGCTCAGGGCCTGTCTCACAATGGACGCGAGGGAGCCGTGGACAGGCTTAGTGCAATTTGGCGTGATATCGTGTTGTCCTGGAACAAGAGTGTATCCGACCCTGACCCGTGGCAAATGCTGATGCCGCTCCTCGCGGCGGCACAACAAGCCGAAGAAACCATGACCGGAGATCCGTATTTCTTCTCGCCCGAAGACATCAATCCGCTGAATATCAACCCCCTTTGGGATATCGCGGAGGCGTTCCTGCCCGAACTTGGACGCGACACGATCACGGTGTTTCTCGCGGCCGTGAACGTTAATACTGGCAGCAAAAGAATATTTTCCGGGGATGAGATTTCGCACGATACGGTCCGTGCGGCAACTTGCGCTCCGTGGCGGAACGCGGCGGTGGACATCGACGGTGACTTCTTCTGGGGAACTGACGTGAATGCAGCTTCACTGTTCCCACTCTTCAGTCCTGAGCTGCCCCAAGACCTGTTTTGCGTTGTTCCGAGAATTTCCCGCGAAAATGGGCCACCCGAAAGCGGGGAGGCGATCGCGTCACGTCTCGCCGCGTTGACCTCGATCAGCGCATTGCAAGCGGAACTGCGCTCGATCGGCTTTGTGCAGCGGCTTGCCGATAGTGGTGCGATCGAAGCTGCGAGCATTCGGCTCTTGCGCGTCCACGGCACGGTAATCGCTCCGCCGGCCAGGACTTGGCCGGACGCAAGCGCACTTTACGACGACCCGAGTGTCAGCGACGCGCTCTACCAGCATGGATATAATTCGGCGGCAGCATGGCTCGCCGCCAACAAAGTTGACATTGGTCAGAGAAGCTCGCTCGATATCAGTTCGCTTCTTTGACGGCCAAAGACTGCTAGTTGTCTTCCAAAGGCTGTGTAGCCGCCCTGAGCCACGTTGCGATTTCGCCACCAGGCGGTCCCTCTTCGTTCTGCAAAAGGGCGGGACTGGGGTGACCCGTGTGATAATCGAAAACCTCATTTATCGCTCTCAAGAACCCCTCGGACACTTGGGGGTCCACGGCCAACCGTTCCATCGTTTCGAACGTGCCGCGCCACGCCAAAGCGTCGGTCCCGTTATTCTCGTAGAGCGCGTGTGCAGCGAGATATTCCGCAACCGGGTCAAACACAAAGATCAATCGGTCCTCGGTCAAGCCAACGCTTTGGATCAATGTCAAACGCTCTTTCAGGATCAAGAGCGTGTCTTCGCCACCCGCGGCTTCGACGGCTTTTTCCCAGGGCAGTGCTGAAGGTTGGAGGGTCGAAGACACCGCTTCATAGGCAAGCGATGACGCCGCCCCAAATAGCGCGCGCGTGTCCAATCCAGTGTCCCCGGCGCTGTCGTTCAGTCCCTTTACGTAGGACAGCATGATCTCCGCGCTACTCAGCCTGTCCGTCTCGTCCATCTCTCCATTGGCCAGCTGAAGCGCAAACAAACGGGCAAGCAATGGTGTCACGCTGCGCCGCTGGCCAAGCCCGGATAATCGATAGCTTGCCCTAAGCAGATCGTGATCAGACACGGCCCCACGCAAACCGGCTTCGTTGAGGTAAGCATTGAGGAAACTCGGCACGGCGCTGCCGGAGATGCGCGCTGGTGACAATTTCACATGGGGCAGCATCGCCGCAAAATTTGTGTCACGGGTTGTGATGATCACCGCTTGGGCCGCAAATTCGGGTGAATCCGGTTGCAGGGCGGTTCGGACCGTAGCCGCATATTCCGAGAACCCATCAAAGATGATCAAAAGCCGCCCGGAGGCCAGCAAGACGCGGACGAAATTGGGGGTGAAATAGACATCGGGAAGCGCCTCGGACAGCTTGGCTGCGACCAGGGCGACCAACATCTCTGGCGAATTGATGTCTTTACCGATCGCCTCTATTTCTCGTCCGATCAGGACCGGAATGCGCTGCATGTACGATCGTGACTTGGCAGTCGGCTTGTCGGCCAGAGCATGGGCGATGCGGAGAGCGACGTGGGTTTTGCCGCTTCCGCCTTCGCCCATGACAACGATACGCAGACGCACTTGCTGTGAAAGCGAGCCCAAATGATCCGTTTGCCAGGCGGAGTTCACCGTCCCATCGACCTCGATCGGGAGCGGAATGACAACGGAGCGTTCAGCCACTGCGGCTTGATTATTGAAAGACGCCATGTATTTTGGCGCATGCCGTTGAATCCACGCATCAATAACGCGCGGATGCAGCGTCAGGCGCCGGGCCAGCGCCAGAAGTCCAACCAAGGACCCCACGACAGGAATGCGGCTTTCGACGACAAAACTTTCAAGCTGACCGAGCCGCGGTACCAAGATTGGTCGCATCAGAAAGGTGAGACCTACGACGGAATACCAAACCATCAGGACTATGATAGGTGTCAGATACCCACCGTATTCGGCTAAAGGTGCCAGGACACTCTCGATCTGATCTCTGAGCTGGAGCCGAGACAGGTTTTCAGCACGTGCCTCGAGCCCCAATGCAAGTGACCTCAGTTCCCCGTTTTCCGTGGCTTCGGCGCGATCCAGCAATTGTCGTGAAGCGTCCTGCAAGACGCCCGCATGCGGCAAGAAAGCGTCAGCGTTCTCGGCCACGAGGCGCAAGACCTTTCGAACGGATTCCAATGCTTCGATATCGTTTTCCGTCACAACCGAATGCGCCAATAATTTCAGGCCTGCATCCACTGGGATCTGATCCGAGAGTTGGACGATCGCGACGGTCGCTCCCAGGGAGACGATTAGTTCGGGGCCGCCAAGAAAGGGCTCGATCGCGGCCAATGCCTCGTCCGGTGGCAAGTTTTCTGCGGCATCAAATACAAGGCCAAGCCGTACTTCAGGCGATGTGTTGTCTGCCCGAACGGGCGAAGCCGCCACGAAAACGAGACCGAGTACAGTGAGGAACGAAATGAAATTTGCAATTCGCCACGTTAGAAACCTATGCTGCAAAAGTGAACGCATCATAATGACATGCCAGCCGCTCTCTCGATACTCCTCAGCCGAGCTTGCCAAATTGGCGTGCGCTTGAAAAGGAAACGACTTTTCTCGCTCTTGGTCCACCAAACTCATACAGAGCCGATCTACGGGTGAATTGGCATCTGTTGCCACAACGAGAGTAAAGAACGCTAGCCTAGAGATGTCTGCTATGCTTGGCTGCACCGCGGCGTCGCGATAAGCCACTGGAGGTCGGCAATGGGCCGTCCTTGAAGGCGGTTTCTGACCACACCGAATAGATGCTGCAGTGCCTCCGGGGACAGCGCAAGTTGAATCTTAGTCAGCCCGCAGCGGACGTCCGCTCTGCCAACTTCAGATCGACCGGATCATTGACGATCACATATGTTTCGGTCAGCATCGCACTACCTCAGAAACCGACAAACATATGAGCTTCCAGCCCACCAGCATTACCGAAGATAAAGTCTCAAGATGCTTTTTTAGCGGTCTGCTCGAAGCTTACCCGACTGCATTTACGCTGGCTCCGACGAAGAGGTACTATCTACCGACAGAAACCAAACGAGTGCTTGGTCATTTGGATTTCCTATCTGAATCAAAGATCGCTGCGCAACGAGTTGTTGAATGTTGCTCTCAAAATGTCTTCATCAATTATGAAGAATTCACATCAGGGTCGACAGGCAACAAAAAGCAATGCTTAAGGCCGTCCATCTCTTGGCACCTAGAATTCAGTAGGTTGCGAGATCTGCTTGATTGGGCGGTTGAATTCTACGGCAACCAACCGCCGTGGCCTCAACAAATCTTCTATTACTCCCGCTATGGGCAGTCATCTTTCACTTATAGTGACAACAGTATCCCATCGATTCACGTCGATCTGGCCTGCTGCCGGTTTCGTGGACGCCGAGATACGGTGTTTATGAAACTGGAGAATCTACATG